>CAJBBX010000072.1 GCA_903951425.1 uncultured Chthonomonas sp.
GCCCGCCGCCAGCCTGGCCGAACTGCGTCTTCTCGACGGAGTAGATGAAGGTCTCACGTCCCTGGAAGATCTCTGCGCCCAGGCTCCGCAGGGCCCACATCTCGGGCGTGTGGTTGGTCAGTTCCCGGACGGTGTAGTAGAGGTTCACGCCCATGCCCTGCCGCCGAACGGGCTTGCCCGCCAGCCGTAGCTCCATGGCTCCGTCCGGGCCCCTGGCCACCGAGGCCTGCCCGCCGATCGCTGCGCCTTTGCCCCTGACCGGCCGCGTGACGGTCTTGCCGATGCGCTGGAACGTCTCCAGCAGGAGGGTCGAGGTGTCTTCGGCGAAGGAGACCTGGGTGCCGGGCTGTACCGGTTCGGAACTGATCTTCAGCGCTTGCAGCGTGAAGCCCGAGCCCTCCACCGCCAGTCGGGCATCGCCTGTGTCGCTCCCCTCGAGGCCGCGCCACGCGCCCTCGGCACAGAGCTTGCCATCCACCAGGATGCGGAGCGTCGCGCCCCAACTGAGCGTGAGCGTATGCACCTGGCCTTGCCGCCAGTCGCGGAGCGAGGCGTCGACCATGGTCGGGTAGACGTTCCGTTCCGGCGCGCCGTTGCGCACGTATGCCCGCATGCCGCGTACGTCCACGTTCCAGTAAAAGCCCAGTTCGTCCTGGTTCGGAAAGCGCAGGTGCATGAACTCCTGGTTGTAGGCAGCGTTGAACGGGTTGCCGGAGGTCGGATCGAAGGTGAGCCGAACCCGGGCGCTGATGGAACCCCGGATCAGGTTGAGTTGTCCCGCGGCGGGGTAGGTCAGCGTGCCCGACGCCGAGGTGATGGTCTCCTTCCTCGTGGCGCTGATGACCTCGCCGAGCGCTTTGGCCTCGATGAAGGGGTAGTTGATGTACGGGTTCTCAGGCGTGGCGTGGTGGATGTGCAGGATGTTGCCGCCCTGCGCCGGGCCGCCGTAGCGCCAGTTCCAGTGGTTCCTGTCGATGGGCTTCAGCGGCGTGACGAGCATCCGGAAGCGGAACGCGACCTCTTCGCCGGGCTTCATCGTGCGGGCGCCCGACGTGGCGCGGATCATGGCGACGCCCGCCTCGTCGACTACGTCGCAACCACCCTTGCCGCCGTTGCACCACGAGGCGGGAAGGCCGGCGTCGCGGAGCGTGACCACGTCCCAGACATCCTTGTCGCCTTGCAGCGTCAACTGGACGCCGCCTTGCGGATCGCCGATCCAGACCTGGTTGTCGGCGTGGTCGATGCTCCACTTCCAGTGGACTGGTCCCTTCCGCAGGCCTCCCAGCCGGCTGAAGCCCATGAGGTAGCCCGCAGCCTCGTCGCGCATGGGCATCTCAAGCCGCACGTCGTCCAGAGACATCTGCCGGGACGCGCGGAGTGTGCAGGCGACCGTGATGCATCCGTCGAACTCGGTGCGTGTCCGCGTGATGACCTCGGCGCCATCGTATTCCGATCGCGTTACCCTCTCCACCGATGCCGGCGTGCGGCGCGTGGTGGCGGTTGTATGCTTGCCAGGCCGCAGATTCTGTCCGCCAGCGACCAGCGCGAGGCTCATCGGCGAGGCCAGCAGGCCTCGGTTGCCCGGCGTGATCTGCGCGGGTAGGCCATCAGCGCCGAAGCGTATGGCCCGTCCCAACAGGCGGACGCTGTTGCCTGCCGCTTGCACGGGCGTGAAGGGGGGCACGGGCTCCTCCTCAAGGCCCAGCTTGGAGTCGAGCCACTTGAGCCGCGAGAGCCGCCACAGGTCGCCCACGCCGTGGTCCGCCAGGCGGGCGCCTGCCACTCGCAGTTCGATGGCGACCTTGCTCTCCGGAAGCCCTCGCGGCGTCAGCGTGACGCTGCCCCGGTAGACCCCCGCGGCGTCGTCGGGCACATCCACGATGATCCAGAGCGCTCGGACCATCCCCTTTCCCACGGCGAAGACAGGATGGATGGGCCTGCCCAGCCAGTCGTTGCCCTCGGTGTTGAGGCAGTTGATGCGCGAGGCGGCGATCGCCTTGCCACCGGGACCGGTCAGGTCCGAGAACCGCAGCGCAAGGCTCTGAATGCCCTTTCTCGCAGCCCAGACTCCGATCTGGTAGGGGTACCACTCGCCGGGTTGGGCGTCGCCCTGGAAGCGCTCTGACGGGCCGGAGCGGGTCCACCGGAGCGGTAGGTCGTCCGGCATTCGGATGCTGCGGGTGCGATCCTCCGGGAAGAGCAGGTACGGCGCGTCCGGGTGGGCGTTCAGGATCGCCTGCACCTCGGCGGTGTTGGCCACCACCTCCATGGGGTCCATGCGGTCGAACTCGGTGCGCGCCTCGATGCGAACCGCCTCGGCGCGCGGCAGGGCGTCTCGTACGGCCGTATCTGCGTACCGGGCGGCCCAGGCTGGTTCGGCGGTCTCCGACGGTTTGTAGTAGGTGCCTGCGTCGTCGAAGTTGCCGGTGCCGGGGTCATAGGGCAGGTAGTAGACATAGTAGTCGCCCGGCGCCGTCTGAGGCCGGAAGACCAGCACGCCCTCCTCGCGCCGGATGCCGACGCGCAGCACGTCGGTCACTTCCTTGCCTGTGGCTGCGTCGAAAACCAGCACGGCCTTGGCCTCCGGCTTCCGGTCGCGCCGGCGCCACTCGATGCGGGCCAACACGGCATCGGCTGGCGCGGCGACGCGAACCACGGCCCGGTGGTTGCCGTGGCCCTTCTCGGGCCAGGAACCCACGCCGTAGGGCAGGTCGGCAGAGGCTCCGGCGGCCAGCAGGGCTGCGATGGCGGGCAGGGCGAAGGGCTTCACGGCGGCGTTCTCCTCGACGATTGGGTCGCTCATGGCTGGGTCAGGGCGCTGAGCCCGTGGGGCAGGAAGTGGCGAACGAAGCGGGCAACTGCATAGCGGTCCGTCATGCCGGCCAGGTAGTCGCAGACCCTCTGGGCGCGCTCCTCAATGGTTGTGTCGGAGACCCCGCGGCTGTCGGGCATCCGGTCGGGGTGCTCCATATAGAGCCGGAACAAATCCTGCACTACCCGCTGGGCCTTGGCCAGATCGGCGTTCTCGGTCCGCAACGGTCCGTAGACGCGCTCGAACAGGAGCCCCTTCAGCCGGTCCACGGCGCTGGACATCCCCGAAGACATAGCGATGGCGGGCCGCTCGTCGCTGCTGTCGATGATGTCGATCACCATGGTCCCGATGCGCTGCGACGGTGTGCTGCCCAGGGCGTCGCGCAGGTCCGACGGGATGTCGTCGGGCGAGAGAAACCGGGCGCGGATGGCGTCATCGACGTCGTGGTTTACGTAGGCGACGCGGTCGGCGATGCGCACGACCTGGCCCTCCAGCGTCTCGGAGAGCTTGGCGTTGGCGTCGTTGAGGCTGCGCATGCCCTTGCTATGGTGGGCGATGCCTTCGCGAACCTCCCAGGTCAGGTTCAGGCCAGGTCCGCCGCCGTGGGTCTCCAGTACCTCGACCATGCGCAGGCTCTGGACGTCGTGGCGGAACCGGGCCTCGGGCACGAACTCGCGGAGCACGGCGTCCAGGGCCTCCTCGCCGGCGTGGCCGAAGGGGGAGTGGCCAAGGTCATGCGCCAGGGCGATAGCTTCGGTGAGGTCCTCGTTGAGCCGCAGGGCCCGTGACACGGTGCGGGCGATCTGGGAGACCTCCAGCGTGTGCGTGAGCCGTGTGCGGTAGTGGTCCTCCTCGGGGTCGATGAAGACCTGCGTCTTGTGCTTCAGCCGGCGGAAGGCTTTGCTGTGCAGCACGCGGTCGCGGTCGCGTTGGTAGACGGTGCGGACCGGGTCCTGCGGCTCCGGCCGCTCACGTCCCCGGCTCTCGGTAGCTCGGGCGGCCCAGGAAGCCAGGGCGTCGATCTCCCACGCTTCTTGCCGTTCTCGTGGCGTCATCTGCGCTCCTTACCAGTTGGTTGGGTAGACATTGATGCCTGTGAAGCAGCCCAGGACGGTCGTGAGGCCGCCCGCGATGAAGTCCCCCACGATGATCCCGTAAACGAAGGGCAGCGACCGGCGGTAGAGCCGGATGCCCCCGTAGCGCAGGACCATCACCTTGGCCAGCCACGCAATGAAGAAGGGAAGCCAGACCTGGTTCATCGTGGGTGTGTTGGCGATGGCATAGCCTACCGGATGCAGCGTCCACCATGTGACGTGCGAGCGAAGCAGCAGCAGCGCGGCAGTGATGGCGAAGCCCGCGCCCGTGGCCAGGACGCCGGGAATGTCGGTCTTCACCGGCGTCGAGAGCGCGTCGCTGAGCTGGTCGAAGGGCTGCTTGCCCATGTAGGTGCGCCATGCGTCTGTCTTGGCGCCGGCGCCGTACTGGTACCAGACCATGAGCGCAATGGCGAAGGAGACGGCGATGCCCGCCACGATGGCGAAGACCAACGCGCCCGTCAGTTGCCGCTTGCGAACGCCCAGCGCGTCGGCCATCTTGTAGGCATCGGATTGGTTGGGCATAGAGAGGCACCGCAGGTCGAAGCTGGCGATGGCGTTGCGAAGGTAGGCCAGCACGGTCAGGTCCGCGCCGGTGTAGACCGTGGTGCCCACTGCGGTGGTCATCAGCCGGTAGGCGTCCACGTCGGGCCCGAAGAGCCATGCGTTGCCGGTCTCCGCACGGATGCGCGCCGCTGCGATCATGTACATCATTGAGAGCGATAGGACCGTGATGGCCACCCAGGGCCTCATGCCTGCCGCCACGCACCAGGCCACAAGCCCGACCATACACGCGGCTAGGCCCACGAACGCGACCCGGTAGGACATGGGCTCGTCGGCGTCGTCTGCGGGCAGGTTCGCGCTACGCCGCTTGCCGAACGCCAGTCCCCAGACCTCGGCAAGATACCCGCGCGAGAGCCAGAGACCGAAGATCGTGAGGGCGAGGAAGGCGCCCGCTCCCTGATGGCCGATGAAGGGCCAGGCGCTCTGTCCGCCACCCGTGGCTCCGGCCGACATGCCCGCCGCTGATCCGAACACGGCCTCGGCCTTCGTCAGCATCCAGAAGAGCCAGCAGCTCATGGTCATGTCAACCGAAAGCAGGTAGGCGATGCCCATGACGAAGGGATAGAACGAGAGTGGCGTCGAGCCGATGGCGTTCCACGGCGGCGCGTTGAGGATGACCCCCAGGTCGGGCTGGTCGGCCGTCCGCGTGGGAATGTAGGGCACGGTGGGGATGTTGAGGTGTACCGTGTTCATCGCGTCGATGGCGAAGGGGATGGCGAAGCCGAGCCAGAGCAGGCGGTCCCGGAAGAAGCCTGGCCCGTCGCGCATCATCTCCATAGGCACGGCCACGGTGGGGAAGGTGAGCCGCTCACGGTCGATCCACTGCCGTCGCAGGATTGCCACCACGCAGAGCGTCGCCAGCGCGACCAGGGACATGAATACGGTCCACGACAGCATCTGCGTGCGCCACGCGGCCCAAGGCACGTGCGTGTTGCCCACGTAGAAGCCATAGAGCGCAACCGGGTCCTTCTGGGCGATCCAGTCCGGGATGTTCTTGTGGAAGAGCGCGGCCCAGTTGTTGCTGCTGTTGGCGTAGTAGAACGCCGCCGTGATGGCCGGGACGATGAAGTGGAGGCCGCCCGAGGAGGAGATCACCGTGGAGACCGTCATCATCACGTAGATGACGAGCAGTTCTGCAGGCTGGAAGGCCAGGGGTCTGAGGAAGCGCGTCAACAGCAGGTTGATGATGACGAGGGCAAACAGGACGTTGAAGGCCCCCACGGGAATGCTGGTGCCGGCCAGCGCCGTGTGGCCGCGGCCTCCCAGTACGAGCTCGGCCCAGTGGAGCCAGAGATCCGTGACCGCGGTGAGCACCAGCCCGAGGACCGTCGCCCGCAACGTGATGGCGGGCTTGCGATCCCTTGGCGGGCGGTCGGGCATATCAGCGGCGGCTGGTTTGGTCGTGCCTACGGCGAATGCCATGGGAACCTCTCCCGGCGCAGGGCTCGGCCTGCGGTATACTCACGCGACCTCGAGCAAGGAGCTGCCTTCGTGTCCTCAAAGCGCCGCGATTGGGCGCTCCTCATCACCCTCACCTTTGCGTTCTCGTTCGGTTTCGCCGTTTACGGCGGCCTGTTCCAGAACTACTTCCGCGAGGCGATCCATGGAGAGCCGCAGCAGCTAGGCATCCTGGAATCGCTCCGGGAGATCCCCGGCCTTCTCACTGCCGTTACCGCCGGTCTGCTGGTCGCCCTGGCCGAAACGCGCCTCTGCGGCGCCGCCCTCATCGCCAGCGCAGTGGGGATCGCCGCCACGGGCTGGGTGGCCTCCTACTGGCCGCTGGTGGGCGTCACCGTCTTCTGGTCGATCGGCATGCACCTCTGGTTCTCGCTGTCGCCGGCCATCACGCTGTCGCTGGCGGAGGGCCGCGAGGGCGGGAGGCACCTGGGCCGCATGGCCGGCGTCGGCGCGGCTGCCGGTCTGGCGGCGCTGGGCGCCACGCGACTGCTGAAGCCCTATGTCGGCTACCACGTCCTCTTCAACGCCGCCGGAGCGCTAATCGTGGCCGCTGGCCTGCTGGCCCTCTTCATCCGCGTCCATCCTGCACGGCAACCGCGCCAGAGCATGGTGCTCCGCCGCGAGTACGGGCTCTACTACCTGCTCACGTTCCTGGAAGGGTGCCGCCGGCAGATATTCGGGACCTTCGCGCCTTTCGTACTCATCATGGTGTACCACGCGGGCGTCGAAACCATGCTCAACCTGGCGTTCCTGAATGCCGCCGTCTCCATCGTGGTGCAGCCGCTGATTGGGCGGGCCATCGACCGGCTTGGCGAGCGCAAGGTGATGATGGCCTACTACACGATCCTGGTGGCCGTCTTCGCGGGCTATGCCTTCGTCTCGAACCGGTCCGTGCTGTTCGGCTTCTACATGGTCGACAACCTGCTGTTCGGCTGCGCCATGGCGATCACCACCTACGTGAACCGCATCGTGCGCCCGAACGAGATGACGCCCACGCTGGCCATGGGAACGACGATGAACCACATCGCCGCCGTCCTGGTCCCGGTGACCGGCGGTGTTCTCTGGAAGACGCTGGGCAACTTCCAGATCCCGTTCTTCATCGGCATTGTTGTACTCGTCGCCTCGCTCATAGCCTCGCGGCGGCTCCCGGCCCACCTGCCCGGTCCAGCCGAGGCCTAGCGCACCTGCAGGCAGGCCTCGTAGAAGCCTGCCGTAGACCGGCACATGCCGTCCAGCGTGTAGCGTTCGGCCGCCACTTCGCGTCCCCGGCGCCCCATGGCGTCGGCACTCGTACGATCCCGTAGCAGGGCGGCCACGGCTCGGTAGAGGGCCTCTGCGTCGCTTGGCGGCGTCAGGATGCCCGTTTCGCTCTCCTGCACCGTCTCCACGAGGCCGCCCACGCGCGATGCTACCACCGGCCTTCCGGCTGCCATTGCCTCCAGCGCGACCATGCCTTGGCCTTCGCTGAGCGAGGGCGCTACTACCACGTCCGCCGCGGCGAACAGCGTCGAGCAACCATCCAGCGATCCGCAGAGGTCGATGTGCGAAGTGATGCGCAGAGAGGTTGCCAAGGCCGCGAGCGTGTCCCGCTCCGGCCCCGCTCCGGCGATCACCACACGCACATCGGGGATATCGACCGCCAACCGTGCGGTCGCGGCGAGCAGTGTGGCGAAGCCCTTCTCCCGGGCCAGCCTGCCCGCAGCCGCCACCAGTGGCCCGCGGTGCAGCAGGCGCAGGCGTCGCCGTGCATCGGCGCGATCGGGCACGTCGAAGGCGCACTCGGGAACGCCGTTGGGGATCACGCGGATGCGTTCCATAGGCGCGCCCCAGGCCTCCAGCGTGGCTGCCACGGCCGCCGATACCGCCACCACACCGGTCGCCCTGCCCCACGCGAAGCGGAGCAGCCGTCCGGGCAGGCCGGGCAGCGGACGCGCTAGGTTGTGCGCGGTGACGACGTAGGGCTTGCGGCTGAGCGTAGCAGCCAGCGCGGCGATCCATGCGCCGCGGGCGCCGTGGCCGTGTATTAGCGGGAAGCCTGCGGAGAGCCGTGCAACGGCCAGCGCTGCGCGGAGGTCGGCTACCGGGCTCGGGCGGTCGCGCAGGTCCACGGGCCAGACCGGGATATCGGCGGCCTCCTGCGGCATCGACCAGTCCCTCGGCGCGCAGAGGCCTGCGGCCACGCCCCGGCTTGCCAGCCCGGCGCAGAGGAGCCCCACATGGCGCCGCAAGCCGCCTTCGGCCGGACGCGCGACCATGAGCACCCTCATCGGTGCCGGCGTGTCTGTGGCCACGGTCACGCTGTCTCTTCCGGGTCGGCGAACAGGCACCGCACGCCACCGGCTGCATGGGCGCGCCACTCCGGCTCGGTCACGCGGCATCGCTCCTCGGCGCGGTCGCACCGGTCGGCGAAGGCGCAGCCGGCCGGCGGTTGCGCCAGGTCCGGCGGCCTGCCAGCGATGGTGGGCAGCTTGCCTCCGCTCGCACCCTCCAAGCGCGGCAGCGAGCGGATCAGGGCCTGGGTGTAGGCGTGCCGCGGACGGCTGAGGATGGCCGACGTGGGGGCCTCCTCCACGATCTGTCCGGCGTACATCACCAGAACCCGGTCGCAGGTCTCCGCTACGATCCCAAAATCGTGGGTGATCAGCAGTACGGCCGATCCGGCCTTGCGGCGAAACTCGTCCATGAGGTTCAGTATCTGCGCCTGCACGGTGACATCCAGCGCCGTGGTGGGCTCATCGGCGATCACAAGCTCGGGTCGCGACGAGAAGGCCATGGCGATCATGACGCGCTGCCGCTGGCCTCCGCTCACCTCGTGCGGGTACTGCCGGAAGCGCATCTCGGGCGAGGGGATCTGCACCGATCTCAGCAGCGCCAGCGCCTCTTCGCGCGCCTGCGCCTTGGGCATCGGGCGGTGCGCCAGCAGGCTCTCGGTGATTTGCGCGCCCAACGTCATGGTCGGGTTCAGGGCCGAGAAGGGGTCCTGAAAGACCATCGACATGCGGCCGCCCCGGATGCGGGCCATCTCGCGTCGGCCCAGCCCTGTCAGTTCCAGTCCGCCCAGAAGCACGGAGCCCGAGACGATGCGGCCCGGCGGGTTCGGCACGAGGCGCATGATGGAGAGGGCGGTGACGCTCTTGCCGCAGCCCGATTCGCCGACGATGCCTACGACTTCGCCTCGCTCCAGGCGGAACGAGACCCCGCGCACTGCGTGGACCACCTGTCCCGAGGCGGTGAACTCGGTAGTAAGGCCTTGAACCTCCAGGAGCGGATCGGCCACGGCTATCGTCCTCCTCGCGTGGTGCCCCCGCGGGGCAGCAGGTCCGCCAGTGTTCGGCGACGCACGGTGACGACGCGGAGCCCATCGGGCGGCCGGCGCAGCACCTGGCCCGCCATTTCGACGCCGTCGCGGCAGCGCAGCGTAAGCCGTCCGGGCTCCTCTAGCGCCTCCACGTCGAACATTCCATGCAGCGTGAGGCCGGCGGCCCTGGGATCCAGAGCCTCGATCACCACTTCGTCAGCCGGCTCGGAGCGGGTCAGTTCGTCAATGCGGCCGAAGGCGAGCTGACGGCCCTGCTCCAGCACCAGGGCGTGCGCGGCGCCGTCCTCGGCGTCGGCTCGGTTCGTGGCATGGACGACGGTGACGCGGTTGGAGGAGCGCACCTCCACCAGGTAGTCGACCAGCCGACGGCGCCCATGGGCATCCAGCGGCGCAAGGCAGTCGTCCAAGAGCAGCAGTGCCGGCGCCGGCGCCAGGGCCAGGGCGATGCCCAGCGCCACGCGGCGACTGCCGGAGATGCCGCTGATGGGCTCGTCGCGCGTTTCGAAGAGGCTGCAGGCCTCCAGCGCACGCGTGGCCATGGCCGTATGCGCGGTCCGGGGCGCGCCGGCCTCGGCTAGCCGCGCTGCCAGCAATGTGCGCGGCGTGCCGCGGCGGGGCAGGTCTGGAAGTGCGGCGGCGAGCCCCACCTGCAACGCGTCGGGTCGCGGGTCGCGGCCCAGCACGGAGACATCGCCCGATAAAGCGGGGAGCTCACCGGCCAGGAGGGCTAGCAGGGCGCTCTTGCCGGCATCTGCGGCGCCGAAGACACGGAGGCAGGCGCCGGGCTCAACGGAGAAGTCGATGCCATGCAGCACGGTCCGGCGGCCGTAGGCGGCGCCGAGGGAGCGCAGGAGGAGGGCCGGCGGGGCTACGATCGGACACATGCAAGCACATTACCACATGGACCTTGGCCTGCACCGGCTTGGGCGGGTAGCATCTATGTATGCGTTGTCCCCACTGCGAACTACCGAACGACGACGAGACGGCCTACTGCATTTCCTGCGGCACGCCGCTGACGGCGTACGGCGGCCAGGTTCAGGGCGCCGTCAGCGCCGAGACGCTAGCCAAGGCTCGCGAGCTCGCCGTGCGGCCCCAGGCGGTGCCGGTCATGGCAGCGCTGGACGCCCTCGTCGCGCTGTTCTGGGCGTTCGGAGGAGCGATCCGAGCCTTCACGGCACGTCCTGAGCTCAGCACGGACAACCTCAACTATGTCGGCCATGCGTTCGGCGCCGTCAACGTCGCGCTGGTGGCCGGTTTCCTCGTGCCGGCCGGAGTGGCGCTGCTCGTCGTGGCGTGGGGCGTTCTCACGCAGCGGAGCTGGGCCTGGACGGCCAACGCGGGCATCCTCGGGCTGACCGCCCTCTGGACGCTGATCCGGTTCGGATCGGCGCCATTCCTCGCCTTCGTAAAGCTGGCGGCCTGCGGCGCCGCCGCCTGGGCATGGATGCAGCCCAGGGTCCGTTCCTGGTACGGGACCGGCTAGCCGCGGCCGGATCGCAACAAACTACACCACCGGAGGGCAACCAGCCATGGCGGAGAGCATCGATAGACAGTTGCGCGAAGTAGCGCAGATGGCGCTGAGCGCGGAGCGGCCGTCCAGCGTCGCAAGCAACGCGGCGCTGGCGCGGCTGGCGTCCCTGGGCACCTCGCCCTGGCTCGATACGGGCAACCGCGAAGAGGCCGCCGCACTCTGGCACAGCGAGTTCACGGCGCTGACCACCAACAACACGCTGGCCAACCAGGTTGTGCAGACCGGCGTACTGGACGACGTAGCCAAGGCGGCGGTCCGCGAGATCAAGGCCGCCCAGCCTGGCATCTCCGAGGCCGACCTCGTTATGGAGCTCGGCTTCGTGGTCAACTGCCACGTGGCGCTTCGGCTGGTGGAGCGCTTCGGCGTCCGCGTCAGCGTTGAGCTGCATCCCGCCGTAGCCGACGACATCGAGCGCACCGTGGCGTACGCCGTGCGCTACTTCGCGGTCTGCCCCGAGCGGTTCACCATCAAGATCCCCCTGACGCCGGACGGCTACTGCTCCGTGGCGCGCGTTTGCGCCCAGGGCATCCCGGTGAACTACACGCTGGGCTTCTCGGCTCGGCAGAACCACGTGGCCGCTCTGGTGGCCCGGCCTACGTATGTCAACGTCTTCCTTGGCCGCCTGAACGCCGTGGTCTCCGACAACGGGCTGGGCACCGGCCAGAACGTGGGCGAGAAGGCCTCTATGGCCACTCAGGACGATCTGGTCGCCCTGCGCGCCGCAGGCCGGAGCCAGACCAAGCTGATCGCGGCGTCCATGCGCAGCGCATCGCAAGTGCTCGACCTGGCCGGCACCGACGTCTACACCATGCCGCCGAAGGTGGCCGAGGCCTTCATGGCCGCCGGGCACGACCCGGCGAGCATCACGTCGCAGGTGGGCCGGAGCTTCGACGTGGAGTTCAACGCAGGCGTCGATCCTGCCCTCACCGCGCCGCTCTGGGATCTCGATGCCCGCTGCTGCGCCATGTCCGATGAGCTGGCCTCTCGCGCCGGGACCACGCTCACCGGCGCCGACCTGCGAGCCGCCGACGCCGACCATGGCGCGGGCATGTTCCGCGTCTACTCGGCCGAGGAGCAGCTGGAAATTCGAACCACCGGCAAGATCCCGCGCCTGTCCGACTGGACCGGCCGTGGCGTCGCGCTGGACGACCTGATGACCCAGTCGGCGCTCCAGTCCTTCACGGTGGACCAGAGCGCGCTGGACGACCGTCTGCGCCGGTTGGCGGCTCAGGCGTAGCAGGCAAGCAAGGAGGCCACACGGGGTGGATATTCTGATCTGCGGCACGGCCGCTGCAGAGGGCTGGCCGGCGCTCTTCTGCGTCTGCGAGGCGTGCATCCGCGCCCGTGAGATGGGCGGCAAGAACATCCGCACTCGTGCGGCCTACATGGTGGATGACCGAGTCCGGGTCGATTTCGGCCCGGACTCCTACCTCCACCAGCTGAAGTACGGCCTCGACTACTCGCGGCTGGAGCACCTGCTTATCAGCCACGCCCACAGCGACCACTGGTATCCTACCGACCTCCACTTCCGCCGCAAGGGCTACTCGGATGTAGGCGACCGTTCGCTGACCCTGTGGGGCAACGCAAAGGTGGAGCGGCGCTTCGAGGAGGCCAATGGCGACCACTTCGACAGCTACCGCGTGGTCTTCCGTGCCGTGCGGCCGTGGCAGTCCATGGACCTCGGCGACGGCGTGGTGGCCATCCCCGTGCAGGCGGCCCACGATACCAGCGAGGAGTGTATCAACTACATCCTCGAGAAGGATGGCCGTCGCCTGCTCATCGGGCACGACACCGGCTGGTACGACGAACTCACCTGGCGCCTGCTGGGTGACTACCCACTGGACGCGGTAGTGATGGACTGCACCTACGGCCCCAACGACCATAGCCGCGGCCACCTGGGTTGCGCCAGCGTGGTGCGCGCTCGCGACGAGATGGTTCGGCGCGGCATCCTGCGGGCGGATGGGGCTATGATCGCCGGCCACTTCTCGCACAACGGCGGCTGGCTGCATGAGGACCTGGAGCGCTACTTCGAGCCCCAGGGCATCCTCGTGGCCTACGACGGCATGCGGTTCACGGTCTAGGGGCGGCCCGACACCTTGCGCTTGGAGCACGTCGGGCTCGTCCTCCTGTCGGCTGTGGCCCACGTGTTCTGGAACCTGCACCTCAAGCGGTCGGCGTCGCCCATACCCACGAGTTGGTGGCTTCAGGCCTACGGCGCGCTGCTGGCCGCGCCCGTGGGACTTGCGCTTGCCGGGCCCGTAGCCGTTTCACCGCGGGTTTGGGTCTGCGTGGCGTTGAGCGGCGCGCTCTACGCCGCCTACTACTTCTTCATCTCGTGCAGCTACCGCAGTGAGGACCTCTCGCGAGCCTACCCCATCGCGCGCGGCGTGGCCCCCGCCGCAACCGTTCTCTGGGGCGGCCTCTTCTTCGGCGAGCATCCGACGCCCGGAGGCTGGGCGGGTATCGCCGCCATTGTGGTTGCCGTCTTCCTGATCGTCGCTCCCGACCTGCGGACCGGGGCCCTGCGCCTCTCCGCCAAGGGGCTCATGGCGGCCGTCGCTACGGGCATCTGCACCAGCCTCTACTCGGCAGTGGACAAGCAGGGCGTGATGGCCGTGCATCCGGCGATCTACCTGCCGTTGGCCTACGGGGCGGGTGCGCTGGCCGAGGCGCCCCTGCTTTTGACACGCCACACCGTGCGCGAAGTCCTACAGGCGGGGCGCGTCGGAGGTTGGCCGCTGGTGGTGGCCGGCGGTTTCAGCTCGCTGGGTTATCTGCTCGTGCTGACCGCGTTGCGTGAGGCGCCCCTGAGCTACGTGGTGCCGCTCCGGTCCATGTCGGTCCTGCTGAGCGTCATCGCCGGCGCGGCATTCCTCAAGGAGGGCGCCGTGGCGTGGCGCGTGGCCGCCGCGTGCCTCGTGGCGTTGGGCGTGGCGGCCATCGCGTTGTCTGGGTAAGCCGGCTACAGCGTGCCGGCGGCGATCCGCTGCCGCACGTCGTCGAGCATGGCCCTGGTGGCGCTGGCGCCGATGCGCGAGACGCCGATCTCCCGAACCTGCAGCAGCGTGTCCAGGTCGCGTACGCCGCCCGCCGCCTTCACCTGGACGTGCGTGGGCGCGCTGGCCCGCATGAGCCGCAGGTCGGCCAGTGTGGCGCCGCCGGTGCCGTAGCCCGTGGAGGTCTTCACCCAGTCTGCCCCAACGTCGCCGCAGATGCGGCAGAGCCGGATCTTCTCGTCGTCGATGAGGTAGCAGTTCTCGAAGATGACCTTCACTCGTGCGCCGGCGCCGTGGGTCAGCTGCGTGATCGCGCCGATCTCATCGGACACGTAGGACCAGTCGCCGCTCCGGACGCGGCTGATGTTCACCACCATGTCCAGCTCCTTGCCGCCGTCGCTCAGCGCCTGCTCGGCCTCGGTGAGCTTGGTCCGCGTCGTGTGGCCGCCGTGCGGGAAGCCGATGGTGGTGCTCGGCGCCACCGTGGAGCCCGCAAGCAGTTCGGCGCAACGTCGTAACGCGTGCGGCACGATGCAGACGCTGGCCACGTCATACTCGAGGGCGAGCCGGCAGCCCGCCTCCAGCTCGGCCTGCGTCAGCGCCGGATTGAGGAGCGAGTGGTCGATCAGCTTGGCAATGTCCGAGTAGGTCAGGCTCATGGGGTACCTCTGAATGGAGTGGATTGCCGCGGACGGCGCGTCGGCATGAAGTATGGCACCTGAGGCTCAGGCGTTGGCATCCGGCGGCCTGGTCGAGGCCAGCAGGCGGCGCGCTTCGGCCTGTGCGGCCGCATCGACGCCCTTGTCGACGACGTGGCGCAAGGCCGCCTCGGCGCGTGCAGCGTCGCCGACGTGCCGGAGGAGGGTCGAGGCTGCCTTCACGCGGCAGGAGTCGGCCTCAGCGGCGCCGGGGCGCGCATCGGATGAGCGGAGCCATAGGTCGGCGGCTTCGGCGTGGCGGCCGAGGCGCGCCATGGCGCCTGCCAGGTCCGCAAGCATGGCGGGGGTTGGGTCGCGGCCGGGCAGGTGCGCTTCCAAGCTGACGAGTGCGCTTGCTGCGGCGTCGTCGTCGCGGGAGGCAAGCGCTACAGTGAGCTGGGTGACGTAGCCCTCATGCGCGGTTGCGGCCTCGCCAGCCGCGGCGAGCGCCTCGCAACGCCGAAGCCTCGTATCTGTGGAGGACGGGTCGAGACGGGAGACCTGTTCCCAAAGCTCTGCGGCGCGGGCGGGGCGGTGCTGCGCGGCCTCGTTCAGGGCGTACTCGGTCAGGAACTCGATCTGGCCCTGCCGATAGAGGCCCGTGGCCTGCGCGTAGGCGAGGCCGAACACCATTCCCGCCAGATGCGCCCAAACGGCCGAGCCCGAGGCCGCGTCGCCGTGCGAAGCACGTGCCGCCAGGTTGGTCGCGTCAGCTACGATGGCTGCGGCAAGGAGCGCCACCGCCGGGATGCGCAGCTTCGTGCCGCCCAGTCGCACGCGAGACCGATGGAAGCGCACCGCGAAGATGCCCGCCAGCGCAGCTGCGGCGCCGGAGGCCCCAATGACCATGGCGCCGCCGCCGGGTAGCGTCAGGCGGACCATGGCCACCTCGGCGGCGCCTGCCACGGCCGCTGACGAGGCGAAGAGCGCCAGCAGCCGCCAGGGGCCTACGGCTGCTTCCACGGCGGAGCCGAACAGCCAAACGAGCAGCATGTTCGACGAGAGGTGGAGGATGTCTGCGTGCAGGAAGGCGTAGGTGAGCAGGGCGAGCGGGGCAGGGGAGTCGGCCGAGAGCGCGCCCAGGGCCACCACGCGGACCGCCGCGCCGGAGCCGCGCGACGCCAGGGCGTAGACCGCGAAGAAGAAGGCGTACTGCGCCAGCACAAGGCAGGCCGTGGCCACAGGCTGCCGTTCGCGGCTGGAGGGGTGACTCATAGTGCGGGGTGGGCCGGCTCGCGACGGGTCGCGCCGCCGTGAGCCGGCCGGAGACCGGGCTAGGCGGCCTCGATGTCCTCTTCGGAGATGTCGACGTTGGTATGGACGCGCTGCACGTCGTCGTGCTCCTCAAGGAGGTCGATCATCTTGATGACCTGCTGGGCCTCCTTGCCGGCCACGTGGACGGAGTTCAGCGGGATCATCGTGATCTCGGCGGACTCGGTGGTGATCTTCGCGGTAGCCAGCGCCTCGGTGACTGCGGCCATGTCGCCGGGGCTGACAAGTACCTCGAAGCCGCCGTCCACCGTCTTCACGTCCTCGGCGCCTGCCTCGAGCGCCACGCCGAGGAGCGTGTCCTCATCGGTGGCGCCTGCGGCAATCTCGATGAGCCCCACCTGCGGCCCGAAGAGATAGCTCACCGAGCCGGTCTCGCCCAACCGACCGCCGTGCTTCGTGAAGATGGAGCGCACGTCGGCTACGGTGCGGTTCTTGTTGTCCGTGGCGCACTCCACAAGCAGGGCCACGCCGCCGGGGCCGTATCCTTCGTAGATCAGCTCCTCGAACGCCGCGCCGTCGATCTCGCCGGTTCCACGCTGGACGGCGTTCTTGATCTTGTCCGCCGGCATGGAGTTCTCGCGGGCCTTCTGGATCGCGAGGCGGAGCCGCAGGTTAGCGTCGGGGTTGGCGCCGCCGGCCTTGGCTGCTACGATGATCTCGCGGGCCAGCTTGGTGAACTTCGCCCCGCGCTCCGCATCCATCTTGCCCTTCTTAAGTCGAATGTTGTGCCATTTGGAATGTCCGGACACGGGTTGCGCCTCCTTCGCCTGGTTGCTCTGGGCTACAGACGCCCGATTATATCACACGCACAGGCGGGCGGCCCCGGGGCTCTCCCGTGCCACACTGTCTGAGGCGGCCGAAACGGGCCGCCGGGAGGGATTGCGATGGCATCGGATCGAGAGGTTCTGCGCGGCTTGGCGGCGAGGTGGATGGAGATCGCGGCCCGGCCTGTGATGCCCGAGCGCGCCAGGCTCTGGGGCGCACTGAAGGACCTGCGCGGCGAGCGACCCATGGTGTTGTTCGAGACCTGGTCGCTGGAGCACTACGTCGACGGCAACGAGTTGGAGTGTACCGACCCCCAGTGGCGCAACGTCGAGTGGCATATGCGGCATGTCATCCGCCACGCCGAGGAGGTGGGCGATGACATGGTCGTGGAGCCGGTCTGGCGCATGGGATGGCATGTGCGGGGCACGGGCTACGGCGTCGAGATCCGCTCCGAGCATGCCACGGACAGCCAGGGCGGCTGCGTGGGCTACCGCTTCAACCACCCGATCTCCACACCCGACGACGTGGCCAAGCTCGTGCCGCAGGCCTGGACCGTCGAGCGCGAGGCCTCCGAGCGCGACGCCGCCCGGGCAGATGACCTTTTCGGCGACATCCTACCGGTGTCGCTCTGCGGCGCCACGAGCATCCACGCGGGGCTCACGGGCGACTGCTTCCGGCTGATTGGCAATGACAACCTGCTCACGTGGGTCTATGATGCCCCCGAGGCCGTGGATCGGGTGATGGCCTACCTGGCCGACGACCGCATACGCTACCACGCGTTCCTTGAGCAGCAAGGCTTGCTGGCGCTGAACAACAACACGACCCACGTCGGCTCGGGTAGCCCAGGCTATACCTCGGTCCTGCCGGCAGCCGACTACGCCGGCCGGGCACGCCGCAAGGACATGTGGTTTTGGATGGAGTCGCAGGAGACCACGGCCATCTCGCCGCGCATGTTCGCCTCGCGGTTCCTGCCGCATATGGCAGCTGCAGCCGGGCCGTTCGGCCTGGTCTACTACGGCTGCTGCGAGCCCGTACACGACCGGTGGGACGCGATCCGGGCGGCGATCCCGCAGGTGCGCGCCGTGTCGGTCTCGCCCTGGTGCGACATGCCGTTGCTGGCGAGCAAGATTGGCAAGGAGGTCGTCTTCTCGCGAAAGCCGACGCCGGCGCCGATCAGCGGCCCGTCGCCCGACTGGGAAGTGCTCGAATCCGACGCCCGCGCCACCCTGGCGGCTGCGTCAGACTGCAACCTGGAGTTCGTCTTCCGCGACGTATACCGCATTGGCGACCGGGAGCGTCTGGCCAAGTGGGTGGCCATGGTCCGCCGGCTCTCCGGGGAGTAGGCCCCGGGGGGGCGGGCCCCTCAGCCCGTGTGATACAATACAGGCTCCAGCCCGGCATCGCCGCCGGGTGCGAAAGATTGGGCAGATCAGCCCGCAGGAGGGTCCATCTCGTGGCGAACAAGCACAACAAGGTCCGCATCGGCCTCATCGGTTCCGGCAACATCGCCCAGACCGCCCATATGCCCGGCTATGCGGCCATCCCGGATCTCTGCGAGATCGTAGCGCTGGCGGACATCAACGAAGAGACGGGCAGGATCGCAGCCGATAAGTTCGGTGTGAAGCATGTCTTCAACGACTACACCAAGCTGCTCGAGATGGACGAGATCGACGCTGTTTCCGTCTGCACCCCGAACTATGTCCACTGCGATCCCACGGTGGCGGCCCTCAAGGCAGGCAAGCACGTTCTCTGCGAGAAGCCCATCGCCATGAACTCCGCCCAGGCCGCGCTTATGGTGCAGACCGCCCGGGCCAACGGCAAGAAGCTCATGGTGGGCTACAACACCCGCTTCGCGCCGTCCAACCAGTTGCTGAAGGGCATGATCCAGGCCGGCGAACTGGGCGATATCTACTACGCCCGCGCGCAAGCCCTGCGGCGCCGCGGCATCCCCGGCTGGGGCGTCTTCATTGACAAAGCGAAGCAGGGCGGCGGCCCGCTCATCGACATCGGCGTCCACATCCTGGACCTGACCCTCTGGCTGATGGGACATCCCAAGCCCGTGGCGGCCAGCGGCGTAACGTACGCTAAATTCGGCACGCGGTCAGACATCATGGGCTTCCTGGGGCAGTGGGACTACGACAGCTTCACCGTTGAGGACTTCGCCGCGGCCATCATCCGGTTCGACAACGGCGCGTCGATCGTGCTTGAGTCGAGCTTCGTGGCCAACATCCCCGAGGACATCTTCAACAGCACGCTCTGCGGCACCGAAGGCGGCGCCCTCACCAACCCGCTGACGATCATTCGGGAGCAGCACCGGTCGCTTCAGACCTTCAAGCCGGAACTCGCCAACCCGAACATCAACACCCACGCCGCCGAGATGAAGCACTTCGTGGAGGCCATCCTCAACGATACCGAGGTGCTGACCACCGGTGAGCACGGCCTCGCCGTGGCACAGATCATGGAGGCCATCTACACCTCCTCCGAGACCGGCAGGGAAGTAGCCATCGCCTGAGCGGTTCTGGGAGGGGCCGTTCTCTTATAGCGGCCTCTCCATCCGCTTGGAGCGCCGATCGAATATGACCCAGACGCCAGACGGCGCCCGTTCGCCTGGAACGGGAGGCACCGGAGCGGTGGTCATCGCCATCGCCATCGTGGCAGGCTTCGCGGAGCTTGCCTACGCGGTCATGAACGTCTCGGCCATGCCGGTCTACCTGAAGTGGAGCATGCACTACGGCGAGGCGGGCATCACCGCCATCGCCACCGCGTTCCTCTTCTGCGAAGGCGTGATGAAGGGCCCCTTCGGCATCATCGGCGACCGCGTGGGCCGCAAGCGCCTGATGATGGCCGGCCCGCTGCTCTCCGCCTGCACCGCCCTGCTCACGCTTCTCGTGAAGCCCCACCAATGGTACTTCTTCGTCCTCCTGCGCGCCGTTGACGGGCTCGGCGCCGCGGCGCTCTGGCCGGCGGCGCTGGCCATGATCGCCGATGTGGTACACGAGGACCAGCGCTCCCGAGCCATGAGCCTCTTCAATGTGACCTACCTCGTGGGCATCTCCCTGGGGCCTGTCCTGGGCGGGGCCGCCAACGACCTCACCGGGATGGCCATGGGCCGCGTGGCGCACGCGGTCGCAGGGAAGGCGCCGCAGTTCGTTACCACCGGCCTTGAGCACTCCATGGCCGATCCCCGGCAAGCGAGCTTCTACCTGATCTCGGTGCTGTTCCTGATCACTGCGCTGGCGGCCTGGCTACGGATTCCGAGCGTGCAGCCGGCCCATCACGCACTGCCGGAGGCCGAGCGCCATACGGCCTCCGAGAGCCTGCGGATGCTCGTGGTCAGCCTGCGGCAGGTCCCTTCCACGATGCTGATGGCCTTCGTTACGTTCTTTGGCGTCGGCCAGATCATGTTCATCGTGAAGCTCTTCGCGCTGGCCGAGTTCGGGGTGACGGAAACGGGCTTCGGCGCGTTGCTGCTCCTGCCCTGCCTGCTGATTGCGGCGGTCTCGGTGCCGCTGGGCACCATCGGCGACCGGGTAGGCAAGGAGCGCGCGATCCGGTTTGGCCTGGGGCTATGCGCCTTCTCGGTGTTGTCGCTGATCTTCATCCGCAGCCACTGGGCCCTGGTCCTGGGCGGCTCGCTCATCGGGATCGGGTTCGTGATCGCGTTCCCGGCGTGGATGGCCTACGTGAGCGGCGCCTGCGAGCCGTCGCAACGCGGGGCTGTGATGGGCGCGGTAGGGACCGCTCAGGGCGTCGGCGCCATGCTAGGCGCGCCCATGGGCGGTTTCCTGTACGAGCATTCGCACTTGCGGATAAGCTTCGCGCCGTGGGTGAACGGCCACTACGCGCCCTTTGTGGCGTGCGGGGTCCTGTTGGTCGTGGCGTGGATCATCGCGCTGACCGCCGTCAAGCCCCAACCCGCCAGATCGACCTAGCCGACCCCTCTATTCCTCTGCGTCGATCTGATGGTGCGCTCCGTGCCTGGCATGGCGGCGTGTCCGCTGGGCCTTCAGGAGCGAGCAGGCGATAGCGGTGCCGAGCATGGCGGCCACTATGCCCAGCGAAGCTCCCACGTCGATGTGGACGATTCGCAGCATCTTGAACCCCACGAAGATGAGCACGCCGGATAGCCCAACGGTCAGGTACTCGAACATGCCCATCACGCCTGCGAGCATGAAGTAGAACGACCGCAGGCCCAGGATCGCGAAGATGTTTGACGTGAAGACGATGAACGGATCCTGCGAGATGGCGAGCACCGCCGGGATGCTGTCCACCGCGAACATGACATCCGTCAGCTCTACCAGCACGAGCACGAGCAGGAGCGGGGTGGCGTAGCGTATGCCGTCCTTGGTGGTGAAGAACTTCTGGCCATCGAAGTCTGGCGAGAGCCGGAGTCGCCGGCTCATAATGCGGTAGATCCACATCTCGGAGACGTCGACTTCCTTGTTGCGGTGCATGAACATCCGCACGCCGGTGATGATGAGGAACGCGCCGAAGACGTAGATGATCCACTCAAGCCGGGCGATCAGGGAGGTGCCCACGGCGATCATGATGCCGCGCATGATCACTGCGCCGACGATTCCCCAGAAGAGCACACGGTGCTGGTATCGGCGCGGCACCTTGAAGTGGCCGAACAGGATGGCGAATAGGAACACATTGTCGACGCTCAGGGAGAGCTCGATCAGGTAGCCGGTGGTGAACTGCATGCCCGGGTTGGGTCCCTTGGAGAAGAAGACCCAGACCCCGAAGAGGGCGGAGAGCCCCACCCAGACGGCTGACCAAGTCGCCGCCTCGCGCAACGTCGGAGCGTGCGCCTTGCGGTTGAGGACGCCCAGGTCCAAGGCCAGTACGGCAAGGACGCCTATCGTAAAGACCGACCACATCAACGTGTTGCCCACGGCTCCCCCTCGTCGCCATCGCGGCCCACGGGCGGGCCGCCGCCTACATCGCCCCTTTAGCTTATCGCCTGAACCGCCCCGCCGTCCACAAGCAGCGATATCCCGCTGATGTAGGAGGCCCGCTCCGATGCCAGGAACGCCGCCGCGTCGGCGATCTCCGACGGGTCGGCCATGCGGCCCATCGGAGATGCAGCGGCCGCACGGGCAAGGGCCTCGGCTTCGTCGATCCCCAGTTCAGCCGCCCTCACCCGTGCCAGATGGAACTGCCGGTCCGTCAAGGTGTTGCCCGGCAGCACCGCGTTGGCCGTTATGCCCTGGCCCGCGTGCTGGTTCGATTGCAGTCGGGCCAGCGCCGATAGGCCCGCCCGTAGCGTCGAGGATATCGTAAGCAGGTCGTTGGGCTGCTTGGCCACCAGCGACGTGATATGCACCAACCGGCCCCATCCCCGCTCGGCCATTCCGGGGATCGCCAGGCGGCTGAGGCGTACTACGTTCATCAGTGTCGAGTCGACGCCGGCGCCCCACTGCTCGTCGGTCAGGTCCATGAAGCGCGCGGCAGGTGGCCCACCGGTGTTTGTTATTACGATGTCTACCGGCCCCATCGTCTCTTCTGTGGTTCCCAGCCAGGCCTCCAGATCGCCGGGCACGGAGATATCGGCGACGAAGTCCATCACCATGTCCTCCCCTGCGGCCGCGGCGATCTCCTCTCGGGCCGCCTCCAGCGCCTCGGCGCCCCGGGCGCAGATCGAGACGCGGCAACCCTCCCGCGCCAGCGCCAGGGCGCAGGCCTTGCCGATGCCCTTGCTGGCTGCGGCCACCATGGCCACCCGGCCGTCGATGCCCAGATCCATGCTTCCTACCGACCCTCCTTGCGCACTCCCGGCTCAATGACGGCCTTGACGACGCGGCGCGCCTCAACGTCCTGCAGGGCCTGCTGGGCTTCGTCCAGCCGATAGCTGCGCGAGACGATCCCGGTCCACGGGTAGTCGCCGCCGAGGCGGTCCAAGAGGTCCATGCCGCGCCAGATGTGGCTCAGGTCGCTGCCCCAGACGCCGCGAACCTCCAGGTGCTTGCGGTTCAGCTGCGTGTGCGGGTTCCAGGCAACGGATCCATGGTCCGTGTACTGGCCCACGACGATGACGCGGCCGCAGTCGCGCGCCAGGTCTAGTGCTTGGCCCACGGCTTGCGGTGCGCCGGAGGCCTCGATGACCACGTCGGCGCCGCGCCCGCCCGTGGCCCCGCGGACCATGGCCTCGGCCTCCCAGGGCGGCGCGACGGCATCTGCGCCCATGCGCGTGGCCGCCTCGGCTCGGATCGACGCCGGTTCCACCATTCCCACCCATGCCGCACCCGAGGCCAGCGACAGGGCTGTGGCGCAGAGGCCCACGGGCCCGGCGCCCAGGACGACGACGCGGTCGGCCAGGCGGATCGCTGCCGTGTCGACGGCGTGGAGTGCGGTGGGCATGCCGCAACCGGCTGCGATCCAGAGCTCGGGCGTCACGCTGCCGCGCAGGGGCACGACCTGGACGCCGGGCTTCAGATAGATCGCCTCGCTCCAGCCGCCCAGCAGCCCTTCGTCGGCGCCGTAGGTGATGCCATAGACCCTGCGGCTCGGGCAGCGCGTGGATGACTTCGCCACCAGGCAGTGCCAGCAGTTGTGACAGGTTCCATGGACGTCCAGGAACGTAACCAGGCGGCCTGGGCGCAGGACTTCGCCGTCCAAGGTAGTCACGTCGCCGCCCGTCGCCACGACCGTCCCCACGCTGACGTGGCCGGGGATGAGCGGGTAGGGGGCGCCCGCCAGGCGGCCATGCCAGAGGTGTACGTCCGTGCCGCAGACCTCGGCGGCCACGGTCCGCAGGAGTACCGCTCCCGTCTCCAGTTCGGGTACCGGGTATCGGCGGACCTCCAGCGCTGCGCCCGGGGCGGGGATGACCGCCGCACGCACCAAGCCCGAGGTGCCGCTACCCGCCTGAGCTGACACTCACGCCCTCCAGCAGGATCCACGGCCAGCCCGTCAGCGGGTCCACGTCCGAGCTTGCTTCGAAGCCGCCCTTGAGGAGGTCGTAGAGATTGGCGGCGACCATTGTGTCCTTCACGCGGCCTACGGCCTCTCCGTTCTCCACGCGGTATCCCAATGCCACATTGCCGGCGATGTCACCGTTCATAAGGTTGGACTGGCCGAAGCCCATGAGGTTCTTGACGATCAGCCCTTCCGATAGCCCGCGAAGAATTTGCGCCGACGACCTGCCGCCGGGCTGTACATGCATCCGTACAGGGCCGCAGCCGGCGTGGCCCGTGGGCTCGACGCCCGCCATGGCGGCCGTGTCAACGTCGTACATGAAGGCGCGCAGCACTCCGCGATCTACCAGCGTGAAGGGGCGCGTGGGCACGCCGCAGTCGTCCATCACCGCGGACTCGATCGCCCAGTCCTCGTGTGGCTGATCTGTGATGGTGAGGGACGCGGGGCCGATGATGTCGCCGAGCTTGTCTCGCAGCGGCGACTCGCCCTTAAGGGCGCTTCGGCCGCTGCAGGCCATCGCCAGCGGAGCGAAGAGCATGGCTGCGGCCTCCGGAGGCGCCAGGATGGTCGCCAAGCCCGTGGGAGCTGACGCCGTCCGCTCGGCCAGGCGGAGGTCCCGCAGGGTCTCTCTCGTTACCCAGTCGGCATCGAACAAGTGGTTGAGCCGACGCCACTGCCGCCCGGCGCCGCAGAAGAGCATGTCCGTGCCGTCGGTTTTCTGGGCATAGCCGCCCAGGTTCCATCGTGTCGTGGTTGCGCTGTGGAGCAGGCCTGAACTATGGGCGATCACGGCTTCGGCTTCAGACCGTCCCGCCTCGGCGCCAATGTAGAGGTCACCAGAGTAGGCGCGGATGCCCTCCACCATGCGTTGGCCGGCCTCAATCAGCTGTTCCCGGGGCAGCGAGGCCGTCTCGGGGCAGTGCCGGAGGATCTGTGCGCACTCCGACGGCTCTGGATAGGCGGAGAAGTGGGCCGATGCGCCGATCTCCACGAGCGCCACGGCACGTGCGGCCAGAGCCGGAATGTCGCCGGGGTCGTTGCACGTCACGGTAGCGCGCTTGCCGTTTCGGATCACCTCCAGCGACAGTGCGCGGCCCTGCTCGCTACTGGTCGCCTTCAGGACGCCCGCCTCAAACTCGCAGTTGATCGATTCGGTCTGCGCGAAACGCGCCTTGGCTGCCTGCGCCCCGAGCCGAGTGGCTTCTTGCACGGCCTGCTGCACGGCGTCGGCCATGCGGTCCAGCATAGGTCTTCTCATGCCGGCCCCCCTACCTTCCACCGATCACGACGTCGCGGATGCGGATATGCGGTGACCCGTGCGACACGGGCAACGGCGCCTGGCCTCCCTTGCCGCAACCGCCGGGACCGTTGGTGATGACCAGATCGTCGGCGATTCCGTCAATGGCGTGGAGCGTCCGAAACAGGTTACCGGTGAGGACGATGTCGCGCACCAGGTCGCCGAGTCGGCCGTTCTCGATCCGGTACCCGTACCCCGCCGAGAAGGTGAACTCCTCCATCATGGTCTGGCCACCCAGCGCGTCGCATGCGTAGATGCCCTTGTCGATCCCGGCGATCAACTCCTGTACGGTGGCGGCTCCCGGCTCAATGTAGGTGTTGGTCATGCGCACCAGCGGCCTGTCGGACTGTCGTACGGCCCGTGCATTGCCGGTGACCGGCTCTCCCATCTTGGCTGCGGTCTCCAGCGAATGGAGGCGTCCCGCCAGGAGGCCGTTGCGGATCAGGTAGGTCTTGCGCGTCGGCGTGCCCTCGTCGTCGAACGGATGCGTGCCCTGGGCGCCGGGCATGGAGCCGTCATCCACGATGTTCAGGTCCGGCCCGCCCATCTCGCGGCCGAGGGCCATCAGTTCGCGCATCTGCGGGTTCTCATAGATGAAGTCGGCCTCGCTCATGTGGCCGAATGCCTCATGGGCGAAGACGCCAGCCAGCCGGTTGTCAAGCACCGTCGTGTGGGTTCCGCCTGGGCAGGGCGGCGCCTTGGTGAGGGCGACGGCGCGTCGGGCGACCTCCTCCGCCAATCCCTCCAGGCCCACCGCCGCGTCGTAGGTGTCCAGCGAGGCCCGGCCGTCGAAGCACTGCTGCACCAGGGATCCGTCGCGGGCTATGGCGCCGAGGAAGAGGTCCACGCGCGGCCGCTCCTCCAGGAAGGAGGCGCCGCGTGTGGAGGCGAATGCCACGGTGCGGAAGACCTCGGAGTAGCCCGCGAAGGAGGTCTCCACACCCGGCACGCTGCGCAGAAGGATGTCGTTGTATGCCGCCACCAGAGCGATCTTATCCGCCACGGGGATGCCCCGGAAGTCGCGGCGCAGCGCGGCGCGATGCTCCGAAGGCGGCGCCACCGGCGCGTCTGCGATCTGCGATGTGGTCGTCCCCACCAGCGCGGCGCACTCGCAAGCCTCGCGGACATGGTGGTCGAGATCATCCAGGCTATCGAAGTTCGACGACCCCCATCCGCCGCGCGTGCAGGCACGGACGACGCCACCCGAAAGCCGCGCCGATCGAACCTGCTCCGGCTCGGGGCCGCGGTACATTACCGACGTCGCGTCGTCGATGCTGAAGCGAACCTCGGCGTAGTCGGCTTTGGCGCGGCTCAGTGCGTCTGCCAAACTGTCTCTCATGCGACCTCCAGGGCGTTGGCGGCGCCGGTCAGAGCGCCAGCCGGTCCAGGGCGCCTGCCGCCCGTCGGGCGAGCCAGGCGATGCCTGCAAGCATACCAACATTGAGGGCAATGACGCCTGCGTAGACAACGGCGGCCGGCTGGCCCAGCTTGGCGCAGAACACCAGCACGCCCACGTTCAGCGCCAGCGGGACCAGTCCCAATCCCATGCTGAGTACGACATTCAGGTTCTGCTTTACGGCCTGAACGGTATCTTTCCAGTCCAGCTTGGGGCGCATGCAGTCGATGGCGAGGCCGATCAAGGCGCTATAGGCGATGATCAGGGTGCTCACGGCTGCCAGATAGAGCCAGGCCAACCCGTGGAGAGGCAGCACGGCCACGGCCAACGCCACGGTAAGCGCGTGCAGGGGCATCACCAGCACCAGCCCCGCCACGAACTTGCCCACCATGATGGTCTGGGGAGGGATGGGCAGGCACTTCTCGGTCCAGAGGCGCTTGCCGTCCTTGCTGTACGAGGCTGAGAACAGCGAGGAGCCCGTGCCGAATGCCGCCAGCCCCATGGCGATGCCTGTGAGGACGTAGGGCATGTGCTCCTGGAAGGCAGGCGAGTGCGCTGCTGCCATCAGTTGACCGATCACGTCCACTTTGCCCTGGCTCTGCACTTTCATTACCGTGTATGTCGCGACGAGGATAGGCAGGCTGATGTAGCCGCCCAGGCTGTTCATGGCCACCGAGGGGTCGCGAAGCACACAGGCGACCTCCTTGTTGACCAGCGAGCGGAGAATGCCGGTCTGCACGGCCACCGCGGCCTTGCGGCCCTTGCGGCGGCGCTTGCCCTCGCCGCCGCGCAGGATGGGCCCGAGGTAGAGCGTCTGGCCGACGAGCAACGCCACTCCGGCGTAGCAGGCCGCTGTGCCCGCGAAGGCGGCAAGCTGCATCCATGCCTGCCAACCGTGGCTCGTGACCGCACGGAACCCGAAGGCCGCGCCGGGGAAGAGGCGGCCGACGCGCTCCATCTGGGCCATGCGCACACGGACGATGTCGGTCATCTCGCCGGCGGCTCCGGTACCGGAAAGCATGCTCAGCGTTAGCGAGAGCGATAGCATGGCGCTGAGGACCAGCGCGATCCAGAGCCAGCGGTTGCGCCCGACCCCCGGTATGGCGGCGATGAGGAGCGACACGGTGGAGGCCACTGCCACGGGCAGCACGGGGAGCAGCAACATCGCCAGGACGCCCACCGGTAGGTCGGCAGGACCGGCGAAGCCGTGCCGCACGTAGAGCGCGTAGGTCGGAGTGCAGAGCGCGACGCAGGCGATCAACTCGATGGCGTACGTCACGAGCAGCTTGGCGCTGACGATCTGCCACGGGCGGTAGGGAAGCGGCAGGAGGATGCTCAGGTCCCGCGATTGGAGGAGCGTGGAGTAGACCACGGGCACCCCGGCGAGCAGGGCCATCATCATGGCCATGGCGTAAGTGCCCGCCAACTGCACGTCCTGCAGCGGCACCTTGCCGGCCACGAGGAACTCGAACGCCTTCACCTGCAGCATCACCCAGCCGCCGTAGGAAGGCGAGATGGCCAGCAGAACCAACAGGAACATGCCTACGTGCCGGGCGCGCTTCTTACCCATGCGCCACGCGTTGATGTTCAGCCCGACCATCAGCTGGAGCCGCAGCAGGGAGATCATGGCTCGATCAGGTCCAGGAAGAAGGACTCCAGCGTCTCGTTGGCCCCATCGCGCAGCTCGTCCAGCGTGCCGCAGGCGACCAGCTTGCCCTTGACGATGATGCCCACGCGGTCGCAGAGTTTCTCTGCCACCTCCAGGATGTGCGTGGAGAAGAAGACGCTGTTGCCGCAGTCGGCGTGGCGGCGCATCATGGCCTTGAGCGTGAACGCCGCCTTTGGGTCGAGGCCCACAAGCGGCTCATCCAGCACCCAGACCCGCGGCTGGTGTACCAGGGCGGCGATGAGGACTGTCTTCTGGCGCATGCCGTGGGAGTAGCTCTCGATCAGGTCGCCAAGCGCATCGGTCAGCTCAAAGGCGTCGGCCAGTTCGCGTACACGCTCACCGCGCACGCCTGTAGGCACCTGGTAGGCGTCCGACATGAAGTTGATGAACTGCATGCCCGTGAGCTTCTCGTAGACGTCTGGCGTGTCGGGGACGTAGCCCATGTCCATCTTGGCCCGCAGCGGATCGGCCGCCACGTCGATGCCGTTCACCAGCACGGCCCCGGCGTCCGGCCGGAGGAGGCCCACGGTCATCTTGATTGTTGTCGTCTTCCCGGCGCCGTTGGGGCCGATGAACCCGAATATCTCGCCGTCCCGAACCTCCAGATTGAGGCCGTCCACGGCGGTGTGGTCGCCGTATGTCTTCCGAACGCCCCTGATCTCGATCACTCACTGCCTCCTTGGCGGGCCGCATCAACGCTGGACAGACTACGACCGAAGTGCCGTTCTGGTTTGGCCGGCGGTCCGCTCCGGGATCGGCTTGGGCTATCCTGTACCGAACGTGTGCTGGACGATCGGGAAAGGCGGTTCCTATGCTACCCCTACTGATGGCTGCGCAGGTGATGGCGGCCCTGCCGGCGCCCCAGGCTCCGGTCGGCGGGCCCGGCCGCCCGAAAGCGAGGAGCGCCATGACGGCGAAGGTTGGCGGGGCCGGGCTAGGCGAGCGATGGCAGCGCCCGCCCGCGGCGTCTCGAATGCTGAAGATCATCCACGGCTGGCCCGACGACGCCGCAGCGCAGGATGCGCTGATCGTGCGCCTCCAGTCGCAGGGCTTCGGCGGTGTGGTCTGCAACGTTTCATTCACGGAGTACCTGCGCAGCGAGCCGAGGTGGTCCGCCTTTACCCGCGCCGTACAGAGGGCCCATGCGGCCGGCATGGCCATGTGGCTCTATGATGAGCGAGGCTACCCCTCCGGCGCGGCGGGCGGGCTTACGCTGTCCGGTCATCCCGAGTGGCAGGCGAGGGGCATCCTCTTCAACGATGCCGTCGCAGATGGCGGCGAGGTCAGGCTCGACGTGCCGCCCGGCCGCCTGATGCTGGCTACGGCCTATCCGGTGCACGGGTCCGATATCGATCTTGGCAAGCCCGTGGACGTGACGGCATCGTTGGCCGACGGCAAGCTCACCTGGCGGGCGCCGCAGGGCAAGTGGCGCGTTGTAGTCGCCGCTGAAGGCCCGCTCCACGAGAACACGCACGCGGCCATGAGCCTGGGCGACAAGCTGCCGTATATCAACATGCTCATGCCCGAGCCCACCCGCCGCTACCTCGAGCTGACGCACGATGAGTACGCCCGTCGGCTGGGCGGTAGCCTGGGTAGCCTGTTCGTCTCCACCTTCACCGACGAGCCCTCCCTCATGTCCCTCTGGATGAAGCGCTCCCCGTGGCGCGTCGTGCCCTGGTCGCCGGGGCTGGCCGAGGTCTACCGCAAGCGACGCAACTACGACCTGATGCCGCACCTGGCCGCCCTGGTGGCCGATGCAGGTCCCATGGGCCGCCGCGTGCGCCACGACTTCTGGCTGACGGTGGGCGAGATGACCGCCGAGGGCTTCTTCGCACCGATCCAGGAGTGGTGCAAGAGCCACAACGTCCGCTCGGGCGGGCATCTGCTGGCAGAGGAGATGCTCCAGTCGCACGTGCCGCTCTACGGCGACTTCTTCAAGTGCGCCCGGCGGCTGGACGCCCCGAGCATCGACTGCCTGACCAGCGTGCCCTCCGAGGTTCCCTGGTCCATCGCCCGGCTGCTTGCCTCGGTGGGTGAGCTGGAGGGCAAGTCGGTCGTCATGTGCGAGACCTCGGACTTCGTCCAGCGCTACCGGCCTGACGGCGACCAGCGGCCCATTCGTGTGGTCACCGAGGCCGAGATCCGCGGCACGGTGAACCGGCTCGTGCTGGGCGGCGTGAACAGCATCACGAGCTACTACGCCTTCGATGGATTGGACGACGCCGCGCTGCGCCGCCTCAACGAGTACATCGGCCGGTGTTGCGCTACCATGGCCGGCGGACGGTTGGCGGCTGACGTGGCGGTGCTCTATCCGGCCAACAGCCTCTGGCCGCGCTTCCGGCCGGCGCACCTCTGGGCTTCGGAGGATCCTGAGTGCGCCCGCATCGAGGCCGTCTACAACGCCGTGAGCGAGCAGCTCTTCGCGGCCCGGCGCGACTTCCTGTATGTCGACGCCCAGGCGCTCTCGGAAGGACGCGTTCAGAAGGGCGCGCTGGAGCACGGAGGCCATCGTTGGCGCGTCGTGGTGCTGCCGTCGGCGGATACGCTGCCCATGCAGGCCTGGAAGAACCTGGCGGACCTGGTGGCTTCGGGAGGTATCGTGGTGGCAGCGGGGCGGCTACCGGCCAACACCGACAAGCAGTTCCCGTCGCCGGCGGCAGCCAAGCTGGCCGCATCGCTGTTCGGTTCCGGTAGCGGCGCCCGGGTCTGCCCGTCGCGGGCGGGCGGCGCTGCCATCTACCTGCCGGCGGGCCTGGAGAGCCTCACGGCGCGGGCCATCGATGCCGCTCTGGAGCCCGACGTGCAGGTCTCCGACGCCGCCGCACCCATCCGTTCGGCGCATCGGCGAGTGGATGGGCAGGAGATCACCATGCTGGCCAACGACGGCTCGAAGCCGTGGGCCGGCCGCGTGCGCACCGCGGGCCAGGGCGCCGGCGAGTTGTGGGACCCGCTGACGGGCCGGAGCACGCCTGTACGGGGCGGAGGCTGGGTGGATTTGCGCCTTGAGCCCTACTCCGCCGTGCTGCTGCGGATGCCGTCGGCCCGAACGCTCGCGCTGGGCAAGCTGAAGGCGGGGCCGTTACCGGGCATCACTGCGCGGCCGCTGTCAGTGAAGCCCCCGACGGCGGCTCCGGCGGCCGATGTGGCGCTGGATGCCGTTCCTGCGGGCGTCGGTGGTAACTGGACGTTCGCCGGGCGCGTAACTAAGTCCAACGTCGATACATTCCTCTTCGCGGTGTTCGCCTTGTCGGCTCCGGCTGACCTGAGCCGGTGCGATGGCATCGCCCTCGATGTTACGGTAGATGCAACGGGCGCCGGTCCCGCCAAGCTCTTCTGCTTTGTGCAGGACGCGGCCGGCGTGGAGTACATCGCTGACGTTGGTCGCCAAATGTCGGCGTCCGGCACGGAGCGGAGCTTCATCGCGAAGTCGTCCTTCGCGCAGTTCGGCCCTTCGCGCGGGCCCTCGGGTAGTCTGGATTGGAGCCGCGTCACATCGGTTCGCGTTGGCTGGGGCGGTTACTTTGGCTCTGCAGGTGAGCGGCTCTCGTTCCGGGCGGCGGCCCCCATGGCCGTTGAGTGGCGGCCGCGCTAGATTCCGCAGGCCGGGAGGCAGTAGATTGAGCAGCAAGCCCGATGGTCTCTATTCACGTCGCGCAGCGATGGCCCTTGTGGCCGCCGGTGCGGCGGCGTTACCGGAAGCGGCCGGCGCCGCCGTCCGCCCGCTGGCTCCGGCCGGCGCCACGCCCTACGGGTTCGTGGTGGCTGCAGTCGACGCCCCCGCCGACCTGAAGGCCGCCACGCCCTACGTCTGTACGGGCGCCAATGACCAGAACGTTATTAACGCGGCCATCGCCGCGCTGCCTGCGGCCACCGCTCCGGGCAGGGGAGGGGCTATCTTCCTCTCAGCGGGCACCTTCGGCATCACCGCGCCGGTCAAGCTGCGCGGCTACATGTCGATCGAGGGCGCCATGATCGGCGTCACGTACATCGGCAACCGGCCCACCGCATCCGGCGACATGATGGTGTTCGATGCGGCCGCGAACGAGCAGCAGATCTTCCTGCGCGTTGCGCGCATGCACCTCGGCGGCAACCGCAAGTGGGTTCGCCGGGGCTCGTGCATCCGCATTACAGGGGCGGGCATCTTCGACCTGGTGATCGAGGACGTCTGGGCCTACGGCGCGGCCGAGGACGGCGTGTACCTGGAGCAGACCTGGGGCGCCAACTTCTGCAACCTCATCAGCGAGTACAACGGCAGGGATGGGCTCCACGTGGAGCGTAACGCCTTCGACTCAGCCGTCGAGGGGCCCAAGATCGTCCAGTCGAAGATGGTTAAGAACGGCCGGCACGGCGTCTTCCTGGGCCGGTATGTGAATGACGCCCTGATTGCCACCAGCGAGATGGCGGGCGGCGCCTACTACGCCGGGTACGGGCTCTACGCCGACCGCAGCACAGGCCATCAGGTCACGGGTTGCCGCTTCGTTAGCCACGACAACGGGTGCTCGGGCGGCGTAGCGCTGGACGCGGCCTCGCAGTGCACGATTACGGGCAACGTGTTCCGAAGCCTGCCCACGGCGCGCTGCCCGGTGGCGGTGGATATCATGGCTAGCTCGACGCGCAATGTGGTGGCCTCCAACACCTTCAACCTGGCCGCGGGCGACACACCGATCATCGACGCTACCGGCCGCAACGTGCTGGCCTCCAACTCCGGCTGGGCGTCACGGTCGGCCGGCGTGGTGGTTCGGGCTCATGACGCCGGCGACCGCCGCCGCATTACGATCGCGCACAGGCTGGGGCAGCCCAAGCCGGTCGGATCGGCAGTGGTCTGTACCGTGCAGCCTGCCGATGCCGTCAGTTCGGAGTTGCGATGGTACGTCGAGACAGCGGACGCGACCTCCGTGGTGGTCCGCACGACCTCTGATATGGCCGACGGCGTGGAGTACCGGCTGCAGGTGATCATCGAGTATTCCAACCGCGAGGCCGCTCCTGCGTAAACCAGCGCCGGAGGTTGCCTCCGGTGCATTGACAGTCGTGAGTCGCATGGTCTATAACGACACCCAGCGGCCCGCCCGCATCGCTTAACCACACATCCCCGGGGGAGTAAGCCACGCCATGCTCATCGTCGGCGAGCGCATCAACACCAGTCGCAAGGTCAAGTCGGAGCGCGTGATCGAGGCCATGGTCGTCAACCGCGATGCGGAGGCGATCCAGAAGCTGGCCAGGTCGCAGCAGGACGCAGGCTCTGCATACATCGATATCAACGCCGGAACCCTGACTTCGGGCGAGCCCGAGGCGCTGGAGTGGCTGACACAGGTCGTGCAGGAAGCGGTCACCGTTCCGATCTGCTTCGACACACCCAACCCGCAGGCTCTGGAGCTGGCCCTGGCCGCGTACGATCGGAGCAAGGGGCAACCCTTCATCAACTCCATCACCGCCGAGGCCGACCGCTACTCGACAATCCTGCCCTTCGTGCTGGAGCAGAAGAGCAAGGTCATCGCCCTGGCCATGGACGACACGGGCATCCAGCCGGATGCTTCCAGGCGGCTCGACGTGGCGCGAAAGCTCGTCAGCGACCTGGCGGCTGCCGGCGTGCCTCTGGCCGACATCTACGTCGACCCATTGACATTTCCCATTGGCTCAGGCGGCGACGTAGCCATCGCCATGATGTCCGTTCTTGAGGCGATCAAGGCGGAGTTCCCCGGCGTGCAGACCATCGCCGGCCTCAGCAACGTCTCGCATGGCATGCCCGCCCGCAAGTTCCTCAACTCGGCCATGACGGTCCTCTGCCTGGGCAAGGGGCTGGACGCTGGTATCATCGACCCCAACGACAAGATGCTCATGGCCCTCATCGCCGCCGCCGAGGCGCTGATGGGGCGCGACGAGTACTGCGCCGGCTATATCAAGCTCCACCGCAAGGGCTTCTTCGAGGGGCTATAGCATGGCTCAGCTGGGCAGGCTGGAAAGCGTCCTGCGTGCGGGCCACTTCGCCGTCTGCGGCGAGATGGGCCCGCCCCAAGGCGCCGACAAGGGTGCGATCCTCAAGAAGTGCGGCAACTTCCGCAATGTGGCCGACGCCGTCAACCTGACCGACAACCAGACCGCCATCGTGCGCATGAGCTCGGTGATGAGTAGCGTCTTCGCCATCGAAGGCGGCATCGAACCCATCATGCAGATGACGTGCCGCGACCGCAACCGGCTGGCGCAACAGTCTGATATCCTGGGCGCCTATGCGGCCGGGGTGCGCAACGTGCTCTGCCTCTCCGGCGACTACATGTCCTTCGGCAACCACCCGGACGCCAAGGGCGTGTTCGACCTGGACTCGGTGCAGCTCATCCATACGGTAGCCGAGATGAACGCCGGACGGTTCCTCTCGGGCGACGAGATGAAGTCGCCTCCCCGCATGTTCATCGGCGGCGCTGCCAACCCGTTCGCGCCGCCGATGGAACTGCGGGTCATGCGGCTGGCGAAGAAGGTCGCGGTCGGGGCGCACTTCATCCAGACGCAGCCGGTCTTTGACTTCCCGCGGTTCGAGCGCTGGCTCAGCCTGGTGCGCGACCAAGGGCTGGACAAGAAGGTCTTCATCCTGGCCGGCGTCATGCCCGTCCGCTCCGTCAAGGCTCTCCTGCACATGCGCGACAACGTGCCGGGGATGACGGTGGCCGACGAGTACATCAAGCGCATGGAGGCCGCCTCCGATCCCAAGGAGGAGGGCGTCGCCATCTGCGTGGAGATGATGAAGCGCCTGGCCCAGACGCCCGGCATCAGCGGCGTCCACATCATGCCCGTGATGTGGGAATCGATCACGCCCCGGTTGGTGCAAGAGGCCGGACTGCTGCCCAGGCCCGAGCCGCCCGCCGAGACGTCCGACGCCGCCATCAAGGATGCCGCCGCATGAGCGCCTTCACCAAGAAGTTCGCAGCCTTCGTCGAGCGCCATCCGACGCTCTACAAAATGGTTCTGCTGGCGGAGAACGCCGTCAAGAAGCCCGCGCTGAACTGCCAGTCCTGCGGCCAGTGCGTTCTCAGCTACAACGCCTTCACGTGCCCTATGCGCTGCCCCAAGCAGCTCCGGAACGGCCCCTGCGGCGGCACCCGTGAGAACGGGCGCTGCGAGGTCTACCCGGAGAAGGACTGCATCTGGTTCCTCATCAACGAGCGAGCCACGAAGCTCGGGCGCGAGAAGAAGCTGCTGAAGTTCCATAAGCCCGTCGACCGGCGCCTCCAGGGCACGAGCGCCTGGATCAATATGTGGGCCGGCCGCATCGAAGGCATGTCGTGGAGCAAAGACCTTGAGGAAAAGGACGTCCAACCCGGTGGGAGCAAGCGTGACACCAAATCCTGAGGCCCAGGAGCCTCTGACTGATGTAGATATCGCCCAGCGCGCCACGGCACGCCCCATCGCCGACGTGGCGTCCGAGCTTGGCTTGGCCGCCGACGAGATCCTGCCGTTCGGCGCCGACAAGGCCAAGGTGCGCCTCGAGGTGATGGATCGACTGGCCGCGGCGCGGAAGCCCGGCAAGCTGATCTTGGTCACCGCCATCACGCCTACGCCTGCCGGCGAAGGCAAGACCACCACGGCGGTAGGTCTCGGCGACGCCCTGCGGAGCCTCGGCGTGTCGACCTGCATCGCCATCCGCGAGCCCTCGCTGGGGCCATGCTTCGGAGTGAAGGGCGGCGCGGCCGGCGGAGGCTATGCCCAGGTCATCCCGATGACCGACATCAACCTCCATTTCACGGGCGACTTCCATGCCGTCACCACGGCGCACAACCTGCTGGCGGCGCTTCTGAACAACCACATGCACCACGGCAACGAGCTGGGGATCGACGGTCGGACCGTCACCTGGCGGCGCGTCATGGACATGAACGACCGCTCCCTGCGCGATATTGTGACGGGCCTGGGCGGCGGCACCAACGGCATGATCCAGGAGACGGGCTTCGATATAACCGCCGCGTCCGAGATCATGGCGCTCCTCTGTCTGGCCCGCGACCGCGACGACCTCAGGACGCGTCTGGGCCGCACCGTGGTGGCGCTGAACCGAGCGGGCGAGGCCGTGACCGCGGCCGATTTGCAGGCCGATGGCGCCATGGCCGTGATCCTGAAGGACGCCATCCTGCCGAACATCGTGCAGACGCTTGAGGGCACTCCCGCCTTCGTGCATGGCGGCCCCTTCGGCAATATTGCCCACGGCTGCAACTCCGTTATCGCTACCAACATGGCGCTGCACCTGGCCGACTACGTCGTCACCGAGGCCGGCTTCGGCAGCGACCTGGGCGCCGAGAAGTTCTGCGACATCAAGTGCCGCGTGGCCGACCTGAAGCCCGAGGCGGCCGTGGTCGTGGCCACCGTTCGGGCGCTGAAGATGCACGGCGGCGTCCCGCTGGCGCAGCTCCGCACCGAGAACGTGGAGGCCGTCCAGCGCGGGCTGGACAACCTGGAGAAGCATTGCGAGAACATGCGCCTCTTCGGTCTGGAGCCCGTGGTGGCCATCAACGCCTTCCCCACGGACACAAAGGCCGAGCAGCATGCCATCGCCGATTGGTGCGCGAGCCACAGCATCAAGTTCGCTCTCTCCGAGGTCTGGGCCAAAGGCGGCGCAGGCGGCGTTGATCTGGCCAAGCTGGTCATGGCCGCCTGCCAGGCGCCCTCCAGCTTCCATACCGCCTACCCGTTGCAGATGCCGATCCGCGAAAAGGCGGAGATCGTGGCTCGGACGGTCTACGGCGCCGACGGTGTGGACTTCTCGCCTGCCGCCGCCCGGCAGGTGCGCGAGATCGAGCGGCTCGGCTTCCGTGAGTTGCCCATCTGCGTGGCGAAGACCCAGAACTCGCTCTCCGACGACGCCTCCCTGCGGAACCGGCCGCGCAACTTCCGCATCACTGTGCGGGGCGCCAAGGTCTGTGCGGGCTCGGGCATGGTGGTGCTCTACGCGGGCAACATCATGACCATGCCGGGCCTATCCAAGGTGCCGTCGGCCAACAAGATCGGGATGCACCCGAACGGCGAGATCTACGGTCTGTTCTAGCCGCCGCACCATGCGGCTTCCGGAGGTTGCCAATGTCGAGGCTGACGGGTTCCTTCGCAGACAGGCAGGGCGGTCCTGGCGGCCGCCCGGCCGCTCCGGCGTTCAGCGCCTCCACCGGGCCGGTGGCGGATTGGACGCGGCCGGCGCCCGTCTACGAGTACAAGCTGGTCGGGACTACCAATGCGCTGCTCCATGTGGAGCGCAAGGTGCCCGATCGGCCCGGCCTCGTCATGGCCATCGGCGACTGGCTGGCGGACCACCAGTTGGAGTTGGAGGAGTTTGTTTACTCGCCCTGTCCCGGAGGCGTAGCTGACGTCGAGGTGGTGGCAGGCGGGCCACGCTCCGATGTCCTTCGGGCGCTGAGGGCCGCTTCCGGGCCGGACTCGCTGTTCGACGTGGCCCACACCGATGCCAGCGTGCCCGAGAAGCGGCACACGGCGCGCTGCACGCTCTACATGCCCGAGGGCATCCTGACAGGCAACGTGCTGTCGCCCGTGGGCGAGGCCGCGTTCCAGCCCGGCGCCGCCGAGTACCCCGGCCTGCCCTACGCCAACATCAGCCTTCTCACCGTGGAGCGCGTCCCCTATGCGCTGGGCGTGCCGGGCTATCAGGTGGATGTCTTCCTGACGGCCGACGCGCCAGAGGTGCTGGCCGCCGTGCTGGCGCGGCTTGAGGCGATCCGCGAGCCCATGGGCCAGGCCGACGCATGGACCTTCCGTGTCTGGCCCTGCGCCTGTCCGAGTTGCGCGCCCGAGCCCGCGTAGGCCTGGCTGAGGCAGGAGTTCGCCCTCTGCGTGGTGAAGCACCATACCATCGGGCAGGCTCCCTGCCGCCGTCGGAGGCCAAGGCATGAAGAGCTTCCCAATCAGCCCGGGTTCGGCCGGCGCCGTGGGGATGGTAGTGTTGCTGGCCCTCGTGATGCTGGGCCTGATGGCGCTGATCGCGTCGTTCGGCTGGTCCGCCAGGCACGCCAGCTTCGAGGTGAGCCGCCACGGGCTTCGGATCGCCGGGGCGATCTACGGCCGGACCATCGCGCTGAAGGACCTTGATGCGGACGGCGCACGGGCTGTGAACCTGCGCGAGAACCCCGACCTGGCGCTGGTCGTGCGGACCAACGGTTGCGGCATGCCGGGTTACGCCGCCGGCTGGTTCCGCACTCGGTCACGGCAGAGGGCCCTCGCGTTCGTTACCGACCCGGCGCACGTTGCCTGCATACCCACCCGGCTGGGCTACATCTTGCTGCTCAGTACGCCGGAGCCCGCCCAACTGATCGACGCCTTGCGTGACGCTACGCGCGAGGACAACTGGCCCCCGGCCTGACCCAAGGAGTCGCTCTTGCCATCGAACCGATCTGACCGCCTTGCGCGCCTTATGCGGGCGGCTGCCGAGCACGGCATCGCCGTCCCGGCGTTCAACGTGCCCTACCTGCCCCTCGTGCGGCCGATCTGCGGGGCCCTGGAGCGCCACGGCGCGTTCGGCCTCGTGGAGGTGGCTCGGCTCGAGCTGTTCAAGTTCGAGGCGTGTTCCCTGGCCGCCGTGGCGGAGGAGTACGACCGTTGGGCCAACCGGCGCAACGATGCCCTGCACCTTGACCATGTGCCCGTCATCGATGAGGACAACCTGACCGTCGACTACGTAGCTTTGATCGCCGATGGCATCGCGCTGGGCTATGACTCGGTGATGGTCGACGGCTCGCGGCTCTCCTTCGAGGGGAACATCGAGGCTGCGGCGCAGATCGTCGCCATGGCCCACCCGGAGGGCGTCCTGGTTGAGGCCGAACTGGGCGCTGTGCTGGGGCACGAGTCGGGTCCCATGCCGCCCTACGACGAGCTGTTCGCGACCAAGCGCGGCTTCACGGAGCTCGACCAGGCGCGCGCTTTCGTGGAGCAGTCCGGCGTCGACTGGCTCTCGGTCTCGGTGGGGTCGGTGCATGGGGCCATCGCTCCCTCGACCAAGGGGCAGACCAAGGTGACCGCACGGCTGGATGTGGAGCGTGTCTCCGAGTTGCGCGTTGCCACGGGCGTGCCCCTTGTGCTGCATGGCGGCTCGGGGATCGCGGTGGAGTACCTCCGCGCAGCGATCGGCGCGGGCATGGCGAAGGTGAACGTGGCGACGGACATCCGCCAGCCCTACGAGCGCGCATTGTCCGCCGGAGGCTCTGTGGCGGATGGGCAGTCTGCCGCCGCGCAGGCGCTGGACCGGTTGCTGACCGACGTGCTGCAGCTGGACGGCTCGCTGGCCATGCTTCAGAGCCTCATCGGAGAGCGGTCGTGAGCTTCCTGGGCGTCGACGTCGGCACCACGGGCGTCAAGGCCGTCGCCTTCAGCGCGGACGGCGCCCAGATCGCCTCGGCCTACGAGGAGTACCCGCTCCTCTTCCCGTTCCGGGGCGCCGCCGAGCTGGACAGCGCGCGTGTGATCGCGGCCGCCCGCCGCGTCATCGCGTCCGTCGCAGCGCAGTCGGCGTCAGACCCGGTGCAGAGCATCGGCGTCGCGTCGCAGGGGGAGGCGTTCACGCCGCTGGCGGCCGACGGGTCGGTGCTGGGCAACGGCATGGTCTCCTCGGACACTCGGGCCGCCGACCTGGTGCCTGCCTTCTCCGAGGCCTTCGGGGCCGAAAGGCTCTACGGCACTACCGGCCACACGCCGTACCCGATGTATTCGCTCTACAAGCTGCTCTGGCTTCGCGACAACCAGCCGGAAGTCTGGCGGGGCATGTCGCGCATCCTCTTCATGCAGGACCTCGTGGCCTACACCCTTACCGGCGAGATGGCCACCGACCCCAGCATGGCCGCGCGGTCGATGCTCTACGACGTGTCGGCGGGGGACTGGTCGCCGGAGGTGCTGCACGCGCTGGTCCTTGACGCCGCTTGCCTGCCGCGCATCGTCCCGTCCGGTACGCCCTGCGGCGGTGTCACGGCCGAGGCAGCCTCCGAACTGGGGCTTGCCGCCGGCATCCCAGTGGCCTGTTGCGGCCATGACCAGCCCGTGGGCGCCGTGGGCTGCGGGGCCTCCAATCCGGGAGTTGCGGCCTTCTCCATCGGTACCGTGGAGTGCATCTGCCCGGCGCTGGACCGGCTTATCCTGGACCCCCTGCTCATGCGGAGCAACCTTGCGTCGTATCCGCATGTGATCGGCGGGCTATGGACCACGGTCCTGTTCAGCATCACCGCCGGCAGCGTACTCCGCTGGTTGCGCGACCAGGTGGCCGTGTCGGAGACCGAGCAGGCCGCGGCCGACGGCGTCGACGCCTATTCGCGCATCATGGATGCGGCTTCGCCTGAGCCGTCGCGTCTGGTGGTCCTGCCGCACTTCGGTCCCACCGGGACGCCGCACTTCGACCCCGACGGCGCCGGGGCCGTGTTCGGCCTGAAGCTCTCCACCACCCGAGCGGAGCTCTTCCGAGGCTTCCTTGAGGGCATCTCCTACGAGATGAAGTGGAACCTGGACACGCTGGCCGGCGCGGGGCTCAACGTCACCGAGTTGCGCGCCGTGGGCGGCGGGGCCCGGAGCCCCATCTGGATGCAGATCAAGTCCGACATCCTGGGCGTGCCGCTCTCCACCATGCGGGTTTCCGAGAGTACCTGCCTCGGCGCGGCCCGGCTCGCCGGCGTCGGCGCGGGCCTGCTTGAGCCTGAAGCGGCCGAGGCCTGGGCCGTGGTGGGCCGCACCTTCGAGCCCGATCCCAACCGCACCGCCCTCTACGAGGAGCGGTTCGCCATCTATCGTGACCTCTATCAGTCGATGGGGGGCGCCCGCAAGGCCCTCCGCACCATGAAAGGAGACTAGCATGGGCCTAGGCGCCAAGCCGAGATTCGCCCTCTTCTTCGGTAACCGGGGCTTCTTCCCGGGATCGCTCATGGCTTCCGCGCGGCAGGAGGTGAAGGCCGCCGTTGAAGCGCAGGGCTACGAGACGCTGATGCTCGACGCCGATGCCACCCGCTTCGGCGCCGTCGAGACCCCAGCCGAGGGCGCCATCTACGCCCGCTTCCTGAAGGAGAACGAGGGCAAGTTCGACGGTATCATCCTCAGCCTGCCCAACTTCGGCGACGAGACCGGCGCCGTGGCGGCCCTGCAGCACGCGGGCGTGCCCATCCTGATCCAGGCCTATCCCGACACCATGGACCGCATGGAGCCCGCACTTCGCCGCGACTCCTTCTGCGGCAAGTTCTCCATCATGGATGTCTTCTGCCAGACCGGCGTGAAGTTTACCGCGCTCAAGCCCCACACCGCGGCGCCGGACAGCGCGGCGTTCAAGGCCAACGTGGACCACTTCGCCCGCGTCTGCTCGGTCACGTCGGCCTTCAAGGGGCTCGTGGTCGGAGCCATCGGCGCCCGCACCACCGCCTTCAAGACCGTCCGCATCGACGAACTGGCCCTGCAGAAGCACGGCATCACCATGGAGACCTATGACCTCTCCGAGGTCTTCTGCCGAGTTCGCGCCCTGACCGATGCCGACGCCGCCGTGAAGGACAAGGCGGCCACGCTGAAGGCCTACGCCGACTTCAGCCGCGTGCCGGAGGAGAGCTTCTCGACCATCACCCGCATGGGCGTCGTCTTCGACCAGATCATCGAGGAGAACAACCTGGACGCGGTGGCGATCCGCTGCTGGGTTGAGATGCAGCGCGAGATGGGCATCTCCCCCTGCGTGCTGCTCAGCGAGCTGAACAACCGCGGCGTCGTGGCGGCTTGCGAGGTCGATATGGGCAACGCGGTGGCCATGCACGCCCTGGCTGCGGCCTCCGGCGCTCCGGCCACGTGCCTCGACTGGAACAACAACTACGGCGACGATGAGGACAAGTGCATCCTCTTCCACTGTGGGCCCGTGCCGCAGGACCTGATGACCGGCCGCGGCACCGTGACCAACCACGCCATCCTGGACAACGCACCCGGCATCAACGCGTCGTTCGGCTGCAACGTGGGGCGCATCAAGCCGCAGGACTTCTCCTTCTCCAGCATGACCACGCAGGAAGGCAAGCTGAAGTTCTACGTGGGCGAGGGCCGCTTCACGCCGGACCCGATCCCTGCGGTCTTCTTCGGCTGCGCCGGCGTCGCCCAGATCGGCGGACTGCAGGACGTCCTCCGCTACATCGGCTACAACGGGCATCGGCACCACGTGGGCATCACGCCCGGCAGCGTGGCAGCACCCGTCCGCGAGGCCCTGGGCTACTACCTGGGCTACGACGTGGCCTACCCGCAGATCGGCGAGTAGACGCATCAGGCCGGATCGGGCGGCGCCTCCGCTCGGTCCGGCCTTCCACCCCCTATGTCGACCACCCTCGTCTGGTTCCGGCGCGACCTGCGCTTGGACGACAACCCCGCATTGGCCGCCGCCGCCGCGCATGGCCCCGTGGCGCCGCTCTTCGTGTGGGCTCCAGACGAGGAGGAGCCCTGGGCTCCCGGCTCGGCGAGCCGCTGGTGGCTGCACCAGAGCCTCGCCGCGCTCTCGGCTGATCTGGCGCAGGCCGGCGCCCGTTTGCGCTTATCCCGAGGCGCCAGCGTCGAGGCCCTCTTGGCAGAGTGCCGCCGAACCGGCGCCCGCCGCGTCGTCTGGAACCGCCTCCCCGAGCCGCACCTGCGAGGCCGTGACGAGGCCATGGCCCGTGCACTGGCTTCGGCGGGCATCGAGGCGGCCGCGTTCGACGCCTGCACCCTCTGGCGGCCCGGCTCCATCCGGAACGGCTCCGGCAACGGCTTCCAGGTCTTCACGCCCTTCTGGCGCGCCGGGGCGGCCATGCCTGTGGAGGCCCCGGGTCCGCGACCGGCGCGCCTGCAAGGTGTGGAGTGTGATGGGGAAGGGCTGCCCCTTGCCGAGCTCGGGCTGCTCCCTGCAGTCGACTGGGCCTCGGGGCTGCATGCTGCCTGGGCGCCCGGCGAGGCGGGTGCGCTCGATGCGCTGCAGGCGTTCGCCGCCGGTCCAATGGAGCGCTACGCAACCGACCGCGATCTCCCGGCCCTGCCCGGCGTCTCGCGGCTGGCGCCGCACCTCCACTTCGGCGAAGTGAGCCCCCGCCGCGTCTGGCACGACCTCTGCGCGGGCCCTCCGCAGGGCGCACCGGCGGAGCCCTTCCTGCGGCAGCTGGCCTGGCGGGAGTTCGCGCACGACCTGCTGGCGCACCACCCCGAGACCGACGCCGAGCCGCTGCGGCCCGAGTTTGCCCGCTTCCCGTGGCGCTCCGACCCCGAGGCTCTGCGCAGGTGGCAGCGCGGGCAGACGGGCTACCCCATCGTCGACGCCGGGATGCGCGAGCTCTGGGCCACGGGCTGGATGCACAACCGTGTCCGGATGATCGCCGCCTCGTTCCTCGTGAAGGACCTGCTCATCCCGTGGCAGGAGGGCGCGCGCTGGTTCTGGGAGACGCTGGTGGACGCCGACCTGGCTAACAATACCATGGGTTGGCAGTGGGTCGCCGGCTGTGGCGCCGACGCCGCGCCCTACTTCCGCGTCTTCAACCCGAGCCTGCAGGGCGCGAGGTTCGACACGACCGGCGCCTACGTCCGCCGGTGGGTCCCCGAACTGGCGGGCCTGGCCGACCGCTGGCTCCACGCGCCATGGGAGGCGCCTGCCGACGCCCTCCGTGCGGCGGGCGTGGAACTCGGCAGCAGCACCCCGCGCCCCATGGTTGACCATGCCCAGGCCCGGCAGGCGTCGCTGGCGGCATACAAGGCGATCGCCGCCGGCCGCTGAGCCCGCCGGGCCGTCAGCACTCCTTACTGCGTGTCCAGCACCACCACGGTGTCCACCGCGTCCGGCGCCGTCGTCGGGCCCACGAGCGTCACGTCGCCGCCCGTGCGGAGCACCTTCAGCGTGGTCCCGTGGTCGGCCAGAAGCGAGGCGCGCTTGATGAAGGCGGGTAGCCCCTTCACCGCGATGCGCCCGTCGGCGGGCCAGTTGAAGACGTGGAGGTAGACCTTGGAGCCCTTCGTCGTGGCGCGTCCCCAGTCTGGGCGGCCGATGGGGCTGGCCGTGGTCCCGTGGATGCTCTCGGCGTTCTTGCGCATCCAGGCGCCCATGGCCTCGAGCCGCTCCACGCTGGCTTCGGGGATGAGACCCTCGGCGGTGGGGCCCACGTTGAGCAGCAGGTTACCGCCCTTCGATGCCACGTCCACCAGCATGCGGATCAGGTCCGGCGCCGATTTCCAGTTGGTGTCGCTCTTCTTGTAGCCCCAGGTGTCGTTCATCGTGATGCACGACTCCCAATCCACTCCGGGCAGGCCGGTGGCGGGCACCTCCTGCTCGGGCGTGCCGTAGTCGCCGGCGAAATCTCCCTCCTTGTTGAGGCCCTGCATCCCCTGGCGGCCCTTGTCCACACGGTTGTTGACGATGATGTTCGGCTGCAGGCTCCGCACGTAGCTGTAGAGCTCCTTGCCCATGTCATGCGTCCAGGTGCTCTCCCACTCGCCGTCGAACCACATGATGCCCAGCGGTCCGTACTCCTTCACGAGCTGCTTGAGCTGGGCCTTCATGTACTCGATGTACGCGGGGAAGCTGGCCGGATCGGCGGGCCGCTTGTCCCACGGGCGGCGGGGCAGGTAGTCGGGCTCGTGCCAGTCCATGATGGAGTGGTAGAAGCAGAGCCGCATCCCCTCAGACTTGCAGGCCACGGCCAGCTCCTTCAGGATGTCGCGCTTGAAGGGAGTGGACATGACGTCCCAGTCGCTGTTCTTCGCGTCGTAGAGGCAGAAGCCGTCGTGGTGCTTGCTGGTGATGACGACGTACTTCATGCCGGCGCGCTTGGCCAGCTTCACCCACTGCAGGGCGTTGAACTTGACCGGGTTGAACTGGGCCAGCAGCGGCTCGTAGTCCGGCACGGGGATCTTGGCGTTGGTCATGATCCACTCGCCCGTGCCGCCGGCCTCCTTGCCCTGCCACTCGCCGGCCGGGATGGCGTAGAGGCCCCAGTGGATGAAGAGGCCGAAGCGGGCGTCGCGGAACCAGCCCATCCGCTTGTCGCGCTCGGCGGGCATCTCCGAGGGCGTCTGGGCCAGGGCGGGCGGCATGATCGAGGCCAGGCAGGCGGCCAGTATGGGCAGGCAGAGGCGTCGCATGGGCTACTTCCTTTCGATGGTCGCGCGGGCGGATACGAAGCCCAGGGCGGGTACGGTGACGCGGAGGCGGCCATCCTGCGTGGCGGCCTGCCAGGCCGTTGGCTCCACGGCGTTGGGGGCCTCCCAGCTGTTGGCGGCCTTGGGATCGCTCCCGTGCAGGGCGTCGGCTCCGGTGGCGGCGGTCACGACGGCGTCGTTCAGGCGCACGTCCAGCGTCACGGCGTCGGTCTGGCTCCGGTTCACTGCGAAGAGGACCAGGCGGCCTTCGTCATCCAGGCAGGCCGAGACGTCGAGCATAGGCGCGTCGCCCCGCGAGCCGGCCTTGTAGGTGGGGCAGTCGAGTTGTGTGCAGAGGGATCGCCCCGCAGTGTGCCGGGCCATTAGGGCAAAGGGATGGTAGATGCTCTGGATGAGTAGTCCGTCGGGCCGCGTGAGCATGGGCGCGATGATGTTGACGATCTGCGCGATGCAAGCCACTTTCACCACGTCGGCGCGGCGGATGAACGCATTGAGGTACTGGGCGCAGACCAGCGCGTCCTCCAGGTTGTACACCTCTTCGATGAGGTGCGGGGCCTTGGTCCAACGGCCGTCCATCTCCATGGCCTTGTACCAGACGTTCCACTCATCGAAGGAGAGGTGGACCCGCTTGTCGGACCGCTTCATGCCGCGGACGTAGTCGAAGAGGCCCGCGTAGTCCGCGATGATCCGGTCGATCTCGACGCCCTCGGCGAGGTACCAGGCCGTATCGCCGGCGTGGTTGGAGCTGTAGCGGTGCGCCGAGACGTAGCTGACGTGGTCCCAGCAGTACTCCAGCACCTCGCGGTCGTAGGCCAGATACGTACCCATAGACCGCCCCGACGAGCCGCAGGCCACCAGCTCGATCGTCGGGTCGAGGCCGCGCATGAGCTTGGCCGCCTGGTCGGCCCGTCGGGCATACTCCGCCGCGGGCACATGCCCGGCCTGCCAGGGGCCGTCCATCTCGTTGCCCAGGCACCAGACCTTGACGCCGTAGGGTTCGCGCCGCCCATTGGCCACGCGCCGGTCGGCCCAGTAGGTGCCGGCGGGCATATTGCAGTATTCGACCAGCGCCTGCGCCTCCATGGCTCCCCGGGTGCCCAGGTTCACGGCCATCATGGGCGCGGTGTCGGCCTTGCGGCACCACTGCATGAACTCATCGACGCCGAACTGGTTGGTCTCGACGCTCTTCCAGGCGTAGTCGGGTCGGGCGGGCCGCTGGTCGCGCGGGCCGATGCCGTCGGTCCAGTCGTAGCTGCTGACGAAGTTGCCGCCCGGGTAGCGCATCAGCGGCATGCGCAGACCGCGAACGGCCTCCAACACGTCGGTGCGGAACCCGTCCTCGTCGGCCAGAGGGCTGTCGGGGTCGTAGACGCCCTCGTAGACGGCGCGGCCCATATGCTCAAGAAAGCCGCTGAAGATGCGCGGATCGATGGGCCCGGCGTGGAACTCGGTGTCAAGGGTAAGCGTGGCAAGCATGTGCGGCGCTCCTGTTCCGGTAGTTGGCCGGTATAGGTTCGCCGCCGAAACCGTCGTTCCCTGCCGGGACGGGGATCGCCGGTTGGCGCTGACCCTGGCAGAGAGGTGAACATCTTGACTGCCTTGGCCGGGCGGCGAACTCCTGCAGCCGGGTCCGCTGCATAGGTCGCAACCGTCCCAGGCGCCCTTCCACCGCCATCCATGCCGGCGCGGACCTGCGGCGTGCCGCCGTCCGACCTCGCCGGCGTCACGCTATGGCCAGCAATCCCATGCAGCCGTCAGTGGACCTCCGATTACCTGCGGGCGCCAAACAGCGTGGCAATCGTTGACTAGGTAGATTCGCAAGTTATCGTCATACAATGGCGCTCAGGATCTTGCAACAGCAAAGACGGAATCGTACGTCGGCCGCCGTCATCCATTTACAGACTAAAACGCTCCATAGGTCGTAGAGCCGTCTTGAAACTGGTCGTTGTACGTGCTACCATCGTTCGTCGGTATTTCCATGTGGTCTGGATGATGCGCTATGAGTTTTCAGCCGCCGCCTCCTCCGAACGCCCACGGCCGGGGCCAAGTGGCCGGTGCGCCAAGGGCCAACCAGGCGCGCCTGCGCCGCACGGTGCGGCGCCTGTTTCGCGTGGTTGACGTAGCATCAGGACCGCTGCTGACGGTGCTGTTCGTCCTTGTGGCTGGTGGGCAGTTCGTGCCGGTCCTTCGCGCCGGCTTGCTTGTAGTTCCCAGCGTGCAGCGCGAACGTGTGGTTCATGCGGGTGCACTGGTTCGCTCGACCTTCGTAGTGCGCAACATCCACACATTATGGCCGGTTACGGTGACCGGCCTTCAGGGCGATTGCGGCTGCACACGAGGCTTCGTCGGCAGGCGTCTGCCTTTCACGTTGGCGCCCCTCGGTTCTGCGTCTCTTGACGTTGCCGTGCCGGCGCCGAATCGTGAGGGCCCAATGAAGCACTCCGTCACGGTCATGACCAGTACCGGTCACGACAACACCCCAGCCGTTGTGGATGCCACTATAATAGATGCCAGCAAGGAGGTCAAGTAGATGCGCTCTCTCTCTGTGATTCTTGTATTATGTTGCTTGGCCACGCTTTCGAACGCCTTGGCCGTCGGGCATTGCGCCGTAGACGAAACTGGGTGTGAAAACACATTGTCTCCATATGATGTGTTTCACTGCACGCGCACCGTCGTGCCTGTCAGCTCCGGATTCTGTATGTGTTGTGTTGACTACAATCAGGACGGCCAGTACCACTGGGTGACCTGCCCATGGACGGATTGGGTCGTGACGCTTTGGTGCAGTTACGGTTCGGTCCCGGAGATAACGACGCTCAACTGCAAGACACGCAATCCTGCCGCATGCGTCGTTGGCACTCCGCCTGCACCGTGCGTCGCAACGCCCATAGGCCCATAGGGGCACAGCGACCATGGCAAGGATTCCGCTTCCGGTTCGATTGGCCTGTATCGTGATCCTGGTACTGGCTGGTTACCTGCAATACGCACGGACGCATCGGGCGGGTACCACGAGCGGGCACGTTGTGCCGTCCCGGTCACCAGACGGTCCGTATGTGCGCGGCGCCGTGCCCGGCAATCCCGGCAAGGCCCTTGACGCCGGCGAAGCCCTTGTACAGGCGGTCTCGACCTACCGCGGTAGCCACGGCGGAAAGTGGCCGTCCGGTGGCGACCTGACCCTGGACATGTTATCGCATCCGCAGCAGTACGGCTTCAGGGACGGACGGGCGGCGAGCCGGGCATTTCGGAATCCTGACACTGGGTTTGCCGAAGATCCTGCTGTCCGGCGCATGGGGGCGGACGTGATGCCATGGCTGCTGCACACGGCACGGCCCGATGGTTTGCTGGTAGGCGGGCCCCGGCCGGCCGGTCTGCGGGATGTTACGGCCACGTGTGACCTGTATGTGCATATGCACGTGCAGCACGTGCCGGGCTCCGACAGCGCCGTCGCCGATCCTCGGGGCTTCTACATTGTCGTGTGGGACGATGGTGCCGTCGAGAGGATTCCCCTCAAGGACACCCTCCGTGTGAACGGCATCGGCGGGTGGGTGACGGCGTTCAGGGGGCAGGCCGGCGTACCCAAGGGCGCGGTCTCCTTTGATGAGTTCATGAAGCGCAGGGCGGGGCGCGGCTCAGGCGGCGGGTGGTGATCGCGACATTGAGCCGCCGTTGCATCGCGCATGCCGCTCCGAGCAGACCGGGGCGCCCAGCGCAGTGGGCCGGCGGCTTCACGCTCGTCGAGTTATTGACCGCGATCGGCATCATCGCCGTGCTATCGGCGCTGCTCTTCCCCGTGCTGGCCAGGGCGCGTGCCGGGGCCCAGGCTACGGCCTGCCTGACCAACCTCCGGCAGATAGGCCTGGCGATCCGCGCCTACCAGCAGGACTGGGACGACCGCTACCCCTGGGCCGTCGATCCCATCGACAAGAGCCTGCCGGGGATCTGGGCGGCCTATCCGGACTTCATGGGCCAGATACCTGCCATGCCGCTGTTGCATGCGCTACTCCTGCCCTATGCCCGCCACCGGGAGCTGTTCCGATGTCCGCTCGACAGCGGTTACGAAGTCGCCGATTGGGTGGGCCGCACCCTTGATGCCAGGCCCACGAGTTTCGCGCGGCTAGGCACGAGCTACAGCTACCGCACCGACATCACGCGGCTGCAGATTCCCGACGGAGCGTTCCGAGCTCCGGCCCGTGTCGCGGTCTTGTTCGATGCCTGCGGCCGATGGCACGGATCGTGGGACGTGGGGGAGTGGCGCTACAACGTGCTGCACGGTGACGGACACGCCAAGAGCCTCTCACGCGGGCAGATGGACCTGGAGCTGGCGCTGCCGCCGTAGCGCGCGGGCCCCGCGGCAGCTACGGGCCTCTGCGCCGAGGCCCCTCCGCGAACACCCCCAGCGCCTCCTTTGTGAACGCCGTCGTCACGACCCATTGGCCCAGGCCGTCAGCCACGCGGCTCGGGTCAGTCTGCGCCTGTCTCCGCACGTCCGGCGGGCAGAGCCGCCCGGTGGCGTAGCATACGGCGCCCTCGCGGACGCATCGGCGGACCGCCTCCAGCGTCTCCGGAGTCACCTCGATGCCGCAGAGGATGATCGTCGCCGCGCCCTTCAGCGTCTCGTAACCGACCCGGTGGTCGTAGATCGCCGTCCGCGGCGCGGGGATGTCGAACCGCCAGGCGTAGCGGTCATAGACGCCGCTGTTGGTGTTCACCGCGCCGGGGTGCGTGGCGCCGCCGGTCAGCCAGTGCCAGGCCTGCAGCCACTCGCGCGTCTCGGGCGTCGATCGCAGGTTCTCCGCCCCGTAGAGCGTGTTCCAGTAGCTGCCCGTGGCCTGGCCCCAGTCGCTGTCCGGGAAGCGGACCATGGCTACCTCGGGCGCGAAGTCGCGGTAAGGATTCGCCGCCGGCTCCGAGGCTTGCCGGGCGATGTGGCGGCGCAGGACGGCGCCGTACTCCGACAGGTCGTACTGGGTGGCGCCGTAGGGCGCGAGGCAGGTCGTGAACTCGGTGTAGACGTGGTCCACGCCGGCGGCGCGGGCCAGTTCCAGCGCCTGGCGGTACTCCGTGGCCGAGTGGCCGGGGAACTGGTCGATGTGCCAGAGGTCCGGGCTGAACCAGAGTTCCGCCCCGTACTGCCGGGCCGCGCCCAGAGCCTGGGCCAGCACGACCGGGTGAATGTCCTCCTTGAGCAGCTTGGGGCAGAGCGTGAAGCCCGAGCGGGCCAGCGGATGCCAGAGCACCGGGAAGACGCTCTCCACCAGCGTCCGTGCGCCATGGCTCCGGTTAGATGCCGCCACACGCCCCGCAGCCTCCACGAGCGCCTCGTATGCCTGCGGCAGTGTCATGCCGGTGGTCTCCACGAGGTAGGGCTTCCGATGCACCGGGTCGGGGAGGCCCGAGTAGGCGTTCCGCGACATCTGCATGTGCTCGCCCTCGTCGTAGACCACCCCCTCGAAGAGGCCCGTGGCCGCCGCCTCCTCAAGCGCCTCCGGCTCGATGTCCCACCGGTGGCACCCGGCCGTCGCGGCGAAGCGGTTGCGGCCCTGCTTGTCCAGCGCTTCGGGGGCCCAGTTCGCGGTCTCGTTGTTCAAAGCGAAGCGGCTGCGCGTGGCCTTGCAGAAGGCGAGCAGCTCGCGGAACTCACCGTTGTCGAGTTGCGCAGGGTCCAGGTGGAACTGGAGGAAGTTGACGCCCAGGTCGCGCAGGGAGAGGAGCAGCGCGGGGCTGTCGACGTAGCCCAGGTCGACGCCCTGCAGCCCCCGGCGCACGGTACTGAAGGGGCCCAGCGTGTCGAACAGATCGCTCACGCGCTTCTGGCCGGGACCGAGCAGCGCCAGCGCGGTTCGGTGCGCCTGCACGTTCCGCGAGCCGGGCAGCTCGGCCTCCAGCGTGTAGAGGCCCCTGGGAAGGGGCTTCAGCCGCGCCGAGGCCCTGCCGCGCGTCAGTGCCAGCGGGAGCCGTTGGACCGACCGGCGCCGCCAGTCGCGCACGGTGACGACGCACCTGGGCGCGTGGCCCGGAGCCGCGTCCCAGACAGTCACATCCACGGGCAACGTGCGTCCGGCCGCCGCCCGGTCGGCGCCGTCGGCCACTCGCACGGAGGTGGTCGCGGCCACGGGCTGCGCGCCGGTGTCGCCGGTGTGGCGGATGTCGATGGGCCAGTAGGCGATGTGCAGCCAGTCGGGGCACGGCGGGCGGACGGTCTGCAGGGGCTTCGCGCCGTCTACGCTCCAGTGCGGGCCGCTGACGAGCCGTCCCAGTTCGCGGCTCCCGGCGAAGGCGCGCAGGTCCAGAGCCAGGCGCTGGGCCGGCGCCGGCGAGAAGTCGTAGACCGCTCGGAAGCCCGACCCCTCGGAACGGACGCGGCACCGGAGGGCGTCGCCTTGGCCGTCGGCGATGCGCCAGCCCTCCTCGCCGCCCAGGTCGCGCAGGCCGGTGGGGCCGTCCAGGGCCACCCGGTCGAAGGTGACCGAGCCGCTCGGGTCGCGCCCGGTGCGCTTCTGGTCGATGCGGATGCGGACCCGCGCCACGCGCTCCAGATCGCACCCCGCCGCTCCGATCGGCATGCGGTCCGCCGACCGCAGGTCGATCGTATGCAGGGCCGCCTGTCCCGAGTCGCCCAGCTGCAGCGTCGGGTCGGTGCGCTCGGGGCAGAAGTAGCCCGACGAGCGGCCGGCTGCGTCGAGGCACTCAATGTAGAGCCACTCAAACCGGCGGGCGCCCGACGTGGCGATCGTCAGCGTCCGGGCCGGCATGGGCGGGTCCACGGTGCGTTCGACCACCATCCAGCAGTTTTCGGGCTGGCGAACGACCTCGGAGGCAACATCCACGCGCACGCTGTTCCGTCCCGCCCGAAGGCAGCTCGTCAGGCGGCGCACGTCGGCCCAGGGCCGGTCGCCCACGTCGACGGCGGCGCCGTTGATCCAGACCCGGTATCGGTCCTGCGCCGTGGTCCGCAGCAGTGCGTGGGTCGGGCGGGAGCTTAGCTCCAGCGACGCCTCGAAGGTTGCGGTGGTGCGCGCGGCGTCGGGCGGTGGCGCGATCCAGACGGGCAGCGGACCGGCGGCGGCAAGCAGCAGCGCGGGCAGGGCGTTCATGGGGCCTCCTCGGCCGACAGGGCAGGTCCGCCGGGTAGAAGAGCGGCCTCGGCCATGACGGCCCACAGGGCCTCGCCCAGGTCGCCGTCGCCGCGCACGGTGATGTCGGCGTGGCGGGCCGAGGGCAGCACATACCGACGCGCCATGGGCTCCACCTGCTCGGCGAACTGGCGCCGCACGTCGGCCTCGGTGCGTTCGCGTTCGCGGGTGTCGCGGTTGATGCGACGCTGGAGGCAAAGTTCCAGCGGGCACTCCACGAAAACTCGCAGCTCGGCGATCGAGCGCAACTCGGGCCAGTGGAGCGCCAGGATGCCCTCGGCCACCACGACGGGCGCGGGCTCGACGTGCATCACCTCTCCGGTGCGCGTATGGGTGGCGAAGGAGTAGACCGGCGTATCGATCCCGTTCCCGTCGGCCAGTGCGCGCAGGTGGTGGGCGGCCATCTCGTGGTCAATGGCGGCGGGGTCGTCGAAGTTGGTCAGCGCCCGCTTCTCGAAGGGCACATGCGCCAGGTCGCGGTAGTAGTTGTCGACGCAGAGCGGCGCGCACCGCCCGCGCCAGGCCCCTGCCAGCTCGGCGGCCAGGGCGCTCTTGCCCGACCCGCTGACCCCCGCGATGAGCACGACGAACGTCATCCTGCTACCCAATCCTCCGCGTAGTGGGCCTGAGTGTAGCAGGTGTGGCATGGGCATTGAAGCCGTCGCGGCCCGGGCTTGCATGGCTCCGGTACACTGATAGGGTGTTACGTGGCCGCCATCAGGCGCGCGTGCGTGGCCGGAGAAGGAGAGGACCTTGGTACTGACCTTGCTGTTGCTCGCCGCTGCGGGGCTTTGCGCCGCTGCAATCTCCGCCACGGAGCGAAACCAGCCGCTGAACGACGACTGGCGGTTCCAGCGCGGCGATGAGCCCGACGCCTGGCAACCCTCGTTCGACGACCGCGCGTGGCGCATGGTGGACGTGCCGCACGACTGGTCCATCGAGGACCTGCCCGAGGCGCCCGGCGTCTCCGGCCCCTTCGACCCCCAGAGCCCCGGCGCCCGCGATACGGGCTACACAGTGGGCGGAGTGGGCTGGTACCGCAAGACCTTCAAGCTCCCGTCAGCCGCTCGCGGCAAGCGCGTGAGCCTGATGTTCGATGGCGCCTACATGGACGCCACGGTCTGGCTGAACGGCGTCCAGATCGCCCGCCACCCCTACGGCTACACGGCCTTCCACATGGACCTGACGCCGCACGCCCTCTACGGCCCCAAGCCCAACGTGCTGGCGCTTCGGCTCGATACGTCCGGCCGGACCAGCCGCTGGTACAGCGGGTCGGGCATCACGCGCTGCGTCGAGGTCCGCGTCACGCACCCGGTTCACGCGCAGCCCTGGGGCATCGCCATCTCGTCGCTGCGTTCCGGCGCCCATGACGCCGACGTATCGGTGAAGACCGTGGTGGTGAACGACGGCCAGAGCGAGCGCAGTGTGACCGTGGCCTCGCGCATCGTTGACCCGCGCGGTGACACGGTGGCGTCGATCTCCTCGTCGCTCAGGCTGGCCGCCGGGGCCGAGGAGGAGTTCGCCCAGAGTATGCTGGTGGCCAAGCCCCTGCTCTGGTCGCTGGAGAAGCCGCACCTGCACCACCTCGTGACCACGGTGGTGGCCAACGGCCACATCGCCGACGTGCTGGCCACCGAGTTCGGCATCCGCTTCATCGACGTCTGCCCGGAGACGGGCCTCCGCCTCAACGGAGCGCCCATCAAGCTCCGGGGCGGCTGCGTCCACCATGACAACGGTTGCCTGGGCGCACGGGCCCTTCCCCGCGCCGAGGAGCGCCGCGTGGCCCTGCTCAAGGCCAGCGGCTTCAACGTCATCCGCACGGCCCACAACCCGCCCTCCACGGCCTTCCTGGACGCCTGCGACCGGCTGGGCATGCTGGTGCTGGACGAGGCATTCGACTGCTGGTCCGAGGGCAAGAACCCCGACGACTACGGCCGCTTCTTCAACGAGCATTGGCGCGAGGACATCGACGCCATGGTGCTCCGCGACCGGAACCACCCCTGCGTCTTTGCCTGGTCCGTCGGCAACGAGATACCCAACCAGCACGAGCAGGCCACCGCGGCGGCCGCGGCCATGCTGGTACACCGCGTCCGCGGCATCGACCCCAGCCGACCCGTGGCTGTGGCCGCGTTGCCGGACGCCGAGAACTGGGAGAAGCTGGACGGCCTCTTCACGCAGGTCGACCTGGCGGGCTACAACTACCGATGGCAGCAGTACGACGCTGACCACAAGCGCGTCCCCGGCCGCCTCATCTTCGGCTCGGAGTCCTTCTCCCACGCCTCGGAGGCCTTCGAGAGCTGGATGGGCGTCTTCGACCGCTCGTGGGTGCTGGGCGACTTCGTTTGGACCGCCATGGACCACCTGGGTGAGGCCTGCCTCGGCTCCGTCACCGTCGAGGGTGACCCCGGCCCCGAGGGTTGGCCCTGGACGGTCTCGAACTGCGGCGACCTCGACCTCATCGGCATGAAGCGTCCGCAGTCCTACTACCGCGACGCGCTCTGGGGCGTGGGCACGGCGGTCTCCTGCTTCGTCGAGCCGCCCGCGCGCATCTTCGGCGGTCGGCAGCTCGGAAAGGGCTGGGGCTGGCGCGATGAGAGGGCTTGCTGGACCTGGCCCGGCGCCGAGGGTGACGATGTCACCGTCCGGGTCTACTCCTCGCGTTCGCAGGTGCGGCTCTACCTCAATGGCCGCGACCTGGGCGCCCAGCCCGTGGACCGCGGCACCCGCTTCGAGGCCATCTACACCGTGCCCTACGAGCCCGGCGAGCTCTGTGCCGTGGCCTATGCTGGCAACGGCAAGGAGGCCGGACGCTGGGTCCTGCGGACCGCCGGTCCCGCCGCCGGGCTACGCCTCCGGACTGATCGGTCCGCCATGCTCTGCGACGGGCAGGACCTCGCCTTCGTCACCGTGGAGGTGGTCGATGCCGCCGGCGTCCTCGCTCCGGATCCCGATGTGAACGTCTCCTTCGGCGTTACCGGCCCGGCCCGCATCGCCGCCGTGGGCAACGCCGATCCCACCTCGGTGGCGAGCTTCATGCAGCCCCGGCGGCGCACGTTCCGCGGGCGCTGCTTGGTGGTGGTGCAGGCGGGCCGCAAGCCCGGAGCCGTGACCCTGACCGCAGAGGCTGACGGCCTGGCGCCGTCGCAGGTGACGCTGAACACAGATTACGACTAGAACCGGCGGCCCGAGGGGGCTGCCGCTGCAAGGAGCGCAAACGTGGTTCGACTGGGCATCATCGGTGCGGGCGGCATGGCCAACGCGCACATGGACCGTTACCGTGAGATCGAGGGCTGTACCGTCGTGGCCTGCTGCGATGTCGTCCCCGGCAAGGCGACGAAGTTCGCGCAGGATCGCGGAGTGCCCAGCAGCTACGAAGACTACCGCGCCATGCTCGATCACGAGGCGCTGGACGCCGTGGCCGTGGTCACCACCGACGCCACCCACGCCGAGTGCTCGCTGGAGGCGCTGGCGCGGGGCCTGCATGTGCTCTGCGAGAAGCCGCTGGCCACGTCGCTGGAGGACGCCCTCCGCATGACCGAGGCGGCCCGGGCCTCCGGCCGCATCAACATGGTGAACTTCTCCTACCGCAACTCGGCCGCCGTCCAGGGCGCAGCGGCGGCGATCAGGGCAGGGGCCATCGGCCGCGTCCTGCACGTCGAGGCGAGCTATCTCCAGAGCTGGCTCGTCAGCCGCGAGTGGGGCGACTGGCGCACGGGCAACCACCTCACCTGGCGGCTCTCCACGCGCCACGGCAGCGCGGGCGTGCTGGGCGACATCGGCTGCCACATCTATGACATGGTCAGCTACCTCTGCGGCGACATCGCCGAGATCCAGTGCCGTCTCCGGACCTTCAGCAAGGGCGAGCCCAATGAGATGGTGGGCGAATACGTGCTGGACGCGAACGACAGCTTCGTCAGCGCCGTCTCCTTCTGCAACGGGGCCATGGGCGCCGTGCATTCGACGCGCTGGGCGTCGGGGCAGGTAAACAGCCTGCGGGCCAGGATATACGGCGACGGCGGCGCCATCGACGTGGAGCTGGACCGCTCGTGGGACGAGTACCGCACCTGCACCGGCCAGGAGGCCATCGACCGCCACGATTGGCGCACCGAGGTCTGCCCGCCGTCGCCCAACAACTACCAGCGGTTCATCACCGCCATCCAGACCGGCTGTCCCGATCCCTGCGACTTCGCCGTCGGCGCGCGCGTGCAGGCCTACCTGCACTACAGCCAGGAGTCCGATCGCTTGGGAGCGGCTTGCCCCATCCGGATGACGGCCCGCTGACCCGCAGGAGGTGCGCTCCATGTTGCGTAAGGCTCTTCTCGCCGCCCTGTTGGCGGCCGTCGCGCTGCCAGCCGCGGCGTCTCCGATCACCTGGTCGCCCGACGGCAAGCAGGTCGCCGTGGCCTTTAAGGACGGCGTCGCGGTCGCCGCAGTCGATGGCTCCAGCGGCTGGACGTTGGCCGGGCCAGGCGGCAAGTGCCCGGTCTGGTCCCCCGACGGCGGCTCCATCGTCTACAGCCTGCCGGAGAACGGCGTCGCCGCGGCGTGGGTGTACGACGTGAAGAAGGGTCGCACCCGCAAGGTTGCCGCCGAGGTGGGCCCACCCTACGCCTGGCGCGAGGACGGCCAGCGCTTCGTGGGCTTCAGCGGCTCGCCCGAGGGCACCGTGGAGGCCGTTTGGTACAACCTCACCGACCGCGGCGTGACCCAGCGCCGGGCCCTCCCGTGCCGCACGGTGGAGGAGGACCCGGGCGACGTAGTCTGGCTGCCGGAGACCGATGACGTCGCCTTCGTGGGCCGCGACGGCGCGCAGGCCGACGTCTACATCGTGGAGTCCGGCGACGTCACCCGCGTCACGCGCACTGGCGATATCATCGGCTTCGCGCTCTCCATGGACCGCAAAGAGCTGGTCTGGGGCCGCAGGGGGCCGAACCCGAAGTACATCCTCGTCACGCTCTATGCGCTGAACCTGGAGAGCCGCGGTTCGCGCCGTCTGCCCCTGCCGGATCGCATCCCCGCCCTGAACCCCAGTCCCCGCCAGGCGCCCACGGGTCTGGGCCGCGCCTATCCGGCTGCGGGGCTTGATGCGCTGGCCCTCATCGTGGCCATGGCCCCGGCTCCTGCTTCCTCGTCGGCCTGCTGGCTGGGCAAGCTGGACGGCACGGGCGCCATCGTCCGAAAGTGGGCAGGAGTGCCGGGCGGCCTGGCCGTGGTCTGGTCGCCGGATGGCCGCCGCGTGGCCCTCTTCGACGGCACGGTCACGCTGATCGGATTAGACGGCTCCCAGGTTAAGCTCCCCGCACGGTAGGCATCGGGCTCAGGCCTTCGGCTTGGCCTCGGCGGCGAGGGCGTCCTTCAGCGCCTTGATCAGACTGGCGCGGATGCCCTCGATGCTGCCTCCTTCGTCGCCTTTGGTGGCCGGGCTGGGGTAGACCCGGTTCGTCAGGAAGATGACGTACGCCCCGGTGGCGTGGTCCATCCAGATCGATGTGCCCGTGTAGCCCGTGTGACCGATGGAAGTGTGCGCCGGGTCTCCGTCGGCGGCGTCTGCGTAGGGCGGCTTGGTGTAGACCGCCCAGCCTACGCTCCTCGGGCTCGTGATGGTCGGTGGCGTGGAGACCGTGAACGCCAGTCGCGTCGTCTCCGGCCGCAAGATCACCCTCCGCCCACGCCTGCCGCCGGCCAGCATCATCCGCACGAAGCGCTCCAGGTCCTGCCCGGTGGAGAAGAGCCCCGCGTTGCCGGGGCAGGTCCGCTCCGTCGTGTGGTACCTGGCGAGGGGGTCGTGGATCACGCCGCGCACCGGCTTCGCATCGGTGGTAGCCGCTGTCGGCGCGGCTCGCCGAACCTGCGATGGCGTGGGGCGATAGGTCGTGTCGCGCATTCCAAGCGGACCCCATAGCCGTCGTCGCAAGAGGGTCTCGGTGTCCTCATTCGCCACGCGCTGTAGCAGGCCCGCCAGCGTCTGCATGTTTAGGCAGCTGTAGACCATCTTCGTGCCGGTGGCGTAGGAGAGCGGCAGGTCGGCGTAGCGGCGCAGCAGGGCGGCATCCGTCGTCTCGTCTGGACGCCGGCCCTTCTCCACCACGGTGAAGCTCTCGTAGGCCTTGAGGCCCGAGACGTGCGTGGCAAGGCGCCGGAGCGTGACGCCCTCCTTGCCCCGCGCTGCAAACTCGGGTAGGTAGAGCCATACGGGCTGATCCAGCTCCACCGAGCCGTCCTGCAGCAAGAGCATGGCGGCAGGCGTCGTGGCCACGACCTTGGTCAGCGAGGCCATGTCGAAGAGCGTGCTGACCCGCATGTGCGGCGCACTCGGCTCGTACGTCTGCGACCCGTAGCTGCGGCGGAGCAGCGTCCGGTTGCCCCGGCCCATCACCACCACCGCGCCGGGGTACCTCTGCTCCCGGATGCCCGCCGTCACCAGCGCCTCCACCTGCCGCGGCAGCGAGGCCCGCGCGGCCACGGGGCCGGTCGGAAGGACAATAGCGATCAGTGCGGCCAGAAGCATGGGGTGTCTCCTCGGTCCATTTGCCGGCGGGCAGGGCGGCTCCGCGCAGGCATGTGGTACCACAATGGCAGGGGGATGCCACCATGCGATCTGCGGATGCCGCCGTCTTTGTGGGATGTGATCGGGGACTGGAGGTCCGGTCGCTGCCGGTGCTGCCGCCGTCGGATGGGCGTGCCGTGGTAGACCTGGTTGCCTCCGGCGTGTGCGGCACGGACGTACACATCCTCGATGGGGCCATCGGCATACCGCCGCCGTTCATCCCCGGCCATGAGTTCCTCGGCCGCGTCTCGGGTTTGGGCGACGGCCCGCACGTCGACTGCCTGGGCCGACCGGTGAAGCCCGGCGACCTCGTGGCCGTGAACGTCATCGAGCCCTGCGGCTCCTGCCTGCTCTGCGGTACCGGCGGGGCGGCCTCCTGCCTGAACCTCATGGCCTCGCTCTCCTATATCGCCGACCCCGATGTGGCCCCACACCTGCATGGCGGCTATGCCGAGGCGACGAACTGCCCTACGGGCTACTTGCAGCTCCTGCCGCCGGACCTTGATCCCATGGTTGCATCCGCGTTCCTCTGCGCAGGGCCCACGGTGGTTCGCGCCATGGCCTACGCCGGCGGCGTCCGCTCAGGCCAGCACGTAGTGGTGATCGGCTCCGGTCCCGTGGGCCTTTTCGGCGTCCTCTGGGCTGCCCGGCACGGCGCGGTCTCCGTCACCATGATCGGCTCTTCGTCGAGCCCGCTGCGCCTGGAGCTCGCCCGTGCGCTGGGCGCCACGGCCACGCTTGACATCCGCGCCTCCACGGCGGCCGATCGGCTCGATGCCGTCCGCGCCGTCACCGGCGGTTTGGGCGCCGACCTCGTCCTGGAGGGCGCCGGCGCACCAGACGCCTTCGCCGAGGGTCTCTCGCTCCTTCGGCCGCGCGGCAGGCTGGCGCTGGCCGGGCAGTACTCCGATCGGGGGGCGGCCTCCATCGCGCCGAACTTGCTGACATGCAACGCCCTGCAGGTCTTCGGCTCCGCCCAGTTCACGGCAGAGGACCGCGAGGCATGCTTCGAGTTCCTGCTCTCGGTCCGCGATGCATGGCCCACGATCCACCATTTGGTGACGCATCGCGCGGCTGTTCGCGACGCCGCATCACTGATCGAGATTGTGCGCTCCGGCAAGGCCATCAAGGCCCTGCTGGTCGCAGGAGGGTAGGCCAATGACCACCGTCGAGCCGGAGGGGCCTTGGGTGCAGGTGCTGCTGCAAGGGCGCTTCCTCGGCGATCCCCGGAGCGCCATCGGCATCGTTGAGGACGAGGACGATGCGTTCGTCTACCTGCGTACGTCGGACGGTGAGACTCTGGTGCTGCCCAGACAGACGATCGCCCAGATAGTGCCGCTACCGCCCGGCCATGAGTAGGCCGACGCGCGTCCTGGTGCGGACTGCCCGTGTGCCGGAAACGTCGCGACGATGAGCATGCCCAAGCACCTGCCCGCCGAGCATCTGGCCGCTGCCACCCTGGCGCTGCAGGATGCCCGCCCGCACTACGTCGCCTCCCTCTGGAGGGCCGCCTCGTTCACAGGGACCGAGGGGCAGCCTATGCCGCTACGGCGCGCGCACGCCCTGAACGCGGTCCTGCGCCAGTGCGACCTGCCCCTGACGCCTGGTGAGCTCTTGGTTGGCTCGGGCCTCGGACGCCTGTCCGAGCGCGCCGATGCCCCGGCGCTCGCCGCTGCCTCCGACGCCCTGAGGCCTTTCGCCGGACGCCACTTCGGCACCCATTCCGACCACGCCGCGCCGGACTACGCCTCCCTGCTGCGCGACGGCCTGGGCGGGCTCATGGTCCGCACGCGAGCCTCCGCGGCCGCGTTGCCACGGGAGCCGTTCACGGCGTCGGCCAGACACACGTTCCTCGCGGCCGTCATGGTAGCGCTCCAAGGGGCGCAGGTTTTCGTGCAACGCTGGGCCGACGCCGTCTCAGGCAAGTCAAAGGGGCCATACGCCGACCTGGCCGCACGGCAGGAGGCCATGCTGCGCCGCCTGGCCGTAGAGCCGCCGCGGACCTACCACGAGGCCCTGCAACTGCTCCTGCTGGCGCACCACATGATGCAGCTCGATGACCGGTACGCCATGGCGCTGGGCCGCGCCGACCAGTTCCTCTGGCCATTCCTGCGCGACGATCTGGCGGCAGGCCGTCTGGACGGAAACGATGCCCAGGCTCTCACGGACGCCTTCATCGCGAAGCTGGTGCATCGGGGCGACATCCAGAACGTCTGCGTGGGCGGCTTGACGCCGTGTGGCCACGACGCCGTGAACCCGCTGAGCCTCATGCTAGTCCGCTCCGTGGGAAGAATCCGGCGGCCGGGGCCCAACCTCACCGCCCGCATAGCCTCATGCACGCCTAATGCCTTCGTCCGGGCCTGTGCCGAGTGCGTGCGCACGGGCATCGGCTTCCCGGCTGTCTACAACGACGATGTGCAGGTGCCTGCCCTGGCCGACCACGGCTATGCGCTGGAAGACGCCCGCGACTACTGCTTCGTCGGCTGCATCGAGGCCCACATCCAGGGCAAGCAGGCGCCCTGGGCCGACAGCCGCTTCAACCTGCTCCGCTGCGCCGATCTGGCCCTCCGCGGCGGCATCGACGGCCTGACGGGTGAGCGCGCAGGCGCTGACACCGGTGAACCAGCCGACTGGGAGGCCTTCTACGCGGCCTTCCTGCGCCAGATGGAGCACGGTCTCGACGCTCACTGCGGCTGGATCTGTGGCATGGAGCGCGAGGCCGATGCCCGCGCTCCTGACCTGGCCTCCCCGCTCCTCAGCGCCATGACGGCCGACTGCATCGAGCGTGGGTTGGACATCAACGACGGCGGCGCCCGCTATGAGGCCTGTCACGGCGTGGCGGGTATGGGCATCGGCTCCGTGGCGGATACGCTGGCGGCGGTGCGCAGGTTCGTGTACCGGCAGGCACGCTGGACGCTGTCGGGCCTTCGCGAGATGCTCGACGCCGACTTCGCTGGATTCGAGGCCGAGCGGGCCGTGATGCTGCGCGAGGCGCCCAAGTACGGCAACGACGACGAGGAGGTGGACGGCCTGGCCGTGCAGGTGGCCGCGGATTTCGGCGCCTCGCTCCTGTGCCGCCGCCTGCCGCGCGGAGGGCGCTTCTGGGGCCTCATGGCGGCGAACGTGCAGAACGTGGCTGCCGGACTTGAGGTGGGCGCTACGCCCGACGGCCGCAAGTCCCGTGAGCCGCTCAGCGACGCCGCATCGCCCTCCTTCGGCCGAGATCGCAACGGGCCCACCGCCGTGGCCCGCTCGGTGGCCAAGCTCGACTACAAGCTGGCTCCCGGCGGCAACGTCGTCAACATGAAGTTCCACCCCTCCGCGCTGGCCGGCGACGAGGGCGTGGCGGCGCTGGCGGCCCTCATCCGAACCTGCTTCGGGATGGGCGGCGTGCAGCTCCAGTTTAACACCGCGGGAGTGGAGATGTTGCGAGCGGCCATGGAGAAGCCTCAGGACTACGCCGATCTGGTGGTCCGCGTCAGCGGCTTCTCAGCCTACTTCACTCGGCTGGGCCGCGCCGTGCAGGAGGACGTGCTGGCCCGAACCGAGCATAGGTTCTGAGTTGAAAGTGGTAAGTGGACGGCTACGGGCGGACGGGCCTCGGGTTAAGCCTTGCGTCCTGATAGGCGCACCTTCAGGTACTGGCGCGCGATGGTGCGGAAGATGATGGGGAAGGCTTCGGCCAGTACCAGTGTGGTGGCCCCGCCCGGCGCGAATACGAGACGCTCGCGAGGGCGCCGTGCGCAGCGGACCATGGCCCTGGCGACGACCTCGGCGGGCATGGCGCGGACGAGGTGCGTTCCCGTGGGGCCTACCTTGTCAACCATCGCTGCGAAGAAGCCCGTCTCCGTGAGGCCCGGCATCACCGTGGTGACATGGATGCCCGTGCCCTCCAGTTCCGCGCCTAGCGACTGACCCAGCGCGTTCAGCGCGTGCTTGGTGGCTGCGTAGGCGGCGTTCAGGGGCAGGGCATACCGGCCGGCCAGCGACGAGACATTCATGATGTGTCCGTGGCCCTGCCGCCGCATGGGCTGCAGCGCCGCCTGGCATCCGTGGAATGAGCCCACGACGTTGGTCTGCCAGATCGCCTCCAGGTCGTCCTCGCGCATCCCCTCGAAGCGCGCTACCATGCCGTACCCCGCGTTGTTCACCCAGATGTCGAGCCGACGCGTGGGTTCCAGGGCCGCGTCGCGGAGGGCGTAGACCTGCTCGCGGGAGCGGACGTCGGTGGGCACGGCGAGGCACCGAACGCCCTTGGCCTCCAACTCCGCGCGGGTCTGATCCAGCGGCTCCGGGCGGCGTCCCGCGATGACGACCGTACAACCCGCCGCGCCGAACTCCAGGGCGCAGGCCCGCCCGATGCCGGACGAGCCGCCCGTGATGACGACCGTGCGACCCCGCAGGTCACGATTGGGGCGCGCCGGCATGGGCCTCGAGCTAGGACCGCGCGGCGCGGCTGGTGAGCGACTTGAGCTTCTTGGCCGCCTCGGTCATCTGCCGCTGGGCCTCCATGCGCAGGATGGAGGCCTCCTTGTCGTCGCTGTCTTCCTGCGTCTCAAGAAAGGTGAGCATGGCCTCGCAGGCCTGGGCGCTGAGGGCCGCGGCCTGGGCGTAGAGCGCCTGTGCCGGCACGTAGCCCTGGGGCGGCGCCACGGCGTTCACGTAGTCCCCGACGGCCGTCAGCGCCGTCTTCTGGGCTCCGACTTCCTTGAAGGCCCCTTCGCGGTTCAGCGTGCCCTGCACGAACTCCTTGCGGACCTGCTGCACCCGCGTCAGGGCGTCGGTCATGAAGCCCTCACAGATGGTCAGCAACGAGGCGTAGTCCTGCTCCAGTGCGTCGCCGTCGCCGTCGCCGGTGCGCTCGGCAGCCGCCTTCATGGCCGCGGCGGACTCGGCGAACGCTTTGCGATGGGCATGCACGCGGGCCATGCGGCGGTAGGGCAGGGCTCCTGCGCCGGGTATGGCCGCCGCCGCGGTGTAGGCTTCCAGGCTCTGCGCGGGCTTGCCGGAGTTCCAGTAGGCGTCGCCGATCGCCACCTGCGCAGCTGCGTCCTTGGGGTTGGCCTTCACCGCCTCGGTGTAGGCAGCGACGGCGCCTTCGAAGTCACCTGTGTCCATCAGCGCATCGGCCAGGAGCCGCCGCAGGTCGCCGTCGCCCGGCGCCATGGCGACGCCTCGGACCGCCTCGGCCTGGGCCTGCTGCGCCTCGCCGCGCTCGCGGAGGGCGATTACCAGATCGCGGCGCAATCGGCCATCGCGCGGGGAGGCGTCGATGGCGCGGCGCAGGGCCACCACGAGGTTGGCCAGGTCGCCCTGCCGGCGGTACTTGCCCACCAGCACTTCAAACGGGCTCGTGGCCGCCTCGGGCGCAGGTGCGCCGACGCCGGCGGGCTTGGGTGTTGTCGGCGCCACAGTCTCGGCGGGGTCGGGGCTCGGGGCACGCGGCGGAGTCCCTGTGATGCGTGTGACGATGGAGGTCACGTGGGCGTTGATGCCCTCCAGCAGGGCGCCCTTGCGGTTCTTGGATCGGTAGGGCTGCAGACCGATGCTGAACGTCGAGCTCCAGCGCCCCTGCGACACGCGCGTCTCCAGGTCGGCCTGACCGGCCACTCCGTCGCGTGTGCTCCAACCGCTCACCATGAGCAGGGCGGCGGCGCCCAGCGTGTCGGCGGCGTTCCGGGCGGCGTCCTGCGTCACGGGCGGCGCGATGCGCGTAGCGGCGATCTTGTCGGCGTCGATGGCGGCCTTGACGGCGGGGTCAGTCGGCTTGAGCATAACGATCTGGTACGTGCCTGCCTCCTGGAGTGAGCGGTGCAGGTAGTAGGTCATGTCCACCGCCTCGGCCTTGGCCGGCCGCACCGCGTCCGTGGCGCAGAGCACCAGGATGGGCTTCGGCTGGGCCGTCTGTGCGTGGACCGGCATGGCGGCAATGCAGAAGATCAGCGCCGCGAGCGCTCTTGGCATGTTGGTTCTCCCGGAACCGCTAACGGATCGCCCGAATGCCGGCCTCGCAGGAGCGTATGCCCTGCTGCGCGGCTTCGGGGCTCTTGCCGGCTGCTAGCTGCTCTTGAAACGCCTTTATCGCCTCGTTGTAGTGCGAGACGGCCTTCTCGGCGTCGGGGATGCGCTGGTAGCAGAGGGCGATCTTCTGGTGGATTACCGCCGAATCGTCGCCGGCGCCTTCCAGGGCCCGGGTGTACTCGCGGGCGGCCTTGGCGAACTGGCCCTGCATCTGCAGGTCTTGCGCGATGGCGCGCCGTGTCTTCGAGTCCATGGCGGCCGTGGAGCCTGTTCCGGTCGGCGGCCGGTTCGGATTCGCAGGCGCCGGTGATCCGCCAGCCGGGGCAACCTCGATGATGATCCGGCCCGGTCCCAGCGGCGCCTGGCCGGCGCCGGCCTTGGTTCCGCCCGGATCGGTAGTTGCGGCGCCGCCTTGGCCGGAGCTACCGGTCTCGGGCGTAAAGAAGGTCTCGCCGCTGCCGCTGCGTCCGGTGGGCTGTGTCCGCGTTGTGCCTCCGAACGGCGGCGGCTGCACGCTGACCGGGGGCACGGCGCGTGTGCCGAAGTCGGCGGGATCGATGGGCGGGACCACTCGCGAGTAACTGGGCTGAAGTCCGGCCGTCGCCGGTGTCTGCGGCGGCAACGCCGGGCCGGGAGACGCCTGTAGCGGGGCCTGCGTCGGCGCGGCGGACGTCATCGCGGGCGCTACGGGCGGCGTCATGTTGACCCCGGCCGGCGCCGAGGCCATCCCTACCGGCTCACGCACGCGCTTCTCGCGCTGCGAAGCCTGCCACCAGACCGTGCCGCTTACCACCATCAGCACCATGAGGCATGCCGCCACAGCCCAGACCACGGGGCTCATGGGGCCCTCATAGAGCGTTGTGGTGGAGGGCTCGCGTGTGGGCACGATGGTCCGCGGGGTCACTTGCGCCACGCCGGCGCGGAGCATCTCCAGCTTCTCCTTGTCGTCGAGGCTGTCGGGCTTCAGGCGCAGGACGGCCTCGCGCTCGGCGATGGCCTCGGCGATCTCGCCGTGCTTCTCATGGATGGCGCTACGCAGGGCGTGGGCGTCGACGTTGTCCGGCGCCAGCTCGAGCGACTCGGTGCATGCCGCCGCCGCCGCTGCATACTCATGGTGCTCGAAGAGGCGCAGGGCGCTCCGGTGGAGGGCCTCGGCCCGCTCCTTCTTCTGTTCGGCGCTCAGCTCCGCCGGCGGGGCGCTGGGCGCCGCGTGGGCAGGTTCGGCCGCGGGAGGCGCGGTTGAGAGCTCCGGCGGCTCCATCGTCCGGCCGCACTGCTTGCAGTAGCACGCGCTCTCCGGGTTCTTGGTTCCGCAGTCCACGCAGAACATATCGCCTCACTCCTTGGTTCGTGGTCCGTCCAATACTATACTACGTCAATCGCCTCGGACCCGTCTTACGGAGCCGCGACCGGGATGGCCGGCGCCTCGTCGATGGCCCAGTCGCGCCATATCGGGCCAAGCCCGGCTGCCGCCATGCGGATGACCCTCGCCAGTTCGGCGGTGGTCACGGGCCGATCTGGCTGGAAGAGCAGGGCTCCGGAGCCGTTGCGCGGGGCCAGCGCATCAAAGAGCAGGGGGTCAACCCGCCAGTGCCGGAGCGCCCGCGCGGCCTCACCGAGCGCTGAGCCGGCCGGCAGATCCGGGTAGGCGGCTGTGTCGGCCGGCGCCCTCCAGCCCGTGAACGCCGCCAGCATCTCTGCGAGCCGGCCCCGGGTCACTTCGGCCGACGGCGTGGCGAGTGCGGCGGCTCGCTTGACGCACTGGGTCCAACCGCAAACGGCGTCGGGCGCGTCGGGCTCCCGGAGCAGTCGGCCGCGAAGCCAGTCCAACAGGCGCACGGCCTCGCCTGCGCCGGCGGCCCCATTGGGTGTCAGCGCGGCGGCCTCCAGCCCGCTCTTGGCGGTGCTCTTGGCCGGGGCAGGGCAGGGCCACGCTCCACGCGCTGCCATCCACATGACGGGCGCGTACCAGAGCGCGCCGCGGTCGAGGTCCGTGAACATGTAGGTCAGGCAGGGTTCGCGCAGGCCGCCCGGCGATCCTGCGCCTGGCCGCGCCGGCAGGCCGGGCTCGGGTCCGCGCATCTTGAGCAGTTCCGCCTGAATCTGCCCTTTGGGCGCTGTGTGCGTTGTGGCGTCGTACCGGATGCAGACCGCCGCTGCTACGCCAGCCGCCGCGCCGAAGTGCATGCGCACCGGCTCCATGCGATAGGTCCCGTACGCCACGTGCGTGCCCGAGATCGCCGTGGGCGTCAGGAGGTTGTCGATGCCCGTGGGCGTCATGATGCGGAACGGTACCTGGTGCCAGGGCGTGAGCTGCGGCAGGTAGAACTCACCCTCGCCCATGTCGTCGGACTTCCAGTCGGTCTTGGGGCGCACGGCGTGGCTGTCCATGGCGTAGTCGCCGATGCCGATGGCGTCGGGTCGGACAAGCTTGCGAGCATTCAGGATGTCGGTCTCGTCCATCCGAACCGAGGCTTGGAAGCGACGGGCTTCGCGCACGTAGAGGCCCTGAGGCCAGCCGCCGGTGTCGCGGTAGTCGTCCTCGGATAGTCCGATGTTGCGCTTCCCCTCAACGGTCTGGATGTAGTAGAGGTAGCCGAGCGCGTGGGCGCGGAAGCCTGCCTCGATCCGCCGCCGCCCGGCATAGCTCGCATCGGGGTAGGCGTAGTTGGTCCCCTGCAGGTCGCTACCGTGGGGATGCTGGTTGATCTCGTACTTGCGGTTCGGCAGCGTTCCGCTGCTGGTGGCCCAGCTGACCTGCCACTTCGGCGCGTGGTCATAGTTGGCGGGTTCGTAGCCCTCCGGACGCGGGATGGTCTTGTCGGCGCCCGGCCCAAAGTCCTTCACGGTCATCAGGTAGGAATAGGCCTGCAGCCTTTGATCGCCCGCGCCGGTGCTGCCGGGCAGGCGCGAAGCCGAGGCCCTGTCGTAGTAGATGACGCCGGCGTGCGGCTCTCGGGCAGACCGCGGCTCGCGGCCCACGCGGTACCGGGCACCGGACCAGGCGGCCACATCGCCGCACTCCGTGGCGTCCACGACGATCTTCGGCTCGAAGACGCATTTCTGCCCCGTGCGCACGGACTCGGCGGTGACGCGGGTGATGGTTCCGTTCCGGATCCCCACCGACACGGGTCGCACCTCGCGATGGACCTCCAGACGCGGCTCGGCCCAGATCAGCTCCTTCATGGCCTGGTGCGCCACGCGCGGCTCGTACTTGAGTCCCGTGGAGGTAGTGTCTCCGTAAATCTCCCGCACCCGATGCCGGAACTCCTCGAAGAAGCCCGATGAGTGCTCCACTGAGCGGATATCGCTGGCGCCCAGCCCGTTAACCGACATGCCGCCCAGGCGACGCGTCTCCTCGATCAGCGTCACGTCGAGGCCATAGCGAGCTGCCACCACCGCTGCCGATACACCCGCCGTGGTGGCGCCGACCACCAGCACATCACACTGCCGCCGTGAGGGCAGGGGGGCATGCGTCCGCTCGACGTATGGGCGGCCCGTCGTTGCCGTCGAGCCGGCCGGCCGCACCGCGTACCGGTAGGTCGTCGCAGGCGTGGCCGAGGCGTCGATGAACTGCCCCGCCGACCCGTCAGCCGTGCCGATCACCGCTCCGTCGCGCAGTATCTCAACCGAACCCGCTGTCCCCGGTGTCCAGAAGACGCGCACCTCCGTGCCGCCCTGTGCGGCAGCTTCCACCGCCGACGGCGCCGATCCAGCCGCCGAGGCGCAGGCCAGGATCGCGATGCCGGCGAGATAGGCTCGGATCAACTTGACACCTCCCGCCCGAGATGCGTAGAATCGGTACACGCCTCGGAGGCGACGCAGCAAGCCATGGATTCCTCACGTTCTCGTACAGCTATCATACAGACCTCGCCGCCCGCGGAGTCACGAGCGGCCCCGTTTGCGCCCATTGCAGACGATACGGTTCTCTGCTGTTTCTTCGGCAGCGACACGGATCGGGACGCCTTCCTGCGCACGTTGCGCGACGCGGCCGGCCAGGCCGCCCGGCTTGCTGAAACTCCCGCCCATACGCCGGAAGAGGCCACGGCCGAGTGCGCCGCCCTGTTCGGGTCCGGCGACGAAGTCGAGGCCGTAACCGCCGCGGTCGCCTGGCGTGCGCAGGCCCTGAACCTCGGATATCATACCTACCGGTTCAAGCAGGGCTATGGGCCCTACCGAAGCGCCTGCATGATCACCTTCGGTGAACTGACCCCTGCTGCCGCCCATGAGAACCGTGATGCGGCGCTGGCCGTGCTGGGACGTCGTCGCGATCGGCTGGCCGACCAGTTCGGCCTCACAGGCGGCGGAGTACCGTAAGGACGGGCCGTAGCGCGCCTCTCCGTCCAGCGCGCGGCTCCCGGTCGGCGGACGGAGCCGGTGCGTACCGGGTCGTGCGCGGAAGGCGGGCGCCTTGAAACCCACAAGCAGCGCTGGACTGTGCGCTCTGGCCGCCCTCCTGGGCGCTGCCGGGTCCTTGCATGGGGTCGTCCTGCCGCCGGCTCCTCAGTCCGGTCCGCGTGCGGCGCCCTCCGCGATGGCCATCACGCCCGAGACCGCGCGGTGGTGCCTGCCGCCAGCGGAAGCGGGCTCTCGCGGCGACTGGCGGCTCCGACGCCCCTTCCGGCTCGTCGCGCAGCCCAAGAGGGTCTGCCTGAAGGTTCAGGTGGCCCATTCGGTGGAGGTGCGCCTCAACGGCTCCCAGGCCTGCCGGGGCTCGGGCCTCATTGAGGTCGAGTTACCGCCGGCGCTACTTCGCGTGGGAGCAAATGTACTCACCGCTGAGGTTAGGGGCGGCGGGTCGGTTGCCTTCCGGGTCACCGTAGAGACCGCGTCTGGCCGTGTGGGTGATATCGCGTCCGGCCGGTCTGAGCGCGCATCGACGGTGTCGTCGCCCGGCTGGCTGGCTGTCGCTTTCGATGACAGCCGGTGGCCCTCCGCGCGGCTCGGCGGCGCTTGGGATCGTCTGAAGCCGGTCGTTGCCGTGGCGCCCGCCCCAAAGTCGACTGGGCCTACGCCGCGGCCCGGAGCAACAGAGGGGATCGCAGACCTGCCGGTCACCGACCTGGACATGGCCAGGATCATCCGCGTCTGGGAGGCCGGCGCCCTACCCGACTCGTCGGGGCGCAGGTCCGAGCCGGGGGCGAGGATGTGGCAGATCACCGGCGTCCCGAGCCTCCAGGACCTGCGCGTCGTGGCGTCGGCCGGCTTCACGACGCTGCAGACGGATAGCGACAGCCTGTCGACCGAGGAGAAGCGCCCGGCCCAATGGGACTACTCAGCCGCCGACTCCCAGGCGGCGGTGGCGCACCGGTTTGGTTTCGGTTGGTGCTACTCCCCGCACTTCGCGTACCCGCCGCCCTGGTATGATCGCGCCGCCTACACGCCCATCGAGTGCCTTGAGCACAACGAGATCATCCGAGCGTTCTCGCCATGGGACAGCCGGTTCGGCACCTTCGTGCGCCGCGGGTACACGGCGCTGGCCGGCCGGTTCGCACAGTCACGGCTTCAGGCGCTCTGCGTCGGCATCCACGGTGACGCGGGCGAATTCGGTCTGCCGACGGGAGCCAACCTTACGGACGCGGGACGACGTGACGATTGGCGCGCCCGTTTCGGCAACCTGCACAGCCATCAGGCGTGGTGGTGCGCCGACCCGCAGGCTCGCGCAGCGTTCCGCGAGGCGACGCTTCGGAAGTACGGCTCACTCGCCGCTGTCCGGACTGCCTGGCGGCTACCCCGCGTGACCGAAGAGCAGATCGCTTACCCGACCTCGCCGTCTGCCACGCGAACTGGCTGGCTTGACTTCGTGGACTGGTACATGGGCAGCGTCAGCTCCATGGCCGACTCCGTGCTCCGCGTGGCCCGCCGCGCCTATCCGGCGACGCCGCTTATGCTGCCGGCGGGTTCCGGCGGCGACGACCTTCGTGACGGCAGCGATCTGGGCATGGTCGCCAAGGTGGCCGCCAGGCACGGGGCCGCGGTTCGTTCGGCACATGGCGGTCTCTATCCCTTCGCCCGCAACCAGGCCACCATGCTGGGGCGCTTGGCGTCGGCCTGTCGGTTCTACGGTGCGCCGCTGGTTGTTGAGCCCGCCGGGGACGGTCCCGCCGACCGGCAGGTGACGCGCATGTACGAGGCCGCGGCCCAGGGCGCCCAGGGCTTTGTCGACCCAACCTCCTCCGTCGTTGCCGGCAGGGAGGTCTACTACCGATACGGCAAGCACCTGCGGACCGACAAGCGGATTGTCGACGTGGCCATGCTCTGGCCCACCACGTCGCGCCGGCTGAAGCCCGACCAGCCTGCCGCGCAGGTGTTCGAGCGGGGCTGCACCACGATCCGGGACCTTCTGGACTACGATGCCGTCGATGAGCGGATGGTGGCGGACGGCGTCTTGAGCCGCTACCGCCTGCTCGTCATGTGGGAAGGCCCCGTCTACGCCGCCGAGACGCTTGCGGCGATCCGCACATGGGTGAATGCCGGAGGCGTGCTGTTGGCCTACGACTTCGGGAAGGTGGAGACGCCTGACGGCGACCAGTCTTGGCATCGGGAGATGCTCGGCCACGGTGGGCGTCTGGCCCCTGCCCGGTTGCGCCCGGTTTTCGATCTGCCTGCAGGCCGTGATATACCCGCATCGTACCGCGTCCCGGTCGGCGACCCGGCATCGTCCAGCTTCCTCGACGGCGACTGGTACCCCGCAGAACAGGTCGGTCGGGCCGTGCGTCGCTGGACCGGCGCCCAGGCGGCCGTCCGCCTGCCGCTGGACTCGCGGAAGGGCTACCGGATCAGCCTCCGGGCGTCGGTTCCGGCTGAGGCCCTCGGCAAGCGCCACCAGGTGCTGCTGAATGGGGTCGAGGTCGGAGCGCTGAACCTGGTCGGCGACCACCTCTACACCTTCAGGGCTCCCGCAGAAGCCCTCGCGGGCCGTCCCGTCTCCATGTTAGCGCTTGAGTCGGAGACAATCGAGGCCTCCGTCGGCGATCCGCGGGAGCTGGGCATGTGGGTCACCTATGTGCAGGTCGACCCCGAGGTGGGCCCATTGGCCCCCGATCCGGCCACGCTCACGGGACGCATGGAGATCGAGATCGATGTCGACCGCCTCAAGACCGAGTGGGCCAAGCCGATGGGGAATGGCTGGTCAATCTACTTCCCGGGGCGGCGCGCTCAGATGGCGGGCTACCTCGAGGCGGTGCGCTATCTCTGCTACCACCACTCCGATCTGGCGCCCGGCGCGCGCGACGCGATCCCGGTGGATGATGCCTGGGACGGCGTCTATGCGACCTTGATGTCGGATAAGGTGCTCTACCTGAACGAGGGTCCTCGCGATGTGCCTCGCACGGTAATCCTCTCGCCTGCGTCGATGGCCGCATGGCCGGAGGTCAAGGCGCCGGCAGAGAACACGCACCAACTGACGCTGGCGGCCAACAGCATTGTCGCCCTCAACTTGGCGCCACCCCAGCCTGAGATGCTGCTGGAGTGCGAGGGCTTCCTCGACCTGGGCCCGCTAAGACCGTCTGAAGGAGCGGCGTTCAGCCCCGGCCAGGGCGCCACCCACGTGCTGGTGCCGCGCGGCGGGTCGGCCTCCACGCGCTTCCGCTGCGATGCTGAGGCCTCATACCGCGTGCACATCAGGGCCGTGCGGCGCGGATTGCCGGCCGAGGCCGTGGTCCTCATGGACGGGCGACCTCTGAAGTCGGTCGCCACACCGCCAATGCCGGGGATGCTTACTCGGTGCGCCGGGGCCGTGGAGCTTAAGAAGGGCGTCCATAGCCTGACGGTGAAGCCGCTGAAGGGCGAGGATGTGCGCGTCGACTACGTGGTCCTCAGCGCCGACCGCACCGTAGCCGGCTACTCCTTCGCCGTGCGCGAGCCGTCGGCGCGGCGCTGACGGGTCCCCTGCGCGCTCCGCTTGTGCGGCTGACACGAGATACCGCGGCCGCCCTGCACCTGCAGATGGCCGGGCGGCTCTGGCGCGAGGATCGTCTGGAAGCGGCCGCCGCAGCCATGTCCGCCGCCTTCGCCGCAGGCCTCCCTGCCTCGCACCAGTTCGACCTGCAGCGCATGATCGACGCGGAGCTTGCCACTCGCCGCCGCTCCGTGCGTGTGCGGCTCTCCGAGGAGCTTGAGATCGAGGTCGCGCCCATGCAGACGGCCTGGCGGGTCGCGGTGAGCGACGTGGCGGCCAATGCCCTGCGCGACGTGACGCGAGCGCTGGACGTGCGGTGGCCCATGCCCGTCCTGCTCACTTTGGTGCCCGACAGCAACTGGGTGACCTTCGTCCATGCACGGTACGGTTACTACGCGACTCGGTCCGACCGCCTCAAGGTGGTGCTGCCGCCCGCGTCAGCGCAACTGGGCGGCGTCCTGCGTTCAGCCTGCCTGCATGAGATGGCGCACGCCGGTGTGGCTACCGTCGCTCAAGGACGCGCGCCGCGCTGGCTTGACGAGGGGATCGCCGTTTGGGTGGAGTCTGACGGCCGGCCCAGGGGCGACATCGGTGGCGCCTGGCCGCAGTTCGCTTCGGCGGATGCCCTGAGCGGCGCGCTGGAGGGGCACGCCATGAGCCTTGACGGGCGCGATGCGGCTATCTGCTACGCCCTGGCCGGTCGCATCGTGCAGGGCGAGGCGCTTCGGGCCGGCGTGTCGGCGCTGCACGGTTGGTTGCGGCGCATCGGCGCAGGGGAGCCGTGGCGGCGGGCCTACGGCCGAGCCTTCCACCGGCCCTTCTGGCGCACTGAGCGGGAGTGGCGCCGAACCATCCGTGAAGCCGCCGGCCGCTGATCCGGGCACACGCGGCGCATGAGGGGCGACCGCGTACGGGCAGGTGGCTCCGGCACGGTGGTCGCGGCAGACATGCAGGCGATGCCGCACCACGCCGACGGCTCCTGCGACGACCATGCCCGGAACCTGAAGCCCCAGCAGCAGCAACGCGATCGCGGCCTGGCTCCCGTTGAGCCGCGCCTGCTTGCCTGTGTGGAAGGTGCGCCTGACCTCCGGGTGGTTCAACAGCACAAGGGCGGCGCACCAGACGCCGACCTCTGCTGCGCCGAACCATGGAGAGCCGGTGTGGATCGACAGGCCGGCGATCAGCACCGGAGCACCTCCCAGGACCGCTCGCATGGCCCCGGGCCCGGCAGAGGCCGCCAGACCGTAGGCAATCACCAAATCGGCCAGCGCGTAGGATGCCACGAGGATGATGCTGTAGCGCGACCACCGTGCACGGCTCACCAGGGCCCAGCAAGCAAGGCTGATGCACGCGGCGTTTGCCAACAGGATCGGTTGCGCCCTTGCGCTATCGGCTGCGAGCCAGAGCAGGTGGTATGTGGCAGCCAGCATCCATGAGAACGCCAGCGCGACGACGGCGTTCGAGCCCCGACGCGCTGCATCGATACCGATGGCCCGCGACCTGGCAGTTGCGTAGGTATCCGGCATCAACCCTCCCGACCTTCGACCTTGACGCCGAGCTCTGCGGCGTCAGCGATGAACTCGTCCTCTGACATCACCTTCACGCCCAGTTCCTGTGCGCGGACCAGCTTGGAGCCTGCGTTCAGGCCGGCAACGACGACTGTGGTCTGCTTGCTGACGCTCCCGCTGGCTCGGCCGCCATTGAGCTTCACCACGGCCTCGGCCGCGTCCCTTGTGAAGCGCTGGAGCGATCCGGTGAAGACATACGTGCGCCCCTTGAGCAACTCGGTCCTCTCCTCGGCTCCGTCGGCGGCCGGACGTACGCCGGCCTCCAGCAGCCGCCGAACCAGATCGGCGTTGACAGGGTCGGCGAACCAGGCGGCGGCGCTCTCGGCGGTGATAGCGCCGACCTCGTGGACCTCGGCCATCTCCGCCGCGGTGGCGGCCATGATGCGCTCAAACGAACCGAAGTGGCTTGCCAGCACCTCGGCGGTGCGCTCACCCACCTGGCGGATACCCAGGGCGAACAGGAACCTGGCCAGCGTGCGCGTGCGCGCCGCATCGACGCCGGCAATGATGCCGGCGGCCAACTTACTGCCCATACGGTCCAGCGGCAGGAGATGCTCCGGCGTAAGGACGAACAGGTCTGCAGCGTCCCGGATCAGGCCGGCGTCGAGGAGCTGGTCCAGGCGCTTGCCGCCCAGCGCCTCGATGTCCATGGCCCCGCGCGAGACGAAGTGCTGCAGGCGTTGGCGCTGCTTCTCCGGGCACGCCGGGTTGGGGCATCGGACCACGACCTCGCCGTCACCGCAGGTCGCCTCGGCTCCGCACGACGGGCAAGCGGTAGGCATGACGTAGGGCTGTTCGGCGCCCGTCCGCTCGGACGTCACGACCTCCACGACCTCTGGGATCACCTCGCCGGCCCGCTGGATCACCACGGTGTCGCCGATACGGACGTCCTTGCGCTGGATCTCGCTGCTGTTGTGCAGGGTTGCGCGGGAGACCACCACGCCGGCCACGGCCACAGGGCTCAAGATGGCCACCGGCGTTAGCGCACCCGTCATGCCCACCTGGACCACGATCTCCTCCACGCGCGTCCGCACCTGCTGCGCAGGGTATTTGTAGGCGATAGCCCATCGCGGGCTGCGGCTCACCGCGCCCAGCTCGGCCTGCACCGCGAAGCTGTCGACCTTCACGACGATGCCGTCGATGTCGTAGTTCAGCCGCCGGCGCTCCTCATCGAAGCGGTCGATGAATGCCTGCACCTCGGCGATGGCGGAGCAGAGCCCTCGGCTAGGGTTGGTGGGCAGCCCCCAGCGGCTGTAGGTCGCCAGCAACTCGTGCTGCGACTGGAACGTGACACCCTCGCACGCGCCGACGGAGTAGAACATGGCCTGCAGGCGCCGACTCGCCGTGACGAGCGGGTCCTTCTGCCGCAGCGAGCCCGCTGCCGCGTTGCGCGGGTTGGCGAACGTCGACGCGCCCATGGCCTCGTTCTCGCCGTTGATGCGGGCGAACTCATCGTGGGCCATGAAGACCTCGCCCCGGATTTCGATCAGCTCAGCACGGTCGGCGTCACCGACCAGGGCCTTGGGGATAGTGTCGATGGTCAGGACGTTGGCGGTGACGTCTTCGCCGGCGCTACCGTCGCCGCGCGTAGCTGCACGCACCAGGCGCCCTCGCTCATAGGTCAGCGATATCGAGAGGCCGTCCAGCTTCAGTTCGGCCATGTACTCGACGGACGCCTCGGACGGGAGGGCCAGGTGCCGCTTGAGCTTCTGGTCCCACTCAACCAGTTCCTCGGCCCCGAACGCGTTGTCCAGTGAGAGCATAGGGACGCGGTGCTCCACCGTGGCCAGCGTCGATCGGGCGGGCGAGCCCACGCGCGCGGTGGGGGAGTCCTCGCGCCGAAGCTCAGGGAACCGGGCCTCCAGCAGCGAAAGCTCGCGGAGGAGGGCGTCATAGGCGGCGTCTGAGATCGTCGGCTGGCTGTCGATGTAGTATCGGCGGTTGTGTTCCGCGAGCTCGGCCCGTAGCGCCTCGGCCCGGGCGCTTGCATCCGGCGGCATGTCCATTGATTCCTCCAACCCTGGTACGACGCTTACCGAGAGCGTCTCAGCGCCAGGTCGGTTACTGATGTCGTATGTACTCCCGTGGCGAACGCTGAACCGGAAACCGCCGCCGGCCGATCCGATGAAAACGCAGTGGTGGCCCGCGCCCTGACCGAAAGAACTGCGCCGTCGCTGCCGCGCACCTCCCAGAGCCCGGACAGGCCGACCCGCGCCACCACGGGAAAGGCGCCTCCACCCATTGCCACCGAGGCGGTCACCGTCTGCTGCACCGTCAGGCGCCGCGCCGTGCCGCGTCCAGCCACGGAGACGAGCGTGCACCGCCACAGCAGTCGGCTCCGGCCCCACGATGAGTGCGCCGACCAGGGCTTCTGCAGACCCATGCCCTGGACAGGGAACGGTACGCCGAGCAGGGCCGCCACGAGCGGATCGGACGGATCGAACCGCCGAGCGGCCGTGATGGGATCGGGCTGCACAGGTCCGCTTGGCGGCGCCAGGACGGTAAGCGAGCCGCCCCTCCGCTCGCCTCTGCTGAGGTTGCCGGCCATCACCGCGCCGACCGCCTGCCGCGCCATCACGGTGAAGCCCCTGCTCAGGGCCGCAGGCGCCTCGGTCAGCGTCAGTACGCCGGAGCGCTGAGAACGCGAGGTGGGGCTGAAGGGCTGCGGACCCCGCTCGGGGAGTACCGTCAGGGACGTGGTTGCCTCATAGGTGAGGCGACATGTCGCCTTGCCCGAGGCCCTGCGCACGGGTGATGGGATCAGGCCGGGGCCGGCGAGGGAGACCTCTGGAACACTAAGGACAAGGGCCGCCGCAGCTGCGACGGCCCGGAGTCTTGCCGGCAGGGCTCTAGGCCCCCTTGCCTTTGTCGTCAGGCTCGGGCTTGAGCAGCGTCATCTTCATCTGCACCGTGACCGGACCGTAGGAGGTCGGTAGGTCCTTGATCGAACCCTCGGCCTTCGCGATCACGCCGTCGGCGGGGCGCAGCCAGAAGGTGAACTCGAAGACCGCCTTGCCGCCCTGGTCGTCGGTATCGGCGGTCACAAGCTGCTTGACCTTCCAGAGCGTCACCGTTTCCGTCGTCTCGGCCGCGACGAAGGTCAGCTTGGGCGTGATCTTCTTGCCCTTGACCGCCGGGTTGGCCAGCTCAACGGTCCAGATGTCGCCCGGCTTCACGGCCTTATCGCTCAACCTGGGCTCGTTGAGGATCGCCATCAGATGCTCGATCTCGGGCGCCATCAGGCCCGCCTCGGCGGCGGTTCCGCGCTCGTACTTCACGATCTTGCCGGTCTTGTCCAGGGTCAGGACCGCGTCGGTCTGCGGCGGTATCTCCTGCTCCTGGCCACCAACCACCACCTTGCCGCCCTGGTCGGCAGAGAGGACGATGATGTCGCCGTTGGTCTTCTTGATCTCCTTGACGGAGGTCTTGATGGTCCGGATGGCCGTCACATCGTTGCCCATCATGTTGGCGGCGATCTCGACACGGTGGCGGACGACATCGCCTTCCTTGTACACGCGGGCCAGCGTTAGCGGTGTGTCGTCGGCGCCTGCGGCGCCGAGGCTGAGGATCGCGATGGCGGCCCCGGCAAGGATGGTGCGCTGAAGCGTCATGGCTCTCGAACTCCTTGGTTGGCGCCTACTTGCGGCGCTTGGGTGTGGCCTGTGCCTTGGTCTCGGCCTTTGCGCCGGCCTTGGCGCTGGGCGGCAGGAGGTGAACGTGGATGGCCGCCTGCACGGCGCTCTTCATCTCGGTCGGCGTGTCCGGCGTAGCCGGTTCGCCCAGCGTCTTCTCGGTGATTTCCGCGCTGAGGATCAGCAACCCGGAGGTGACGAGGCCGCGCGCTTTGTCGAAGGTGTACCCGCCGTCGCCCCTGATCGTGCCTGTGCGGGTTTTGCGCACCGCGTCAGGGTCGGTGGTCGGCTTCTTCTTCGCGTCCAGCGACTGCTTGACGTCCATGCTGAAGATGGACTTCAGGTAGACCGGCGCCTTGGCGGTGATCTCCGTCGGCAGCGCGAGGCGTTTCGGCAGTTCCGCCTTCAGTTCGTCCGACGCGGGATACGATACGGTTGGGCGGTACTTGTCGGCGACGACCTCGCCGCTGAAGCTCGCCTGGCTCCCCTGGCCACCGAGGAGTTCGCTGGTGTAGGGCCATTGGTCGCCCGGGGCGACGGCGCGGTCCGGGAAGACCACCGGGAAGAGGAGGCAATAGAGCCGCTTGGGATCGACCCCGGGGATGGAGACCGCAAAGGGCAACGGTGGGCCCGGCTTCACGCTGACGACGGCGCCGGACTTGGCGAACTGGACTACCTGGTCCAGCACCTTGTGCGCGTCCTCCTCGGGTACGGGGAGCGGGATGCCGGCCATTTCCGCCTCGGCCGTCTCCACGCGCAGGGTCATCTCGGCCGACCCGTCGGGCCGCACGGCAGTGGGGGTCGCCTTGTAGATGATGGTGAGGACGCCATCGATTTGCACGGGTTCAGGGTTGTCGAAGAGCGGTATGGCCCCCGTCAGGTGCGCCACCAGGCTGTAGCGGAGGGGCTGCGCGGCGGTCCAGCGGTAGGTCAGCAGGCGTGCTTGGACCCCCGGCGCGGCCGGATGCGGTAAGGCTCCCAGTGTGAGCAAGTGCAGGCAAAGTAGGAAAGCGGGCAAGTGGTCCTCCCGACAGGTTATGACGTCCGCGCTAGGCCAACGGCTCCAGTTCGCGCAGCAGAGCTGTCATGAAGTGCGTGTTATCGAGGCAGGCGTAGCTAAGGGTCCCGCCCATCCTGTAGAACGTCTTGCAGAACCTCAGGTAGTACGCAGGATGGTCCATGGGTGGTTCTCCTGCCGACCAGTCCCAATCGCCGCCTTCCTGGATGTCCACTACAACGAGCGAGTGGTCATGCACGATAGGCCTGCCCTCGGCCAGCGCCCGGTTATTAGCCATAGAGAGCGCCTTCTCGAAGATCATGGGCGCCATGACCGCACTGCCGACCGCCAGGTGGACGCCTCCGGTAAGCTCGCTCACGCTCTGTGCGAAGCTCAGGAAGTCCACGACCGCTCCGCGGCCGATAGCTCCGCCGATGTTCGCAGGGTGTGTGTAGATGATGTCGTACCCGATGCCGGGATGGACCGTGAATGGGATGTCCAGGTCCCACGCCGCGCACTGGACGCTGGTCTCCTTGCGCCGGTGGCTGACGCGCTGGGCGCCTCCGTCTATGCCGAGCGTGTAGCTCAGCGTGAGCAGATCGGCGGCGGCGGCCGCACGCTCGGCCTGCTCACGGGATCCAGTCATGGAGGCGATAGCCGCGAGGTCGCGGCGTGATGGGATCACGACACCGTCCTCGGAGATGAACCGGCCCACTGAGGCGCCGTAGCCCAGGTCGTCAAGACCTCCCGCCGCCACGGCCATGTTGATGTAGCGCCCGGTCTCGTCCCAGGTGCCGAAACAGCCCGCCGCAGTGTTGGCGCGCACATCCTCCGTGCTGAGGCCTCCCAGCGCGAACTCCCAATCGTGGATGGAGCCCGCGCCGTTGGTGGCCACGTGCGTCAGCCAGCCGCCCTTCATCAGGGCGATCACCACCGGCGAGAGGCCGTTCTTGATCAAGTGTGCGCCATAGGTGAGCATCACCGGCCTGCCTGCGGCACGAGCCTCGCGAACCTGCTCAGCGCAGACGGCCACCTGCGCGGCAACGCCTGCAGACAACTCAGGCATCGGCGCCGTGGGGCTTACAGCAATGGCGTCTATCTGCAGCTTGTGCTTTCGCGAGGCGACGGGCAGCATGCGCAGGTCGTCCCGGTTCATGCGCACCATGATCTTGGGCTTACTCTGCATGGATCTGTACCTTGAAGGTCCGAATCTCCCACGGCCTGATCGTGAAGTGGAGGTCGCACCCCTCGTGGGCCACAGGTACGTCGTTGCATTCGGTCAGGTCGCACTCTGAGGCTGCCGAGATCGGCCGGCGGAACCGCAACGCCGCCGGTCCTCGGCTGCCGTGGGCCTCGTAGACGCGGATGATCACCTCATCGCTGTCCTCGGCCATCTTCACGCTCTCAACCACCACGTTTTCGTTGGTCACGGTGAGTAGCGAGCGGGGCGACGGCAATCGCCCGGCCTTCGCCGAGGTCGGGGTGGCAAGCAGCGGCACGTTGAGCTCCATACCCGCCCGCACGACGCCCGAGCGCCAGTCGTCGGCGTGGGGGAAGAGCGAGTAGGTGAACTCGTGGCTTCCCAGATCGGCCCTTGGGTCGGGCCACTCCGGCGCTCGAAGCAGCGTGAGGCGTAGCGTATCGCCCTCCACATCCCAGCCGTACTTGCAGTCGTTCAGCACGGCGACGCCGTAGCCCGCCTCGCTCAGGTCGGCCCAGCGCTGGCCGGCTACTTCGAACCGCGCCTCATCCCAGCTGGTGTTACGGTGCGTGGCTCGCTCAATGGCGCCGAAGGCGATCTCGAACGTGGCGCGGTGCGCGTGAACATCCACCGGGAACGCGACCTTGAGCATGGTCCTGCGCTCGACCCACTCCACGGTGGTGGCGAAGTCGATGCGCGGGGTATGCCCGTAGAAGATAGTCCGCTGCACCAGCGACGAGCCACGGTACCGCAGCTTCCTGCGCAGCACGAGTCGCACCGGGCCCTGCTCCTCGACCTCGGCGGGACCATCCGGCTCGAACCGCCACATGCGCTCGCGGTACGAGAGATCAACATCCCAGGCCTCGTCGCGGACAGGCTTGTCCTCGAACACCTGCAGGTCATTGGCGGACCTGCCCTCGGGCACGATCTCGCGGGCGCAGGCGAGGTCGTAGAGCCGGGTCATGGAGCCGTCGGCTGCGAGCTCGGCGCGGTAATAGGGTGTCGTCACCGTGCCGCCTGTAACCGTGAACGGGCAATCGGCGGGCCCTGACGGATGCAGGCCGAAGACGCCGTACCCGCACGACGGCACGCTGCCCGCCACGAAGGTGATGCCGTCGGGCCCGGTCTGCGCAGGCCGCTCCTCTCCGTCAGCGCCGACCGCCTTGATGCCCGGAGCCGCCCCCAGGGCGGCCAGGGCGTCGGTCAGGGGCAGCGTCACCACGTCGGTGCGTTCCCAGGAGAGCGTGTTAAAGACCACGACGGGAGCGCCGTCGACCTGGGTGTGCACGAGGTTGGCGATATGCTGCAGGCCCCGCGCCCGGGCCACTTCGCCCAGTTCGGCGATGCGCTCGTAGTCACGGGCGGAGTCGACATAGACCTCGTTGATGGACGACCCGGGGATGATGTCGTGGAACTGGTTCAGCAGGATGAGCTCCCAGCCCTCGCGCATCGCCTCCCTCGGGTACTCCGCGCCGAGGAAGGCGCACAGCACCGAGAGCATCTCCGCGTCGCGGTAGAGCATCTCGCACTTCCGGTTCCATCGCTTGTTGGCGGCCTGTGTGGTCAGGGTGCCTCGGTGGCGCTCAAAGTACATCTCGCCGGCCCAGACGGGCAGGTCAGATGTGGTGGCGGCCACTCGGTCGAAGAAGTCATGGACGCGGCCGGTGCGCGCGGCCGGAAGGCCCGGCATGGCGGCGTAGCGCGGCAGCATCTCCAGCATCTCACGGGTCGGGCCGCCGCCGCCGTCACCGTGGCCGAAGGGGCACAGCACCTCGGGGCATGCGGCCTTGGAGTTGTAGTCGCGCCACTGCTGCATGATCTCGCGCGGCTGCACCTGGGCGTTGTACATGTTCGTCGTATTGTGTACGAGCTGGGTTAGCAGCCGAGACCCGTCCAGCCCTTCCCACCAGAACGTGTTGTAAGGCAGCCGGTTGGTCTCGTTCCAGGCCACCTTGGAGGTCATGAAGCAGTCGATGCCGCTCCGCTTGTATACCTGCGGCAGGGCCCAGGTGTATCCGAAGACGTCCGGGAGCCAACCCACGCGGACCTCGGCGCCCAGTTCGTCCCGGAAGAAGCGCTGGCCGTAGAGGCACTGCCGCACCAGCGATTCGCCGGAGACCACATTGGTATCGTTCTCGACCCAGGTTCCGCCGATTGGCTCGAACCGGCCCTCCGCCACTCGTGCTCGGATGCGCTCGTATATGGCCGGGAAGTAACGCTTGAGGTAGATGAAGAGCGGCGCCTGGCTGCAGACAAAGTGGTAATCGGGGTACTGGTCCATCAGGGCGGCCACGGTGGCGTAGGTGCGGCCCACCTTGCGCATGGTCTCGCGCAGCGGCCAGAGCCAGGCGACATCAATGTGCGAGTGGCCGGCGAAGAGCATGGACCCCGGCACCTTGCCGAAGTCGACGGCGTCCAGGCGGGCTCGAAGGTCGGCGCACGCAGCTTCAAGCGACTGGGCGAAGCCGTCAGCCGCGCAGTCGCGGAAGTCCACGCTCCGGAGGCTGTCCCGCATGGCCGTGAGCACGGCCTGCTGCAAAAGGGGATCAGGCTGGACCTCTGCCGAGTCGACCAGCGCCTTGCAGTCGAAGTAGGCCGCCTCGATGCGGTCATCGATGGCCACCAGCCGCGCCTCGGCCAGGATGAATGGCTTGCTCCGGTCCTCGGAGACGTAGGACAGGTAGCCGCCGGTCTTCATCTCGATTTCGAGGGAGTAGCGCTCCCCGCCCTCGGCGCATCGAGCCAGGTTTATCTGACCGCGGTTGTCGTCGATGCCGTGGTAGGGGACGCCGTCGATGAGCAGGAGGCCCTCGCCGCCGGTATGCATCTCCAGGGCGACCCGGTGTCCCCGCCATGCCGTGGGGATGGTGACCTCGCGCCGCAGGAACGCGGTCTGGCCTTCTCTGGCCCAGACGTCGCCGACGTTCAGGGGTGACCAGTCGTCGAGGTCGTCGTACCTCTCCGGCCCAAGATGAAGGGCGTGGCGGACCTGCCACCCGTCCAGCCGGTTCGCGCCAACCACGGCCGCTCGGCCGATCTCCGCGGCTCGACGCCGCATTGTTTCAAACAACGTAGCCAATGGCGAACCCTCCCCGGCGGCGGTCTCGCGCCCTTCGTGCCGAATGAGCCGACGCAATCACAATATGGTGACACAAAGGCATGGGCGGGCGGTCATGGGCGACCGGCGGTACGGCGCTACTTGGCCGCTTCGGTCGCGCCCGCATTGGCCCGGTACTCGTTCAGCAGGCGGACCTGCTCGCGGCCCTGCGTCTCGAGCTTGGCCATCCATGCCGCTCGGTATGGCTCCAGCTCATCGACCAGGGCGCTGACGATGGCAAGGTCGCGGAACCACTTGTGGTCGGCCGCCACGATGCGCCACGGTGCGTGGTCGTCTGAGCAGTGGCTCAGCGCATCCTGATAGGCCTTCTCGTACTTCGGCCAGAGCTTCCTCTCCTCCCAATCTCCCACGGTGAGCTTCCACGACTTGGTGACGTCGGACTCCCGCTCCAGGAGCCGCTCCTCCTGCTCCTCGTCGCTGATATGCAGCATGAACTTCTGGATAATGGCGCCGTTGCGGTGCAGCGCCCTCTCGAAGGCGTTGATCTCCCGGTACCGTTCGATGCACTCGGCGGCGTCCACCATGCCGTGGACCCGTACCACCAGAACGTCCTCGTAGTGCGATCGGTTGAAGAGAACGATGCTACCCCGCGCCGGCGTCTGCGCGTGGACGCGCCAGAGGAAGTCGTGCGCCAACTCCTCGGGAGTGGGCTGTTTGAACGGCGCCACGCGGCAGCTCTGCGCGTTGATGTGGGTAAGCAGGCGCCGGATGACGCCGTCCTTGCCCGAGGTGTCGCGGCCCTGAAGGACGACCAGAAGCGAGTGCATCCCTGCGGCGAAGAGCAGATCGGTCAGCTCGGCCAGTCTGGGACCCAGGACGGCTAGCCGATCAGCCACCTCTCCCTTGCCGAGGCCCGCGTGGAAGCCCGGGTCGATCTCCGCGAGCCGCACCGGCTCGCCCTGTCGCACAAGCGTAGTCAGGTCCATGGCGTTGCTCCTCCATCCGAAGCGTACCCGGCTTGGGCACGGGCGTACACGGGCCAGGCCCGACGGCTCAGAGCCGAACGGGGACGGGGCGGTCCAGGCGGGCCTCGGTCGGCGTGAGTACAGCGGTCCACGCCCAGCACTCCACCCCTGCGGCGGCCGCATGCCGGACGGCGGCGGCGAAGCGCGGATCGCGCACCTCGTTGGGCTCCAGGGCTGCCGCGTCCGGCCGCTGCACCACCCAGCAGACGGCGCAGCGCAACCCCGCGGCGGCGAGCTCGGCCAGATGCCTGACGTGCCGCGCTCCTCGCTCCGTGACGGCGTCGGGCCACCGCGCGATACCGCCCTCCACCAGCGTGGCCGACTTCACCTCCACCCATGATGCCGCGCCGTCAGCCATGTCCAGCCGGAAGTCGAACCTCGTCCGTATGCCGGCGCTCGCGCTCGGTGGGGGAGCCGCCTCGCGTCGCCAGACCCGGGCGTTGGCGAACGGAGCCAGGCGGCGCTCGGCCAATGCCTCGTCAAACAGCGCATTGGCCAGCGTCGAGCGCAGGCCCACCAGCACTCCCTCAGGCCCGTGCTCAACCCGCTCAAGCGCATACTGCGTCGCACCGCCGGGCGGGCGCGGCGAGATATGCAGTCGCGCGCCCGGCAGGAGCAGCTCGCGCAGCCTCCCGGGGTCGGCGCAATGAACGCGGACCACGTCCCCGCCGTCCTCGAGTCGTGCGAGGACGAGGAACCGGTTGGGCCTTTCAACAAACCGCGCCCGAACGGTGGTGTCGCTGGTCTTCATTCCGGTCTCCTCGCGACCCGACCGCGGCCCACGCAAGAGCCGCTGCATCGCGGTACCCTTGTACCCGGCAACTGGACATTCCTCGGCATGACTGGAGGTGCATCCTTGGCGGCTTCAACTCCGACGTCGGCAGGTCGCAACCCGGCTATCTGGGTCTTCTGGGCGCTGGCTGGCTACTGGGCCCTCCAGGCGGTTGTCGCGCTTCAGTCGGTGCTGATGGCCTTTGCGGCCGCTTGCTTCTTCGCCGCCATCCTTGAGGCCCCGGTCCGGGCGCTGGGCCGGCGCGGGCTCCGTCGGAGCGTTGCCGTCGCGCTTCTGGCCGTCGCGTTCGTCCTGGGGAGCATCGCGCTCGTCTGGGCCTTTGCGAAGCCCATCGCCGACCAGGTGAAGGTGGTTGCGCACGACGCTCCCCGCTATGGTTCGGCGCTCGAGGCGAAGGCGCAGCAGGTCTCCGAGGCCGTCCCGTGGCTGCGCGCCCAGGTTGAGGGCATCGAGATCGGCAAGGCCGTCTCGGCCGCCGGAAAGCAGGCGCTACCCACGGTCGGCAGGGCGTCGGCCTCCGTCCTCACGTCGCTGGTGCTGCTGTTCCTGA
>CAJBBX010000073.1 GCA_903951425.1 uncultured Chthonomonas sp.
ACAGGCACTCGACCGACGGCGTGGGGCTTACGGCCACGCATCCGCCGGCCCGCCTTACGCCGTCGTCCTGAACGCAGTGAAGGACCCCGACTCAATCGGTAAGGTGGCTTGACTGGGGGGCTTTGGGCGCGTGCGGACCGAGGGCGCAGCGGACCCGCGTGGGGGGTCCTTCCGCTGCGCGTCAGGATGACGGCTGGGGCGGCTCGTATTGCTCCTTATTGTGTCGGGTCCAGGGACGCAACGCGGCGACGTTGGACCCGTACTACCGGTAGGGCGCTTGGCGCTACGTCAGGCATCGCTGGACGCTCAGAGGGAGGACTGCCATGTGCTTGCACTCGGCCGGCTGCGGACTGGGGGTGGCTCTGCTCCTTGCCGCACCGATGGCCTGTGTGGCCGGACCTGGCCTGGCGCCTCCGGGCACGCTGAAGCAGGAGATAGCCGCCGCCCGGCGCGCGGGGCTCCCTCTCACTCCCGGCGAACTGGCCCGTCGCCCGCCCGTTCGCGCCGCCGACAACGCCGCGCCGCTCTACCGCAAGCTCGATGCCCTGCTGATGGCCAGACCGATCACCCAGGAAGAGGCCGACATCGTGGAGGGCCGCGCTCTCAAACCGGACGCCTCTGTCGCAGACATCGCAGCCGCGGCTGCCTTCTTCGCCAGGCGCAAGGACCTCATGGACCTGATCCATCGGGCCGCCGCCAGGCCGGACTGCGACTTCCAACGCGACTGGAGCCTGGGCCCGTCGCTGCTCTTCCCCGAGTTCTCTCGGCTACGCAAGGCCGGCCGACTGCTCTCCTGCGAGGCCAACGTACAGGCGTGCCGTGGCGATGTCGCGGGGGCGATGCGCACCTGCGCAGCCATCGGCAAGGTGGCTCGTCATGCCTCATCGGACCCCTACCTGATCGCGCACCTCGTCGACTACGCCATCGAGTCGCTGGGCATGAGCCGCATCGAGGCGGTCCTCCGCGCTCATCCCACAGAGGCAATGGCTCGCGCTGCATCGGCCGCCATCGCCTGCTACCGAACGCGGCCCGTCGGGGAGGCCATACGCGGGGAGGCCGTGATGGCCATGGTCTGCGTCGAGATGCTCAGGAAGGACCCGGCGTCACTAGCCGATCTGACCGGTGACACCGGGAGCCGCGCCAACGGCGCCCCAGCCAGGCCGAGGCTATCGCCGGCAATGGTGGACGCCAACGCGGCCTACCTCGTCTGGTACTTCCACATGATGGCGGGGGCGCTCCGGCAGCCGTACCCGGTTGGCAGGCGAACGGTTTCGGCGGTGCAGGCCGAAGTGGATGCGCGGACCGCCCGGCGCGACATGACCACCCTGCTCGGGGCCTTTCTACTGCCGGTCTTCACCCAGGCAGGTGATCAGGCCGCCCGGGCGGCGGCTCAGCAGGGCGCACTACGGGCCATGGCCGCCGCCCTGGAGTTCCGCGCCCGGCATACGGCGCTACCGTCGACACTGGCGAGTTGCATGAAGGCCGTCCCGACGGACCCGTTCGATGGCAAGCCGATGCGGTACCGGGTCGAGGGCAAGAGCTTCGTCATCTACAGCGTCGGCCCCACCGGCAAGTACGCGGGCGCACCGAAGCAGCCGGGCCAGCCATTCCGCGAAGTGGTTCTGCGTTGGCCGGGCGCCTAGCCGAGGGACAGGTTGGCCGGTGCGTCGGCTCCGCCCATCCAGCCGAAGGGTGTGGTTGGCAGACCTGAGATCCTGCAACTTGACATCTGAAGTGTCAACTTGCAGGCAGTGAGACTGTCCGCCAGCCCGCCGTTGCCGTCGTCCTGAGTGACACGAAGGACCCCGACTCAGTCGGCAAGGCGGCTTGTTCGGGCCCTTGGGCCGTGCGGACCGAGGGTGCAGCGGACCCGCGTGGGGGGTCCTTCCGCTGCGCGTCAGGATGACGGCTGGGGCGGTTCCTGCCGCCCTACCTCCGCTCGCGGACCCAGATGTTGCGGAAGGCCACCTGGCTTCCATGTGCTTGAAGCAGGAGCGGGCCCTGGGTGGGCGTGTTGGGTGCGTAGGCGGCCAGGGCGCCGTGCTGCGTGGGGCCCAGGATGCGGACGCGGTCCTGGACCAGGACGCCGTTGTGCCGCAGCGTGATGACGGCCGGTTCGACCACGCTCCCTTCGCGCACTCGCGGGGCCGTGAACCGGATGTCGAAGCACTGCCACTCGCCTGGAGCGCGGCAGACATCGACGCGGGGCGGCGCCTGGCCGTAGACGGCTCCGGCCTGGCCGTCGGCGTACAGATAGTCAGGGCCGTAGGAGTCGAAGACCTGAACCTCGAAGAGGCCCATGACGTAGACGCCGCTGTTGCCGCGGTTCATGGAGCGCTCCTCGCCGGGCACGCGGGGCGGGAGCTGCCACTCCACGTGGATGTCGCAGTCGCCGAACTGCCGCCGGCTGGCGATGTCGCCGCCGTTGGGTGCGCCGTGCGGCGGGATGCGCATGGCGTCGCCCTCAAGCAGCCAGCCCGGCTCCTTGCCGTCTAGCGTGCGCCAGGCGTCGAAGCCTTTGCCGTCGAACAGCACGACGGCCCCTGCCGGCGCGGGCTTCGGCTTCGCGCCGGGAACGCCCGGTTGCGGCTTGCCGGCGGGCGGGTCCGGCCGGGCCGGGTCGTGGACGTGCCACTGGCCGCCGGGCAGCATAGGCGTGTCGGTGTACCCCGCGCGACCCTGTGCCGCGGCGCCACCCGGCATCGCGGCCCAAAGGCTAAGCGCCGCTCCGAGCAGATGTGCAGCCTGTGTGCATTTGCGCATGGTGCGGATCCCCCTCCCGGCTATTGCCGGGCGCGGTAGACGTGGACGGCGTAGGGCTCGAACGTGTCCGTGATGCGCCCGGCGGCGGCCTTCACTTCCCTGCCCTCGAAGAGCACGGCGGCGCGGCTGAACTCGCCCGCGCCGAACGCGGCCCTGACCCTGGTTCCGGTCTTGTTGACGGCTATGGCCACCGCACCTGTCGGCGTGCGGCGCATGGTGACGTCCAGCGATGCGGGCGCGGCAACCGCCACGACCGGGGCCACGATGGCATCGCGCAGGAGCAGCATCTCGCGGTTCAGCTCGCGGGTGAAGCTCCAGAGGATAGGGTCGGCCTCCAGGCATAAGGGGTATCCCTTCCCCTCGGAGTAGGAGTAGACCGCGAAGGCGGTGGCGCCGTGGTTGATGGAGAGGTAGGCCATGCAGCGCAGCTCCTGCGGCGTGGGCATGCGGCCCTTTACGTCGCCGTAGCCTTGCAGCGCGATCTGCATGGGCTTCCGGCCCGCAGTCGCCCGAAGCTTGTCCAGTGTCTCCGGCACCAGCGTGAGCGGGGCGTGGGGCACCGGGTAGGTATCGACCGAGACGATGTCGCACGGCCCGGAGTACTCGGCGAACTTCGCCGGGAAGCAGAAGTTGAGAAGCACCGGGTGGTTGGGGTCGAGCTTGCGCACGAGCCGGCACGCCGCCTCCAGCTCCGCCACCGGCACCCCGGCATCCGGCTCGTCGTAGAGCTCCCAGAGCAGTAGCGCGGGGTGGCCCTTGAGCTTCTCCACGCCGCGCTCGAGCGCCGCCAGGTCGAAGCCTTTGCCGATGCCCTTGTAGAAGTAGGGGTGGAAGAGGATGCCGTAGCCGTAGACGTTGTTGCGCCACGCCTCGTCCAGCATGGCCTGCACGCCCTCCAGCGTGTCGCCGCCCCAGCAGTCGACGCTGTTGTAGCCCTGGGCCTTCACGGCGGCCGTCCCCGCTGCGTGGTAGAGCTTGCGCGGCACGAAGGGCTTGCCGTTCACCAGCAGCCCGGCGGGCGTTGCCTCCACCTTGCGGATAGGTTCCAGCCGGTCGCGGATCGCCGGGATCACCGAGAAGCCTGCCGAGAGCGACGCGCCTGCCAGCCCAGCCGTGAGCGTGTACCGGCCGGGCGGCAGCTTGCCCACAGGCAGCGCGACCTGCACCGAGCCGCCCTTGGAGCGGGCCTCGGCCGTGAGAAGCGTCCGGGCGCCTGACGAGACGCGCAGGCGCAGGACGGGACGGGCGGCGGCCGCGTCGGGGTCGTTGATCTCCGCGACGGCGCGGGCCTGCTCGCCGGGCGAGAAGCAGACGCCGCTGAGCCGGAGCGTGACCGGCTCAGTCACCCGCGCCGAGGCCGTGCGCATGAAGAGCAGGAGGCCCTTCGGCCCGTGGACCTCGGTCAGCACCGAGTAGCGCTTGCCGCGGAGGAGCTTCAGCGGCGCGGCCAGGGCGTTGGGACCCGGGGCCAGGCGGAACTCGCGGGCCGCGGTGACCCTGGCCTTCGAGCCCTCCTCGCGGGCCGTGACGCACAGCGAGACCCGTACGGGCTGCGCGGCGGTGGCGGCGAGATGCACGGCGGCCTTACCCGCGATGGCGTTCAGGCGGAACGCCCCGAACTCCACACCCGAGGCCCCGACCCGCACGGTGGCGCTCCGGTAGTCCTGGTCGGTGTTGTCCGGTGCGGCGTCGGGGTCGTTGGTCACCAGCAGCACGTCCAGGTAAGGCGCCTGGCTGCTGCCTGCGGCGGGCCGGATCGTCAGCGTGGAGGAGGGCCCGGCGGCGAAGGGCCCCAGCCGTCGGCTCCACGCGAGCATGGTGCCGGGCCTGTCGAACTCGGTGATGCCGACCGGGCGGCCGTCCACCGTAGCCTCGACGCTGGCCTGCGGGGCCGGGAAGGCGAGCTGGCGCACAAAGAGGTAGAGCGGGGCCGCGGGCAGGCCGTCCAGCGCGTAGGTCACCGACGGGTTGGGCGAGGCGTCGAAGATGGCGGTGCGCCCGCCGGATGGATGGCCCATCCACGACGTGAAGCCCTCGTCGCGAAACGCCATGCCGGAGGAGGCCGCCGGCGCCTCGGCCTCCACGTACCGGTAGACCTGATCCCGTGGCTGAGCAGATGCCCGCGCCGTGAGCAGATGCGCACCCAGCGCGGCGGCAATGAGGCCCGGAGGCAGCTTCACGCCTGCACGCTCCCGGCCACGGCGCGGATGATCTCCCAGGCCTTGCGGACGTGGTCGAGGGTGACGGTGGTCTGGGCGATCACGAGGCGCAGGGCGTAGCGGCCGCGGAGCTTGGTGTGGGTGATGTAGAGGTCGCCGGTGCGGTTCACGCGGTCGAGGATCTCGGCGTTGAGGCGGTTGAGCGCCTCGTCGTCGAGGACGGGGCGCACGTGGCGGAAGCAGACGAGGCCGAAGGGCGACGGGGCCATCACCTCGAACGCCGGGGCCGCCTCGACCCACGACCGGAACTCCCGCGCCCACTCGATGTGGCTTCGAACCATGGCCTGCAGCCCCTCGACGCCATAGCTGCGGATGACGAACCAGAGCTTGAGGGCACGGAAGCGGCGGCCCAGCGGCACGCCCCAGTCGCGGTAGTTGTTGACCACCGCCTGGTGCTTGGTCTTGAGGTACTCGGGCAGGATCTCGAAGGTGCGGATGAGGGCCTCGCGGTCGCGGACGAAGTAGGCCGAGCAGTCGAAGTTGGTGAAGAGCCACTTGTGCGGGTTGAAGACCAGGCTATCGGCCTGCTCCAGCCCGTCCGCCAGGGGGCGCACCTCGGGGAGGATGAGCGCCGAGCCGGCGTAGGCCGCATCCACATGGAGCCAGAGCCCGTGCCGCCGGGCCACCTCGGCGACGGCTGACAGGGGATCCACGGCCGTAGAGCTGGTGGTGCCGAAGGTGGCGACCACGGCCAGCGGGCGCAACCCGGCGGCGAGGTCCGAGCGGATCGCCTCGTCGAGGGCTTCGGGGAGCATGGCCAGGTTCGCGTCGGTGGCGACACGGCGCAGGTTGTCGGAGCCGAAGCCCGCGATGCGGACCGCCTTATCGATGGAGGAGTGGCCCTCGGTGGAGGTGTAGACGGTGAACGGCGCCTCGCCGCCCAGGCCAGTGAGGTTGGCGCCGTAGCCTGTGGCCCTCTCGCGGGCGGAGAGGAGCGCGGCCAGCGTAGAGGTGGAGGCCGTATCCTGGATCACGCCCTCGAAGGCGTCGGGCAAGCCGACCATCCCGCGGAGCCACTCCATGCAGCGCTGCTCCAGCTCGGTGGCGGCGGGCGAGGTCTCCCAGAGCATACACTGGGCGCCCAGCGTGGCCATGAGCATCTCGGCCAGCACCGAGGGCGGCGAGGAGTTGGCCGGGAAGTAGGCGCAGAAGAGCGGGTGCTGCCAGTGCGTCATGCCGGGCATGATGGCGCAGCGGAAGTCCGAGAAGATGGCCTCGAACCGCTCGCCCCGAGCAGGCGGACCGGGGGGGAGCTTGGCGAGGACCTCGCCGGGGGCCACCTGCGCCTTGGCCGGGTAGGCCTCGACGTTCTCCAGGTAGTCGGCCATCCAGTCCACGAGGTGGTGTGCGTGCGAGCGGAACTCGTCGGGGGTCATGGCGCCTCTCTTGCGGCCTGGTGCGGGTTTACGGGGTGAGCAGGGCGGACAGCGCCGCCAGGTTCTCGGCGTCGGCAAAGATGGCGCGAACCGGGATGGTGAAGCCGGCCACGGCGTCGCACGTCACGCTACCGTCGTGGAGCTTGAGGGCGAGGCGGTACTCGCCGTCGATCGCGGTGTACTTCTCCACCGTCTCATCGTCGGGGTCGACGATCCAGTACTCGCCGACGCGGTGGGCGGCGTAGTCGACGAACTTCACGCCCCGGTCGCGATCCTCGGTGGAGTGGGAGAGGATCTCCACGATGAAGTCCGGCGCGGGGAAGCGCCGCTGGTCGGGGGCGAAGCCGGCAGCCCGCTCGGACGAGAAGAAGCAGAGGTCGGGCTCGTAGTCGTTGCGCGTCAGCGAGACCATCAGCTTCTCGAGGCCGACACTGCCCAGCCCGTGACGGCGAACATGCGCGGAGAGCAGCATACTGAGACGGGTCAGGATGTTGTTGTGCGCCAGCGATACCGGTGAATGCACGATCTCACTCCCGTTGATGAACTCCACTTTGCGGTCCGCAGGCGCGTCGTCCACGAACCGGGCGCGCCGAAGCTGCTCGTTGTCGCGCAGGCGGACGAGCCGGCTGATGTAGTCATCCAGTAGCGGCGAATCCACGATGGGCTGAAGGACCGCATTCATCGTGAGCCTCCCCTCAGGGCCGGGTCGGTCTGCCCTGAATGGATATACGATACCGCAGGCCGGGAGCGGCTCTATATGTATGCGCGCCGAAGCATCTCGGCCGCGCCGGCGTCGAGCTCCTCCATGCGGCGGACCTCGTCGAACCGTGCCAGCAGGTCGTTCGCTCGCAGGTTCCGCTTCTCGGCGCCCTGCACGTCGTGGATGATCCGCCCGCCGTGCATCATGATGAGCCGATCGCCCAGGTGGACCGCCTGCTGCATGGAGTGCGTGACCATGAGCGTCGTCAGGTTGTCGCGGCCGACGACCCGCTGGGTCAGGCGGATCACGTTGTCGGCGCTACGCGGGTCCAGCGCCGCCGTGTGCTCGTCGAGCAACAGCAGTTCCGGGCGGCGCCATGTGGCCATGAGCAGCGTGAGGGCCTGCCGCTGTCCGCCGGAGAGGGAGCCGATCTCGGTGTCGAGGCGTCCCTCCAGCCCCATGCGGAGGTCGCCCACGCGCTCCTGGAACTCGCGGCAGAGCGAACGCGGCAGGGCCCAGCCCAGGCCCCGGCGTGTGCCGCGCTGGGTGGCCATGGCGAGGTTCTCCTCGATGCTGATACCCGGCGCCGTGCCGCTGAAGGGGTTCTGGAAGACCCGGCCGATGAGCCTGGCGCGGCGATGCTCGGGCCAGCGCGTGATGTCGTGGCCGGCCAGCGAGATGCGCCCCGTGTCGGGCAGGAACGTGCCCGCCACGGCGTTGAGCAGCGTGGACTTGCCCGACCCGTTGGTGCCGATCACGATGACGAAGGAGCCGGCCTCGACATTCAGTTGCACCTCCTGCAGCGGACGCACCTCGTTGCGCGTGCCGGCGTGGAAGGTCTTGCTCAGGTGCGTGATCTCAAGCATGGGGCGCCTCGCGCTTGGGGGTGCGGATCCTGGCCAGCATGCCTGGGAGGATGAGCGCTCCCAGCACGAAGGCCGCCGTGATCAGCTTCAGGTCGTTGGGGTCCAGACCAAGCCGGAGGGCGATGGCCACGAGAAGCCGGAAGAGCAGCGAGCCCATGACGGCCCCGGTGATGGCCAGGCCCAGCCGTCGGGTCCGTACCAGCGTCTCACCGATGATGACGCTTGCCAGGCCCCACACCAGCATGCCGAGGCCCATCTGCACATCCGCGAAGCCCTGGTACTGGGCCAGGAGGGCGCCCGCCAGTCCGGACAGGAAGTTGGAGAGGGCCAGCGTGATGATGACCATCAGGCCCGTGTCGACGCCCAGCGCCCGGGCCATCTGCGGGTTGTCGCCCGTGCAGCGCATGGCCGTTCCCAGACTGGTGCGGAAGAAGAGATAGAGCATCCCCGAGACGATCACCACCAGTCCCAGCGCACTGAGCAGGATGGCTGCGTCGCGGGTGGCGACGTCCCAGCCCATGACGTTCAGCGGCCGGCCCGAGGGCGTCAGTCGGCTCGCCAGGGCGTCGGCGTAGTCCGTAGCGTTGCGCACGGAGAGGAGCGCGATGTTGCTCCGGCCCATGACGCGCAGGTTCACGGAGTACAACGCCGTCATGACGAGGATGCCGGAGAGCAGGCCGTGGATGCTGAAGCGCGTGTGCAGGATGCCGGTGACGGCCCCGGCCACGGAGCCCGCGACGGCCCCGGCCAGCGTGGCCCAGATCGGCGGGACGCCGGCTACGAGCAGCGTCGCCGCCACGGCCGCGCCCAGGGTGAGCGAGCCCTCCACGGTGATGTCCGCGAAGTCGGCAATACGGAACGAGATGTAGACCCCGATGGCGAGCAGGGCCAGGATCAGCCCGATGGTCAGCGCTCCGATCAGCAGGTTCACGCGGGTCCCTCCTTGCCCGGCGCCTCGGTCTCGCACGCGGTGATGGGGGCGATCCATGCGGCGCCGCGGACGAAGCGGCTGTCGCCGGCGCCCGCCGAACCCCGGTCGTCCCGCAGCAGGTGCAGGGCGCCGTCGGGCCCGCCGACATCGAACAGCCTGCCCACGGCGGTTTCCGCGGCGCTGAGCGTCACCGGCATGGCGCGGTATGCGAATGCGGCGGCATGGTAGTGCGCGTGCAGGTCGGCGCAGTCATCGCCAATGGGCCGCAGGAAGGCATCTAACGCGCCGTCGGGCTTCCGAGCCGCCACGCCCACCACGAGGGCCAGCGACCGGGGCCAGATCACGTCCGGCGTGAAGCTGACGCGGCGGCGGATGCCCGGGAAGTCGAAGAAGGCGCCGTCGCCGGGCTCGGTGGGAGACTGCTTCATCGATGCGCCGACCAGGCCGGCCGACTCGGCGATGATCAGGACGGCGACGGCGTCGGCGCCGACGGCCGACAGCGCGGCGGCTGTGAGGCCCGCCAGCGAGAGGGTGGCCTCCGGGTCCGCACGCTCGAAGGTGAGAGCGTGGCTGAAGGCGCCGCGGCAGGCCAGCGCGTAGAGCGCCTGCACCTGCGGCACGAAGGCGCCGGCGGCGAGCAGGTAGTCCGGGGCCGACGCCTTGCCGGAGGGTTGATGGATGGCCGCTCCGCCCGCCGCCAGGATCTCGCCGCATCGTGCGCCGGCTCCCCTGGGGTCGTCGCCCAGCGCACCGATGCCCACGACCAGATCCTCGACGCCCGCGGGCAGCGTGGTCAACGCGTCGGCGGAGAGGCGGCCCTCGGCCAGGTCGCCGGGCCTCCCGACGAGGCGGCAACGGAAGCCGCCTGAACCGGGTAGCGGCGTGACGATGACCTTGCAGCCCTCGGCCTCCAGCGTGACCGCCTCGGGCGCGGCCGCCTCTTCAGGAGCCGATGAGGGTTCGTCGGACGAGGAGGCCCGCACGTTCAGGGCGTCGAGCAGGCCGGAGAGCTCCAGTACGCGGTAGACGGCGTCGGACGGGTTGACGATCTCCAGCAGGCCACCGATTGCCTTCAGGTCCTTGCCGGACTTGATGAGGATGCGGATGCCCGCCGAGCTGAGGAAGTCCACGCCGGATGCGTCGAGCTGCACGCGCCTGGCGCCGGCGCGGACCACGTCGGCCAGTTCGCGGTCCAGCGCGTCGGCCGTGGAGGCGTCCAGACGGCCCGTGACGCCGACGATCCAGGCGCCCGGGGTCTGCTGCTTGGTGATCTCCATGGGCTAGTCCACCACCTTTCCGGCTCGCTTGATCACCGGGTCCGGGATCCGCATGCCCAGCGCGGCCGCGTTGCGGCGGCTGACGACGATGCGCGAGGTCTTAAGCGGCTCAAAGGGCATACCGGCGGGGCTCTCGCCCCGGATGACGCGGGCCATCATCGCGGCGCACTGGCGTCCTGCGTCCTCGTAGTCGCGCGCAAGCGCCACCGCCGCGCCTCCCTCGGTCACCGTGCCCGTGGCGAAGCCGAGCAGCGGGACGCGGGCCTTGCGGGCCGCCGTGGAGATCGCCGAGAACGAAGTCAGGCAGACGTTGTCCGAGAGTTGGCAGATGGCCTCGACGTTGCCGGCCAGAGCATCGGCGCCGTCGGGCACCTCGGAGGTGCCCGAGACGGGAACGGTGACGAGCTCCAGCCCGGCCTGCCTGGCCGCCGCCGCCATCAGGTCGCGGTAGAGCACGGAGTTGATCTCCGACGGCACAAAGAGCGTCCCGATCCGCCGAACGTGGGGCAGGCACTCCTTCAGGAGGGCCATCATGCCCACGAAGTCGCTGGCCACCGTCACGCCCGTCACGTTGGGCATGTGGTCGGTGTCGGACTTGCCGGCGCCTGCCGCGACCCCGCTGCCCACGCTGGTGAAGACGATCGGCGTATCCTTGACCTTGCCGATGGCGACCTGCAGAGCGGGCGTTGCTGTGGGAACGATCATGTCGGCCTGCGCCGTGCGGGCGGCATCGATGAGGCCGCTGAGCGTGGCTGTATCGCCCTGCGCGCAACCCCGGTGGATCTCGTAGTCGCGCCCCTTCACCAGTCCCTGCTGCTGTAGGCCTTCGAACAGGCCCTTCCGGGTCTCTTCCATGGTGAGGGAGTCGACGTACTCAATGACGTGGATGCGCCACTTGCGGGCCGGGGGAGGCGCGGCTGTGGTCTGCGCGGCGCCCTGGGATCGCTTGGTCTTCTTGCCGCCGGCATCGATGACGATGGCTGCGCGGCTGAGGACGGCGGGAGGGATGGTCCACCGCTCTTCCAGGCCCTTGAGCGCTGAGAGGTTTACGGCGAGTTGCTGCGGCACGACGTTCTTGACGGGGATGTCGGCCATCTTCTTGCCGCGCAGGACGTCGGCGGCCATCTTGCCGGCGGCGCGGCCGACCTCGAGGTAGTCGGCGCCCAAGCAGGCGAAGGCGCCGTCGTCGATGTGTGTCGGGCCGTTGGTGATGACCGGGATTCGGGCGTCGCGGGCGGCCTTGACCACGGCCGCCATGCAGGCTTCCACCGTGTTGTCGCCGCCCACCCAGAGGGCCTGGACATCCTTGGCAGCCACAGCGGCCGCAGCCTCGGCCACGCCTGTGGGACTGTCCACGGTCACCTCGACCAGCCGGATGCCCAGCTTGGAGCACTCATCACGAGCCTCCCGCAGGCACGCCTCGGAGCAGGCCTCGGCGGGGTTCCAGACGACGCCCACGGACTTGAGGGACGGCAGCAGTTCGCGGGCCAGGCGGAAGGTCTCGCGGACGGGCTGGAACGTGCCGATCCCGGCCAAGTGCGCGGGATGCCCGGTCCGGGTGATGCCCACTCCCGCGCCGAAGGGATCGGTCACGGTGCAGAAGACGTGCTGCATCTTGCCCTTGGTGTTGGCGGCGGCCATCACCTGCAACGAGGGGGTGCTGGCAGTGACCACTAACCGGAAGCCGCCCTCGAGGATCTGCTTGGCGATGCTGTTGGCCGTGGCCAGGTCGCAGGCGGCGCTGAACTTCTGGATGCGGAGGTCGCGGCCCAGCTGGAAGCCGGCCTCCTCGAGGCCCATCTGCACGCCGGCGATGGTCTCATCGAGTGCGGGCCGCTCGGTGATCTGGAACAACGCGATCGTCTCGGCCTTCGGCGCCCTGCGGCGAGAGCCGTCCATGACCAGAAGGATCGCCGAGGCGATGATGATCATCACCAGGCCCGGCAGGAGCCGAGTCAGCGTTCGCATAGAGCCTCCCTTGCTTCAGCTGCAGATGGAGCGACGTGTCATGAGTGGGATCAGGGAGCGCGCCCGGCCCGCGGCCCAAGGGGATCCGAAAGCCTGCGCGCAGATGGTTGTCAGATCAGTATATCGCGCAGAGACGGCTTCGTGTGCGGCCCAGCGGGCAGGACGAACCGTGCGCCCCGGTGAAACTACGGGGCATCGGCGGCAGGCGCCGCCATTCCGAACCGAAAGGCACCCGTACCATGACTGAGAAGATTCGTTGGGGCATTATCGGCCCCGGAGGCATCGCCAACAACCTCGTGAAGGGGGTGCAGGCCCTGCCCGACGCCGAGGTGCTGGCCGTGGCCTCGCGTGACGGCGCCCGGGCCGAGGCGTTCGGCGAGAAGTGGGGCATCCCGCGCCGCTACACAGGTTACGAGGCGCTGGTGGCCGACCCCGACGTGGACATCGTCTACGTCTCCACGCCGCACCCATACCACGCGCCCTGCTCGCTGTTGGCGCTCCAGGCCGGCAAGCCGGTGATGTGCGAGAAGCCCTTCACCGTGAACGCCGGCGAGGCGCGCAGCGTCGTCGAGGCCGCGCGGGCCGGGGGCCTCTTCCTTATGGAGGCCATGTGGTCGCGCTTCTTCCCGCTCATGGCCACGGTCCGCGAGGTCGCCTCTTCGGGTCGCATCGGCGAGCCGCTGCTGCTGCACGCCGACTTCGGCTTCCGCGCCGGCTTCAACCCGGAGAGCCGCCTCTTCAGCCCGGCGCTGGCCGGCGGCGGTCTGCTGGATGTGGGCGTGTACCCGATCTCGCTGGCATCCTTGCTCTTCGGCAAGCCCGACCGCGTTACCGGCCTGGCGAATCTGGGTCAGACCAACGTGGACGAAGCCGCCGTCATTTCGCTGGCCTACCCCAGCGGAGCCATGGCCGCGCTGTCGACCGGCGTCCGCGTCAACACGCCGCAGGTGGCCTACATCATGGGCTCCGACGGCAGCATGGAGATCCCCTCGCCCTGGTGGGTGCCCGAGCGGCTCATCATCAAGAGCGGCGGCCAGACCGAGGAGCTGGGCGTGCCCAAGATGTCCAGCGGCTTTGAGTACCAGGCCGCCGAGGCCGGGCGTTGCCTGCGCGAGGGGCTGACCGAGAGCCCGGTCCTGCCGCTGGACGAGACGATCGACGTCATGGAGACGATGGACGCCCTGCGCGCCCAGTGGGGCGTGCGCTACCCGATGGAGGAGCAGCAGTGAAGTACGGACAGATCGCCGGTATCGAGAAGCCGGTCTCGCGGCTCATCCAGGGCGCGCTGGTTGCGGCGGGCATGGGCGAGGAGCAGGGCTTCGCGCTGCTCGACGCCGTTTACGAGCAGGGCTGCACCGCATTCGACACCGCGCACGTCTACGGCCCCACCGACAAGTTCCTGGCCGACTGGATTCGCAGCCGCGGCATCCGCGACAAGGTGGTCATCCTGGCCAAGGGCGCACACCACAACGCCGAGCGGCGCCGTGTGACGGCCGCCGACATCAAGGCCGACATGGATGAGACCATGCGGCGCATGGGCTACGACCACCTGGACCTCTACGTGCTCCACCGCGACGATCCCACCGTGCCCGCGGGCCCCATCGTGGAGGCGCTGAACGAGCACGTGAAGGCCGGCCGCATCTCGGCCTTCGGCGGCTCCAACTGGTCCGGCGCCCGCATCCGCGAGGCCAACGAGTACGCCGCGGCCAATGGGCTCATCCCCTTCGCCGTTACGAACCCGCAGTACAGCCTGGCGCCGCAGCGGCAGGAGCCCTGGGATGAGTGCATCAGCCTCGGCGGCCCTGGCCACGAGGAGGAGCGCGAGTACTACGCCCAGTGCGGCATTTCGGTGCTGTCGTGGTCCAGCCTCGGGGCGGGCTTCTTCTCCGGGCGCATCACCCGTGAGAACGCCGCCGACTGGAAGGAGGGCTACGAAGAGCAGGCCGTCCGTTGCTACGGCTCTCCGGAGAGCTTCGACCGCCTGGACCGCGTCTGCGAGCTGGCCGCCGCCAAGGGCGTCGAAGTGCCGCAGCTCGGCATGGCGTTCATCATGAACCAGCCCATGCGCGTCTTCGCCCTGGTCGGCCCCAAGAACGGCGCCGAGTTCGCCTCCAGCGCCGGAGGCCTCGACATCACGCTAACGCAGCGAGAGCTCGACTACCTGGACCTGAAGGCCGACTCGCCGGCGTAGTACTAACCATATGACCTGTGCGCCAACGGCGGCGCCCCCGGAGCCTTCGTGGCCGGGGCGCCGCTGTTCGCGTCTGAGAGGCTTCATGATGTCCTTCCGCAAGCTCACTCCCGCTCTGTTGCTCGCGCTGTCTGTCGGGGCCCAGGCCCAGATGGGCGGGCGCGGCAGCAACCCGTTCCTGCCGCCGGCGGCGCGCATCCAGTATGCGCCGGACCGGACCTACGACCTGCGCCACGTGGCCGTCACCCTCACGGTGGACCCGAAGGCGGAGGCCTTCGGCGGCTCGGTCGTCAACACGCTGGCCCCCCTGGGCGCCGGCCTGCGCGAGGTGCTACTCCATTGCGGCGAAGCGCTGGACGTGGGCGCCTGCACCGTAGACGGCCGCCCGGCGGAATTCGCCCGCAAGGGCAACACCCTCACCGTGGCGCTGGCGGCCCCGGCAGCGCAGGGCAAGCCGATCAACATCGCGATCAGCTACGCCAGCGGCAAGCTGCGGCAGGGCGGCGGGTTCATGGGCGGCGGCGGCTGGCACTGGATACGCGCCACGGCGGCCGACCCCAACCATGTGGGCTTCTGGACGCAGGGCGAGGAGAACAACAACCACCTCTGGGCGCCCACGTGGGACTACCCCAACGACTTCGCCACCTCCGAGACCACGACCACCGTGCCCATGGATTGGTTCGTCGTAGGCAACGGCACGCTGGTTTCCGATCGGGCAAGCAAGGCCACCGGCACGCGCACCTTCCGCTGGCGCATGACGCAGCCCCACGCCACCTATCTGCTCTCGCTGGCCGCCGGGCCCATGGACATCGCCTGGTCGTCGTGGCAGGGCGTCAAGCTGCTCTACGCGGTTCCGAAGGGCAGCGGCGAGATGATCGAGGGCTCGTTTAGCGACACGCCGGACATGCTCTCGTTCTTCTCCAAAATCACGGGAGTGAAGTACCCGTGGCCCAAGTACGCCCAAAGCGCCATGTACGACTTCGGCGGCGGCATGGAGAACGTCAGCGCCACCACGCTGGCCAGCGGGGCGCTGACTAACAACAGCGACGGCACGCGGCCCATGGCCTCCCTCAACAGCCACGAACTGGCGCACCAGTGGTTCGGCGACCTCGTCACCTGCGAGGACTGGGGGCAGGTCTGGCTCAACGAGAGCTTCGCCACCTTCTTCGAGGCGCTCTACATGGAGCATAGCCGGGGCAAGGACGGCTACGACCAGGACATCGAGGCCAAGAGCCAGGGCTACTTCGGCGAGTCTCGCCGCTATGTCCGGCCGCTGGCCACGAAGCTGTACGCCAACGCCGACGACCTGTTCGACCAGCACGCCTACCCCAAGGGCGGCGTGATCCTCCATTCCATGCGCCGGCTACTGGGCGACGACGCCTTCTTCGCCGGAGTGAAGCTCTACCTGGAGCAGAACCGCCACAAGCCCGTGGTCACGCTGGACTTCTCGCGCGCTCTGACGCAGGTTTCCGGCGTGAACATGGAGCCCTTCTTCGACCAGTGGATCACCAAGCCCGGCCATCCGGTCTTTGACTACTCCTGGACCTGGGACGCCGCCGCCGGCCAGGCCGTTCTCACCGTGAAGCAGACGCAGGACACCACGCCGGGCACCCCGATCTACGACCTGCCGCTCACCGTCGGGCTGATCGCGGACGGGAAGATGACGCGCAGGAAGGTGCGCGTCTCCACCGCCGAGGCCGAGTTGCGCATCGCGGCGCCGGCCAAGCCGGACGCGCTGCTGCTTGACCCGGACCACGACTACCTCCGGGAGATGCGGACGCACTGGGCGCCAAGCGAGCTACCGCAGATCGTAAAGCTCGCTCCGAACAGCGTGGACCGGCAGGCCGCAGCCTACCGCCTGCTCGCCGACAGCCCGTCTCCTGAGGCCGTGAAGGTCTGTATGGAGGCCGTCGCCGCCGATACCGGCCGCTTCCCGGCCTTCACGTCGCTGGGCAACCTGGTTGAGGCAGCCTCAGGCCCAGAGCATCGCGCCTTCTACCGCTCCCTGCTCGACCACAAGTCCTCCGCGCATCGCACGACGGCGCTCCGGGCGCTGGCCGCCATGCCCGCCGACCCGGCCGACCAGGATCGCATCACGGCGCTCATCGACGGCAAGGAGCCGAGCCCCATCGTCGAGGCCGCCATCGCGGCGATCAAGGAGTCGACGGCCCCCGGCAAGGACGCCGCGCTGCTACGGGCCGCGCGCATGAAGACGCTGCGTGCTTCGGCACGGGTGGACGCCGCATCGGCGCTGGCCACCGCCGGCTCCCGCGAGGGGCTGAAGTGCCTGGCCGAGGGCGCGGCAGCCTCGTCGCCGAGGGAACTGCGTCTGGCAGCCCTGAGCGCGTTGGCGAAGGTGGAGACCGCCGACCCGGCCGTGACCGCAGCGCTGCGTGCAGCGCTGAAGGCAGGCGACGTCATGCTGGCCATGCGCGCCGTGCAGGCGGCCGCGGCCCGCAAGGAGCGCGACCTGCTGCCGGAGATCCACGCCCTGGCCACCAAGCCGCCCACCGGCGGCAACGAGCTGATGCGTGAGTTCCTGGCGGATGCCGTCAAGGAGGCGCTGGCCGCGCTGGAACCGGCCAAGTAGCCGATGATCGTAGGGGCGGCCCCCGTGGCCGCCCCTACGGGCCGGGCACTGCCGCCGCAGGCGTGTCAGCCCTCGGCGCGGGCCTCGCGCTTCTGCTCCAGCAGCTCCAGCGTCACGCCCAAGCGCTCCTGGCCGTCGAAGTAGCCGTACTGGCCCGGACCCATGTCGCCCCGCTGGCACATGGGGATGCCGCGCTCCTTCAGGAAGTCCACCGACTTCTGCATCCCCTCCACCCAGAACGCCAGGTGCTGCACATGCTCGCCCTTCTGGTCCAGCGCCTCCTGCCAGACGCTCTCGCCGCCCATGGGCTCGATCAGCTCCAGTTGCACCGGCCCCAGGCTGAAGAAGGCGAGCTTCGCCTGCGCGTTGGAGGGCGCGCCGCGGAAGGTCATCGCGACCTGGTCGCCCGGATCGGTGATGATAATGTTGGGGATCGGCTGGCCCAGCAGGTCGGACCAGCGGCGGCAGGCCTCCTCGATGTCGTGCACGACGAGGGCCACCTGGGCCAGAGTGGTGTTGCCGAAGGTCTCAGAGCTCATGGTCGGCCCTTTCCCGGCGCATGGCCGGCGGTCTCTTGGCGGTAGAGGCGGTCCAACGCGCCCGGGCTGACCGAGACGTAGTCGGCCGGCAACCGCCGGTTCAGGTCCACCAGCCATGCCGGGAAGTAGCACCAGCTGATGGCCAGCGTGCTCATGAAGCCCGGCCGGGCCTTCGGCGCGTTGGTGGTGATCTCGCCAACGAGCCACGGGTTCTCGTCCTCCATCTTCTTGTTGGCGACCTCTTCGGAGGTGGTCCAGACCCGGAAGTTGGTCAGCGTGCGGAAGATGGAGACGCCGTCCAGCGTGGTGTTGGCGTTGGCGGCGTTCACGTCGGTGTGCCGGCCCAGGTCGGCCAGGATGTAACGGAGGCCGGGCATTCCCTTGGTGAAGCGCCGGAGCATGGCCGTGGGGGCCGTGGGTCCGGACGAACCGCCATTGTACAGCTCCAGGCCATCCATGCCCAGCTTGCGCCGGTAGAGGTCGAAGAGGGCCACGTACTGCGACCAGATGCGGTCGCGGTCGGCGGCGCGGAAGCGCGAGCCGTAGACCGGGGCGTTCATGTAGAGCAGGCCGAAGAAGCTGTCGTTGGGGGTCCGCTTCTCGAAGTACCACTGGAGCACCAGCGGCAGCGTGTCCAGCGTGGTCATGTTCATTGCGTAGCCTATGGGCACGGAGCCGCGCGCCGGGTCGGCCCAGATGCGCCGCTGGTGGAACTGCCAGTACCAGTGCGCGTCGCCGCTGTCCATGATGTTGGTGGTGACGTAGACCCGGTCGGCCCGGAGCGGCGGTGTCGGCGGCTCGGGCGCCTTGCGGGTGAAGATCGCCGGGCTGGGCCGGATGGCGCTGTGGACGCTGACGTTGGAGTTGTATCCCGTTCCTGGCACCCACTTGCCGTACTCGGAGAGGAGCCGGACGGCGCTGTACTCCTCCACGCCCTTGTCGTTGAACATGGGCCAGCCCATGACGGGCACGTTGCCGGGCGTCCGAGCCAGCATCTCCTCAACGAACTCCATCTCGGCCTGCGGGTCGGCGCCCTTCTCGCGGTCGGTGTGCGCCGAGACCCAGAAGAGGAAGACCCGGTGCTGCACCATGACGTCGCGGCTACTGAGCGCGTTGGTGAGCGGGTACTCCCAGGCGAGCAGGTGGTGCGACATACGGCTCCAATAGCGCTCGTAGACCCACCGGTAGGCATCCACGTTGCGCTTCCAGCGTCCGCGCAGGTCCTCCACCACGGGCAGGCCCAGCAGCTTGGCCGAGTCCGGCGAAGCGGGCAGGGCGTCCATGACCCCGGCGAGCATCCATGCCACGTTGATGGTGCCGGGCATCTCGGGGTCCCAGACCACCACGCCGCGCACATCCGTGCGGAAGAGCTTCAGGGCCTCCAGCGGCTGCTTCAGGCGTCGCTCGGTCCCCGTGTAGCCCTTCTCCTTCATATAGGCGAGCCAGAGGTCGTCGTAGCGCTGCGGGTTGGTCTGGTTGATCAGGTAGAGGCGCGGCCTTGTGCGGTTGGCCAGGCCCTGGAGAGCCACCAGCGCCGCCTGCAGGTCCGTAGTCTCCTTGGAGATGTCGGCCACAACCAGCTGCTTCGGCATGGGACCGGGCGTGCGCGGGAACCAGTCGGGGTAGGGCCGCGGCTCCTGGACCTCGGCGACATTGGCCAGCTGCACCGGGCAGCGCTCCACGGTGATATCATCCACCCAGACGCCGTCGCTGACGCCGTCGGCGATGAAGCGGAGCGACCAGCGCTGGTTCGTCTCCGGAGTGGTGAAGCGGAAGGTGAGGGGCCGCCACTCGTAGTCGCCCACGGGCAGCGGCTGGCGCTGCTCTCCGGCCTTCTCGAACGTGGCTCCCACGAAGCACTTGCCCACGTTGCGGCCTCGCGCCCAGAAGCGCACCGTGTAGGTGGTCTGTGGCTCGGCGGGTAGCCAGTCGGTGTTGGCGAGGGCGTACTTGTAGGCCTCGGTGGGCGTGGCGTCCGTGATGCGCAGCGACCGCGAGCCCGAGCGAGCCACCGACGCATCCACGGCGATCGTAGCCTTCGCGCCGCCGCCAATGCCCCGGATCCAGCCCGACGCCCAGCCGTCGGGACCGGCCTCCTCGAAGCCCGGATTGGGCACTGCGGGCGGAGGCGCGGCGAGGGCGCCAACGCAGAGGCCGAACAGGGCCGGGAGTGCGGCGAGGTATCGGGCGGTGCGCATCATGGCGGCGCTCCTATCGTTGGGTCTGGGCCGATCAGGCGGCGGCGGACGGCGGCGGCGACTCCAGGAACTCGATGTTCGGGTGGAGCTCCTTTACGTAGCGTATGGACCACTCGCCCTCGAAGAGCACCACGCGGGAGCCGTCGCAGTCCACCACGGAGCGCATGCTCGCCAGCCACTTCTCCGGCAGGACGCCGTCGGGACCGGGGGCCACCCAGCGCGCGGCGTTGTGGGGTAGCTCCTCCATGGTGGTCTCGACGCCGTACTCGCTCTGCAGTCGGTACTGCACCACTTCGAGCTGCAGGCGCCCCACGCCGCCCAGGATCGGCTCGCGGCGGGCGGCCTCGGGCTCGTAGAAGGTCTGCACCACGCCCTCTTCGGTGAGCTGGTCAATGCCCTTCTGGAACTGCTTGTACTTGTCGGTTCGCGTGTTGCGCAGGATGGCGAAGCGCTCGGGCGGGAAGCGCGGGATCTCGTGGAACGAGACGGCCGGGCCGGTATAGAGCGTGTCGCCCAGCGTGAAGGCGCCGGGGTTGGTGAGGCCCACGATGTCGCCGGGGTAGGCCTCCTCCATGAGCAGGCGCTCGTTGCCGAAGAGCTTCATGGGGCGCGACAGGCGGACCGGCTTGCCCGTGCGGCTGTTGGTCACCACCATGTCGCGCTCGAACTTGCCGCTGACCACGCGCATGAAGCCGATGCGGTCGCGGTGCTGCGGGTCCATGTTGGCCTGAATCTTGAAGATGAAGCCCCGGAAGTCCGGCTCGAAGGGGCTCACCTCGCCCTCCTCGGCGTTGCGGTGCGTCGGGAAGGGGGCCATGGACAGGAAGGTGTTGAGGAAGGGCTCCACGCCGAAGTTGGTGACCGCCGAGCCGAAGAAGAGGGGCGTCAGCTCGCCTCGGAGCACGCGGTCCATGTCCAGCTCTTCGCCGGCCTCGTCTTGCAGCTCGATGTCCTGCCGCAGCGTCTCGGCGGCCTGCGGACCGATCAGCTTCTCCAGCGACGGGTCGGCCAGCGACGAGACCTGCACGGGGGCGCGGTAGGCGCCGTGCTGGGTCCGCTCGAAGAGGAGCACCTGCCGGGTCATGCGGTCGAAGACGCCGCGGAAGGCCGTGCCGTCGCCGATGGGCCAGTTCATCGCCACCGAGCGGATGCCCAGCACCTCCTCCAGTTCCTCCATGAGGGCCAGCGGCTCCAGGCCGGCGCGGTCCATCTTGTTAATGAAGGTGAAGATGGGGATCGAGCGGCGGCGGCAGACGTGGAAGAGCTTCTTGGTCTGCGGCTCCACGCCCTTGGCGTTGTCCAGCAGCATGACGGCGCTGTCGGCGGCCATCAGGGTGCGGTAGGTGTCCTCGCTGAAATCCTGGTGGCCGGGCGTGTCCAGCAGGTTGAGCATGCAGCCGCCATACTCGAACTGCAGCGCCGTGGAGGAGATGGAGATGCCGCGCTGCTTCTCCAGCTCCATCCAGTCCGAGGTGGCCTTGCGCTGGTTCTGCCGCGCGGTGACGGAGCCCGCGAGCTGGATGGCGCCTCCGTAGAGGAGCAGCTTCTCGGTGAGGGTCGTCTTGCCCGCGTCGGGGTGCGAGATGACGGCGAAGGTGCGGCGGCGGCGGATTTCAGCGTGGTCGGTTTCTGAGATGGACAAAGGGACTCCTGGAGCCGGGCGACTGAATGGCCGCGGCCGGGCTACGCGCAAACGCGGCGGGCCGCCGGGCGACCCCTTACATTATGGCGCGTGGGGTAGGCTGTCTCCAAAGGAGCCGCCACCATGATGAGCCGCCGCGAGAACATGCTGCGCGCCGTGCGCTTCGAGAAGCCCGAGCGCATCCCGATGACGTTCGCCATCAACGGAGCCTGCGCCGCCCACTACCCGGCCGCGGCGCTGGAGGACCTGCAGGCCGGCCACCCGCTCCTCTTCCCCGGCTACCGGCGCCCGGCGCAGCCCGCGACCGTGCCGGAGACGTCGCCTGTCTCGTACGTCGATGAGTGGGGCGTCACCATGGGAGCGCCGGAGCCCGGCATCGCGCCCGTGGCAGTGAGCCACCCCCTGGCGGACTGGGATGCCATGGAGCGCTGGTCGCCGCCAGCGCCGCCGTCGCTTACGCCCGAGGAGCTGGCCACGCCCGACCTGGCCGCCGCCAACCGCCGGCGCGCCGAGGAGGCCGGAGAGCTGATCTACGGCGGCCTGCCCCACGGCCACACCTTCCTGCTCGCCTGCAATCTGCGCGGCTACGAGGCCGTGATCTGCGGCATGGCCGACGGCGACCCGCACCTGTTCCGCCTGCTGGAGACGCTGGAGGAGTACAACGCCGCCATCGTCCGGTGTGCGCTGGCCCGGGGCGCCGAGCTGATGGGCTACCCCGAGGACCTGGGCATGCAGGTCGGTCCCATGCTCTCGCCCGCGCACCTGCGCCGATACATCAAGCCCGGCTACCAGCGGCTCATGCAGCCCGCCCGCGATGCCGGCTGCATCATCCACATGCACTCCGACGGCGACATCCGTACGCTGGTGGACGACCTCGTGGACAGCGGCGTGGAGGTGGTCAACCTGCAGGACCTGGTGAACGGGATCGACTGGATCCGCGACCGCTTCAAGGGCCGCGCCTGTATCGACCTGGACATCGACCGCCAGGATGTCACACGCTTCGGAACGCCTGCCGAGGTAGACGCGCTGATCCGTCGCGAGGTAGAGGCCCTGGGGAGCCCCGAAGGCGGCCTCATGATGGTCTACGGCATGTACCCCGGCACGCCAGTCGAGAACGCCTGGGCCCTTGCCGACGCCATGGAGAAATATGCCGGTCACTTCGCGTAGCCCGATCCGTCGGTCCGCCACGGCCTGAGGAGGTCCCATGCTGACTGCCCTTGCCATGCCCGCCCTGCTCTGCTGGGCCTTCGCGCAAGCACCTTCGGCCACGCCGCGGTGGGAGCCCGGCCTGATCCGCGAGCCTGCGGCCTGGTCGCGCGCGGGCTCGGGCACGCTCGCGGTGACCGACGCCGGCCTTCGCCTGGTGGTCGACCAGGGCTGGTGCGCCGGCGTGGTGGAGCCCGTCATCCTGCCGCGCGACGCGGGCAAGGTGCGCCTGAGCATCCGGCTGGGCGGCGGCGGACGGCTCATCATGCAAGTCGCCGGCGACCTCCACACCGACGGCAAGCAGCGCATGTTCTCGCCGGCGTGGGGCTCGGCGATGGAGGGGACCTACGAGCGTCCGCTGGACCCTCGCGCCGTGAAGCCCGCCGGCGGCAAGCCGCTGAAGGTCGTCGTCTCCATCGAGGGCCCCAAGGGCGCCTGGGGCGAGGTCTCGGCGCTGGACTTCCTGCCGATGCCCCGGCCCGCGCCGACGCGCATCGCGGGGCAGAAGTCCATCTTCGCCGTCGACCTGATGCCGAACCTGCCGAAGCCCTACAGGATGCTCGACTGGAAGCGCGTCTGCCGCGACTTCGACGCCCTCACCTTCGACACCCGCGCCACGGGACCGAACCTGCCCCTCTGCCGCGTGGGCGCCGACGCGCAGGGGCCCTTCTTCGCGCAGACGACCTACATCGGCGACGACCGGGCCGAGACCGGCGCCGGCGAGAGCATCAACTCCATGTGGGCCGTCATCGGCGCGGCCTACAGCGGCATCGACAAGCGCAAGCAGGGCGGCCAGGACTGGGTGAAGCTCTGCGACGCCTGGTTCTGCACCGACAAGGGGCTGAACCTGCTGACCGACTACCGCCCCGGCCCCACGCCGCTCAACTACTGGTATGACCTGCAGCCCTCCACCGCCTACGCCGTGCTGCTGGACCTCTACCCCGGCCGTCCCGAGGCCGAGCGCATCTGGCGCACGAGCGTCGACACGCTGGCGCGGGTCCACGACGGCCTGAAGGGCTCCGACGGCGTGCCGGACTACGACTTCAGTGGCTACGACTACGCCGCGCGACGGCCTGCCGCCACGGGCAGCAAGGAGCCCGACAACGCCGGCCACGCGGCGTGGCTCTTCTACGCGGCGTACAAGCGCACCGGAGAGAGGGCCTACCTGAACCGCGCACTGGAGTGCTTCCGGTTCTGGGATCGGTATGGCGACGTGCCCATCATCGAGACGGGAGTGGCGTGGGGCGCCGCCGCAGCCGTGCGGATGAACGCCGAGTTGGGCCTCCGCCTCCCCGCAGACCGCTATGTGCAGCGCGCCTTCGCCTTCAGCCACGAGGGGATCGACCACAACGGGGTGGGCGTGGACCGCTGGGGCGGCATCGATGTCTGCGGCCTCTGGCACGACCCGGCGTCCAAGGCCTATATGGTGGAGTCGGCGCAGTGGTCGATCCTCGCCGGCGTCGCCCGGTACGACCCCGCCTACGCCCGCGCCATGGGCAAGTGGGTCCTCAACCTTGCCAACTCCCTGCGCCTCTTCTACCCGTCCGAGGTGCCGCCGGAGAGCCAGTCCTGCTGGGACTGGAAGGGCGACCCCAAGCGCTGCATCCCGTATGAGCGCATAAACTGGGGCCGCCGCGGCAAGTGGCTCACCGCCGGTAGCGACGCGCCGGACTACAACTGGCCCGTGAAGGACCTGAGCCTCTACAGCGGCGCGTCGGCGGCCTTCATGGCGGGCCTCGTCGACACCACGAACGTGCCGGGCATCTTACGGCTTGACCTGCGGATGATGGACGTCTTCGCTGGCCGCACCTATCCCACCTACCTGCTCTACAACCCGCACCCCGACTCGCGCACGGTCACCGTGGCGGTGGGTCCCAAGCCCGTGGACCTCTACGACACCGTCACCAAGCGCTTCGTGGCCCGCCGCTGCAAGGGGCAGGCGAGGGTCGCATTGCCGGCCGACCGAGCCGCTGTCCTGGTCCTCACCCCGGCCGGGGGCAAGCTCCAGCGTCAGGGACACAGGCTCTCAGTGGGCGACGCGGTGGTGGACTTCGCGGCTAGGTAGGGCGGCCCGCCCGGTTCGGCCGACCGTGAACCGGCCCGCCGCAAGCGCGGTCTCGAAGAGAAGGCCGTCCGAGGACCGGCTCATCGCGCCCTGCACCGGCTTGCCGTCGAGCAGCACGGCCGCGTCGGCGGGGTGCTTGCCGGCGAAGCGGAGGCGCAGGCGGCCGGCCGACGGGCATGCCATGCTGGAGGCCGAGAGGTCGATGGCGCCCTTCGACGCGCGCACCTGCAGCCGGTTGCCGCGGTAGACGGCGTCGCGCACCCCGATGCTGCTCAGGCCGGGCGGCAGCGTCGGCGCGATCTGCAGGATGCCGGGCGCCGGGGCGCTAAGGCCCAGCCAAACCGTCGCCCAGGCGGTGGGTGTGAGGAGGCTCTCGACGAACTCCTCGTCCAGGCCGAGGGCGCCTTGCGGTCCGCCGCCCTGCAGCGTGCCGCGCTCCGGATGCCCCTCGTAGTAGTCGCGGTAGAAGCGCTTCCCCTTACCGCCGCCGGCCAGCACTGCGGCATGGTGCGCCAGCATGCCTTGCCAGACCCGCCAGGCGCCCGGCGCGTCGCCGTAGCGCAGCCGCGCCTTGACGTCGAAGTGTGTGGTGAAGAGCGTCGCCCCGCCGTCCTGCACCTGTCCGCCGAAGGGGATGCCGATGCTGGCCACCGTCTGGCCGAACTCGTCCGCAGCCTCGCCGGGCAGCGTAGCGCGGCCGTAGACCCAGCCGTAGTCGAGCAGGTTCCTTCGGGTGGTCAGCCGTGCGGCGAACTGCCATCGGTAGATGTCGGCGCCCGTGGATGTGTCGCCCGCAACCGACCGGGCGCCGTCGAGCCAGCTCAGGATCAGGCGGGCCGACGGCGCATCGGGTATGCCGGCCGCCAGCGCCTCGAGGTTCAGATGCGTGTACCCGTAGTCATGGAGCGGTCCATCGGCGCTGCGCCAGCCGGCGTACCGGGCCGTGGCCGGGTTCCACAGGGCCCGGTGGATGGCCTTGCGCGCAGGCTCCAGCAGCGCTCGCAGCGTCCCCGCGGTCTCGCGGTACGTGAGCTTGCCAGTCCCGTCCGGCGCGCTGACGGTGGGGCGCGGCGAGTTGGCGGCCGGGTGCGCGGCGACGTAGGCCTCGATCTTGGCCATCTCCTGCAGCGCCAGGTAGTAGCCGGTCGCGCTCTGGAGGTCTTGCGGACCCATGGGCGTGACGTCGAAGTAGTTGGTGCCGATCCCCTGTCCCAGGCGGCGCTCAGTCGCCGACTTCCAGCCCATGCCGTCGTGCCCGACGAGGAAGGTCTGGTCCGGCAGGCCCAGCCGTCGGGCGCGAAGGTGGGTGAGCATGAACTCCGTCGCCCGCCTCATGCGCGGTAGCTCGGCTCGCAGCCACTTCTCGTCGCCGTCCCACATGAACTTGCGGCAGCATGCCCGGACGTAGATCGGGTTGTTTATGGCATGCCGCGTGTCGTAGTCGAGCCGGATCGAGTTGAGCCGCAGCGACACCTCGCGGGGCTGGTCGCCGCCGTCCAGCGGCTGGATGCGGACCCGCGTGATGACCTGCCCCCGCCAGCCGGGGTGGAGGTACATGGGCAGCCAGACGCGCCGCGCAAAGCCGGGTTTGAGGTCATCCACGGGCACAACCGGCCACGTGTCCGATCTCACGCTCCGCTCCGGGGCGAAGTCGGGCTTGCCCTCGGTGGTCCATGAGAGCACGAAGGCCCGCTCCCGCTGCGACGCTGCCGCATCGATCCCGTCGTAAGCCACATCGACCATCACGAACGGAGCGTGGAGCCACTCGGCGTGGAACGGAGGCGACGTCAGCTCGGCATGCGCCTGGCCGCTCTTGACCTTCCACACGCCGCCGCCCACGGCCTGCTCGTCCACGCGCGACGTGGTCCAGCCCTGCGTGTCGGCGCCGTTCCACTCCCATCCCGCCGCCCGGCTGCCCAGCGCATGGGGATACTCGGGGAACGGCCAGCCCATGCCGAACAGCACGAGCGGCCCCATCATGGGAGGCTCGGGGCTGTCGTGCGCGGTGAACACATAGCCGAACCGGTCAACAGGGATGCTCGATAGGAGCCACGCCAGGCCCGCCGCCCGATCCTCGGAGGGGAAGGTCTTCGAGGAGGCGTCGAACCAGAGCAGCTCGTCCACTTCCCAGTCGCGCCACAGGGTGCAGGTCCCGTACGTGGGAACAACGGCTCCAGGCCCCTGCTTGAGACTGGTATCAGAGACGTCGATCCGCAGGTGGCGCCGGAACAGGTCATTCAGGAGGCGGTCATGGTTGGCGTCCGACGACTCGAAGGTCGGAACCTGGGCAACCGAACCCATGGCCGGCAGCACCAGGGCGCCGACAACGGCCAGCAGCCGGCCTATTGCGTCGTGGAACATGGGGAGACTCCCTCGCACCGAGCCGTGTTCGGCTACCCATCCCATTGGACGGCGAGGGGGAGGGTTCCTGCTATGGCGCCCGGCGCAAGCAGACAAGTCCGACAGGTCCGACCCGTCTGACAGCCGGTGCTTCCCCCCCGGCCCGCCCCGCCTACTCCCGGGCCCCGGCCGCCTTGAGCATCCTCGCGACCGCCGAGTGTCCGCCGTCGCGGGCGCAGCGCAGGGCAGAGCGGCGGTCGCGCTCCTTCCAGCCTGCCGGCAGGGCGTTCACGTCGGCGCCCGCTGCGATCAGGGCGCGCACCACCGGCGCGTGGCCGTTCATGGCCGCCAGGGCAAGCGGCGTCTGGCCGTAGCCGTTCCGGCTGTTGGGATCGGCCCCGCACCGGAGCAGCGCAACAGCCGCTTCGGTCATGCCGGCATCGGCCGCAATCTTCAGCGGGGTAGCACCCTCGACGTTGGCGGCATTTGGGTCGGCGCCCAGCCGGACCATGCGAACCATCAGGTCAGTGCACCCGCCAAGGAGCGCATGGGTGACCACGGTGTTGTTGCCGATATCCATCAGGTCCACCCGGGCGCCGCGCGCCAGCAGGAGATCCGCTGCCGCGACCCTGTGCAGGCGGCACGCCGCCATCAGCGCGCGTACGCCCTGCTTGTCACACGAGTCGGGGCTATCACCGGCGTCAAGGCGCCGCCGCAACGCCTCGACGTCGCCCGCCAGCGCGGCCCGGACCACTTCGGCGGAGCTGGCCCGGTCGCCGGGGACCACCCTTGCGCCGCGCGCGAGCAGCAGCTCAACCATGGCCACGTCGCCGCCTCCGAGCGCCATGGTCAGCGGCGTCCTGCCCCAGTCGTCAGAGATATCGGCGCGGGCGCCGTGCTTGAGCAGGAAGACAGCGATGCCGCGCTCGCCGAGCCAGACGGCGTCCATCAGCGGCGGCCGGCGGTGCCGCCGGTTCAGGGTGTTGACGTCGGCCCCTGCGCCCACCAGGTAGCGCACCATGGCCTCCTGCCCCATGAAGGTCGCCATCCAGAGCGGCGTACTTCCCTCGAAGTCCGGCAGGTCCAGTTTCGCGCCTCGCGCCACGAGCATCCTGGCGATGGGCACGCTGCCCTTCCAAGCGGCGCCCACGAGGGGGCTCCAGCCCGCGTCGTTGACCCGGTTCGGGTCGGCCCCGTCGCGAAGCAGCAGCCGGACCTTCACCACGTCGCCCGCCTGAACCGTCGCCACCAACGGCGACCGCTCCAGCATCGGCGCCGAACGCGGGCGCGTGCGGTAGCCGGAGACAAGCCCGACCGCCATCACCCCGGCGACTGCCAGCGCAGCCGCAAGGCGAGCAAGGCTGGAGTGCCTATCCGTCCATCGCATGGTTGGACCTCATCGGGGCAGGCCGCAGCGCGCGCCGGTCCGTCTCAAGTATCGTACCCGGCATCCGGAGAGCAGGGTCGGGCCGAGCGCCGCGCCGGGAAGTGTCAACAGCACGCGCCGCACCGCCGTCCCATCATCAGTCCTGTCGGTACCGTCAACACGGTCCCGCCGTCGACGACCCCCAAGCAAGCCACCGTAGCGCTGAAGCCGGGGCCCTTCACTTCGTTCAGGGCGACGTCAAGGGCAGGCGGCGCCATCCCGGTGAGCACGGTCAAGCCCTTGACGTCATCCTGACGCGAAGCGGAAGGACCCCCCGGCGTGAGCCGCCGCACCGGCGGACTCCGGCACGGAGGCCCGAGCCACCAGGCAGGCCCCTGGGCAAGCCGCCGCACCGCCGGCGCCGCGCAGCGCCTGCCCTTCGCCAGGTCGCTCAGGCCTCCCCAACCGCTCCTCTACTTAAGCAACCGCCGTACCTTCGCCTCTTCGGCTTCGTCCTTCAGGCGGCCGCGGTCGGTCAGGACGCGTGGGGTTACGAAGATGACCAGTTCGGAGTCGACGGTGCTGGTCTTCTTGCTGCGGAAGGGGATGCCGAGGATCGGGATGTCGCCCAGGATCGGCACCTTCGTGCGGGTCTGGTACTCCTGCTTCTGCACCAGGCCGCCGATCATGATGGTCTCGCCGTCCTTCACGCGGACCGTGGTCTCGGCTCGGCGGGTGGAGAGGACCGGCAGGCCGGTCTCGCGCTCCTGCTCGCTGATGTTGCTCACCTCGGGCTTGAGCGTCACGGTGATCTCGCCGTTGCCGCCCGTCCAGGGCCGCACCTCCAGCTTCACGCCCACGTCAACGCCCTGGATGCGCTCCTGCTTGCCGCCGTACGAGGTGACCTCCACCTTGATGAACTTGGTCTGGCCGATGAAGATGTCGGCGGCCTGGCCGTTCACCGCAGCCATGCGCGGGTTGGCGCGTACCTTCGCCTTGCCCTCGGACACGAGCGCCTTGAGGGCCGCCTGGAAGTCGGTGGGGAGCGTGCCGATGGTGCTGTAGGTGATGTCGCCCGTAGCCGAGTTGGTCCCGGCGGTCATGCGGTCGTTCTGGAATGCAGTGGCCAGCGAGGCGGTCAGGTCGCTGGTGGAGGCCACCTCCACGGCCAGCGCCTCGATCATGATCTGCGGCGGGGCCACGTCGACCTTGCCGAAGTCGGAGCGGATCTTGTCCAGCATCTGCCCCGGCGCGGTGACCACCACGGCGTTCTGCGCCTCGTTGACGTGCAGGAAGCTGTAGAGGAACGTCGGCAGCAGGCCGGACGCGGTCTGGGCCTTGATGTACTTCATGCGGTAGGACTCGGTGCCGGAGAGGCGATAGGTGGCCAGGTCGACCGGTGTTCCGTCGCAGATGGTCCAAATGCCGTCCTTCTTGGAGGCTGCCAGCCCGCACGAGGCGGCGATCCCGGTGACGGCGTCGTCCACCGCCATGCCATCCAGCGACATGGAAACATCGCGGTCCTTCACGGAGTCGTCGATCACCATGTCGGCCCTGGCGGTCTGCGAGACGGCGGCCAGCAGGGCCAGGAGCTTCGCCTTGGTGGCGTCGATGCTCAGGAGCCCGCCCTTCATCTGCACGTCCATGCCCCCCGCGGCCGCCGTGCCTCCGCCGGCGCTCCCCGTGGCCGTCCGCGTGGCGGTATTGCGCTCGCTGTTCACGGTGATGATGACGCTCTGCTGGTCGGTGCTCTTGGCGAAGCGGATGGAGGCGGGCTCATACATGGCCACGACCAGGTTCACGCCGACGCCCTCCTTGGCGCTCTGCGGGACCGCGAGCTGGAGGTAGCTGACCGGGTACTTGCTGATGTCGATGAAGGTCTTGCCGACCTGCGACTTGGCGTTGGTGAAGACGATGCTCACCTTCTGGCGCGCCCCGCCACCGTAGATCATGCCCCAATCGTTGTTCTCGGGCATCCAGTCGAGGACGCCGTCGGCCTTGATGCTGATCTGCACCCCGTTGCTCAGCTGCTGGGCGTCGATGCTCTGGATGTTGCAGAACGCCGCCGTCTGGGCGTGGCAAGCCGAGGCCAGGGCCGTCATGGCGGCGATCAGCGCAAGCGCCGGATGGGTTCGCATGGGGTTCTCCTAGGTGGTGCCCGGAAGCGTGCGGGCCGTTACGAAGACGCCCAGCCGGGTCTCCGCGCGGCGCGCGCCGTGGCGATTGAAAAGCCGGCCGATCAGCGGAAGATCGCCCAGCACGGGGATCCGAGTGTGCGCCGGCTCGTCCTGGACGATGTCGAGGCCGCCGATGAAGAGCGTCTCGCCGCTCTGGATGCGCATGAGCGCACCGGCCGTGCGCGTGGAGACGGTGGGTGCGCCGGTGGCCGCGTCGAGTTCAACGATGTTGCTCACCTGCGGGATCACGCCCAGCAGGATCGAGCCGCCGCCGCCCGCCGTAGCCGATACCGTGAGGCGGGCGCCCACCTCCACGGGCATCAGGACGGTGTCGTAGGCATTGACAAACGTGTTGTAGGTGATCGCCTTGATGTACTTCTGCTGCCCGGCGAAGAGCGACGCGGCCCTCCCGCTGAGGACGACCGCCTTCGGCTCCGACTTGATGCGCACTCGGCCCTGGCTGCTCAAGGCGCGCAGCCGGGCCCCGAAGTCGGCCTCGAGCGCGCCGACGCTGGTGTACCGTATGCCGGAGCTGTCGGGCGATGCCACCGCGTCGCCGAAGGCACCCCGGCCGCGCAGCTCGGGTAGCGCCTCCAGGTCGTCGGACCGGTTGTACTCCACGGTGGTGGCCGTCACCTCGATCTGCGCCACCGGCTTGTCCAGGCGGCCGATGTCTTCGCGGAGCCGCCGCACCAGGCCGGCCGGGCCGAAGACGCTGAGCGCGTTCTCGCCGGGGTTGGCGTGGATGTAGCGGAGCAGGAACTCCGGCAGGCTGTTGCGGATGGCGACGGCAGACCCGTATCGTACGCGCACGGTCTCCAGCGCCTCCACGTCGTAGGCGGCCATGCCCGCGGAGTCGCCGTCGGCCACGCGCACGGTCCCGTCCCGCCGCTCCAGCGCCAGTCCGTAGGTCTGGGCGATGGCGTCCAGGGCGTCATCCAGGGGAGCTTCGTCCAGCCGCATGCTCGCCTGCCGGTCGAGACCGGGGTCCACCAGCACCGTCGTGCCCGACACGGTCCCGACGCGGGCCAGCAGTTCGCGCAGGTCGCCGTTCAGGGCATTCACCGAGACCCGCCCCGCCCGGCCCGTCACTTCCAGCTCGCGGGGGTCTGCGGGCGCGGCCTTGCGGCGCACGGCCGGCGGCTGGGTGCGCCGGTCGCTGGTCACGAGGATCACGATGGAGCGCTGGTCCTGGCTCACCTCGAGGGAGATCTTGGGCACCGGCATCTCGTTGCCGCCGGTCTCCCAGTTCTCGTTGCCCGACTTGAAGAGCGAGACGACGCCCGGCGTCAGCAGGTTGACCCGAAGCGCCAGCCCAATGCCGTCCTGCGCCCCGACGGGGACGGACGCCTCCACATGGCTCACCGGGTAGACGCCCACGTTGGCGAAGCTGCCCACCTGCGAACGGGCGTTGGTGACCCAGATCGGCACCGTGTCGATGAGCCGGTGGAGTTTGTCCCACTGCCCCTTCTGCGCCGCCTCCAGGTCGAAGAAGATGCCCGGGTCGGCCACCACGCGCATGATGCCGTCGGCCCGGATCGTCACCTGCACGGCGTTACCGCGCCGCACCGATTCGATGGACGTGATGTTGCAGTAGACGCGCTGGGCGTGCGAAGGCGCGCAGGCGAGGAGCAGCAGGGCCGCCGGTAGGAACCGCCTCCAGGTCACGCTACGGCGCCTTGCCCTTGGGAGCGTCGGCCTGCAGGAAGCGCTCGCGCAGCTTCTTCTCGTCCTCGGCGGGCAGGTGGCCCGTGGTGGAGAGGATGCGCGGCGTGATGAAGATGGCCATCTCGGTGCTGGACTCTTTCGAGTCGGTGGTGCGGAAGAGCGGCCCGAGGATCGGCAGGTCGCCCAGGATCGGCATGCGGGTCCGGGTGCTGATGGTCTCCTGCTGCGTCAGGCCGCCCAGGATCACCGTCTCGCCGTCGCGGACGCGGACCGTGGTGTTGGCCCGGCGCGTGCTCCGGTCGGGCAGGCCCGTCTTGGGGTCCAGGGCGCTGAGGACGCTGATCTCCGGGTGGATATCAACGATAATCTCGCCCTCGCCGCCGGTGAAGGGCGTCATGTCCAGCCGTACTCCGGCGTCGATGGAGTTGGTCTGGATCATTCCCCCGTCGGAGCTACCCGTGATCGCGACAGGCGTGCTCAGGTAGCGCTGCTTGCCGATGAAGATGCTGGCTTTCTGCCCGCTCACCGTGGCGATGCGCGGGTTGGCCTTCACACGGGCCTTGCCCTGGGTCACCAGCGACTTGAGGCCGGCGCTGAAGGCGTCGGGCAGCGTCACCAGCGTCCGGTAGAAGAGGCTGCCCGCCGGCGTGTCCACGGCGACCTGCCGCGTGGCGTTGGTCCAGTCCCACTTCAGCGAGAACTCGCGGGCGCCGCTATCGGTGAACTCCACCATGAGCACGTCGATCATGATCTGGGAGGCCGGGATGTCGAACTGGCGGATGTCCTCGCGGAACTTGCGCAGCACGTCCGGCGGGGCCGAGAGGATGACCGAGTTCTGCTCTGGGTTCGTCTTCACATGGTCCTGCAGGAATACGGGCAGGAGCGACTTGGCGTTGGGCGCCAGGACGTACTGCGTGCTGATCGAGTCGATGTCGCTGAGCAGGTACGACGAGGGTGTCTTCGGGATGCCCTCGCTCACCATGAAGATGCCCTTCACCTGGCGGCAGGCGAGGCCGTAGGCGCTGACCACGGTATCGAGGATATCGGTGGCCTTGCGGCGGGTCAGGTTCACCGTGATGGTGCGTTTGACCGTGTCGTCGATCATGATCTGCAGGCCGGTCTTGCGGGCATACCGGTTGAAGAACTCATGGGCATCCACGCCCGCCGCGGCGACCGAGACGCCGTCGGCGCCCACGTCGACGATCACCCGCTCGGGGGCGGGCTGGGCCGCGGGGGCCGCGGGCGGAGGGGCGGGAGGGTTCTGGGCCATCGCCGCGGGACCGGCTGCGAGACACAGACAGGCCGCAGCCAAGATGCAGAGGACCGGCAAGCGCATATCACTCTCCCTGCCGGGTCTCTTCGACGATGACGAGCCCGACCCTTGCACCGCGTGGAACGCGGACGTACGCAACTAGTACCCCGGTCGGGCCGTCCGGGTTTCGTTAATCGTCGCGGCGCGTGGCTCGATCGAAGAGGGCGACCAGTTCGGCGGCGTAGGCGTCCAGGTCGAAGTCGTCCTGCGTGGCGATCTGGAAGGCCACCTCGTCGATAGCCTTTCGGATGACCAGAGCCATCACGCGCGCATCGAACCGGCGGAACGCGCCCTGCTCCTGACCATAGGCCAGGAGCCCTTCCAGGTGGGTCAGGCCCGTCTGGTGGAGCGCCGCAAGGGGTGACGACCCGCCGTCCCTGGGGCGGAAGTTGGCCCAGATGTCGATGAGCGCCAGCATATGCGTCCTGTGCGAACGCATAAACCGGAGGTTCGACTCGATATAGGCCCGCAGCATCCCTGCAACCGTAGGCTCTACTTCGACGCGGGGCGCCATGAAGGAACCCGCGGCGGTGTAGACCGCGACGACCACCTGCTCGATCAGCTCCGCCTTCCCGGCGAAGTGGTACGAGATGACGCCCTTGCTGATGCCGGCGCGTTCGGCGATCTGCGCCAACGACGCCCGGGCGCAACCGACAGAAGCGATCGTCTCGATGGCGCAGTCGACGATCTGGGCGCGCCGGGCCTTCTCGATGAACGAGTGCTCACCCTCGTCGTGTGGCTTTGTGGCTGGTGGCATGGCCGGATTCTAGCATGGTAGCCGCGTCAATCCTCGATCCTCATGGCCTTCACGGCGTCGCTCCGGTACAGCCTCTCGGCGAAGTCGGAGAGAAGCCGCCGATCGTCGTCCGTATAGGCGTGCTTGCCTGTGATGGTCTGGATGTTGGCGTCGACCTCCTCCTTCAGGCGCATGCCGATGTTCAGTAGATCGATCCGCCGGTCCTGGAGCGCCCAACGTATGGCCGCGGCGGGCAGCTTCGCCAGGCGCTGCGGGTCGTAGCCAGGGACGACGGCTTGCGACCAGGCGCCCAGCATTCCGGCTCCGATCACCTTCATCGCGACGATGCCCATCCCCTTCTGTTCGGCTTTGGCGATGCAGGCGTCGCGCAGCCGGGTCATCCGCTCGGACCAGATCTGGTCGTAGCCTCGCGGAACATACCCGTATGAGAGCATGCACTGGTCGAACCCGCCGGTGTCAATGAGGGCCAGCGCCTTGTCGAAGTAACCGTGGGCCGACATCCCGATGAACCGCGTGACCTTCTCATCGCGAAGCCTCACCATCTCGTCGTGGACCTTCATGGCCTGCCGCACGCTCATCTGCTCGATGCCAGGCGTCCCGTGCATCACCAGGATATCCAGGTGGTCCGTCTGAAGCTCCTTCAGCGACCGCTCAACGGACCGGCGCACCTCGCCGGGATCGGTACACTCCACCTTGGTGACGAGGCAGACCTGCTTGCGCCGGTCCTTCAACGCCTCTCCGATGATCGGCTGGCTCTCCATGTAGTTGCCGGCGGTGTCGAAGTACCGGATGCCCTGGTCGTAGGCATAGCGCACCAGTTCGACGCGAGCCTCGATGGAGAGGGTGTTTCCCCAAGCGCTGGGCAACGCCGCGCCGCCATACCCGAGGATGGGGAGCCTCAGCCCAGTTCTGCCCAGCTTGCACATGGGGATCGCAGGCGGCGGCTTGCCGCTGTCGCGTTTCCCATCGCCACAGCCTGCCGCCACCACCCCGCTGCAGGCGACGGCGGCGCCCACGGCGCCTGCCAGTAGTTCCCGACGACCCAATGCCGCGCTAACGCCCTCCCTGGCTTCAGCGATCAGCACGGCGCGGCCTCCCCGTGCGGGTACCTGTAGTCCGAGCCCGGCACGGTGGAGACCTGTCTGGTCGAGCCGTCGCGCAGGCTGTAGGCGTGGAGGCGGCCGATGCCCGTCTCGTGCGAGTGGTAGACGATCGACGTGCCGCCGTCGATCCAGCGCGGGTAGGCGATCCAGTAGGGCTTGCCCGCCTCGTTGGCGATGGGCCGAGGGTCCGTGATAGCCCGCTTGGCGGCGTCGAAGCCCGCGACGTAGAGCGTACGGCCCGGGTCCTTGTACTCGAAGCCCTTCTGGAACTCGAAGCAGACCTGCGTCTCGTCCGGCGACACGCTGACCCGGTCGAGGAGGCCCTTTCCGGCCAGGTCGCACTCGATGGGCTCGTAGCTGTGCGCCCCGCCAGGTTTGCGTCCCATCAGGAAGTAGCGGTACCCGTGCGTTGGGTGGTCGCACGAGACCAGGATGCGGCCGTCCTTGAGGCTGGAGTAGACCCAGGCATGGCGGCGCTCGTCGGTGAGGGCGACCTCCTCGCCGGGCTTGCCGCCCAGGGCGCCCTGCATGATGTGGTAGGCGCCCGTCACCGGGTTCCTCCGGTTCCAGACAGGCGTGTTACGTCCGTCGCGCGTCCAAGTGGGGTTGAAGTCCGTGTGCGTGCCGTCCGTCAGCGTGTGGAGCCCGTCCCCGTTGGCGCCGATGACGCAGACCTGGGTGATCCACTTGGCCACGTCGGGGTCGTCCTTCAGCCTGCGGAAGAAGATCAACCGGTCGCCGGTCTTCGACCAGGAGGGCTTGAAGTCCCAGTGCCCGGTCGTGATGGGCGTGCCCTCGGGCTTGCCGACCTCGGTCACATGAAGCCGGCCGTCCTTGTAGTAGGAGATGCGCGGTCCCCTGGGAGCCGCCGCCGCGTCGAGCCCGAGTACCGGAGCCGCGGCCAGCATCGCCGATGCCCTGGCTGCCCTACCGAGGAACTCACGCCGATCCAACGCCACGCTTCCCATGCCGTATGCCCTCCATGACGACAGATCTGACCGACCGACCAAAGAATAGCCCGATCGATCAGTGAAGATCAATGGGGTCTGCTCTCGGCGTCGCGCAATCTCACCTTGCGATCCGTCCCCTCCGGCAGGAGACCGGCATACCGTCGCCTAACTAGTGCCCAAAGGCGGTCGCTTCCCGACCGCACCCGAAGGAAGGCAACATCCATGCTCATCGCCTCGTTGGCCGCGTTGGCGGCCGCGTCGGCCTCCGGTCCCATCGCCCAGCACCCGACCAATCCGCGAATCTTCGCCTACAAGGGTAAGCCCACGGTGCTGGTCACCTCGGCCGAGCACTACGGCGGCGTGCTGAACCTGGGCATGGACGCCCGCAGGTACCTCGCCGCGCTGAAGGTCGACGGGCTCAACTACACGCGCGTCTTCTCCGGAGCCTACTGCGAGAGCCCCGCGGACTTCGGCATCCGCCACAACACACTGGCCCCGGAGGCCGGCAAGCTCATCTGCCCCTGGGCACGGTCAACTACCGACGGCTACGCCAACGGCGGCTCGAAGTTCGACCTCACGCGGTGGGACCAGGCCTACTTCGCGCGGCTGCACGCCTTCGTCGGCGAGGCCCGCAAGCAGGGCATCATCGTGGAGATGGCCCTCTTTTGCCCGTTCTACGGCGACACCATGTGGAACCTGAGCCCCATGAAAGCCGCCAACAACGTGAACGGAGTGGGGACCTGCGGCCGCGAGGAGGTCTACGCGCTGAAGGAGGAGGCCCTGACCCGCGTGCAGGAAGCCCTCACCCGGAAACTGACGCGCGAGATGAACCGCCACGACAACCTCTTCTTCGAGATCTGCAACGAGCCCTACTTCGGCGGTGTCACGCTGGAGTGGCAGCGGCGCATATCGGCCGCCATCGCCGACGAGGAGAGCCGCCTGCCCAAGAAGCATCTCATCGCCCAGAACATCGCCAACGGCTCGGCCCGCGTGACCGATCCGGATGCCAACGTGCGGGTCCTGAACTTCCACTACACCTCGCCGCCAGTGGCCGTGGCCGAGAACGCCGATCTGAAGCGCATCGTGACATGCGACGAGACGGGCTTCCAGGGCACCGCCGACGAGCCTTACCGCCGGCAGGGATGGGCCTTCATGCTCAGCGGCGGCGGCATGTACAACAACCTGGACTATTCCTTCACCGTGGCGCACCCCGACGGCACTGCCACGGTGGAGGATCCCACGCCGGGCGGCGGCGGGCCGGGCTTCCGCAAGCAGATGGCGACCCTCCTCCGCTTCATGAACGCGCTGGACCTGGCCGCCGTGGCGCCGGACGGTTCGTGGCTCAAGCCCGTGGACGCCGCCGCGCAGGCCTACGCGCTCGCCAGGCCCGGCGCCCAGTACGCGGCGTATGTCTGCGGCGGGAACGGCGGCGGCCTCACCGTTACGCTGCCCGAGGGCAAGTACCGCGTCCGCTGGACGCAGCCGCTGACGGGTGTCGTCACCGACCGCGCCTGCACCTCCACGGGCGCCGCGCTCCAGATCACCCCGCCGGACTACCCCGGCGAGGCGGCCGTCCTGGTGACGCCGAAGCGGGGGTAGCGCTAGGAGGGGCGCACCCCGTTGCCCCTACTTCAGCCTGGCGTATTCCACCACCACCGAACCAGGCTTGGAGGGGACGGTGACCTGCAGCTTGGCCAACTGGGCGCCGGTCATCGTCTCCGCCTTGCCGCGGGTGTAGCCAGCCGAGCGGCGGACGGAGTACGTCGCCTTGGGGTCGATGCCCCGCAGGTCGCAGTCGAACGCGCAGAACGGCGACAGGTGCCGCCTGAACGCGACCACCATGCCGTCGCCCTGCTGCGGGCGGTCGTACTGCCGGACCGACCAGTTCCTCGGGTCGTGATCGGTCGCTGTCAGGACGTGGAGGTCGCCGGAGTAGTAGCCTCGGAGCCGTTTGGCCTCGGCGATGGCTCGCTTCAGCTCCGCCTTCGGGTATTGGGCGGGGCGGACGTCCTCCGCGAAGGCGATCCCCGCGTTGGATCCGCTGCGGAACAGGTAGGGGCTGGAGCCCATCATGCCGCTGACGCTGTAGGGCACGTAGGGGCTCAGGCCGTCGGTCATGATCTGGTTGCGGATGGCCGCCTCGTTGAAATCCAGGTCGAAGAGCGGGCCGATCGTGTCGTCCGTGCGCCAGAGCGGGATGGACCGAGAGCAGGTCTCCAGGTCGATGCGAGTGCCGCCGCTGGCGCAGTTGTCGATGGCCAGGTGCGGGTACTCGCGGCGCAGGTCGTCCCACAGCCGGTAGAGGCACTCGACGTAGCGTATCTCCGTGAGGCCGGCGCGGTCGGGGTTGGCGCGGTCGCCGTGCTGCCAGTAGGGCAGCGGATTGATGTTAAAGTCGATGCGGAGCCAGCTCAGGTCGTACTCACGGATCGCCTCCGTCAGGTACCGCGTGATGTGCTCGCGAGCCGCCGGATTGCCCAGGTCCAGGAGGCCGCTACCGTCGCCCGCCGGCGACAGGACCCACTCCGGGTGCTGCTTGGCGATGATGGTTCCGGAGGCCACGCGCTCCGGCTCGAACCACATCAGAAACTTCATGCCGGCCTGCCGGACCGCCCGGCCCATGGGCTTCAGGCCATGCGGGAACCGGTCCGGCGGCTCGGCGCTGCTCAGGGGCAGGGCGTAGTTGCCCATCCCGTCCGGGAAGCCGCCCCGCGTCCAGTAGGCGTCCAGCCAGAAGACCTCGAAGCCGAGGCCCTCCACGGAGCGCAGGTGCGCCGTCAGGTTCTGCTCGGTGGTGGCGTTCATCTCGTAGAACGAAGTGCTCAGGTGGATGATGGGCGGCGTGACCGCCTTGCCGTCGATCCTCGGCAGCACGTGGGCCAGCATGGTGCGCCGAAGGGCGTTGTGCGCCGTCTCCATGTCGGCTTCGGCGTAGTGGACCTGGAGGATGCGCGGCGAACGGATCGACTCGCCGGGCTTGAGCCGGAGATGGACGCCCTGCATGCCGGCCGAGATCCGCATGTCGCCGCCCGTGGGGCGCTCGATGGCCGCCTGCCACTGGCCGGACCATCCCACAGCGGTAGCCACGCCGCCTGTGCCCCAATCGACGGTGAAGAAGGGCCCGACCTCGGCTGCGGTGCGGCCGTCGGCGCTCACGAGCCGGGCCGTCGCTCCCGCAGCGACCTGCTCGTCGATCGGCTGCCAGCTCACCGGGCCATGGGCGCTGCCGCGTAGCCGGTGCAGCGCGACCTTGGCGCCCAGGCCCAGCCGCACCGAGGCATCGACGGCCCGGACATCCTCCAGAAGCGGCGTCTCCGCCGTGCCTGTGTTGCGGAAGTGGAGCGTCCAGTCGGCGCCGGCCGTGTCCAGGTAGACGGTAGCCTCGGCTGTCACCTCCAGGCCGGTCTCGGGATCGGTCAGGACGACCGTCCGCTTCTCGGCGGTCGGTAAGGCGACGACGTGGACCTCGCGCCTCCAGTTGCTGACCAACTCCGACGATGGCCGACCGCCGTAGGTGAACGAGAACGGCAGACCCGGCTTCAGCGTCGCCTGACCGGCAAGGCTGTCGAGCCAGAGCGTTCGGCCGTCTTCCAGCGTGACGCGGGCATCGGCCCAGTCGCCCTGATCCCATCCGCGCCCGTCGCCGCCGTCGTCCACGATGAGATCAAATGATCGGGCGCCGTGCATTTGCACAGCGATCGGCACAGGCGTCGCCCCGGCCCGCATAACGGGCGTGGAGAAGAGCTCCGTCCCGCCCGCCTGGACATGGAAGCGGACCGAAGCCGCCGTGTTGTCGACGTTGCGGTCCAGCCCGATGAGCGCCGTGAACATGCGTGCCGGCGCGTCCAGCTCCACGCGCAGGACGCTGTGCGAGTTCACGCCGATCCCGTGAGCGAAGGTCCGCTCACCCAGCCGCATGGGCCCGCCGCCCGCGCCCCTGCGCAGGTGCGTGTCGCCGGCCACATCCTCATGGACCACGACGAGCCGCGAGGGCGGGGCGCCCGCGTCCTTCGCCTCGGCGAACGCCGACCGGGCCCACTGCCGCGTGGTCGACGCGATGGAGGCGAACGAATCCGAAGCGGGCAGGGACATGGGCATACACTCCAGTGCCGCAAGCAGGGCCAGGCTGAGCATGGTTGGTACCTCATGGCCCGTCCACTGCGATGGGTCAGGCTCGGGCCATGGATGAGTTCGGCGGCGGCGGCGCAATGCCCTGCCTCGCCCTGCCAAACCGTAGGCCGGCCTCCCAAAGCAGGAAGCTGCGGCCTCTCCGGCGTAGTTGGGTCGCACACCACCGAGGACGCGGAGGAGGGCGCGCACCCGCCACCGTGCCCTGTTCCCGCCGGAGGCCGACCATGTCTCGTCCCGTTCGCTCGCTCATGACAAAGGTGATGCTCATGGCCATCGCGATCTGCCCCAAGCACCACGCCCTGGCGTCCGGACACCCCCACTCCGGGTCCATGACGCACGACAACGTCCTGCTGGGCATCCACTTCCTGCATGAGCGCGCCGACTGCAACACCAAGGGCGCCGGCATCCTGAATGTGGCGCCCAGCTTCTGGGACTACACGGAGAGGATGCCCGAGGACCTGATGCACATCTCCTATGCCGACTTCTGGCACTGGTGGTATGAGTTCGAGCGCTACAAGGGCGACGAGAAGGGCATGGCGGATATGGACGCCATTGTGGACGAGTGCCTCCGCCGCGGCATGAGGGTCAAGATCGACCTCTCATGGTCCACCCCCTACACCAACAACAAGGATTGGCCCAAGGACAACGGCCTCGTTATGGGCCCCGTCGATGCCGACGACTGGATGCACCTCTGCGACCTGCTGGGCCGCCGCTACCGGGGCCGTGTGGCGCTCTGGCTACTGCAGGGCGAGGCCAACACGCGCGACTACTGGCCCGGCATGGACATAAAGCACGTGCAGGAGATCTATCGCACGGGATACGATGTCTTCAAGCGGGCCGATCCAGGCACGTTCATCAGCATCAGCGGAGCCACCCCCGGCGTCGGAGGTATGAACGTCTACGGCGCGCTGAATAACCGCGAGCAAATGGACCGCTGGACCCTCGACAACCTGACGGCCTGCAAGGGGAAGTACGACGACATCCCCATGAACTACTTCGCCGACGTCTTTGGCGCGGACCCGTACGCGGGCCTGAAGGACTACTTCACCTCCATCCGCTCGGCGCTGGACGAACTGGGCCAACACAAAGTGGAGGTCGGATCGGGCGAAAGCTCGTTCCAATGGGCTCTTGACAGCCACCAGGTGAAGGCGCCGCCGCCTCCGTGGAAGCCCGATCCCGCACCGCATCCCCAACCGCCCCTCTCCGAGGAGGGGCAGGCGTGGCGCTTCAACCGGTCCATGGCCGAGTTCTTCGGCCTCGGCGGCTCCAAGTTCATGTTCTGGGCCTCAGAGTTCGCGCCCGGCGGCGGATGGGTATGGCGCTGGGGCCTCCGCAAGTACCAGGACTGGTGGGACATCTGGCCCGCCAAGCACAAGGTTCCCGGCACCAACATCGTCTTCGGCAGCGAGACTGAGGACGGGCGGACCGTGGACCTCCGGCCCGGCTGGACCTCGCCTCAGGCCGACCCGTACCACCCGATCTGGGCGGTCTACCGCTTCTGGGCTCAAGCCACGCCGCCCGGAGCTGAGGCCGTGCGGCTACCCGCCCGCTTCGCCAAGGCGCCTGCCGCCGGGACACCCGGACTGCTTGCCACGTACCTCCGGTGCCGCGACGAGGCCGTGGTACTGGTGCAGTTGGACAAGCCCGGCCCTACGACGATCCTGCTGGACCTCGCCGCGTGCGGCTGGTACGCGGGAACGCCCCTCGAGGTGCGCACGCAGGGCACCTCCATCGACTACCGAACCGGCGCCGAGACGCCGGGCGCAGTCAGCCGGGTCCCGGTCGTTGCGGCTCCTTCACTGCGGCTACCGGTCAGCTCCGGAACCCCCTTCACCACCGTCCGCATCGTACGCTCACATCCTGCCATCAACGGGACCATCGCGTTGCCGGATGGGCCGGCCGAGTGCGGCGTCGGTGAGAACGCCTCCGTCACCGCTACGGTGACGAACACGGGCACGGCGGCCTGGCTGGCCGGCTACGTGATCATCCGCATCGGCGGGCGCACGCTCTGGACGCTCCGCGACGACCTGGTCCCCGGGGCATCGACGGCGGCCCTGCTGCGCGTGCCACGCGCCGCTTGCGCCGGGCAGACAGCGCACCTGCTGCGGCTCGGCCACGCCAAGGGACGCCCGTTCGGGCCCGCGACGATCGCCGTGGTGCGTGCCGTGGAGCGCCAGGCGCCGCGGAAGCTGGTGGCTCACCGCGAGGTGGGGCGCGTCCGCGTCCAGTGGTTCGCGCCGGAAGGCGGCGCGGTCGACCAGTACGTGCTCATGCGCGCGGACGCCTTCGACGGCAAGGCCGTCGCCGTCGCCACCACCCGCGCGACGGTGTTCCTGGATACGCCGCCGCTGCGCGACCACGCCTACTGGTACCACGTGGTGGCGCTGGACGCGCGCGGCCGGGCGAGCCGCCCCTCCAACGAGGACAACGCCAAGGCGATCTCCAGCCCCCGGCTCTGGGACGCGGAGGTGACGGCGTCGGCGCCCGCCCGGATGAGGCTCGGAGGGCAGGCCGAACTCGAGATCACGGTGCGCAACACCGGCAGCAAGGAGTGGGACACGGCGACGCAGGCCTACCGGCTCTACCTGGCACTCACGCGGCAGTGGGACGCAGCCAAGGAGACCCGCATCGACCTGCCCGCCGGCCCTCCCATTTCGCCCGGCGGCAGCGTGACGCTCCGGCTGCCCTACGCCGCCCACCGGCCGGGCCGGTTCGAGAACCACTGGGTGCTGGCCATGGAGGTGCCGGGGCAGGCCGTCGTCCACCTGGGCACCCCCTTGCTGGCCGAGACGGTGGTTACGGAGTAGCGGCCTTGCCGGGCTTCCGGGGCCCGACGCCACGGAGGTCGATGGGCCGGAAGCCCAGTCTGAGCGCCGGCGAACCGGGCTTCAGCCTGTAGTCGCCCTTCTCCGGCGCCACGAAGAGCGGGTCGGCGACCAGCGAGTCGCGGTCCAGCCCTTTGGCCTTCCACTCGTCGAAGCTGTAGCGCATAAAGCGCACGGGCTCGCCGTCAGTCCGCCAGTAGAGGTTGCAGTTCCAGAGCGTGGCGAAGGACCACCAGTCCTTCTCGTTGAAGAGCGGGCCGTCGCGCCACACCACGATGTTCCGGGCGAAGACCTCGCCGTTGGGCGGCGGCGGCCCGTCCGGAGCGTCGCCGTAGCGCGTCAGCTGGTACCGGCGCCCATTGACGAAGATGTTATTCTGAATTACATTTCCATAACAGTTGAAGTTGCAGCCCCAGCCGCCGGAGACGGCATCCACGACCACGTTGTCCTCGACCAGGATGCCGGAGCAGCCGTTGTCGAGGATGATCCCCTCGCCTGCGCCCCAAGCCTCGGTGGCGTGGACCCGCTGCATCAGGTTGCCTCGCAGCACAGTGCCCGGCGAGATGCCGAGGCAGTAGAGCGCCCCGTGCGTTCCCAGCGTGCCGGTGCCGAGGTCGTGGATCAGGTTGCGCTCCACGATGTTGTCGCGTGATCGGTTCAGCGGGAAGTAGGCCCAGTTCCACCCCAGCGATACCGCCCACATGAACTGGCCTGTGATCTCGTTGTGGCAGATCCGGTTGCGCCCGCTTTGGCCCACCCAGACGGCCGGCGCGCCCAGGTAGACCCGGCACCCATCCGCCAGGCGGTTGTCGGCGATCAGCGTGCCGCAGGCCTCCGCGGCGTCGAGCTTGGGGTCGGCGGCCTCGCCCACCTTCACGCAGCCGGCGCCCACGTCGCCGATGTCGCAGCCCACGATGCTGTTGTCGCGGCATCCCCGGCCCAGGTCGATGGCCCAGCCGCCCAGATGCTGCGCCTTGCACCGTTCGAACCGGCACCGCTCGGCACCCACGGCGGTCACGGCTGAAGGGGCCCCGAGCTCGGCCTGCGTGAAGGCATATCCCTCCGCGGGCAAAGTCCAGCCGGTGTGGCTCAGCGTGATGCCCCGGAAGGTGATATCGTGGACCCGCTTGGGCCCGTTCGGTCGGCCTTCGATCCGCACCAGCTCTTCGGTCAGCGGCGCGATAACGTCCACGGCGTCCGGCGCTTCGCCCGGCATGGGGCGGTAGAGCACCGTTCGCGTGGCCGCGTCCCAGCGCCAGGCTCCGGGAGTGGCGAGGCCCTCCGGCGCGTTGTCGACGTAGTAGCCGAACGACCAGGTGAGCGGCCTCCAGCTTCCGCCGGTGAACAGCACGGTGGATGAGGCCTCGTCCACTGCCTGGATACGCAGGCGCGCCGCCATCCAGAACTGGAGGACGACCACCTCCACGTTGTCGGCGCCGGCCCAGTCGGCGCGGATGTCGCCCGGCCGGAACCGGAACGAGCGCCGGGCAGCCTCGTCGTCCGGCCGCCCACCCAGCGACGCTGCCCAGTTGGTGGTCTTGTGGTCGGCCGCCCCGGCCACGGTGAACCAGCCCTTGGCGGGCCACCGTGCGCGCTCCCGGCGCGCGCGGTTGACGAACAGCTGCCGGACGCCGCCCCTGGCCAACGCCGCCGGCACTGGAGCGCTCCAGAGCCCGTCCGCCGTGCGCCGCCACCCGGTGATCGGCACGCCGCCGCTGAGAACGGGCTCCTCGCTGCCGAAGTTGGCGTAGGTTACGGGCGAGCGCTCCGTGCCGGAGTCGTCCGGACGCAGCACAAAGGGCCGAGCCATGCGGTAGACGCCGCCGCGAAGAAGGACGGTGGTCGGGACCGCCGAGCCCTGCGCCCGGGCCTGGCGTATGGCGTCCCGGGCGCGCTCAAGCGCGGCGAATGGGCCGTCGGTCCGGGTGCGGTTGGCGGCAGGCAGTGTGCCCGACCAGCTATCGCGCCCGGCAGTTGAGACGTAGAGCGTGCGAGGAGGAGACGCGGCTCCGGCCTCCGCGAGCAGAAGCCCCGCGGCCATCAGGGCCAGACATGACGTGAAGAGCCACATCGTCGGCACTCCTTCCAGACCAGGGCGCAGGCCGCGGCAACTGCGGCCCGAGGTGTGGCAGCTAGCAGGCGCTCATCACTTCGTACTCGTTGGGCGTATGGGCAAAGATCAATGAGACGTACTGCACCTCGGGGCCGAGGTCTTTTCGGAGACCACCCATGACGAGTTTCTGGCGCGTTATGAACTTCTTGCGCTCGAAGCCGGACCAGAGCAGATAGCCGGACACGGCGTCCAGCGCGGGATTCCAGTTGACGTGAATCTCAGCGCCGGGAAATCGGCGCGCGAGGCTGTCGCGAACTTGCTGTTCTACTTCCATCTCGCGTCCCCGGCCGCGACGATCGCCGCGGCCAACTCAAGGAGGCGACCGGCACTGTACTTCAGGCGGTTGCCCTTGATGCTCCGATCCAAGCCAGCCTCGTACAGGTACCGGACGAGTGTCGCTTCGGGTAGGTACCGGTGGTTTGCCCGCCATCGGGCCTCCACCTCATTGAGCATACCCGCCAGTTGATCACCGGCAGGTCGTCGGCCCGTGTGCAGCAGTCCTGCTTGCTTCGCCCAGAACAGGACACTATGGTTGCTTGAGATGGGCTCGCCGCGCCTCAGTGCGTGGGCGCGCCGCATTGACTCAACCGCGATGCCTGCGAAGTAGTGCGCGGCGCCGTACTCGTGGGCTGCCAGCAACCTCGTGGCCAAGCTCAGTCGCTCAAAACCCGCACGATAGTATGTCTGCGCCGTGAATGGGGTATCTGCCATATCGAATCCTATTGTCTCAAGGATCGCGCGGTGGCGTCCCGCTGCCGGGCCGCCCTACCGTTCCATCCGCAACTCCACGATGGTATCGACGGCGTGTCGGTCCTTGGGCCCGAGCGTGACCACCGTGCCGTCGGCGGTCTGCGTTACGGTGGCCTGGCCGCCCGTCAGCGTCTTCACGGAGGCCACCTTGCCGGGCAGCGCGGGAAGCGTCAGGCTCTCGCCCTGCCAGGGGAAGAGGTGCAGCCAGACCCGGTCGCCCTTGCGGGTGGCGCCTCCCCAGGCTCCGTTGGGGATCGGCCCGCCGCGCGTCCCATAGAGCGTGCCGCCGTACTGCTTCATCCACGCGCCCATCTCGGCCAGATGCTCCACCTGGTCGGGCATGATCTCACCCGTGGGCATGGGCCCCACATTGAGCAGCAGGTTGCCGTCGCCGGTGACGGTGCTGACGAGGATCTTGATGCACTCGGCGGCGTCGCGCGTCCGGCCGTCGGGACGGTAGGACCAGCCGCCGCCGTCCTTGCACTCGGTCATTGTCATGCAAGATTCCCACGCCCGGTCGATGTGGTAGGCGCCGATCTGCTGCTCGGGGGTCTCGTAGTCGCCGTTCACGAAGTCGAGGAGCCCCGCCTCGGGCTGGTCCTTGGTGGGGAAGACGAACCGGGCGGCCCGGTTGTTGACCAGGATGTGCGGCTGAAGGCGGTAGATCATGCTGAACAGGTCGCGGAAGCGGTAGTCACCCCAGTTGCCGCAGACGTGGTCGAACCAGAGGATGTCCACCTTGCCGTAGTTGGTGAGCAGCTCCTCGATCTGCGCGTGGTAATAGTCGTTGTAGCGGCTGTTGTCGCCCTGCAGGTAGTCGGGATGGGTCCAGTCGCGCGTCGAGTAGTACCAGCCCAGCTTCAGGCCATGCTTGTGGGCCGCGTCGGCGATCTGGCGGCAGATGTCGCGTTTGTAGGGCGTGTTGGTGATGTTGTAGTCGGTCTGCTTGGTTGGCCAGAGGCAGAAGCCGTCGTGGTGCTTGGTGATGAAGACTACATACTTGCACCCCGCCTGCTTGGCCATCCGCATCCACTTGTCGGCGTCCAGCTTCTCCGGGTCGAACCGCTTGTAGAGCTGGTCGTACTCGCCGGCGGGCACCGTCTCATGACCGTGGTGGTCGAAGGGGTGTCCGATCCGCGCCCAGCTGATCTCCACGCCCCGCACGCTGGCCGGACCCCAATGGATGAATAGCCCCAGCTTGGCGTCGCGCCACCACTGCATCTCCCCGGCGGAGGCCGGACGGGGCGAAGCCGACCGATCGTCAGCCACGCAACAGGCCGAAGCGGCCAACAGCATCATCGCCACCGCCACCCAAACCATCTGCATCATCCTCACCCTCCCCGCGCCTGCACGCGCCGCCGTCCCTCGCGACTTGTCACTTTCAGCTTTCAACTGACCGATATCTCCGCCCACACGATGCGCCCCGCGTCCGTGGCATGCACCTCCACGAGGTTGTGGCCCCGCTGCAGCGCCTCGGGCGGCACGCGCCATCCATGCATTGGCGCCGCCGGGCCGGGCTTGCGGGCGGCCAGTTCGCCGGAATGCTCCAGACGCGCGCCGTTGAGCCGCACCTGCCACTCCGCCGCCTTCTGGCCGCCGGTTCCCTCGATGCCCAGCGCCGCCTCCGCGGCTTGCCCCAGCGGCTTCGGTCCCGTCTGGATGCGGATGGCCGACCAGCGTCCCGGACCCACGTCCATCGGCAGGGCGCTGCCGTGCGGCTCGCCGGGCGCCCAGGTGTCGGCGTAGGTCACCACATGCCGTCGGGGCTTGCCGGCCAGCGTGGCCAGGTCGCCACACTCGCGAAGCAGCGCCGGGTAGTTGGCCAGGTCGTCCATGGCGGTCTGCGAGTCCATGTAGTTGAAGAGGTAGATCCGGTCGGCGCCCCGGTCCAGCAGCGAGGCCGCCGCGCCGCGCACGGTCTCCAGCGAGTTGGTCTGGTTCACGCCATACCCGGGATAGGGGCGCAGCAGGATCTCCAGCCCGGCGGCAAGCGTCACCCGCGTTCCGCGCAGCAGGGTGCGCCAGGTCTCCACCGGCATGTCGGTCTCGCAGCTCGCCCAGAAGGGGGTGATGACCAGCATGTCCACCAGCCCGCGCCGGGCCCACTCGGCGGCGTCGAGGCCCAGGTTCCGCGCCGTCTCCGGCCGCGACGGCACGCGCGCGCCCAGCCGGATGCGCCGGCCCGTGCGCCGGCCCTTGGCGTCGAGCCACTTGCGGACCGTGGCGGTGAACTCGGTGAGGAGCGGCGCGTCCTCCAACTCGCGGCCCGGCCGCAGGTGGAAGCCGAAGCGCATCCAGTCCAGCTCCAGGCCGTCGAAGTCGTACCGGTAGATCAGCTCGCGCACCAGCGCCAGATGGTAGTCGCGGACCTCCTTGTGCCCGTGGTCGAAGGCCCGGTCGACCCACTCGGCGAAGCGGTAGGGCGTGCGGCGAAGCTCGGGCCGGCTGCGCCAGAACTCGCTGTGGATGTAGCTTCGCTCGTCGTCCACGCAGTGGACGTCGTTCATCCGCATGGTGATCCACGGCGCCATCCCCCGCTTGCGCGCCCGCGCGATCCAGAGCGCGTAGGGGTCGATGCCGGCCTGGTGGAGCTGCAACGCGGTGTGGATCCAATCCCGTGCGCCCTTGCGGCCGTCGGCAGGCGTGCTGGCCAGGAGCGGCTGGTCGTCGGGGCCGGCGGGGTCATACCCGCGCCAGATGGGGTCCCACACCTTGCTGTCGTAGCTCGTCCGCATGCAGTTGGGGCAGAGCATCAGCTCGCGCACCTGCGTGCCTGCGTACTGGTCGACCCAGGAGGCCACGGTCTCGGCGTCCAGCTTCTGCCCGGCCCGCGTGCCGAAGTAGTGGCTGTCGTCCTCGTTCAGGCAGAGGCCGCCGGGCGCGGGCTTCGCAGCCGCCTCGGCCTCCGGCTCGTCCATCAGCGCCACAGCCGCGGCGGCGGCCGCCGCCTTCGCAAGATCGCGTCGTGCCATCATGGTGGGCTCCTCCGGCGGTAGGTTCGGGCTGAAGGCGGTGGTTCCCTGCTTGATGGCCCGCCGCCGCCGTCAGCAACGTCAACACCCGACGTCGTTGACCGTGTTGACGGGGTTGTCGATGGAGGCCTGGGCCTGATGCGTCATGGCCCCCGGGCCGGTACTATGGCTCTGCGCGGGTGCATTCGCCGCGCCTGGAGGATCCCATGCGCACCGCCTGCCTGCTCCTGATGCTCCTCGCCGCCCTGCCCGCCGCCGCTGCGCCGGGCCGCTGCTGCATGACCGACCCGCAGGGGTGGTACTTCCATCCGGCGGAGAAGATCGCCGCGCGGTTCCGGGCCTACCGCGAGATCGGCGTGGACACCCTCCGCGTGGAGATGGACTGGCGGCAGTTGGAGACCTCGCCCGGCGTCTGGGACCTGACGGCCTTCCGCACCTACCTGGGCCTCGTCCGCGAGCACGGCTTCCGCGTGAAGCTCATCGTCGGGGCGCTCATGGGCCCGCCGCAGTGGTTCGTGCAGCAGCATCCCGACGCCCTCATCACCGACGAGAACGGGCAGGTGAGCCTCAACACGCTCAGCTACTGGTACCCCGGCCTGCAGGCGCTGATGACCGACAAGGTCCGCGGCATCCGCCAGGCGCTGGCCGATACGGGCCTGGCCGACCGCGTGGACTTCGTGATCCCCGCCCTGGGGCCCGCCGGCGAGGCGATCTATCCCGTGCCCTGGACGCTGGGCGAGCACGTGAAGGCCCAGACCATCTGGTGCTACGACGTCCATGCGCGGGCCAGTTTCCGCGCCGCCATGCGGGCGAAGTACACCGCCGTGGCCGACGCCAACCGCGCCTGGGGCGCCTCCTACGCCTCGTGGGATGAGGTGAGCCCGCCGCGGCCCGGCGAGCGGCCCGGCGCCATGTGGCACGACCTGCTCACCTGGTACCGCGACAGCAAACGGTCCTTCTGCGCCTGGCAGGTGGCGGACCTCCAGCGCCAGTTCCCACGTGCGCGGGCGCTCATCTACGTGTCGGGCACCGCCTACACGCCGGAGCATTGGCAGGAGGCCGTCCGCACGGGCCGGGGCGGCGATGCGATCCAGATGATGGCCGACTCCTTCTTCCTCATGGACCTCGCCGCCCGCACCGGTAGCGACCTGCAGTACACCGGCTGCGAGAACGAGGCCGAGGTGCGCCGCCTCCGCACCTATCTGGATGCCCGAGGCGCCTCCGCGCCGCCCATGTGGGGCGAGAACGCCGGGTTCGCGGGCGCCGCCGGCAACCCGGGCCACCTGGCCGACGTGGTGCTTGGTTGTCGCCTGGCCGGGCTCGACTACACCCACGCGCACTTCGCCTTCGAGGCCGACACGGTCACGCCCAACGCCGTCATGCCGCTCCTCAAGCAGGCCTACGCCCGCGTCGCCGCCGCGCCGCCGTCGAAGCCCCGTCCCGGTTTCCGGGTGAGCGGGGTTCGCCCCGCCGGGCCCGAGCTTCCCGCGGGCGTCCAGCGCCTCGACTACGCCGGCGTCGACGGCACGCCCGACTGGGTGCTGCTCCTGCCTCCCACGCGCGGCGCCGACTGGATGGTGAACCTCCACGGCCACGGCTCCACCGGCGACCAGCTCTACACGCGGCCCGACATCCGCGACCTCTGGCTCCCCGCCTTCCGGGCGCGCGGCCTGGGCATCCTGACCCCCAACCTGCGCGGCAACCCCTGGATGTCGCCGGAAGCCGCCTCCGATCTCCACGCGCTGCTCCAGTGGATGCGCGAGAAGCGCGGCGCACGGCGCTTCCTCCTCGTGGGCGGGAGCATGGGCGGCTCCAGCGTGCTCGCGTACGCCGCCGTCCACCCCGAGGATGTGGCAGGCGTCATCGCCCTCTGCCCGGCCTCCGACATCGGCGCCTACGCCGCCTGGTGCGCCACGGCCGAGCCGCCCATCTGCCGCGAGATCGGTCAGGCCATCCGAGCCGCGTACGCCGGTGAGCCGGGCGAGATCCCGCAGGTCTACGCCGCCCGGTCGCCCATCCGCCAGGCCGCCCGGCTGCGCATGCCCCTCTATGTCTGCCATGGCGCGCTGGATGCCGTGATCCCCGTCACCTGGAGCCGCCTGCTGGCGAAGGCCATGGCGGGCCGCGCCGCGTTCCGCTACGACGAGCAACCCCAGGGCGACCACGAGACGCCGCTCCATGCCCTGCCGCAGGCGTTGGAGTGGGTTCTTGGCAGGATGGGGGCGGCTCCGGGCAAAGCGGCTCCCCGCGGCAGGTGATCGGCGCCGCCCCGCCGAACCTGCAGGCATCGGCGCGGCTTCGCTACGAGCTCGCGCATGGAGGTGACCCGTGAGGCTGCTTCTTCCTTTGGCGCTCCTGGCCTGCGCTTACCTGCTGCAGGCGCTGCCTGCCCTTGCGGCAGGGAGTACGCCGCCCGCCACTGACGACCTGACACTGCAGGCCCCCATCGACACCTGGGACGAGGCCGTGCCCATGGGCAACGGCCTGATGGGAGGCCTGCTCTGGGGCAACGGCGGCACGCTACGGCTCTCGCTGGACCGGGGCGACCTCTGGGACGAGCGGCCCGCCGGCGACCCGAACTGGTGGAAGAAGCAGACCTGGGCCGAGGGCAAGAAGCGCATCGAGGCCGGCGACGCGGGCACAGTGAACCAGTGGTGGGACGCCCCATACAACGGAGTGAGCCCCACCAAGCTTCCCGCCGGGCGCGTGGAGCTGGACCTGGGCGGCGGCGCACGGGTGGAGCGCTTCCGGCTCCATCTCGCCACCGCCGAGGCCTCGGCCGAGTTTTCCGGAGGCCGTCGCGTCTCGGCATTCGCCTCCGCCACGCAGCCGGTGATCCTCCTCCATGTGTCAGGTCCCGCGCCGGCCGTCGCCCTCTTCACGCCGCTCCAGGTGCTGCGCCGCGCCGCCGGGGCCGACGCCGGTCCCAGCAGCGGCGGCTCGGTGGATCGTCTGGGCTACCCCGAGGCCGTCACGGGAGCCGGTGCCGGCGCACAGTGGTACGTGCAGGAGGCCTCCCAGGGCCTGCGCTACTGCGTCTACGTCGAGACGAAGCCGGTGCAGGGCGGATCGCTCTTGGCCGTCACCGTGGCGGCCACCACGGACGGCCCCGACCCGCTGGCCATCGCCCGCAAGCGTTGCGCCGACGCCTTCCGCCGAGGCCGCGCCGGACTGCTGCGGGCCCACGTCGATTGGTGGCAGCGCTTCTGGTCCGCCAGCGCGGTCGACGTGCCCGACGACGCCGTGCGCCGCCAGTACCTGCTCTCGCGCTACCTGCTCGGCGCCGGCTCCCGCCGAGGCGCGCCGCCCATCCCGCTGCAGGGCGTCTGGACCGCCGATACCGGTGGCCTGCCGCCCTGGAAGGGCGACTACCATAACGACCTGAACACGCAGATGACCTACATCTCGTACCAGGCCGCGGGCCACTTCGAGCAGGGGCTCTCCTATCTGGACCTGCTCTGGAAGCTCCGACCGACCTTCCGCGAGTTCGCCCGGAGCTTCTACGGGGTCGACGGGCTCGCCACGCCGGGCGTCATGTCGCTGGCCGGGCAGCCGCTGGGCGGGTGGGGCCAGTACAGCATGTCCCCCACCATGACCAGCTGGAACGCCCACATCTTCTACCTCCATTGGCGCTACACGGGCAGCCCCGCCTTCCTCCGTGACCGGGCCTACCCCTGGTGCCTGGACGCCGCACGTTGCCTCCGGTCGCTGCTGAAGCCCGACGCCCAGGGCGTCCTCGCGCTGCCGCTCTCCTCGTCGCCGGAGATCCACGGCAACAGCGCCGAGGCCTGGGTGCGGCCCAACAGCAACTATGACCTGATGAGCCTGAAGATGCAGTTCCTCGCCGTGGCCGAGATGGCCGACGCGCTGGGCAAGACCGCCGAGGCCGCCGAGTGGCTCAAGGCTGCCGCCGCGCTGGGCGACTTCCACGCCGACGCCCGGGGCGAGTTGCTCATCGATCCGGTGCAGCCCCTGGCAGAGAGCCACCGGCATCTCTCCAACCTCATCGGCCTCTACCCGTTCAACCTTCTCACCGTGGAGGGCGACGACACCGCCCGCCGCCGCATCGACGCCTCGCTGGCGCAGTGGGCGCGGCTCGGCACGTCGCAGTGGTGCGGCTACAGCTTCGGATGGATGAGCGCCCTCCAGGCCCGCGCCGGCCGCTCGGACGAGGCGCTCCGCCTGCTGCAGGTCTTCACCAAGGCCTTCGTCCTGCGCAACGGGTTCCACGCCAACGGCGACCAGACCCGGAGCGGCTACAGCAGCTTCACCTACCGACCCTTCACGCTCGAGGGCAACTTCGTGGCCATGCAGGCGCTGCAGGAGATGCTGCTCCAGAGTTGGAGCCCCACACCTGGCCAGCGCGGTACCGAGGTGATCCGCCTCTTCCCGGCCACGCCCGCCGCATGGCCCGACGCCTCGTTCAGCGACCTGCGCGCCGAGGGAGGCCACCGCGTCTCCGCCAGGCGCCGGGGAGGCAAGACCGTCTGGCTGAAGCTGGTAGCCGGCAGCACGGGCGTGGTGCGCATCCGCGACACCTTCGCGGGCCGGACCCCGCGCTGGAGCCGGCCCGGCGTCACCCGCGCCGGCGCCGACTACCTCGTGCGGTTGGCCAAGGGCGAGGCGCTGGAGGCGACGCTCGAGTAGCAACCGTCCGACCCGTCCTCCGGAAGCCAAAGCGCCCCCCGTTGGCCGAAGCCTCCGGGGGGCGCTGGTACGTCCTGAGGTTATAGCGCCGGGTTACGGCGCGACGGTCAGGGTGCCGGCAGCGCTACCGGCGTTGTAGTCCGTGTCCGCCGCGAACGTCACGGTGAACGGGAACGCGCCGGCCGCGGCCGGGGTGACCGTGACGGTGGCCCTGCCCGATGCGTCGGTGGTGGCCGCGGTGTCGAGGCTCGTGCCGGCGCACAGGAACCTGAGGCTCTTGCCCGAGATCGGCGTCAGCGTTCCGTTCTTCTGGTACCAGTAGAAGAACGCCACCAGCTTGGTTGAGCCGCCGGCAGCAACGGAGCGGTTCATCGTGTAGACGTAGACGTTCCGCTTGGCGGCCACGGTGAGCTTGGCCGTGCCGGACGAGGTCGCGTATGTGGCGTCGCCCATGAAGCGGGCGTTGATGGTGTAGTCGCCCGCCGTAGCCGGAGCCGTAACCGAGAGCGTCGCCTTGCCCGTGGCCTCGGTAAAGGCCGATGCCGGGGTCCATGCGCCGCCGTTGAACTGAAACTCGACCTGCTTGCCGGTGATGCCCGCTCCCGTGGAGGTGCCCGCCGGCGTGACCAGGTAGGCCAGCAGCTCCACCGTGTCGCCGGAGGCCGCCGTGCGGTCATACACCGCCGTGGCGGTAGCCTGCAGCGCGGTGGTGGTCAGGGCGCCGGATCCGCCGGCGGCCGGGTAGGCGCCGGCCGCCTCGAAGCGGCAGGCCACCGTGTGGGAGCCCGCGGCCGGCGCGATAAGGGTGAGTGTGGCATGCCCGGATGCCGCGGTCAGGATCTCCGAGTTCGTCCATGCGCCGGAGTCGACGCTGAACTGCAGGCGTTGCCCGGCGATGCCCGCGCCCGCTGCGTCCGTCAGGCGGCCCCGGAGCGTCACGCGCGCGCCCGCGGTGGCGCTGAGGCTATCGACGGCCAGGGCCGTCGACGCCGTGGTGAAGGTGAACTTGGCCACGAGGGCGTCGCTGCCGCCGGCATTGGTGGCCTGGTAGGCGCCGGGCGTGGTGACGATGCTCCACTTGGCCTCGCCGGTCACATACGCGGCGCCGCCCGCGAAGGCGATCAGCGGGCACTGCTCGTAGGAGCCCGCGCCCAGATAGGTGCTGTAGGTCAGGGCGGAGCCTGCGGGGTTCAGCGCCGTGACGGCCCAATCCGTATCGCCGCCGCCGTAGGCGCTCTGGTAGGCGTCCGGCGTAACGGGCCAACTGCCGGCTGTGTAGCTGGAGACATAGGCTGTTCCGTCGGGGCCGGCCGAGATGCCGTAGGCCGCATCCCACTGGGCGCCGCCGATGTAGGTGCAGTAGACGAGCTTGGAGCCGTCCGTGTCGACCTTTGCCACCCAGGCGTCCGTCGAGCCGCCGAAGGTAGTCTGGTACGCGCCCGGGGTAACCGGGAGGCCCGCCTCGGCCGTGCCGCAGACGTAGGCGTACCCGGCGGCGTCCACAGCCACCGAGTAGCTGGTGTCCTCGCCCGCCGCGCCGATGTAGGTGCTGTAGGCGAGCCCGGTCCCGTCGGCCTTGAGCTTCGTAAGGAAGGCGTCGCCGAAGTTGGACCCGCCGCCGATCGTGGTCTGAAAGGCCCCGGGGGTCACGGGGAAATCGGAGCTGCAGGTGCAGCCCGTGACGTAGACGCAGCCCGCCGCGTCGACCCTCATGCTGTTGACGAGATCGCTGTCGGAGCCCAACAGGTAGGTGCTGTAGACCAGGTCGGACCCGGTGGCGTTGAGCTTGGTGACGAACCCTTCGCCCGAGGTGCCTCCGGTGGTCTGGAACGCGCCGGGCGTCACCGGGAAGTTGCCGCTGGTGTTGCCGGCCACGTAGGCGTTCCCGGCCGCATCGACGCCGATCCCCCAGGCGTCGTCGAAGCCGTCATTGCCGAGGAACGTACAGTATACGACCGTCGAACCGTTCGCGCTGAGCTTGACGACGTAGGCGTCGTTGCCGCCGCCGAACGCGGTGAACTTGGCGCCGGCGGTGGTCGGGAAGTCGGCGCTGTAGGTGGCGCCCGTCGCATAGGCGCAGCCCGAGGCGTCCACCGCGAGGCCGCAGGCGCGGTCGTCATCGAGGCCGCCAACGAAGGTGCAGTAGTCGAGCGCGGTGCCGGTTGCGTTGAACTTGGCGACGAAGGCGTCCGTGAAGCCGCTCGGAACCAGGCCCAGGGCGCCCGCGACGTAGCAGCAGCAGGCGGCGTCCACCGCGATGCCGGCCGCGTAGTCGTCACCCGTGCTGCCGAGGTACGTGGCATAGGTGAGCGTCGGGTCAACGACCAGCGGCCGCGACGTGTCGTAGCGCGCCACCCGGAAGGCGACGGTGTCGCGCTCCAGCGTGAAGGAGCAGGCGACCTGCTTGCGGATGCCGCCCACGGTCTGGTAGGCATAGGGCCGGTTCAGCGTCACATCGCCGCAAGCGGTCGATGCGATGAGCCCGCCGCCCACGGCGCGGATCGACTTCGCGCCGGAGACCGCCATGCGAATTATCGACGGGTCCCCGCCGGGCTTCACGACGAAGTCGTACTCCAGCGTGCGGCCCTTGCCCGCGCCGTAGTAGACCAGGTCGATGCCGGGGTAGACGCCGGCCAGCTTGACCCGCGAATAGGTCGGGATGTTGGTGCGCCACTTCGCCGGGTCCTTGCCCAGGAGGTAGTTGACAATACCAGGCTGCTTGTCGAGGCCCGAGGCCGCCGCGTTGGGGGCAGAGCCCTGCAGCTTCAGCCGAAGCGCCGAGGCCCGATCGCCCTTGCGGATCGAGACCACGGCCTCGCGCCGGGTCAGGAAGAGAGTGCCCTGGCCGGAGCGGGCGACGAACTGCACGTCCTTCGGGTAGCGCCCCGTGTTCCTCTCAAACGTCAGGGGCAGGTTGGGCATTCGCACGCTGGGCGTGCCGGTTCCGGGCGCGGCAACGGCTGTGCCTGCAAACAGAAGCAGGGCGACCGGCGCGGCCGGGCGCAGAAGGCCCGACAACGAGCGTGGCTTGGGCGGCATTGCCGCCGAACTGTGATAGCGCATACGCACCATGTTCCTTTCCGGG
>CAJBBX010000074.1 GCA_903951425.1 uncultured Chthonomonas sp.
GCGGGTTGATCCATACGGCACCGGGTAGTGTGGCCGCAACTGGCGGGCGGCGCACGAAGCGCTCTGAGTGCGCCTGGTACGCCGCGCGTAGCGTCTGGTTGCGAGCATGGATGGCATGATCGGCCTGGCCGAAGTGGACGACCTGCGGGGTCAGGCAGGCCAAGCCGGAGTGGTGGTGTTCGACGTTGTACCACTGGAAGAACCGGCAGCAGAACGCGCGCGCCTGTTCCAGCGACGCGAAGCGGGCCGGAAAGCTCGGGCGGTACTTCAGCGTCTTGAACTGGCTCTCGGAGAACGGGTTGTCGTTGGAGACATGCGGGCGGCTGTGGGTCTTCGTGACGCCCAGGTCGGCCAGGAGGAAGGCGACGTGCTTGGAGGTCATGGAGCTGCCGCGGTCGGCGTGTATTGTTAGTTCGCCAGGCTTTACGTTCTGCTTCTCTACGGTCTGGGAGATCAGGCGCTCCGCAAGCGCGGCGCTCTCCTGCGTGCTGAGCATCCAGCCGACTACGTAGCGACTGAACACGTCCAGGATGACATAGAGGTAGTAGTAGGTCCATTTGGCGGGCCCGAGTAGCTTGGTGATGTCCCATGACCATAGCTCGTTCGGTCGGGTGGCCAGCAGTTCAGGGCGTGCATAGACGGGGTGACGAGCTTGGTTGCGCCGCTCGCGGATCTCTCCCTCGGCGTCCAGGATGCGGTACATGGTTCGCACGGAGCAGTGGTAGACGCCCTCATCGAGGAGCGTCGCATACACCTCGGCAGGGGCCTGGTCGAGGAAGCGATCGGAGTGCAACGCGTCCAGAATGCTCTGGCGTTCCGCCATGGAGAGAGCACGTGGGCTCGTGCGGGCGGAGGCTACATGCTCAGGCGGGGCAGGCAGCTCGTGCTGCACCGGCGCTGTTGACGAGGGGGTGGCGTCCTCGATGGGGACCTGGCCGGTGCAAGGCTCCGAAGTCAAAGGCCCCATGAAGGATGTTGGGGAGTCGGTTGCCTTCGGCAGTGGGCGATGGCGGTACCACGAGGCGCGCGCTACGCCCAGAGCCTGACATGCCGCGACGGTCCCAACCGTGGGCGACAGATTGGTTACGGCGTCCATCAGTCGCTCTCGCCGCTCTCGGGCGTGTTCAGGGCGATCCCCAGGAGTTCCGAGACTTTTTTTGGACATCAATGATCACCTCCGCCTGAGCCAGGCGGCGCTGCAGGATGGTGTTCTGACGCTTGAGGGTGCGGTTCTCGCCGACGAGTACATCGGCTCCGGAATGCCCACCCTTGTGGTTCCCGGCCTGCGCCAGCCGCTGCTCCCGCCGCCACTCCACCAGGTGCGAGGAGTAGAGCCCTTCCCGGCGCAACAGCGCGCCGATCTGGCCGGGTTCACTGCAGCTCGCCGCCTCCTGAACAATGCGTCGCTTGTAGTCCGCGCTGAAGGAGCGCCGCTTTGGGCGTGCCAGCACCTCCTCCGGCATGGTTGACGAGGGCGGTAGCTGGTCGTCGGGAAGCCACACGTATGCCGATCCCGGCACGTACACAATCGTCCTAACCGTCAGCGATGGGACAGGCAGCGGGTCCAGCACCGTCCAGTACGTCGTTGTCTCGCCGAACACCGCCCCCACCGTGACCTCAATCGCCGCCCCAAGCACACCACGTCGGACCGGGAAACCGGTCACCGCGCTTGCCACCTTCTCCGACCCGGACATCGGGGACACCCATACGGCGACCTGGGAGTGGGGCGATGGGACCACCAGCGCCGGCACAGTCAGTGATGTCCTTCAGACCGTGTTGGGCGTTCACGCCTACGCATCGGCGGGCATCTATACGGTGAAGCTGACAATCACCGATGCTGCGGGCGCCTCCGGCTCGAGGAGCTACCAGTACACTGTGGTCTACGATCCGCACGCTGGGGCCGTGACAGGCGGCGGCTGGATCATGTCCCCGGCAGGCTCCTACGCACCCAACCCCAGTATGGCGCGCAAAGCCACGTTGGAAGTCAGCGCCAGGTACCGAAGGCGGTCGCACACGCCGGAGGGAGAGACGGAGTTCAAGCTGACCGGGATGGACTTCCACAGCCGATCCTACGACTGGCTCGTCGTCTCGGGAACTACGGCGCGAATCAGGGGCGCCGGAACCATCAACGGTCGCGGCCACTACGAGTTCATGGTGACGGCCATCGATGATCGGGTCGGCCATGGCGGCGTGGACAAGTTCCGGATCAGGATCTGGAACGCCGCCGGCGTCGTCTACGACAACCGGAGGGACAGCGAGGGTTACTCCGAAGACGCCACAGTGTTGGGAGGCGGGAGCATCGTCATCCATAGATAACAGCAGAGCATAGCCCGCCCATTGAGGGGCCACCGCCCAGCGGTGGCCCCTCTGCTTAAGTCCGCCACCGTTGCCGGGCTGATATGCATCACCTCTACATGATCTGCATTGCTCTGTGAGAGCCACCGACAGCCGCCCGCACGCCAAGGCGGTCTACACCCGTCCGACTATGACTGGTCAACTGAGTCCGACTGTCGGCAAACCGTCCCCTACCCCACCGCTCACGACGCCTGTATGGCTGGACTCCCCAGGTTGTCCTGTAAGAGCCATGCCCTACCGGCGTCTTCCAGTGTGAAGGTCGATCCAAGCGAGGGCGACCTGATCATCCCGAAAGGAGACGCAGATCATGGTACTGGGCAGGAAGGTACTCATCGGGCTCTTCGCCCTGATGATGGTGGGCACGCTGTTGGCGAGCGCGGCCCCTGAAGCGCAGGCACAGTCGGTCTCGCTGTACAACACCCGCGGGCAGTCCATCGACTCCCGCAACCGGTTCCCGATGGATCGGTTCTCGCGTGGTGAGTGGTGTCTGGTCGTCGTGAACGGCGTTCGCGGTGGAGGCACCTATAGC
>CAJBBX010000075.1 GCA_903951425.1 uncultured Chthonomonas sp.
CCGCTCCCTCCCCTTGCCGCGAAGCGGGAGGGGGAGGGCTGGGGTGGGGGTTTCGCCTTTAGATCAACCATCTTCCGATTTTGCCGGTCTTACGGCAACCCCCATCCCGGCCTTCCCCCTCCGCGGCTTCGCCGCGCAAGGGGAAGGAGCCCGGCGACGTCTTACACGGACCGGCGCCGACCGGTCCGCTCGCTACGCGCGCGTAGAACGTCAACCGCAAAGGGCAAAAGCGCCAGAGGGCAGAGGGCTACGAGGAGCCCTCGGGCGAGACACACCGGAACCCCCGAGAGTCGTACCTAATGTCAGGGTCGTACCTATAGCGATAGTGCGCGCGGAAGTAGTCGGCATAGACGTAGTGGGACCACGAGCCGCCCCGCAGGACATGGTATTTAGCCTCGCTATCAAACCAATCGGCGCACCACTCCCAGACATTGCCCGCCATGTCCAGGCAGGCGTACGGGCTCGCGCCGGATGGTATCCCCCCAACCGGGGCAGTGGACACTGCCTTAGAAGGGCTGACCGAACAGACGCAACGACGCGGGTCCCAGTCGTTGCCCCACGGGTACTCGCGTCCGTCCGTGCCGCGAGCCGCCTTCTCCCATTGCTCCTCGGTGGGCAGCGCCAGCCCGGACCACTTGCAGAAGTCCTGTGCATCGTTCCACGAGACGTTGACCATCGGATGATCGTCACGCCACCCCCAACCCGGCGCAGAGCCCATTGCGCCGCCGGCAGTCAGGCAGTAGGCGCGGTACATCGCCACGGTCACCGGCGTCTGCATGATCCGGAAGCCGGGCAGCGTCCGGCGCTCATTGCTCTTGCCGTACAGGAACGGCCCGGCGGGTACCTCACACCAGCGGATGGAAGCGAGCAGCCGTGATCTGGGGTCATCCACAGGGGTCGGAGCGGGTGCCACCGGCCTGGGCGCGACGACCGGCGTTGCGGGCGCCTGCCGCTCGAAGCGAAGCCCAAGCGCCAGCGCCCAGCTCTCCACCGCCCAGAGCGCCGCCTCGTCCGCGAGGCCCACGTCGTCGACCAGACGCCGGGCGAGCTGGCCGATGAGGGGCGTGATCGGCGCGCCCTGTCCTGCGCTGACCAGACGATCCGGGATGCCCTCGCGCAGAGCCGCGAGCAACAGGTTGGCTTCGCGCTTGCCCTCGCCCATGCGGAGGTCGTTCAGTATCGATGCGAAGCGGACGGGCTCCTCAAGGACGGAGGTCCCGTAGCGCTGGATGGTCTGCTGGAGTATGTCGCGCATGTCCATGGGCGGGCTGGCTCCTTAAAAAGGCACGGATCGGACTTGCCGGACTCGTCAGACGCGTCTCACCGGGCACTTGCAGCGTAGGTGCAGCCATGGCGCCCGCCGACTGCGCCTCAGACGCCGCTCCACGGGCCGGGTCACCACCGCCGCTGTCACGTCGTCGCCGCTGCCCTGGCTCGAGGCGTCCGTCAGCCAGCCCCCAAGGCCCGCCGCCACCTCGTCCCACTCGCCGCCGGACGCCATGCCATGGATGTCGGAGGCGACCTGCAGGAAGCCGGCATCCTCGGCGAAGGAGTTGGCGTAGCCGTCCGTGGCCAGCAAGAGCAGGTCCGGCAGCGAGGGCGGCAGAGCGTGGGCTCGGCGGAAGTCACGCCAGGCGTCGTTGCGCGCCAGCGATGTGGTGGCGTTGGCAAGCAGCCGGACGTCGCCGGGCACAGGGCGCCACGCCGCGCCATCGGCTCCGACGGCCACGATGTCGCCGTCGCCGATCTGGAGGTAGAGGTGCAGGTCACGCAGCAGCAGGGCCGCCAGCAACGTGGCGCCGTAGGCGTGGTATGGGTTCTGCTCCACGGCCTGGCGCGCGGAGGCGCCTTCACGGCCGCTGAGCCGCTCCCACTCGCCCTCGTCGAAGGGACGGGCCGCCAGGTCTTCGTCCACCAGGCGGCGCCACTCGCGCACGATCTCCCGGGGGAAGCGCTCCTCCGCCATATCGCGCAGGGCAGACGGGTCTGGGCGGTCGCAACGCGGTTCCAGGAGCGGACCCAGCACGGTGTGCGCGGCCTCCACCGCCAACCGGGAACCCACCTCGCTTCGGAAGCTCTTGGCGCTGCCGTGGCCGTCGGCGAGGGCGACGAGCGCCTCCTCGGCCTCGCCGGAGGCGGGCGTGATGACGAACGCATCCTGGTTCGGCATGTCCGACCGCTGATGGGACGCGCCGCGAACCGACGCCGCCGCTACCTGCCATCGGAGCTTGGGGCGGCCCCAAGGAGGCATGCGTATGGCTACCAGACGTCCGTCGCGGAGGTCGGTCCCGAACCGGCCGGGTCGGACGGCGGGATCACCACGTTGGAGGTAATCGGTGAGCCGTCGGCCTGCTGGGTGCCCGGCGCCGAGGCGGACTGCAGTACGACGGTGGAGACCCACCGGATGTGCCGGACCAGCGCCTCGGGGTTGTTGGCCTGCAACGGGCGCAGCTCCGGGTTGCCGATGAAGCGGGAGAGTACGTCGTGGTCGGCGTCGGCGCCGATGGCGATGGCGATGCGCACGGCCTTCTTGCCCCAGGGCTGGGCCATAAGCTCCGCAAGGCCGGTCTGCCAGTCGTCGCTCGGCTGGCCGTCGGAGAGGAGGGCCAGGACGGGCGGCAGGGCGCGCTCCGACATAGGCGGCACGCGGAGCTGATCCGCCACGGTCCGGAATGCCTTGCCCATGTCGGTCATCCCGGCGGCCTCGACGTCGTCCCAGCGGAACTCACTGACGGGCATCGGGTTCGCCACATGCCATCGCGCACCGTTCGAGAAGGCGACGGCCCGCAACAGGAGCTCGGCGTTGGGGTTCTCGCGCGCCACATCGGCCATGTGGGGCAGGGCCTCGCGGATGGCGCTGTTGAGCGACTGGACCTTGCCGTCGGCCGCCATGGAGCCGGAGCAGTCGACCATCCAGATGAAGTGCAAGGGTCGCGACGCCATCGCGCCGCCGGGTCTGTTGGCCATGTTGGTTCTCCCTTTGTCTGTTTGCGGGCTTGTCGTTTGGGCTCAGCCTTCGATCACGCCATCGACCGAGCCAAAGGCGATCCGGGTCCCGACCGCCAGCGGTAGGCTCCTGCCCGGCGGCACCTCGCGCACGTCGCCTCCCGCGACCGTCATCGTCCATGTGGCGCTGGTGAGGTTTTTCAGGCCCCAGACGTTGGGGTCGGTCGGGTGCCGCGTCACCTCCGCGGCGGGCGCCGTGAAGTCGTAGGTAGGCGCGGCGTGGAGGTGGTGCGGGTAGAGCCTGGTGTCGCCGTTCAGGACCACGGCCTGGCCTCCGATGGTGAGGCGCCACGGGTTGTGCAGAGGAGCTCGGCACGACCAGCAACGGCGGCCGGCCGCCTCGCTCGGGTCGGACTCATAGAAGAGTTCGGAGCCGCACCGATCGCAATGCATGATGGCGTCGCGCAGCCGGACCAGGGCCTTGCGCCACTGGCTGTCCGTGACCCTCCGCTGGGTATCGCGCAGTCCGTCGGTGAAGGACTGGACGAAGAGGGCGCGCAGGAACGACGGGTAGAGAGGCCAGAACTCGATGGCGTTGCCATGGATGCCCGGCACCGGCGCGTTGGACGGGTTGGCCGGATCGAAGATGAAGAGGGGCTCCTTGCCGTAGATCATGTTCATGGCCGGCACGTCCATGCACCGGATCGCGGCCTCGTGCGCACCCTCCAGCGGGTGGTGCATCACGAGCATGTAGAAGAGCAGGACGGCAAGCGAGTACTGGTCGGTCTCGCGGCAGGGCTTACGCTCGCAGCGCACGATCTCCGGCGCCATGAAGCGCGGCGTGCCGCCCACGGCCGCGTCGGCGGCGCGGTCGATGCCGACGTTGTCGTTGTCGCAGATGCGGATATCGCCGTTCTGCGGGTCGATGAAGATATTGGAGAAGCTGATATCGCAGTAGCAGAGCCCCCTGGCGTGCAGCTCCAGGAAGGCGGAGGCAAGGTGGAACGCGGCGGTGGCGACGCAGCGGAAGGTTGGCTCGATGCGCCGCGTCATCAGGTCGCTGGTGTTTCGAAAGCGTGAATCGCGGAGCGCCATAACGTAGCCGTAGCTCGGGATGCCGGGCTCCTCGGCGAGGAAGAGGGGCCACAGGAACTGGTCGGCGGGAGAGCCCTTGGCGATGAGCTGCTCCAGGGCCTTGCGCTGCTTGGCCGTCGCCGTGTGCCTGTGGTACCACTTGAGCGCCACGGGGCGACCGCCGAGGTCGGCCTCGTAGACCTCGCCCTGTCCGCCGCCGCCCAGAAGCCGCCCGACCTTGCAGCGGGTCGGGGAACCCACCGTACCCACCGTCTGCCCGGGCCGCAGAACACCTGTCATCGCCATCTCCCCATGTCAGAGGGCATCCGCCGAAAGGTCAGCTTGCCACGGATTATGCTACCCGAAAGGCCGCGACATGAACCGGGGCGCGCCCGGCGCCGGCTGATCGGCTCGCTTCGCTCGCGCAGCAACGTCAACGGCAAAGGGCAAAAGCGCCAGAGGGCAGAGGGCTACGAGGAGCCCTCGGGCGAGACACACCGGAACCCTCGACAGTTGTACCTATAGTCAGGGTCGCACCTAAAGCGATAGAGCGCGCGGAAGTAGTCGGCACTGCTGCTGCCCCACGAGCCGCCCCGCAGGACACGGCATTTAGCCTCGCTATCAAACCAATCGACGCACCACTCCCAGACATTGCCCGCCATGTCCAGGCAGGCGTACGGGCTCGCGCCGGATGGTATCCCCCCAACCGGGGCAGTGGACACCGCCTTAGAAGGGCTGACCGAACAGACGCAACGACGCGGGTCCCAGTCGTTGCCCCACGGGTACTCGCGTCCGTCCGTGC
>CAJBBX010000076.1 GCA_903951425.1 uncultured Chthonomonas sp.
AGCGGCGCCCCGGCCCGCTGGAAGCGCGGCGATACCGCACATGCGTCTACTGGTACGGCCCGCGTGCTGCGCGGCGGCTCGTGGGACGACGTCGATCCGGACGGCTTCCGGTGCGCGTACCGCGCCTACCGCTCGCCGGACTACCGCGCCGGGCGACCGCATCCTCAACGGCGGTTTCCGTTGCGCCAGGACTGTCTGATTACGGCTCGCGGCTTTACCACCTTACCCCTTACCGCCGGGCGGAGCCCGGCGCGTCGTTGACGGTGACGTTTGTGGGCGCGAAGCGCCCGGAATCTGGACGGAATCCGCAGGTCGGCCGTCCGGCCGAGAGAGGTGAATGCGATGGCGGGTAACAGGTCCACGTTGGTCGAACGCCCTGGCTTGATCGCCGAGATGGAAGAGCACCGCCGTGCCGGCGACAGCGACCTGCGGCAGGCGGCCGAGGGGACCCTTTCCGGCCTGTCAGTCGAGGATGTCCTGCTCGCGCCTGACCTCGACCGCTGGGCCCGCCTTGTCGCATGCGAGCAGTTGCTTGGCGCGGGGACCGAGGCGCGCTGCCGCGCCATCGCGGCCGACCGCAATGCCGATGCCGACCTGCGAGCCGGCGCCCGCGAGGCGCTGGAGTCGATCCGGCTTCGCGGCAGCCATGTGCAGGCCGCCGCCAGTGCGCCGGGGCCGGACCGGAGCCGCGACGTTCAGGCCGCGCACGGAGTGCCGGCCACCGACACGTCCGCCCTCGTGGAAGCCGCGGACAGGCCAACATCCGCAGCCGAAGCGCCGAAGCCCCGCAAGCTGCCCTTCTGGAGGAAGCGATGCTGAAGCGGAACGCGGAGCAGGCGCCGGCGGAGAGCTGGGCCATCGACCTGGGAACCACCAACACGGTGGTGGCCCGCTGCGTGGGCGGGCACGCGTCGCCGGTGGAACTGGCCGACGTCTGCGTGGAGGAGCCCATCGAGCATACGCCCATGGTTCCGTCGCAGGTCTACTTCGACACGCCGGAGCACTTCCACATCGGCGCGGGCTACACCGTGGACCAGATCGTCCACCACGACTATGCCGTGCGGCTCTTCGATCACAAGGCGCAACGCCCGGAGTACGAGTTGCTGGTGCGGCGCGGCACGCGCTATCCGGCCCAGGCCGGCGACGCCCGCTACTACACCCTCACGAAGGGCCAGACCGAGTTCGCCCTGCCCGTCTGCGAGGTGGGCCTGGCAGGGCGCATGCGGATCGACTGGGTCGAGCGGCCCAACGGCCATCGCTACTGGACCCCCGGCCCGGTCGAGGAGAAGGAGTGCGTCTACACCCTCAACGAGGGCGATACCCTCCGCATCTCGCCGCCGGGCGTGGCAGGCCAGCACCGGCTCCGGGTAGAGTTTTCGGTGGACGCCGAGCGGTACCTCTGCGCCACGGTCCACGACCTGAAGCTGAAGCGGGACATCCGGGAGAACGCCCGGCTGGTGAAGCTGCGGTAGGGGGAACGGCGAGCCGAAAGCCGAAAGGGGAAAGTCCAACGGGGCCTCAGGGCCCGGGCGGCTTGGTGCAGCGCAGGAGGAGGGTCTCGCCGGCCTCCATGGTCACCGTGACCTGGGTGGCGCGGGGGCTCAGGACCTGACCGGTCATGGCGTTGGTGACGCGGCTGGGCGCCGGAAGGCGGAGGGTCTTGGGGCTTGAGCCGCGGGCGTGGAGGCATAGCCATTCGGTGTCGGTGTCGAGGGCGTCGTTGCTGTCGAGCCAGATGTGGACGCCGGCCTGACGGGCGATCTCGCGGAGGAGCGGCGGCGGGAGGCCCACGCCGGTGAAGGCGACGGAAGTCCAGCCGTTGATCCGCTTGCGCACGAGGCCCGGGCGGCCCGAGCCGCGGAGGAGGCCCAGGGTCTCGGCCGCAGGGTCGTCGGCCCAAACCGTGGGTCCGTAGGGCTGGTCCCAGCCGATGAGCCCGAAGTCCGGCAGGCGCGGGGCGGACGGGGCGGCTTTGACCTGCTGCACCGACGGCCGTGGCTCCATGGCGAGGCGGATGCCCGTGAGCGACTGCACGGCGGCGGCGGAGAGGCCCTGGTCGGTCAGCGCGCCGGGCGCGAAGCACCAGAGGGCCGCGGCGCCGGGGCGCTTCACCTTGCGGTCGATCGCGCGGCGCGTGGCTTCGTCCACGCTGGCCGCGTTGAGGAAGACGTAGACCTTGTAGGCCGGGAAGTCGGGCCGTTGCAGGTCGCTGAGCAGGTAGACATCGGCCGGTGCGCCCACGCGGGGCAGTTCGGCGATAGGCGTGAGGACCGCGGGAACCCAGAGCATGGACGGCTTCATGCGGTACGCCGAGTCGGCGCAGATGAAGACGGCGATCTCGCTGCGGAAGGGCTTGCGCGTGCGGAGGGCGTCGGCGGCCAGACGGCGCATCGCGGACATGTCACGCAGGATGGACGGGTGGTCGAACCAGCCCGAGTCCATGTCGAACCAGGAGGTGGCCGACCGGCGGGCGAGCATCTCGCCGAACTCGCGGAGGAGTAGCGCGCGGCTCTGGTCCAGCGTGTCGGCTCGGCCGAAGCCGGCCCCGGGGTCGCTGAGGCTGGTGCGGATGTCGGACTCGTTGAGCCAGAGCTTGCCGCGCAGTCGCACGGAGGCTTCGGCGGACATGTATGCGCTGGTCCCGCCCACCTCGCGGCCGGTGTACATGGGCGGGCTCATGAGGAAGTCCACGTGCGGTGAGGAGAGCAGGCGGTCGAGCGCCAGGTGGCCGGCGTCCTGCTGGTGCGGCCCGTGCTGGGTGAGGTAGCCGTAGTAGGCTCCCACCACGGCGCGGCCGGCGGTGGAGGTCTTCACGATGCCGGCGAAGCGGGCGATGGCGTCGGCGATGGTCTCGGAGGCGAACCGGGTGTAGTCGATGACGCGCTGCTCGGAGCGTGGGTCTCGGAGGACCATGGCGTCGCCGCCTGCTCGCTCCGCCGCCGTGGGTAGCCCGTCGTCGGGGCGGCCATGGGCTCGGCGCCACGCGGCGAAGGCGCGGCGCTGGGGTTCGCTCGCGTCGGCCAGCTTGTCGCCCCAGACGCCCCACTGCTGCCACTCGGCGGTGACGCCACTGCAGAGGATGAAGCCCAGGATGCGGTCGGCGTAGCACGAGGACCGGATGTGCGCCAGTAGCCGCCGCAGGTCGTCACCCATCTCGCGGCGCCACTTCTCGGAGGCGAAGGACTGGAGGTCGGCGGTGCCGTCCAGGTGGCGGCACATCTCGGTCGGGTTGGATTCTTGCCACCAGAGCGGCGGCGTGAGGTAGAGGTGCGGGATGAAGAGCGCCTGCGGGTCGGCGTCGAGCATCTCGGCGAAGTAGGCATCGAACTCGCCGTAGTCGTACCGGTCCTTCGCAACGTGGCCCAATGCGCCCGCGCTGGAGCCGCCGAACCAGTCCATATAGAGGTGAATGCCGGCTCGGGCGAACTGGGAGTGCAACTCCGGGTGGCGGCCCGATGCGGTGAGGTACGCCATGCCGACCATGGGCTTGCCGTCCACCACCAGCGTCGGCTCCCCTCGGGCCCGGCGCACAGAGGCGGCGGGCATCCTGGCGACGCCCTCGCGCGGGTTCCGCAGCGCAACCTCGGCGCTGACGGGAGCGCCCTGCAGTTCGTAGGCATCGACCTCCACGGCCATGTCGCCGGAGGGCATGAATCGCGACGTGGGAAATAGCTCATCCAGCTTCGTGGTCCCGAGGGAGGCCAGCGGCGCATCCCGGTCGGCGATCACCTGCCCGCCACGGAGCAGGCGCACACTGGCCGCCACGGTTGCAGGGGCGCCGGGCGCGGGCACCAGAGCGGCCTTCACACGGATGGGCCGGCCGGCGGTGGCGCTCGGCTCCACCTCGAGGGTGCGGGTGCGCCACTCGCCCCTCGGCTCGGGTGTGACGCTGTCGGCCAGGGGCTGGTCCGTCAAGCGGATCGATGAGAGGGCGACCCAGCGGCCAGCCTCGTTGCCGGGGTCGATCCGGAAGGCCGCGACGCGGCGCTGGGTGGAACCCCACTTGCGCGAACCCGGCGAGCCGCTGCACTCGTGTGCGGTGAGAGAGGCCAGGTCGACACGGTAGGTAGCCCACCCGCGCACGATAGCATGGCGGCCCATGAGGCCCCACTCGCCGTCCGGCGCCTTGCAGTAGATGTCGAGCAGGTCCGCCGGAGCCGACGAGTAGAGGCGCACCTCCAGGTACCGGAAGCGGTCGGCGTCGATGGGACCATTCGGCAAGCGAAAGAGCCAGCAGGGATCCCACTCGGTTGCGCCGCGCAGGCCGGCGTGCGCCTGCGAGTGATAGGAGAAGCGCTGGGCGGTGACGCTGTGCGACGGTCCGCCCAGGCTCCAGACGATCTCCTCGGCGCGCGCGCCGGGCGCCGCCAGGGCCATCCAGGCCGCGGCAAAGAGCGCGTGCGCCAGGGGTAGCCTCACTTCGCGGCGTCCCATGCGGCCTTCACCTTGCCCTGTTCGCCCTCGGCGGCGTAGGCGTCCACGGCCTTGCCGAGGCCCTCCAGCAGGCGGGCGGCCGCCTCGGTGTAGGCACCGTCGGCCGCCCTGGCCGATGCCTCCGGCAGTGCGAGCAACTTGCCGGCGGCGAGGCCCTCGCGGCGGGCGCGGAGTGCCAAAAGCATCTCTGCAATCAGGGCCGCCTGGCGCGCCTCCCATCGATTGCACAGCTTCGCGGCCCGCAACGCCGCATAGAAGCGGCCCGCGCGGCCGAAGTCGCCGCCGAGGCTCCAGAGCGCGTCTGCCGGGGTAGGCACGGCAAAGGAGGCGGTTACGGGGAACGTCTTGCGCGGAGCCCGGCCGTGACCCAGTTGCAGGGCCACGTGGTTGTCGGCGCGTAGCCCGTCGGCGGAGAGGTGGACGCCGCCGTCGTCGACGGCGACCTTGCGCCCGTTGAGCCACGCGCCGGTGAGTTGCCCCACGCCTGCGGTCTCCACATAGACCTTCGAGGAGCCCAGGTAGGCGGGGGCCTGCTGCTCGTAGCGGGTGAGGGTGGGCGGCATCTGCGGCGTTAGGCGGAGGCCCCGCGCGTCGTAGTCATATTTGAGAAGCCCTCGGAGCAGGCCGACCGGTGCGCCCCAGGTGTCGTAGACGACGTTGATGGGCAGGTTGGGCTGGTAGACTTCGGCGCCGAACTTGACGAGCGGGTTGTCGGCGCGCCACTTCCGCATGAGCCCGAGGATGTGCCGCCAGGCGCGGCGGGCCTCCTCGAAGCGGCCGGTGCGGTGGTAGGCCATCATCATGCGGGCCTCGCAGGTGGTCCAGTGACCGCCGTTGACCCAGGTGCCGAACTCCCACAGCCCGTTGGGCGCGGTGTACATGTCGTCGAGGGATGGGTGGTTGGTGATGATGACGCCATGCGGCCGGAGCCCACTGATCGAGACCATGCGCCGCATGATGCGCCGGGCCGTGGCGTCGTCCACCACGTCAAGCGCGACGGCGTCGTGGTTGCAGACGGCCTCGTAGTAGCCGTGCTTCGCCGCGCCGTAGACGCCGTGCCGCGTGCCGTCAGGGTCCATGTACTTGATCAGGCTCCCCTCAGGCGTCTGGAGCTGGGGCAGGGCCGCCAGCGAGGCGGCGCGGAGATTGCGCCAATGGGCGGCTTCCGGCGCGTTGCCCGCCAGTTCCTCCACGCGGGCCAGCCGCTCCAGCGCGGCGATCTGGGTCACTGAGAGGCCCGCCAGGTAGGCCATGCCGTAGGTGCCGTCGGCGTTCAGGCTGCCGGCGAAGCTGGGCGCCAGCAGGTTGCCGGCGGCCCCGGCCAGATAGAGGTCGTTCTTCGGGTTACGGCGGCTCTCGATGAAGCCGGCCGAGCGGCGGAGCATGGGCAGGTAGCGCCGGGCATCGTCCGGATTGCGGCGCACCAGCAACAGCTCGCACTGGAGCACGACACCTGCGGCGGTGAACTCCATGCCCCAATCATGGATGTCGGTGCGGCCGTCGCCCTGCTTGTAGATGATGGAGCCCGGCGAGGCGCAGTCGCAGAGGCAGCCGTCAGGCGCCACCCAGTTGTTGTAGCTCTGGCGCTTGCCGTCGCCCATCTGGCTGAACCAGAGGTGCTGCGCGTTGGCGATCCACGTCGTGTAGGGCTCACCGAAGAAGGGCAGGCCGGCGAGGGTGGTCCCGTAGCTGTTCTGCACCCACCAGGCGCCCCAGGTCGGCCCCTCGACGAAGCCGTTCCACGCGGGCGAGTAGAGCATGGTCAGTGAGGGGATTTCGGGGTCGGGCCAGAGTGAGCGGAACGCCACATCCAGGAGCTCCAGATGCTCGGCCTCGCCCTCACCGGCCACCCAGCGGCCGCGGAAGCCCGCCGGAGCCGGAGCCGCCGATGCGCCCAGCGACCCCGCCGCCACGGCTCCCGCCGCGCCCGCCACGAACGTCCGACGTGACATGTCTCGCTCCATGGTTCGCCCTCCCGTTATCCCGTCGAAGTGTCACCCGCAACGGTACCAGATACGCTGCCGCGACCGCAGATGCCTGCAAGCCGCGAGGGGCCAGACGGCAGATCGCGGGAGACCCATGTGGAGCGGCTCTGGGGGCGCGAGATACTACGCTTCCGGAACGACGCCATCGGCCTGCCCGACCTCTCCGCTGAGGGGTACGTGGTTTCCCCTTCGGCAATCCCGGCCTGACCCCGGTTGCGGATGTCCGCCCCACGGTCTATACTCACGAACAGCGCTGTACTCGTGACCACGCTAGCAGATCGACATGAAAGGGGGCATCGGGCATGTTCAAAAGCAACCGCAGAGCAAGCGCCGCACTTCTGGTACTCGCCGCCGTAGCCATGGCGCCGACCGGCTGCGCGAAGAAGGAAGAGGTCAAGCCGACAGGACCGAAGGTCTACCGAGTGGCCTTTGCGTCATTCGGGCCGGACTCGGCGGCGGACAACGCGATCCAGGGCTACCTGGATGGGCTCAAGTCAGAGGGCATCGTCGAGGGGCGGAACCTGGAGGTCATCAAGAAGCACGCGGCCGGCGACATCGCCACGCTGCCCACGATGATGCAGTCGCTGGACGGCGAAGGGCTGGACCTGATCGTACCGATGACGACGCCCGGCGTCGCCGCTGCGGCTTCCAAGCTGAAGCAGACGCCCGCCGTCTTCGTCTACACCTATGACCCGCTGGCCGCGGGCGCGGGAAAGAGCCTGACTGACCACCTGCCGAATATGACGGGCGTGGCATCGTTCCCGTCGATGAAGGACACGGTCCGCGTGATCCGCGAGCTGGTGCCCGGCCTGAAGACGCTTGGCACCATCTACAACGCCTCCGAGGCCAACTCGGTCCGCGCCGTCAAGGAGGTCAGGGCCGAGCTTGACGCGGCGGGCATCAAACTGGAGGCCGTAACCGTCGCCACGACCGCCGATACCACCATGGCGACTCAGGCCATCCTGGAGCGCAAGGTGGACGCCATCTGGATCACCGGCGACAACACGCTGCTGCAGGGCATCGAGGGCGTGCTGGGACCCGCAGGCCGCGCCAAGATCCCGGTGGTGATGAATGACCCCGAGTACGTTGATCGCGGCGCCGTGGCGGCTGTGGGCATCGGCTGGCCCGCCAGCGGCCTGGCCGCCGGGAAGATGGCCGCCCGGGTGCTGCGCGGCGAGAGCCCGGCGGGCATCCCCATTGAGAACATCGCCAATGCCCGCGTGGTGCTGAACAAGAAGCAGGCAGCCAAGATCGGCCTGGCGATCCCGGCCTCGCTCAAGGGCACCGAGTAGCCGACCGGATGGGGGGCGGCTCTCCCCGCCCCCGTCTCCTATCTCCGCCGGGAGCGCTGCTGCACCTCGGCAAGCGGCGGAACGCCGGTTGAACCGCCCACGGCCTCGATGCAGAACGCCGCGCATGCGCAGCCCAGGTCCGTAGCGGCGAAGGCGTCGAGATCCTGCATCAGCCCGGCGATGAAGCCCGCGTTCCAGCAGTCGCCGGCTCCTGTGGCATCCACCACGCAGGCCGGCAGCGCGCCAACCTGCACGCACTCGCCCCCCACCGACACGAGGCAACCCTCGGCGCCCATCTTAACAACCACGGTACCGGCTCCGGCCTCGTGCAGGCGCGCGGCGATCTCGCAGGGCTCGGCTCCGGGGTAGAGGCCCCGCATGTCGTCGAGGCTGGGCATGACGTAATCGCAGTAGGGCATCAGCCGCTCCAGCGTCTGGCGGTCAGGGCCCAGGCCCCAGCACTCGTCGAGCAACGTGGCGGCGCCTCGGCGTCGGGCTTCGGCGAGGATCTCCCCTGCGCGCGGATCCAATGACGGCAGCACGAACAGGTCCTGGTAGAGCAGGAAGTCCGCCGAGACCAGCCGGTTCAGGTCCAGGTCGTCCGGGCAGAGCGACAGGTTCGCGCCGGGCGTGTGAATAAAGGTCCGCTCGCCGCCGGGATGGACGCCCACGAAGGTGAAGGGCGTGCTGTCGCCCTCGGTGCGGCAGACGCCGCTGACGTCGACGCCCTCTTGGCGCAGTCCCTCCAGCAGCGCGTCGCCCAGCAGGTCGCACCCCACGCGGGCGAAGAGGGCCGCGGGCAGGCCCATGCGGGCCAGGGCGCAGGCGGTGTTGACCGCACCGCCGCCGGGCTGCAGCCGCACGTTCTCGGTGTTCACCTGCGGCCGCCGGCGCGGTTCGGGGTAGCGGTCGATAGGCCCGCTCAGGGCATCCATGACGGCCACACCCAGGCAGTGGACGGCCTTCATGCCGGGCCCCGCAGGCCGATCGGTTGGCCCGTCTCGTCAAGACCCAGCAGTGTGCGCGGCGTGTCCAGCAGCATCGCGGCGGCGAAGCGCAGGGCGTCGGCCTCCGTGTAGAGGCCCTGCTCCACCTTTCGCGCCAGCGCGCCGGCCATGAACTGCCGCACCATGCGCGACTTGGCGTAGGCCCACTCGATGCAGTAGGCATCCGAGAAGAAGCCGACCTGCTTGTTGATCGGCAGCATCTCCAACCGCTCCTCCATGATCTGCCCGATAGCCGACGGGAAGAAGTTGTGCCACCAGTAGCCCGCCAGGGAGAGGTTGGGCAGCTCGCGGCAGAGCGTGCAGAGCGACTGGTTGGCGTGGCGGCTCGCCAGGAAGCACTGGAAGCGCAGGCCGGGGCGGCGGCTCACCATCTCGGCGAGTTGCGCGATGCTTCGCTGCGACAGCCGGCTAGCGGTCTCGTAGGGCAGGGGTTCCGCGCCGAAGCTGAACTGGAAGACGGGCGGCCGGGGCAAACGCTCCAGGGCCGCCAGGAACGCCTCGTTGACGTAGGAGGCATAGATGTCGCGCTCGGACGGACCCGCCTGCTGACGGCGCTGCAGGGCGGCGGCCATCTCCTCGTCGCTCACGGGGCGCAGGTCCAGGTCGGTCGAGATATGCGTGGCCATGGAGACGATGCAGTCCAGCGGCATGGCGGCGATATAGTGCTCCACGGCGGCGTGTACATCGGCAACGCCGCGCACGGTGCGCTCGGCTGCCGGGCGACTGCCTCCGCCGATGGGCGCCGGGCTGTCGGGACCGCGCCCCCAGCAGCGCTCCAGCTCGTAGAGGGCCGTGTCGTACTCGCCCCACTGGCACCGGGTGAAGAAGGCCCACTCCAGCGAGTAGAAGAGGCGATCCCGGTCCGCGAAGCCCTCGCGGCGGGCGTACTCCGTGCCGAAGCAGACGATGCCCGCGCGACGCTGCACCTCGGCGGGCCACGCCGGGTCCGCGCTCCGGCGGCGCACCAGAGCATCCAGCTCGCGCCAGTTGTCAGGGGTCACGGGCTGGGTCCAGCCGTAGAGCTCGCCGAGGATGATGCGCACGCCCCACGATATCCCCGTGTTGGCCACCAGCGGCAGGTAGGGCACAGCCTCGTCCAGGCGGGCGTGGGCCTCCTCGTCGTCGGGCCTGCCGGGGTACTGGGTCAAGCGGGCGCCGGAGGGGCATCCCGCCGCGTAGAGGTCGCTGACGGCCATGTGGTAGAGGAGGATGTCATGGAGGCCTGCAGCCGAAAGGCGGCCTCCCACGAGGTGCGTGTGGGCGTCGATGGCGGGCAGCAGGCGGATGGCCGCATGCAGACGTTCCTCGGTCGGGCCAGGCATCGGTCACCCTCCTGCGCCCCGTCGGCGCTGCGTCGCGCCTGGTGGCGTTGTGCGGCTGCGGCACTGCGGCGGCGACGGAAGTTTCGGCGAAGAGGGCCCAACATCCTGCATATGTGCGTAGGCGACTACGCGAACGCGGGATCGCGGCACTAACGCCGTACGTCTCCCGGTATACGCGTAGTAGTATGCGGTGGCCCGACTGCCTCCGCGATTGCTGTTGGCGGGACCCAGCTAACGATTGCCGACGCAGCAACGGGATGGGGGAAGCCATGAACGCAGAAGGAACGATCCTCGTCGTTGATGATGTGCAGGCGTCGCGCGCGGCTCTTGCGGCGATACTGGAATCCGAGGGTTACAGAGCGCTCCAGGCCGCGGGCCGCGAGGCGGCGATTGCGGCCGCCGCTGCGGAGACAACGGATCTGGCGCTCGTCAGCATCGGCGCCGAAGGCCCGAACGGCCTTGACACTTGCCGCGGGCTAACGGCGGACCCGGCCATGGCTGAGATATTGGTGGTCGTCCTCTCGGGCACGACGGCTCGGCTGGATCGAGCGGCAGCCATTGGTGCAGGGGCCGCGGACATCATGCCGAGCCCGGTCGTTTCCCCCGAAAGCCTCGCCGGTGTGCGCGCACACGTTGAGCTGAGTCGGACCAGAAGGCTCGTTCGACGGCAGACGCTGGAGCTGGATGCCGCCCATGCGCCTGCTTCGGCCAGCGCCGATCGGTATCGCGTGGCACTGCTCGGCATCGGAGACGGCGTCATCAGCACCGATGTCGACGGGTGCGTCGACCTGATGAACTCCGCAGCTGAACGGATGACCGGCTGGTCGGCCGGCGAGGCCCGCGGCCTGAACCTGCGGGAGGTCTACCGCGTGGTGGACGAGGCGACGCGGGCTCCTCTTGAGAACCCGGCAGTGCGTGCGCTCCGCGGTTCAGGCGGCGCAGAGACGATCGGCCAGGGCATCCTGATCGCCAGAGACGGCGCCGAGAGGCCCGTCGCCACAACGTGCTCGGTAGCGCACGGCGACGGCGGCGAGGCCACAGCCGCGGTGCTGGTCATCCGCGACCAGAGCGCCGAGCGAGCGGCGCGCGCATCTCTGCATCGGTCGGATGCGGACCTGCGACGAGTGCAGAACGTAGGCAACATCGGCAGCTGGACCTGGCACATCCAGGAGAACCGTGTCGATTGGTCGGACCAGATGTACCGGCTCTTCGGTGTCCAGCGAGACGCCTTCGCCGGGGACCTGGCCGAAGTGATCGCCGGTTCGATCCACCCCGATGATCGGCAGAAAGTCGAGGAGGCGAACAGGTCTGTCGTTGATCACGGCGCCCCCCTGCCCTGCGAGTACAGGATCGTCCTGCCGGACGGCAGAGTGCGGACGGTCTGGGCGGAGGCCGAGGGCATTGAGGTCGACGCAGCCGGCAAGCCGGTGCGGCTCAGCGGCATCGTTCAGGACATCACCGATCTGAAGGCCGCCGAAGCGGCCCTTGCCGCCCGCGCCGAGCGGCAGGCCGCCCTTGCCGCCATCACCCGCGCCGCGCTGCACACGGACCGGACCGCGGATCTGTTCGACATGGCTGTACTGACGGTCGCGTCGGCTATGGGTGTCGAGATGGCCAAGGTCCTGGAGACGCGACCGGGCGAGGACACCCTGATACTTCGGTCCGGCGTCGGGTGGCGCGACGGGCTCGTCGGCTCGGCGACGGTCAGCGCGGGCATCGGGTCGCAGGCTGGTTACACCCTCCATACCCGCGAACCAGTGCTCGTGCCGGACCTGGCGCAGGAGGCGCGGTTCGCCGGTCCGCCGCTACTGCTTACCCATGAGGTGGTTAGCGGAATGAGCGTTGTCATCGGCAGCGAGCGGGCTCCGTACGGTGTGCTGGGGATCCACACGAGGGCGCGACGCGACTTCACGGAAGATGAGATCGAGTTCGTACAGACCGTAGCCAACATCCTGGGCGAAGCCGTATCCGCGGCCGACGCTAGCCTCGCTTCCGCAGTTTGAGCGCCGCCGGATTTTGCAGTGATCTCAGAGTGCCCTTGCCGTAGCCCGCTGCCGTGCGTGGCCGGCATCTGGAATGCGATGTAGTGTAGACACGCCGGCCTGTGGGGATTGGCCATAC
>CAJBBX010000077.1 GCA_903951425.1 uncultured Chthonomonas sp.
GAACGTATCTTGCGCAAGACCACCACATGGAGCCACTGGGAAGAGGTCGTGCCGGACTGGTTCCACAACGTCTGGGAGGAGTGGGACCGGAACAAGCTCCTGCGCAACCTGCATCCCACCCACCCGCCGGCCTACGGCTTCGCCGAGCGCATCGCGCCGCCCGCCATCTTCGCCGAGGTGGGTCTGGCCCTGCCGGCCGCCGCCGAGACCGTTGGCGAGCCTGCCAACGAACGCATGGGCGACGTCTCCATCGTCATCCCGATTCACGGCGGCGCGGACGATATCGTGGAGTGCCTCCAGAGCCTGACGCGGAGCGACGACCTGCTGCGCGAGGTCATCATCGTGGACAACGCCTCGCCGGATGGCGCAGCAGAGGCGGCCGAGGCGTTCGAGTGGCCCTGCACCGGCAAGTGCCCCAGGGTCCGGGTCGTGCGCATGGGCGCCAACGCCGGCTTCGCAGCCGCCTGCAACCGGGGCGCATCCGAGGCCGCCGGCGGCACGCTGCTCTTCCTCAACAGCGACACCGTCGTGCCCCGTATCGGCCTGGTGCGCCTCATCGAGGCGCTGTACGGGCCCGGGCCTATCGCCGCCGCCGGCCCCTACACCAACTACTCGGGCCATTCGCAGCGCATCGAACCCACCTACACCTCCCTGGCGACCATGGACCTTTTCGCCGAGGACTTCGCCGACCGGGCGGCCGCGGATGTCCACACCGACATGCTGGTCGGCTTCTGCCTGGCCGTGAAGCGCGCCGCCTGGTTGGAGGTCGGCCCCTTCGACGAGGGCTTCGGCGCCGGCACCTTCGAGGACAACGACCTCTGCTACCGCCTGCGCAGGTCCGGGTACCAGCTCGTCATCGCCGCCCGCGGGTTCGTGCACCATCACGGGTCCAAGACCATTCGACGCCTCAGCGCCGGCGCGCCTGAGCCCGAACCCACCGAGGCGGTTGAGCCCGCCGACGAGAAGCCGCAGGAGCCGCCGCTCGATATCGCCGCGCTCATGCGCCGCAACGAGGCCTACTACCGCCGGAAGTGGCAGCGCGATCTGGAGTGCGGCTTCGCGTCCCACCTGGCCGGGCTCTCATCCGAGCCGGTGGTCTTCAAGTCCGACCGCATGCCCGAAGCCATGGCCCCCACCGTGCGGGATGCCGCCCGCCGGGCCGACATCTCCCTCTGCATGATCGTCCGGAACGAGGATAGGGTGCTGGGCGACTGCCTCGCAAGCGCCGCCCCCTTCTTCAAGGAGATGATCCTGGTGGACACCGGCTCCACCGACCGTACGGTGGAGATCGCCGAGGCGGCCGGGGCGAAGGTGCTCCACATGGAGTGGCCCGACAGCTTCGCCGAGGCGCGCACCGAGTCGCTCCGGCATGCCACCGGCCGCTGGATCTTCTGGATGGACGCCGACGACACCCTGCCCTGGCCCGACGGCGAGGAGCTGCTCCGGGCCGTGCTCCATGCGCCGCCCGACGTGGTCGCCTTCATCGTGCCGGTCCAGTTCGTGGAGAACGGCGCGCCATCCGGCACGCGCGTGGACCATGTGAAGCTCTTCCGCAACATCCGGACCGTCCGCTTCGAGGGCCGGATCCATGAGCAGGTGCTGCCGACCATCCGCCGCGCCCGGCCCGACGGCGAGATTCGCCGGTGCAGCGCGGTGGTGCTTCACTCCGGCTACGACACATCGCCGGAGGGGCAGGAGCGTAAGCGCAAGCGCGACATGCACCTGCTCCGGCTGGACTACCGGGAGCGGCCCAAGCACCCGTTCGTTCGGTTCAACATAGGGATGACCTACCACTACCTGGGCGATCACCCTCGCGCGGTCCGATGGCTGCGCCGGTGTCTGGATGTCTCGCCCCCCACGGAGTCCCACGTCCGCAAGGCCTACTCCCTGCTCGGCCTGTCGCTCCGGGAGTTGGGCCAGTCGGAAGAGGCCGTGCGGACGATGGAGCAGGGGCTCAAGGCCGTGGGCGGCGACGCGGAACTGAGCTTCCACATCGCCGCCACCCTCGCCCTTACGGCCGACGCCGGGAACGCGGACGCGCCCGACGCCGCGGCGGCCCGCACGAAACTGCTGAACCGCGCGAAGGGGCACTACGAGCGCTGCCTGTCCTCCGAGCCGTCGGCCTACTTCAGCAGCATGGACCCGGCCATCCTGGGCTACAAGGCGCAGCACAACCTGGCCGGCGTCTGCCAGGCGCTGGGCCTCTACCCCGAGGCCCGCGACCACTGGCGCAAAGCCATGGAGACCGCGCCGGACTTCACGCCCAGCGCCTTCTCGCTCTTCGACGCGGCGGCGGCCCAGGGCGACTTCGCCACGGCCCGGGAGATGGTGCAGCGCGTGGAGCAGACCGAAGGGCCGGGCCTCAACTCTCTGAGCATGCAGGCCAAACTCGCCGACATCGTGGGCGGCCCTGCCAACGGCGATGCGTTCCTGTCCGGCGCGGTGATGGGCCATCCGACTCCCGGCGCGGCCCGCATGCTGCTGGCCCGCCGCCTGCTCCAGACCGGCCGAGAGGCTGAGGCACTGCCGCACCTGCGCCTGCTCGACCAGGCCGGCGTGGCGGAGGCGGTCTACATGCTCGGTGTAGCGGCCACACGATCCGGCCGCTACTCCGAGGCGCTTACCTTCATGGAGCGTTCCCTGACCCTCAATCCAGGGCACGCCGACACGGAACGTGAGATTGAGAACCTGCGCGGCCTGCTGGCGGCGCAGGAGGAGGTTAGCTGACGATGGTACCGACTACAGTCACCTACACCGGACCCTCTATGGGCATATGCCCAGGCAACGACACGGCGCTTCCATATACACCGCAGCCGCACAACGGCCCCACCGCGGCTCCATCGGTCGCGAGCCCGGCGTGCGACACATGCCCGACCACGGGGATCTACCAGACGCTGGGGCCGCCTTCGTTGGCGACGCCTGACCTACCCAACGGGGAGATGGGTCTGGACCCGGAGATCCTGCTCCGCGCCAAACGCTTCGACCTCTCCATCAGCTTCTACTACAAGGCACGGCAGTACGAAACCACCGAATACGGCAGCAACCGCTCGGCCAGCGTCCGCGCCTACGTGGCATCGTCCACGTCCACCACGCTGGTGACCGTCGTGCACGGCGACTTCCGGCAGATCCCGTTCCGGTACGCCGGCATCGTGGACGGGGAGCGGGTGTTCGTGCCCATCGGCGTGACCCAGGCCTCGTGCACGCTGGGCTTCGACGGAACCACCTTCACCGAGTACCTGCCGGACGGCATGAAGCTGGACTACACGGCGCA
>CAJBBX010000078.1 GCA_903951425.1 uncultured Chthonomonas sp.
GGTGTCCAGTTTGGAGATGGTCACCTTACCCGTGGCCACATCCACATCAAACCGAGCCACCCCCTGCGTCGTCGGCGCAGGGGGTGTCGGCGATTTCGCACCGCCGCCACAACCGCCCAGCCCAATCGACACCGTCAGTGCCGCCAAAGCCCAACCGAACCGCTGCATCAATGCCTCCTGGGAGTGGCAGGCGATCACCCATGCAGTGGGCGACCTGCCGGAGCCCCACTCAGCAAGCCATACGAGGGATCGGGGCGTTCTGCGGCCACGTGCAGAGCCACGGACTGCGGTACTGCGGTCTACGGTCAGGCGGGATCTGCCGGACCCATCTGCCATGCCTGCAGTGACCTGAGCAGGGCCTCCTTGCCGATGGCCCGCAACACGACGCCCACGCTGTCGGGACGGGAGGGGTATACGCGGGCGGCGACGCACTGACGGCCGTTGACGAACACCTCCACCACGCTCTTGTCGATGAAGACATGAAGCCGTACGGGCTCGCCCTCGGGGATGTAGACCGGCGCCGTCTCCGGCGGGCGCGAGGTGACATCGGGCGCCAGCGACGAGCGTGATGTCTCCAGCGAAACGACCGTGTCATTGCCGGGACGGCCCCCCCGGTTCCAGTAGTGGAAGCCGCGCCGGGAGTAAATGGAGAGCCGCGTCAGCTCCTCGCACCCGGGCGAACGGAGCAGGTCCAGTTCGATCGTCGCCGCCTCCTTGGGGTCGATGACGGCTTGGATCTCGAGGCAGTTGCCCTTGACCGCTTCAAGGATCACGTCCTGGTTGGCGGGCAGGCGGGTCTCGGCCATCTGGGTTCGGGCGCCGCGTAGCGAGGCGAAGTCGCCGGTCGGCTCTTGCAGCAGGTCACCCTCGGCGCTCAGCGTCAGGCGACGGGGCAGCGACATGATCTGGTCCCAACCGGGCGTGGGCTTGCCGGGGTTCATATTGAAGATGGCGATGATGCCGCCCTTGCCGTCCGGTGCGGCTGATGGGGCGTGGACGCCGAGCGGCCAAGCGGGGCCGAAGTTGAAGGAGCCGCCGCCGGTCACGTCCAGCCGCTGGCGCCCGGTGTCGTAGCGGCCCAACAGGTACTTGCCGCCGCTCATGTGGCTGAAATGGAGCAGGATGTGGCGGTCGCCAATGGGCCAGAAGTAGGGGCAGGCGCCGTCATCGCCCACCAGACCATAGGGGTCCTTCTCGACCAGCGGGTGCAGGTACTCCCAGCTGGCGAGATCCTTGCTGCGGAGCAGGAAGTCGGCCCGAGTGCGCTTGGTGTCCGGCCCCGGTACCGTGCCACCGGAGAGCGAGTAGTAGTGGTCGCCCTGCTTCCAGATGCAGGGGTCGAAGACGCCAAAGGGCTGCGGCGAGCCGTCCGGCCGGCGCTGCGGGATCACTGCCTTGCCGGTCACCTTCTCCCAGTTCAGGAGGAGCGGGTCGTTGGATGTAGCCACCATGTTGCCGACCTTGGTGCCGTGGTACATGGCGATGACCCGATCAGGCTCCGCCAGCGTTGCGCCGGAGAAGACACACTCCTCGGGGTTCGGGTAGATGGCGTAGGGCAGGTCGCGCCAGTGGATCAGGTCAGTGCTCACGGCGTGGCCCCAGTGCTGGCGCGGGTCCTCCGGCGGATACCCCTGATAGAAGAGGTGCCAGTTGCCCCGCCAGAAGCAGAGGCCGTTGGGATCGTTGAGGCTACTCTCGGGGCTTGTGAAGTGATACAGCGGGCGGGCGGGGTCGGCTGCCAGCTTGGTGCGCGACTCGCGGAACCGGGCCAGCAGCGCGTTGGCCTTGAGTTGGGCCTCCTGCTCGGCCAACGTCTTGCCGAAGGTGTTGTGGGGCACCTTGGAGGTGTAGTCCGGCCCCTGGTCCATGCGCTCCATAGTCATCGTCCCCACGCCTCCCTTCCCTGCCACGCCCCACCGTTCGGCGAGGTACTCGTTGACGGACTTGACCTCGGCGAATGCGAGCGCCCGGCTGTAGACGAGCGCCTCGGCGATGTCGCCTCGGAGCCTCTCGCTGCCGTCCTGCACCTTGGCCCCCAAACGGAACCGGCGCACGCCGACCTTCTGGAGTGCGCCGTCAATACGCCCGGACGCGCCCGTTCCGCCGCGGCTGTCGTTGTGCCAGACACGAACCAAGCCGCCCTTCCCGACCATGACCACGGAGAGGTTCCAGAGGCCACCGCCGTAGGGCAGCAGGTCGTGCTGGTCGTTGTTCTGGCCGTTGAAGCCGTAGCGCTCGTTCACGGTCAGGACGCTTGCGCGGCGTCCGGGCCCGTCATCCGCCTGCTCGCAGACCACGGCGGCTCCCAGCGTGTCGATGCGGCGCCAGACGACTGCGAACGTGAACTCGGAACAGCCGTCGGGCAGGACGGCGACGCCGTCCAGGTATTGCTCTCCGTTGAACCGAACCACAGGCTTGCCGTTGAGCCCATCCGCCACCAGCGTGGGTCGGCACGCCGCATCAGCCTGGGCGACGTGGGCGCCCCGACCCGATAGATCACTCCACCGGGCCAGCGGCCCCGGCGCCGAGCCCGTGGCCGATGCGTCCAGGTGGAGGACCAGCTGGGCCTTCGGCAAATCGGAAGCGCGTGCTGCGGCCCCGCAGAGCGTCAGAGCAACGAGCACGCAGGCGGTTGAGAGAGCGCAGGTCATCGTTCACCTCCAGACGCAGCCTTGGGCCGCTCCCCTACTTCGCCTTCACACGCGCGGCTGCCCGTGGCCGCAGCTTCTGTGCCGCCAGGTTGGCCTGGCGCATGCGCTCGACCAGCGTCACCTTGGGCCGGTCGCAGAGGTCCACCACGCCGAAAGCGTAGTGTTCGCCGTAGACCAACGCCGTGCCCTTGCCGGGGCCTCGACCGGTGAGCGGCTGGTCGCGGTACTGGAACCAGATGCCGCCCACGCAGTAGGGATCGGCCGCGGCGGCACGGATCCAGCGCGCATAGGCGTCGCCAGACTCGACCTCGTCAGCCACGTGCGTGGGGTAGACGCCGAAGCCCCTCGTGCCCCGATAGGTGGGCGGGAAGGAGAACTCGCCGCAGAGGATGGGCTTGCGGGTCTCCTTCACCAGCGCGGCTGTCTGGGCGTCCATGTAGTCCAGCGCGTAGCGGTCGTAGCCGATCACATCACAGTAGGGAGCGCTCACCCGCCAGTCATCGGCGTTCTCCCACCAGCCCGGAACGATCCAGAAGCCCAGATAGAGGTGGTCCGGGTCGATCTCCTTCACTGTGGTGTAGATGAACTTGTAGTAGGCCTCGGCGTAGTGGAGGCGCATACGCTCGAGGTCCGCGGCGGGCGGCGTGGGATCGGTCTCCATCAGGGAGTCGGACGTATCGGCAGTTACGCGCCAGGCGGTCGCTGCTCGGGCGGCGTCACCGGCGTAGAGCGTCGCAAGCCCGAAGCGGATCATCTCGCGTTTGGCGGGAGTGGCTGAAGGCTTGCGGAGGATGTCCTGGATCTCTGCCTTGGTCACGATCTCGTCGTACTCATTGCCGAGCGACCAGCCGAGGACCATGGGGTCGCGACGCTGCGGCTCGATCTGCTTGCGGAGCGTCTCGCGGAAGCGGGCGCGGATGTCGGCGTCGAAGATATCCGGGTGCCGCGCCACGTTGGGGATGTCGTAGTGCGCCAGTACGGGCGTGCAGGGCAGTTCGGGCACTGCTCCCCACTTGCCGCCGCCGGCGAAGGCCCACTGGCGCAAGCGGCGCGACGTCGCGGCCGTGGCGACCTTCTGCCAATCGGCCCCGTACTTCCGGAGCATGTTGGAAGCCTGGATGGCCACCGTGTTGCCGCCGTCGGTGGAGCCCCAATCGTTCATGAACCATGCGGCGGCCGTGGCTCCCGTGCGCGGCGGGAGCCACTGATAGAGCCACTCGCGGCCGTCGACAGGCGTGCGCTCCCATACCAGGCCGCAGAGCGAGTTCATGCCCGTGTAGAAGCAGGGGTTGCCCTCGGGCGAAACAAGCCACCAGACACCGTTGCGCTGGGTCACGCGGAAGTAGCCAGTGGGCTTCTCCTTCCAACCGGCCTGCTTCCACCCGCCGAAGCGGTCAATACCGGTGGGCGGCGTCCAGCGCCGGGCCATGCGCGCCTCGTCGGCAGTGGCGCGCTTCAGGTCGGCGTCCGACTTGACCTTGCCGGGCCATCGGGAGTGGATCGACTGGCCATAGGCGTCAATGAACGGCGCCAGGCTCCTCACTTCCGGGTAGCGCGAGATACGGAACTCGGCCTCGATGATGATCGCTTGGCCGGGAGACAAGTTCAGTTTGGCGGACTGAGGCTGCTGGGGTGCGAAGAGCGCCAGGGCCGGTGGGCCATCGGAGGCAGGCACGGTGGCACGAACCAGGTTGCCGGCGGGGCCGCTGACCCAAACAGACGTCTGCTGAATGGCATAGTCGGCGGGGTCGGAGGCCCAGCCCGGCACGTCCGAGTAGGTCAGCGGCCCGCGCGCAGGCACGTAGCCGCCGTCGATGCGGCCCACCTCGATACCGTCCAGCAGGAGCCGGCCCGTGGTCGAGGTCAGTTCGGCGCGAGCGCGGTAGGTATGCTCAACCTGCCAGTCGCCGCGTCGCTCCGCGAAACGCCACTGCTTGCCGTCGCCGCCACCGAGGATCATCCGTAGCGACGTCAGACGACAAGGCCCCGGCCCCTCGGCGGCATTCTCGAAGTTCAGGTAGAAGCCGCGCTTGGCCTCGAAGTCGTGCTGGCCGGCCAGGTAGAAACGATGGTCGGCCGCGGCAGGCCGAAGGAGCAAGGCAGCAAGAGCCGCGCAGGCGAGCAGGTGGCGCATGGTTACCTCCGCACAGAGTGACGGTATGGGATACCCTATTCCTGTACCGCGCAGGAGAAGCCTGCCTGCGGGTCGAACCCCCGCGCAATGCTCGACTGCCCCCTGTGGGCCCCGGAGGTGACTTGCGATGCGATGGACTCCCTGCGTCTTGCTGCTTGTGGCTTTACTTGGTTCCCGCGCGTCCGCCGGGCCGGTCACGGCCGAGGGAGCGCAGGTCGTACGTTTGGCCGACGGATTCTCCTTCACGGAGGGGCCTACCTGCGCGGCGGATGGGTCGGTCTACTTCACCGACCAGCCCAATGACCGCATCCTGCTCTGGAGCGTCGACGGCAAGCTCTCTACGTTGCTTCAGCCATGCGGACGAGCCAACGGGCTCTGCTTTGATGCACGGGGGACGCTCTGGGCGTGCGCCGACGAGGCCGGGGAGCTCCGGGCCATTGATCTGCGCAAGAAGAGCGTGAAGGCGACCATCAAGCGGTTTGGCGACGGCCCGCGCCTGAATGGCCCCAATGACCTCTGGGCGCACCGTGATGGAAGCATCTACATCACGGATCCGTTCTACAAGAGGCCCTACTGGAGCCACTCGGCCCAGCCGCGCGCCAAGCAGGCCGTCTACCGCGTCGCGCCGGACGGCAAGGAGGTCGCCTGCGTGGCCGATGACCTCGTGCAGCCCAACGGCATCATCGGCACGCCGGACGGCAAGGCGCTCTACGTGGCCGACATCGGAGCGGGCAAGACCTACGCCTACCGCATCGCAGCCGACGGCTCTCTCACCGACAAGCGGATCTTCTGCTCCATGGGCTCCGACGGCATGACGCTCGACGCCGAGGGCAACGTCTACGTAACGGGCCGGGGTGTCACCGTCTTCGACCGGGAAGGACGCCGGGTCGAGCAGATCGACGTGCCGGAGGGATGGACCTCCAACGCCTGCTTCGGCGGCCGCGATCGCAAGACGCTCTTCATCACCGCGGGCAAGTGCCTCTACAGCGTCCAGATGCGTGTGAAGGGCGCGGGCAGCCAGTAGCCGGGGCGGCCCGGCGCCGCATCACCGACCCGAGCCGGACTACTGTGTGGCGATGGTGACCGGATCCAAGCCCGTGACTATCTCCCGATCGCCGAACGCGCGGAATACCTGCCCCCGCCGCGCTGCCGCCAGCGTGGGCGTGGCGAAGCGATGGCCCGCGGCCTCCTCGGCATGGTACGCCAGCAGGCCCGGCCCAACGATCATCAGGCCCAACGGCGGGAGCGTCCAGCCCGGCTCCGGGCTCCATGCGTCGATGCCGGTGTTGACCGTGACCGTAACCGGGCCCTTCGGCGTCCGGAACACCGTCCGCTCGCGGTAGAGGCTGCCGCCCACAAATCGGTGATCCACCATGGGAGCCGTGAACACGGCATCTGCCAGCCACGTGCTGAGCTTGCTGACGGCGGCCAGGAGCTGTCTCACGTCCAGACGCGACCAGCCGCCGCACTCCTGCTTGGCACTGGCCCTGTAGCTCGCCAGCACATTCAGGCGCAGGTCGTCTGAGTAGAAGCAAGGGGGAAGCGTGCCCGCCCGAAGCGTCTTCAGGAAGATGCGCAGGTACCGCAGGAACGGGTCCTCGGTCTCCATGGGCGTGTTGACATGAATCGTCGACTCACGAATGCCGATGATCGAATCGTGGTAGACCATCTCCCAGAGCGGCACGATCTCGCCGTAGAGCGCATCGACGGACCAGCCGCCGTCGCCCTTGTGCTGGTACCCCTCCTCTGCCATGAAGGCGGAGTCCAGGTACTCGATGGCCCAATCGGTGATCGACTCACAGACCATGAACCGCGAGAACTCTCGTCGGGCGACCCGTAGCGAACCCGTCCGCGCGGCGATGTCGGCCGCCTTGGACAGCGGTGGCGTGAACGCGTGGTCCTCCAACGGCGGGTAGGAGGTCACCACGTCAAACAGGTACCCGTGCAGCCTTGGGTAGCGCTTGGCGACCTGCGGCATGTTGCGCTCGGCGAAGCGTGTCTGAGCCTCGGCGGTGGCGATGCGGTACTGCTGCTCGCGGTAGACACCGCCGTTGTGAAGTTCCCCATTCGGCGCCCGGGCGGCCAGCTTGGTGTCGAAGCTGGGCGAGTCCGTGGAGATAATGGCCAGGTCGTCGTGGGGCGTGCAGACGTATCCAAGCTCGTCGATGGCGTCGGTCAGCCGACGCATGCCCTCGTCGCCGCCGCAACGCGGGTTGGCCGGCAGGATGTCCGGGTAGTGGCTGTCGTAGCCGTCACGGTTCCATCCGCCCAGGTGGAAGATGGCGCGCTCGATGCCTGCCTCCTTCAGAGCCCGGATGCGCGGGAGGAACTCGTCGAACGTGGTCACCGTCGGGCCGCCGTAGTCGCACGGGATGTGGCCGAACATCTGGGCGCCGCCAATCTGGCGGGGCGAGCAGGGGCGAGTGCGCGTAGTCAGTGTGCGCCACTCGGGGCGGCGGCGCATCCAGTCGCGGTAGGCAGCCGCGATCTTCACGTAGCCGCCACGCAGGAAACGAAACTCCAGCGACTGGGACCGCGTCTGCGCCGCTCGCTCGAAGTAGGAGGGCTCGCCGATGTAGGAGAAGCCGGCGACGCCCTTGTCGCGCCGGATCTCCACCAAGCGCTCCAACGAGTCCTGCAGGATGGCCACGCAGGCAGGGCTCTCCGGGTCCAGCGTCTGCGTCAGGCCCATGAACCGCATGGAGAGCGGGCGCTGCCAGACCGTGCGTCGAATGGCCAGGTCAGGCCCTTCGGCGGGCACCAGGAGGCCCAGCCACTGGGGCACGACGATGCGCGACGCGGACCCGCGCACCTGCGGCGAGTAGGGGAAGACAACGTAGTCCACCTTGCCGCAGTCGGGACCCGTCAGGTCCAGGCGGCAGGCGAGGCGATCCGATCCGGCCAGCGCGAACATGATCACCACGCGCAGGTCGGCTCCGGGCACTGCGCCATCAGCGCGAAGGCCGCGCTTCCCCGCTGCCGCCCAGGTCAGCGGCACGCCGTCGGCGACACCGAGGGCCAGAGCCTTGCCGCCGATGCCGAGGTACCCGAAGCCGGCGACGGGCCCGGCGAGGGCCCATTCCGCGCCGCCATGGGTAACGGTGACCGACCAGGAGGCAGGATCCAGAGCCGCGGCGAACGCGCCAGAGCCGAATGTGAGTGGTTGCATGGATGATGTTAGCCCATGCGGCCGCGCTTCGGCTCTGTGTGTGCGCCAGACCAGCAGGTATAACGCCACAGGCGGGCGCATCGGCCCGCGCGACTCGGAGGTCCCGCTCATGCACCGCACCGCCCTGGCGGCGTTGATCACCGCCTGCCTCGCCTCGACCGGATCCGCCCAGACGCGCCTACCGATGGCGGGCGGCTCTGCCGAACTGGCCGCCGGACCGGGGGCCCCGTTGACGCTGCGCGGTCCCTCCGGCAAGGTGATCGTTCGCACGGGTGAGTCCGGCCTCTGGCGGGCTCGGTTGCGGAACGGCACGGTGATCGATGCGGCGCAGTACGCACCGAGCTCCGGCGAGCGACGCTTCACAGTAGTGCGTGCGGCTTCGGGCAAGGGAGCCACGCTGCGGTTCACGGGTCCGGACCTGGACGTGACGGTGACCGCCGGTGTGGCAGGTTCAGAACTGGACCTGCGGGCCGCCGTGACGCCGCGTACAGACGTGCTGCTCGCCTTTGAGCTGCCCGCGCGGCTCCGGTTCGAGGCGCAGGGCGTGCGGCGGTTCATCTTCCCTTGCGACGGCAACCAGTCCGTGGGCATGGAGTTCAACAGCCGGTTCTTCCTTCCCCAGCCGCCGGAGCGATCGAGCGCCTGGGAGCCGACCATCGCCGGCGCCGAGCATTGCGCGACGCTCTTCGGCGGCCCGCCCGTGCAGCGCGCGGACCAGGACGTAGCCGCGGCCCTCCGACCCACCGCACTGACGCGCCAGTGGCTGGGCGACGGTCTGGCCCAACGCATCGCGGCCGGCCGAGCCGTCGTGAACCGGCCGTGCGCGCCCGGCACGTCGGACGTAACGCTGGCGGAGTCGGACAACGGACCGTGGCTCAGCGGACGGCGCGTGGGTATCGGTTGGGCATGGCGCATCGGCGGGGCAGTCGGCGCCGCCGAGGCCGGGCTGGCCCGCGACGCCGTTTCCCGTATCGCCGCGCGTCTGGCGGCCGAGGCGCCAGCCAAACGCCGCAAGGTGGGCGTCGTTGCGCTCCGCCGCGCCCCCGCCAACGGAGGCTGGTCGGCGGTACCGGCCGTGGAATGGCTCGAAGCCCTTCGGGGTTCGGCCGACACCGTGGTGATCCAGGACCCCGCGCAACTGGCCGAGACGCTCCGAAGCGGCGACTGCGCCGTGGTCATCAACCCCTACGGCGAGTGGTGTCCCACGCTGCCTCAGGCCGACATGAAGGCGACGGTGGCGGCCATCGTGGGCTTCGCCAGGGCCGGTGGGACGTGGATCGAGACCGGCGGCCACCCCTTCTTCTACGCCATGGCCCCGGTGCGCCACTACCGCTTCGCCGGGCGCTACCCGGCCCTCTTCGCCGACTTCGCGCACCTGGACGCACAGGCCGGTTCGGCTTCGATCTACCGTGTGCAGCCCCTGCCGACCAAGCCCTGGACCACGACCGAGCTCCTCACGTCGGGGGAGCTGGCCTGCGGTTCCGACGCCGAAGGCGGGTACTTCGACCGCGGCTACGCACCCTTCGTGAAGGCCGGAGCCACGTGGCGATCGCCCATCACCCGCATCGCCCTGGGCTCCAGCGCCGAGTCCGGTCTCGCGCGCTACGCCGTCGCCAACGGCATCACGCGGAAGCTCGCGGCCAAGATGCGGCCGGGGACGCTGGCCCGCTTCCGCAACGCAGTGCTGCTCTACCTGTCGGGCGGCGCGCGCGACAAAGCAGCCGCCCTGACGGCCCTCCCGCGCCCAACGCTCGTGCACTTCGCCGACTACCTGCACGGCGGGTTCGACAAGCAGTACCCCGACCACCTGCCGCCCAACGCCGCCTTCGGGACGCTGGCCGACCTCCAGCAGATGACCGCCCGGGCGCAGAAGCTCGGCCACCTCGTGATGCCCTACACGAACCCAACGTGGTGGTGCGACAACCCACGGGGCCCCACCTTCGTGGCCGCCGGCGAGGCGCCGCTGGTGAAGGACCTGGCGGGCAGGCCTGTCTACGAGAAGTACGGACTGAACGATGGATGGACCATCTGCTACTGGCATCCCGCCGTCCGCGAAGCCAACCGCAAGACCGTGGCGCAGTTCACCGAAACCGTGCCGGTGGACCTGCTGTTCCAGGACCAGTGCGGGGCCCGTACATGGTCTTTCGACACCAGCGAGGGCTCTCCCGCGCCGGACGCCTACGTGCAGGGCCTCCTCTCCATGGTGGCCGAGGACGCGGCAAAGGCGCCCCTCTCCACCGAGAGCGGCTGGGACCGCGTGGCCCAGTACGAGGCGCAGCTCTGCGGCATGACGTGGAACCTGGTTCCCACCGAGCGCGCGCCCGAGTGGCGACGCCTGCTTCGAGAGACTATCGCGCCGGAGACCTGGAGCATCTATCCACTGGCCCAGAGGCTGGCGCACGACAAGGCCTCTATGATCCACCACGACCTGGGCCAGTTCGTCACCAACGACGAGACGCTCACGTGGACGCTGGGCCTCGGCTTCGGGCTCAGCTACGCCGCCTCGGCACAGGCCATCGCGTCCGATGGTCCCGCGAGGCAGTGGCTGCTCTGGCTCGACGCCCTCCAGAAGGCCGTCGTCTCGCGGTATGTCGGGGCGCCCGTAGGAGCGTTCCACCACGAGCGGCCTCAGGGCATGTCCGAGGCGAGTGACGATGGGGTGATCCGAGCCACCTATGGCGACGTGAAGATTACCGCCAACCTCGGCCGCGAGGCCACAGCCGGCCCGGACAACCTGCCCGGCTTCGGGTTCAGAGCCGAGGCGCCCGGCGTGCGGGCCGGCAGCCGCTTCGTCACCAAGCTGCGGCCCGATGGCAGGTCCGCCGATGCCTGGCTCTACGCGCCGGCGGCGGCAGGCGTCACGGTCGAGTTGCCGAAGCCCGTCTCCGGCGCCGCGACGGTGACCTTCGACGGCGCGAAGCCCGCCGGCGCCGCGGCAAACGCAGGCAAGCTCTCCGTCACCATGCCCGTAGTAGCCGCCGAGAAGCCGCTGGCGCCTCCGGCCGACGCCGCGAGGGTCGCCCCGAGCGCATGGCCCGGCGCGAAGCCCGCCGTCGGGGTCATCGACCTCGGCCCCGGCCCTGAGCCCACCTGGACGCGCATCCGGCCCACCGACTGGGTGAAGGCCTTGGCCTCCTCGCCTGTGGCGGCCAAGCATGGCCTCGAGGTGAAGGTGATCGCAACGGCTGAGGAGCTGCTCGCCGCGCTACGGGCCGGCCGGAAGAGCTGGTTCGCCATCGTGAACCCCTACGGCGAGGGCTTCCCGGCAACCGCCGCCGACCGATGGACCGAGACGCTGGACGCCGTGCGGCGCTACGTCAGCCAGGGCGGCTGCTGGTGGGAGACCGCGGGCTACACGCACTACGCGGCGCTGGTCCGCTCGGGCGAGGGCTGGAGCGCCGGGGCCATCGGCCCGGCCGGCGTGGCCCGCATCGGGGTGGAAGTGGGCGATGGCCCGGTCGACGCCCAACCCGCTCCCCTACGAGTTACCGACGCCGGACGCGCCATGCTGGGCTTCGACCTGACCACAGCGCTTGAGGAGATGGCGGCGCCCGCCAACCGCGGCTTGGCCGGTTCCGGATCGGCGGCACACACCACGCTCGTCATCGGCGGCGGCAAGGACTACATCGGCGGCTACCGGCTGGGCGGATGGGGCTGGTACTGGCGCGTCGGCGGATTCTGGCCGGAGCCCGCCGCGGTCCTGCCGCTGGTCAGCAAGGTGCTGGAGCATCTCTACACGACCCCGCCCGCCCCGTCGCCCCTACCCAAGAACCCAAGGGTCCGCCACGCCGTGGTTCGGTGGTAGGCGGATCGCACCGGGGTCACTCCGACCGATGCCGTCGACGCCAGCCGGACCGGTGACGCCGACGCCATCGACCGACTCCGGCCGCTTAACCTACTGCCCGTCGAGCTGCTCCAGCATCCGGCGGGCCCTGGCGACGACGTCTCCGATGTCGCCCGTGTTGGCATACCGGGCGGCGGGACTGAACCGCCGTTCCTCCAGCACCTGAATCAGGGCTCTCCGCGCACGGTCGGGCTCCTGGAGCTGCAGGTACAACTCGGCCAGCTCGACCCGATGCCTCAGGACATATACGGTGGTGCACGCATCGACATGCCGCTGCAGCCACCGGGCGGCCGCCTGCCTCCGCGTACGCCAGTCGGGCTGGGCTTGCGCACTCCATTGGACATGGCGGTATGCGGCATATCGGGTCATGCAGACGCGCGACGCCAGGTTGTCGCGGTACCACGGGCTCCGTGCCCACGGCATGGGGCCGGCGTCCCACAGTGCGGCCACCTTGGCATCGAGCGCTGCCAGCGGCTGGGCCACGGCGGGCGCCGGTACCCTCACGCCGACGCGCTGTGTGCGGATGCGCATACCGTAGCGCTCGGGTCCCATCATGTCGTCGCCGAACCCGGTATCGACCACCAGTTCCATGCGAAGCCCGACATTGAGGGTGCGCGCACGGCGGGTCCCGGGCGTGTCGGGCTCCAGCGGCGTTAGCAGCAGGAGGGAGTCCTCGTGACGCGGCGCGACTGCCGGCTCGATCCGACGGTCGACGGTCCCGTAGTCGCGCCCAAGGTCATCCGTAGCCGGCTGTTCGTACCAGTTGAACCGGTCAGGGTCGGGCTCCCAGCGCATGCCGCCCTGAGTCTCGGTCTGGCCATCGGCACTCACGACCAGCCGTACCGGCAGGCTCCGCGCGGCCATGATGGTCCTGCCGACCCGTCCGCGGACCCGTGCGGCGACGGTGCCGTCCTCGGCTGCGCCAATGGGCGCAACCTCAAGCGAGATTCCCCCATCGTTGCCAATGCGCCAACCCGCCGCGGGCGCCGGTAGCTCCGAGCCGTCCAGCGCAGCATACTCCGGGGGCACGACCGGCGGCGCGGCCACCGTGGCCGGGATCGGCTGGTCGAACTGGATGTCGAACCGTACCCAGACCTCACCCTCGGGAACGCGCGCGTCGATCGAGCCGAGCGACCCCCTCAACACCTCGAACCGCGTCGGCAACGCCGTATTCCGGTCGACATGGTAGACCCGGTGGAAGGCGGCCCCGGCTGACTGCGTTGTCATGCTATAGACGGTCTCGTCCGGTTCCTCGACGAACGGCCATCCACCTTGGGGGTGCCATGGCTCCACTAGCCGATGGTAGGACCATCGTACGTTATCGGTATCCTGCGCCGAGGGCAGGTGGATGCTGATCCCGGGCCGCACGATGCCCGTCGCCGAGGCGAAGGGGGCCAGGACACAGGTCCGGCGCACACCGTCGTCGTAGACCACATCGGCTCCCATCTGCTCGCGGTAGAGGAATGGGGCCCGACGGCACCAGACCTCCCAGGGAACGCGCACGCCGTCCACCATCCTCCAGCCGCTGAGGTGCCACGTGTTCACCGAGGCCAGAGCGCGCCGGATATCGGCAGATGCGCCGCCATGCCCTCCGGGCGGCGGCCACAGCAGGATCGTGGCCACAGCTACCACCACCGCCCCGCTTAGGGCGAAGCGCGTTCGAGTTCGGCTTCCGCCGGCCAGGCGTCCGACTGAGGTAGAGGCTTGGCACGGCCCGTCGGCGGCAGCAGTCAGTGCGTGACCGATCGTCACCTCCAGACCAGGCGGGACCGGGTGTTGCGGAAGTTGCCGGGTCAGGCCACGCAGGCGGCGCTGAGCCAACCACTCCTGACGGCAGGAGCGGCAGAGCGCGAGGTGGGCCGTGGCGGCAAGGCGCACGCCAAGGCTGACCTCGCCATCGGACATTGGCCCCAAGCTGTTGAGGCATGCGTTACAGTGCATCGGTGGTCTCCTTGCTTCGTGCTGCGGAGATAGAGGACACCGCTTCACCGTCCAACACCGCCACCTCGGCCAGCAGGAGCCGGAGGAGGCTTGTCGCGCGGGCCAGGCGCGAGTGGACCGTGCCGACCGGCACATCGATCCACCTCGCCGCCTCCGCGTAGGAGAGCCCCTCTACCCGGACCAGCACGAACGCCTCGCGGCAGACGTCCGGCAGGTCAGCGACGGCGGCTTCGATCCGGCGCAGCGCCTCCCGCTGCTCGCAGTGGGCCAGGGGGTCGGATGCGGGCGCGGGCAGGCAGTCGGCTTCATCGAGCGGCTCGGTGGCGGACCGCGCGTCACTGCGACGTCGGCTGCGGTAGAGCCGGAACGCGATGCCGCAGAGCCAGGTGCTGAACGCGCCCTCGCGCCGCCACGCCGACAGAGACCGGAACGCGGCGAGGAAGGTCTCCTGGGCGAGGTCAGCGGCAGCGTCGTCGTTGTCGGTCAGGCGCCGCAGGAGGTTGAACACACGCCCGAGGTGCCGCTCATGGAGCTTCCCGAAAGCGCCGCCGTCGCCTCCAAGCGTTCGCCGCACAAGGTAGGTGTCTGGCCAGAGCATGGTGTAGGATGTCCTCACCCTTGAGTGGTCTGGACGGACGGAATCAGTCGGTGGCCGGTGCCGCCACCTCGTCGGTCACCTCCGCCTCGACCGTGTCGAGGGTCATGCCCTGGAACTTGCCATGCCGCAGTTCGGCGGCAGCGGACGACGGAGAGGCGGTCGACGCGCAAGACATCCACGGTCTCTGTCGAGGCCTACGGTAGACTACCAATGTCAGAACGAGCTTTGGTACCCGGAGCGAGTGGGCGCATCCCGAGAGGTGGAACGCATGCCAACACTAACGATACCCAACGTGCCTGAGGTTGTCCATGACAGGCTCATGAAGCGCGCCGCCCTGGCCAAGCGGAGCATGGAGGCTGAAGTGCGAGACATACTCGCCCAGACCACAGCTCAGACCGTGCCGGACATGGACCTGGCCGCAGTACAGGACTGGGTGGCCGAAATCTATGCGGGTTCGCTTCCGTCCTCGCCTTCAGCCGACCTGATCGCCGAACGTCGCCAAGAGGCAGCGGCGGAGTGATTGTCCTTGACGCATCAGCCCTGCTTGCATTCCTGTTCAGGGAACCCGGAGCAGCCCTTGTTGCTTCACACCTGCCTGAGTCATGCATGTCGGCGGTCAACCTCGCGGAGGTCATCGGTCGGTTTTCCCGCGATGGCCAGGATGTCCAGCAGGTCCAGGTGCGGTTAGCCAGACTGCCGATCGAGATTGTTGCATTCACAGCAGAGGACGCCGCTGACTCCGCTGCCCTCATACCGAGTACGCGCGCCGCAGGCCTCTCTCCCGGTGACCGCGCGTGCTTGGCCCTCGCGGCATCACGCGGCCTATCACCCCTGACGACCGACCGGGCATGGACACGCCTGGCACTGCCGGTGGGGGTTCAACTGGTCCGGTAGCGATCGGAAGCCCGCGGGCGACAGATCTGCAATGTCGGCCATCCTCCGGGAGCAAGTGCGGCGGAACCCCTGCGCCGCTCCCGGACTATACCGCGCCGAGCCACCGTGCGCATCGGCTGTTTGCGCACGGTGGCTCGGCTGACCGCATCTATGTCACGGCGCAACGACCGTCGCGGTCGTGTCGGCCTGGGCCGGGGCTACGGCCGGGCTGCCGGCGTAGGAGGCGCGGATGGTGTGCTGCCCGACGGCGATGCCGGCCGACGAGGCTTGGAGCGTGGCGACGCCGGCGGCATCGGTGACCGCCGTGCCGAGCGAGACCTGGCTGGGGCCGGGATCGAGCGTGAACTCGATGGTCAGGCCGGGCTGCCAGGTGTAGTCCGGAACGGTCCGTACGAGGGCCCGAAGCGGCCACGCCTCGCCCTGTACGACGGAGCGGACGTAGGGCCAGATGTAGAGCGCACCCATGTCCAGCGTCAGCGAGGCGAGTGTGTGCGAGGCCGTGTAGCCGTTGTCGCCGGCGAAGTCGGCCCGCATGGCGTGGGCGCCGGCCGCGAACGTAACCGGGATGTCCCATAGGTACATGGCCCGGCCGTTCCCGCCCACCTCGGGATCGTTGGTGACTCCGGAGCCTACCGTCGTGCCGTCCACCTGGAACTGGAGCGTCTTGTTGCCCACGGGGCTGTTGTCCATCCGGTAGAGGTAGGCGGTCAGGTAGGCCCGGCTGCCGACCTGGTAGGGTCTGCCCGCTCGGTCCGGCATGTACATCTTGGTGGCGGTCTGGGTGACCGTCAGCGCGGCGCCGGCGGAGCTTGGCGCGAAGGTGGAGTCACCCGCGAACCCGCACGTCAGCGCATGGGAGCCCGGCACAACCCAGCCGGCGATGCGCCAGGTAACGGCGGCCTGGCCACCCGAATCAGTCACACCGGACGCCACGTCTGTGCCGTCCACCGAGAAGGTGAGCAATTTGCCCGCCAGGAACGCCGAGGTGTCCGAGCGCCGCAGCCAGCCCTTGAGCGTGACGAACTCGGTGCCGTTGCCGGTCCGGTCGACTACGAACATGGTGGTGCCGGTGGTGACGTTGAGGATGGCACTGCCGGAGCTCGCGTTGTAGTCGGCATCGCCCGCGAACGCTGCACCGATCGTGTGGAGCCCCAGTGAAGCCGTGCCCGGTATCTTGTAGGACAGCGTGGCCCGCCCCCCGGTGCTGGAGCGTGCGTATCCCACGCGTGTTCCGTTGTCGGTGAATGTGATGGTCTTGTACAGGGGCGCGAAGTCACTGCTGCGCGCTAGAACGGCACTCAGCGCCGCAACGCTGCCGGCCGCACCGGTCGCGTCGTCGGCGACGAGGGTGGTGTCGGCCTTGGCGATCGCGAGTATCCCGGTGCCCGCCGCGCTGTGGTAGATGCTGTCTCCGGCGCATGACGCGCGGATAACCGCGCACCCGCCCAGGCCCGCTGGTACGGAGTAACTCACGGTCGCCACACCGGCAGCGTTGGTCTCTGCGGAGCCGACGGGCGTCCCCGCCACTTGGAACTGAACAACCATGCCCAGCAGCGGCACTCCAGTCTCACTCACCGCGAGGACGGCCTGCAGGTTGGCGGCCTGCCCGACGGTGCCACTTGCTGGCGGAACCACGAGGGTGGTGCCGGTCCAAGTCCTGGTTCCGAGCTTGGCAACGAATGCGTCCGTCCTGCCCCGGAGACCGCCCTGGTAGGCCCCAGGCGTGCTCGGAAAGTCATCGGACCACGTGGTCCCCGCAACGTACATGGCGCCGTCAGCGTGCACAGCGGTCGCGCAGGCGGAATCCGAGCCCGACCCCCCTAAGTACGTGGAGTAGACCAGGGCGCTGCCGCTGGGGCTGACCTTGGTGATGAAGGCGTCCGCGCCGCCGAAGCTGGCGGTCTGGTAGCCATCCGGGGTGACCGGGAAGTCGAGCGACTCCGTGTAGCCGGCGACGTAAGCCGCGCCGGTATCATCGACGTGGATGGCTAACCCAGCCTCAACCGGCCCGCCCATCCCTGTGGAGCCGCTCCCGCCCAGGTACGTCGAGTACTCCAGGGCCGAGCCGGCCGGGTTCATCTTCGTTACGAATACATCCCTGATTCCGCCGCCCGAGTGAGTCTGGAAGGCGTCGACAGTTGTCGGGAAGGTCCTCGAATCCGTGTACCCAGTCACGTAGGCCGATCCCGAGGCGTCGACGGCGATGGCTCGGGCGCAGTTGCCGTCATAGCCGTAGATGTTGCCGTAGCCGCCCAGGTAAGTCGAATAGACGAGAGAAGTGCCTGCCGGGCTGAACTTCGTGACGAACGCGCAGCCGGGAGTGAGGTAGCCCGACTGGAAGGCGCCGAGCGTGATGGGGAACGTCTCGGCCTGCGTCGCTCCTGCTGCATACGCGGATCCGGCCCCATCTACCGCTATGGCGTACGCAGAGGTCGCGCCTGAGCTCGCGCCCAAGAACGTGGAGTACTCGAGGTTGCTTCCCGCAGGCCCAAGCTTCGCGACGAACGCCTTGGCCGCCGTACCACTGAAGGTCGTCTGAAATGCGCCAGGGGTGGTTGGGAACCCCGACGACGCCGTCTGGCCCGCAACGTAGGCAGCGCCGCCGGGATCGACAACCAGGGCGTAGACAGCGTCGTCTTTGGATCCGCCGATGAGCGTTGAGTACACGAGGGCGCTGCCCGACGGAGTCAGCTTCAGAACGAAGCCGTCGAACCCACCGCGCACCGAGGTCTGGAACGCCCCGGGGGTCGTCGGCACAGCGCCCTTGCACTTGCCGGCCACGTATGCGGCGCCCGAGGAGTCCACCATGATGGCAGTCGCGGTGTCGTCCGATGCGCCACCGACGAACGTCGAGTAGACCAGGTAGTTGCCCGTCGGATCGAGCTTGCTCACGAACAAGCACGAGGAAGCCACGGTCCTGTAGGCTCCGGGAGTCGTCGGGAAACCGCTCGATGCCGTGGTCGTGCCGGCAACGTAGGTCGCGCCTGCAGCGTCCACGGCGATGGCTGCGGCGGAGTCGTAGGAGTCGCCGCCAAGGTACGTGGCATATTCAATCACCGGGTCGATGATGACCGCACGCGCCGGATCGTGACGAGCCAGTCGGAGGGTCACCGCTCGAGCCTGCAGCGCCGGTCTCCGCGGCGCCAAGATGAACGCGCAGGCGATCTGCACGCTGTGGCCGCTGACCATCTGGTAGGCGAACGGACGCTTCAGGCGGACGTCGCCGCCGTCGGTGCTGGCGACCAGGTCCCCATTCGGCGCTATCTTGAGGCTTTTCGCGCCGTCGAACGCCATGGCGATGCGCCTGACATCGGCACCAGGCCGCACGACAAAGTCGTACTCAAGCCGGCCCAGAGCCCCGGCGCGCGATCCCTGTTCCGGTTTAACGCCGTAGTACACGAGGTCGACACCAGGGTAGACGCCGGCCAGCTTCACCCGGCCAAACGTCGGCACGCTTGTGCGCCACTTCGCCGGGTCACTGCCCATGAAGTAGTTCACAATCCCCGGTTGGCGGTCCAGCCCGGCGGCCGCCGCGGCGCCGTGCGAGCCAACCAGCCGCATGCGCAGTACAGATGCCATTCTGTGGCTCCCGCGCGGCGGCCCGACGGACAGTACGGCCTCGCGGTCGGTGATGAAGAGGGCGCCGCCGCCGGTTCTGGCCATGAAGCGGACGCGCTTGTCATAGCGGCCTGTGTTCTTCTCGAACGTGAGCGGCAGACGGCCATAGGATGCAGCCGTGATGCGACCGGCTTGGGCGGCGTGCCCGATGCGGGCCGGCGGGTTGGCTACGTTGCTCAAACCAACCGCATGCGCACCCGTTCTGGATCGAATATCAGGACGGCCCTGGGCCAACCCGGCTACGCAAGAGGCGGCTAGAACTGCCGCGATGGTAAGGGACCGAGGATGGTTGTTCACGGTACTCAACTCCCGGTGGTCGCTGCGCAGCGCGCAGCCGGACGGACCCGGTCATTCAGCTACATGGGAAGTGCCTAGGCGGCACGGAATGCTTCGCCAGGGCCGTGGTCACGGCGGGCGAGTGGTCGGCGAGCTTGGTACATGTGGCCGGGGGGGGGGGGGGCAGCACGACGCGGGCGGAGTTTCAGCCTCCGTCGCAGCGTGTCGACCGGTACGGCATCTCGTCAGCATGAGCATGAGCCTTCGCCGCTCTCGGTCCCACCGCACCTGCAAGTGCCATCGTGGTGGCGGGCGGGAAATCGAGAGTATAGTAGCGTACAGTGATTATACGACCATTCCTGCTCGGCGTCAACGGCCTCGGTGCGTTCTGGGGCACTTTCGGTCCTCCGTAATGTGGGCGTTGTTGGCCGCGCGGCCGACATGGTGCACGTGAGTCGAGCGTGCAGACGGCGCCACGGTGCGCTCGGTCCGTATTCGCCCCACAGGATGTATGCCCTTCCACGCCGAACTACGACGGCAGAGACGGTTCGGCGGGAGGGGCATCGATATGTGGTATCTGGGGTTGCTGATGTGGCTGGGAGGCGCGGCGAGTGGAGCGCCTTCAGTCGAGCTAGGGCCGACCAACGTGGAGAAGGGGCTCGTGGTCCGCAGCTACGGCGACGGGGTGAACCGCGCTGTGACCCTCGGCGGCAGGGCGTGCCGCATGATCGACCGCAGCGCCGGCGGCAACTTCCTCTGTGTTCAGGCCTCTCCGCGCCCAACCATGCCGCAGGCGCTGTACGCGATCATCGAGTACTTCGACCAGGCCGGCGATATCACCGTGGAGTACGACGCCGGCGAGGGCGGCGCCTACCTCTCCTCGCCTGATGTGACCACGCAGCGCGAGAAGCGGCAGTGGCGCTCGGCTACATTCATCCTGCGCAGGCCGTCGTTCGGAGGCCGACAGAACGGCGACGCCGACTTCCGCGTGGGGACCACCGGCGCGCTGGCCGTGGCGCGCATCACGCTCGCCGACCGGCAACCCGACGGCTACGTACCCCCAGCCGACCCCGCGCAACTGCTTGCGGCGCGCCGTGCGGCCGTGGTCCCGCCCGGCACGACCGTGATCCAGCAGTGGCAGGTCCACGAGCCGGTCCCGGCGGGCCAGTTGGCCGACAACGCCTACCGCGTGGCCAGGAAGATCGGCATCACCAGCCTGCAGAGCTACGTCGGCTGGGCGCAACTGGAGCCCAAGAAGGGCCGGGTGACCTACGCAACGTATGATCCCGTGGTCGCCCAGATCCGTAAGCACAAGCTGAAGTGGCTTCCCTTCCTGATCACCGCGCCCTACGTCGCCACGCCGAAGTGGTTCCGGGCCGAGAGCGGCGTGGACGCGGTCTGCATGGAACACAAGCAGTCGACGCCGATCCAGAGCATCTGGAACCCCGCCCTGCGCGGCGGGGTGCGGCGGTTCCTGGAGCTCTTCCGCTCCCACTATGAGCCTGGGGTCATCGAGGCGCTGAACCTGGGCATCTCGGGCAACTGGGGCGAGTCGCTCATGCCGGCGGGCGGCGGGTTTGACATGGCCGGGCAACACACCCATGCCGGGTGGTGGTGCGGCGACCCCTACGCCCGTGCAGACCTCCAACGGTGGCTCCGGGCGCGCTACGCCACCGCGGCGGCGCTCAACGCGGCATGGCGGTCATCCTACAGCGGCTTCGAAGCGGTCGAGCCGATGGCGCCCAGCTCCGCGCCATCGCGCCGAGCCACGGTGGATATCGTCGCCTGGTACACCCAGTCGATGACGGACTACGCCGAGCACTGGGTGAAGACCGCGCGCGAGCTCTACCCGACGCTGCCAATCTACCTCTGCACAGGCGGCGACGGACAGCCGATGCTGGGCGCGGACTTCGGCGCGCAGGCGAGGATGTGCGCCCGATACGCCGCGGGAATACGGATCACGAACCAGGGCGACGACGCTGCCGCCAACTTCGCCATCACCCGCATGGTGGGATCGTCAACGCGGCTGTACGGCCGGTACTACTACACCACGGAGCCCGGCGGCGACAACTCGGCTTGGGGTATCGCAGGCCGTGTCTTCGACGCCACTGCGGGCGGGAGCCGCGGCGCCTACTTCAAGTACCTGATGGACGCGCCGGACCAGCCCACCATGAAGGGCATCCGGTTCATGGAGAACGCCCGGCACCTGGCGCCGAACCGCCCGCGGCTCACGGTGGCGGCGATCATGCCCAACTCGTCCATCGCGCTGGACGGAGGCGTGCTGGGCACGTTCCTCGCTCGCGCCGAGAAGCTGCGGGACGCGGTGGACTTCGAGTTCATAGACGAGAATATGATCGCCAACGGCATGCTGAAACGCTTCCGGGCGGTCGTCATCCTCGCCGGAGACACACTGGAGCAGGCGTCGATCGCTGCGCTCCGGAAATGGGTGGCAGGCGGCGGGGTGCTCATGGCGCCGACCGGCTGCCTGCCGCTTCGGTCGGTTGAGGGAACAGCGGCCACATGGCTCCGCGCCCCAGGGGCCGAGACCGCACGGGCTACGGCGGCCCTGCCGAGCGTTCGGGGTGTTGCGCTGGATATCGGCTCCGGTTCCGAAGAGGTATTGAGCGGCGCGTGGCAGGCGCCGGAGGGCATGCAAGCGCCAAAGACGGCACAGGAGCCCGATCCCAGCTACCGATGGACCGGCGGCGACTGTAGCGTGACGCTGCCGCTGCCTCGGGGCGGACCCGTGGCGCTCCGCGTGCGCCTGGCCGTGCCCGACCAGACCGGCGTCGGGGGCGCGCTGAGTGTGAACGGGGTGACGGTCGTCCGTGTGCGGCCCGGCGCCGTGCGGTGGGTGGAGGCGCTGGTACCGGCGAACGCCCTGGCAGGCGCTGCAGCCGCTCGGGTCGGCTTCCAGAGCGCTACCTGGGTGCCGAACCCGCAGAGCGATCCCCGCTCGCTGGGCCTCCAGGTGTTCGAGGTCCAGCTCAAGGTCGCCGGCGCTCCGGACAGCGCTGTCGTCTCGCTGGGCCAGCTGGCCGACGGCCTGTCCATGCCGCCCAGGAAGGCCATCACGCTCTCCGCTCGCCCGCTGAATAAGGGCTGGACCGTCGTCTGGCCGGGGCCCTGGGGCTCCTTCGCACATCTCGTAAGTGCAGCCGTGCATACCTTAACGGGGCCATGGAAGCCCATCGCCGCGCCCATCGACGCGGCATACGACGGCATCCTGGCCTCGAGCGTCGGGCCGTCGGTGTACTACTACAACAACACGGACAAGCCGATCACCAGGACGGTCACAGGCGGCCAGCGCATCTCGGTACCGGCAAGATCGATCGTGGTTGTGAAGTAGCCGAGACGCTGCGATGGGCCGTGCGCGTGGCAGGCGTCCGGCCTGCCATGCCGCCCAATGCTCTACCGTACGATCTGGAACACCCGCGTCTCAGCCGCTTTGGCTCGGAAGCGGATCAGCCGCGTCCGGGTCTCCTGTGCGCCGGGATCGAAGAGCTCGCGAACCACCATTTCGGACGGCAGGGCGATCGCCCTGTCGCCGGCATCGCGGGCGTGGAGGGCGATGAGTCCGCGGCCGGCGTAGAGGGCGTCCTCGGTCTCAGAGTAGATGTGCACGCCGGCCAATCGGGCCAGGTTGCGAAGCAGGCCGGGAGGCAAGCCAGGCGAGAGGCTGCAGACCGAGGTCCAGTGCGGGAATGCCCGAACACTCAGCGCCGCCCCGCCGTCGGGGAAGGTGCCCACGACGCGGGAGGCGTCGGCCACGGTGAAGCGGGGTCCTGCTGAGAGGTCCGGGCCAAACTCGGTCGGCGATATGCCGAAGACGGGTTCCGTCGTGCGCAGTCCAAGGCAGAGCGGATCGGCGTTCAAGCGCACGCGGAACGAGCCCGGGGCCGCCGGCTGCAGCCGCTGGCCGATGAGCCCGCAGGCAGCCTCAAGGTCTTCTGCAACCAACCCTTGCCCCGCCGCGCTGCCGATACCCGCTGTATAGACGAACACGATGACCCGGCCGGAGGACTTGAGGCGATCGATGGCCCGGCGTTGCGATGCCGTGAGGTCAAACGCGTTCAGCAGGACCACCATGCGCGCGTCGGGCATACGCTCGACGTCCTCCAGCAGGTAGAGCGCCGCTGGGGCGCCGACACGGTTGAGCGCGGCGACCTGCGCCGTGAGGGCGGGGAACCAGAAGTCGCCCAGCGTCCCGCCGGCCTGCCTCAAGACGCTCCGCTCGCTGAGCAGGACGGCGATCTCGGGCCTGAGCTCGGGGCCGGGCGGATCGATGAGTGCCTGCTGCCCGAGCCGATTCATCTCGCCGAAGGTCGACATGATGGCGGGATCAGAGAACCAGCCGTCGCCCATGTCGAACCACCACTGCCCGGCGCCGCGCGCGCGGACGGCGGAATACTCGCGCTTCAGCACGCCCAGCGTCTGGTCCAGGTCGGCGCACCGTCCCGTGGCGTCCTGCTGGAGGTGCGTGCGGATGTCCGACTCGTTGAGCCACAGCTTGCCGTGCAGCCGGATCGAGTCGGTCAGCGACATGAACGTGGACGTACCTCCGGGCCCGCGGTCGGTGTACATGGCCGGGGCGCAAAGGAAGTCCACATCGGGGCAGTCGAGCACGGCCTTGAGCGCCAGGTGCTGGGTCTCCGGCGCCAGGCCGCCATACTGCGGCGCGTAACCGTAGAAGACGCCGGCGAGCATCTGCCCCTGGGAGGCGACCTTGACGGCGCGGGCCACGCGGACGATGGCTTGCGAGGCCGCTACGGCGTAAGCCTCGTAGAAGTCCAGCGCCTGGCGGTCGACCGCAGGATCGAGCAACAGGCGCGACACCGCCTCCCGACGGGCTCGGGACGGGACCGACGCCGTGTCGAGCGTGACGTCCGGCGAGCCCCATGCCGCTGCCAGGGCGGCATCGGTCTTGTAGCGCGTGCGCAGCCAACGGCGGAAGAAGGCGGCGAAGGCCGGCGAGAAGTCGCCGCGCCGGTTGTCCCAGAGCCCCCAGCTCTGCCACTCGGCCGAGTAGCCGGTACAGAGGTGGAGGCCGATGACCCGGTCGGCAAAGGGACTGCGCCGAAGGTAGGCCACGAACCGGCGCAGGTCGTCGCAGATCAGGTCCAGCCACTTCCGCGAGGCAAAGGACTGGGGGGCCACGGAGCCGTCATCGTACACCACGCGCTCGTCGGGGTTCGCGGCGAGCCACGCGGCGGGCGGCTCAAGCTGGAGCCTCAGGATCACCAGGGCTTCAGGATCGCGCGAGAGCAGCTCCTGCAGGAGCTGCGCAGGCTCGCCTGCGTCGAACTTGCCGAGCTTCTGGTTTCCCATGCCGCAGCCCACCGTGTAGAGGTGGGCGCCCTGGGCGGCGAACTCGCCATAGTGGCCTGTGTGGACCCCGAGGAAGGCGAACGGGAAGAGGGGCTTGCCACCGACCGTGAGCGTCGGCGTGCCCCGATGGCTCACCACCTTCGCGACCACGGGTACCGGGCAGGGCACCGGGCCCAGCTTTACACTTGCCACAGTATTGTCCCCCTCCTCCCGGCCGATCCACTGGAGGTCGCCCAGTTCGACCGACAGGTCATACCGGCCGGCGGGAGTGAAGCGCAAGGGCGGGACCGTACACTCCACGTGCAGGCGCTGTGTACCGGCGGCGGCGGCGCCTTCAGGTACCGGCGTCACCCTCTGGGACCAGACGACCTTCCGCTCGCGCCGCAGCGCCACCCAGCAGTCGCCCGCAGATGCAGCCGGCGCATCGAACGCGGCCGTTACCGGGCCGCCGGACCGATCGATGCGAAGGGTCGACGAAACCAAGCGTAGCCGCGGCTCGCCGCTGGGGCGGTACGCGGGATCGGGCACGAACAGGAAGCTGTCGCAGCCGGTGTTCCACGAGTCAGCCTGATCGAGGCGCAGGACGACGCGCCCGCCGTCGACGGCCCCGAGCTTCTGCCAGCACCATGTGGCGGCGAGCGGCTCCGTGGTCCCTGCCCAGTGCTCGATGCCGTTCACCATCACTCGATACTGGTAGTGGCCCGGGTAGTGGCCGTTGTCCGTACCGCGGACCCAGAGCGTGTACTTGCCCGGCGGCAACTCGACGGTGGTCTCCGCAACCTTGTCCGGCTGGTTGCAGCGCAACCACTGCGTGCCGCTTGCCAACGGCTCATCGAGGCGGTACCACTCGCACCGAGTGAAGCTCTCAGCCTCGACCACAACAGAGCCGGGCGGGGGCGGCGCGGATCGGCCCACGTCGACCGGGGCAAGACCCAGCCAGACTAACGCGGTGAGTGCGCCAAGCGCCGGCCACATGATCATGGTTTGGCCCCGCCGCCATAGTGCTGCTTGAAGAGGGTAAAGAAGATCGGCAGGCTGACCAGCTCGATCTCCTCGTCGGGGTACTTGGCCCTGAAGCCGTCCACAACGGCCTGGATCTGGCTGGGCGTTACCCAGACGCAACGCCAGTAGGTAAAGCCTGGCTCGTCCGGCTTGCGCGCCTGGACCATGTCGTGGAGCACCCTGACGCTGTAGTCCGTGTTGTTCGGGTCCATGTGGTTGATGAGCCGAACGACGGGCATGCCCTTCCAGACGTGCGGGTCCGGGTGGCGGCCTTTGCGCTCGTGCATATCGTCCACGATGGTGGCGAAGCCGCCGGGCGAGAACTTGAGGAAGGCGTCCTTCACCGCCGGCGAGGGCTGGTCCCAGTCCAGCACCATGCCGGAGATGCTCATGTCGGCCTCGCGGTAGAAGCGGAGGTTGTGGCTCACCAGCAACGGCAGGTTCCCCGGCAGCACACGGTTGGGGTTGATGTAGCCCGCACAACTGGCGTCCGCCACGAAGTGGTCGTTGGGCGTGGCGGTCTGGTAGAAGCTCGAGATGATGTCGGGGTAGGTCTCCAGCAGGTTCGGGTTGATGCCCCAACTGAGCGGCAGGGCTCCGCGCTTCGGGTCCTCCCAGTTCTTGGGCAGAAAGTGGTAGAGCGGATAGGCCGAGTCGTAGTCGGCCATGAGGATCGCGACGTAGTTGGTGTTCCTGAGCTTGGGCGCCGGCGTCGCCGAAGGCTTGGGCTGCTTGAGGGGCTTCCGCGGCGCGTGGCGGTGGAACGACTGGTTGTAGCAGAACTCGGTGGCGGTGTTCTGGTAGCAGTTGTAGGGCGAGATGAGCCAGACCGTCTGCCACTCGGTGGGCACGGGATCGTGCTTGCTGACGTGCTCGGGCATGTTGGCGTACTTCCAGAAGCTGAAGAAGCCGGTGAGTTCGGTCATCTGGCGGCCGCGGGCCTGCTTCTGCGTGGCGGCCAGGATCATCTCGTAGGTAGCGAGATCGGTCCCGAGGGCCTGACCGGGGTCGTCGCCCGGCTTCTCGTCGCCCCAGGGCGACAGGTCGAAGACGAACGAGCGGTTCATCACGGCCCAGTCACGCACGATGTTGTAGGCGTTCTGCCCGGCAGGGCGGTCGGCAACCGCATCGGTGAAGAGGCTGAGCCAGTGCGGCGAGCACTTGCCGGTCTCGATGAACTGCCGGACGGCCCACCGGTACGCATCGTTCTTCTTGCTGCCCGTCTCCGCACCTGTGAACATGCCCCGGAAGTCGCGCAAGACCCGCAGGCCCCAGCGCCGGAGGAACTTGTCCGCCATGGCCGGGCTGAGAACCACCGCGTTCTCGACGCCCGCTGCCGTAGTGGCAACGTTCACCGTGGCGGGGACCTCGGGATCCCAGATCACGGCGCCCTTCACCTTGGGCTTCGCCAGGGCGAAGACAGCGTCGAGCGTACCGACCCTCACCTGCTCACGCCCGTGCAGCCACTGCCCGTCGGCCACCAGTCGATCAAGCCAGTACTTCGGCCGCCCGTAGCCGGGGTTGTCGACATACAGGAGGGGCTGAGCCCGGTTGATCAAGCCCTGCAGCGAAACCAGCGTCGTGACCTCATCGTACGCCTCGGGGCCCTTGGCATTGGGATCGAGGGCGTAGACGTAGATCGGCGGACGAACCGTGCCCGGGAGCGCCGAGGCGCGCATGGCCGGCGCACATACGAGCCCTACGAGCAGCGATGCCAGGCAGAGGGTCATTCGAGGTCTCCTGTTAGGTGGGGCTACCGTGGCCGGCGCGCGGCGACATGCCGCACACCGGGACTATACCGCGCCGAGCGCCTCCGCTCCGATATACTGAGTGCAACCCGGCGTGATCCACGCACTGGGCGGGCCGAGTTACCTACCATGGGAAGCCGCGCACCGGCCAGGCGGTCCGCGGCATAGGAGCCAATGCCATGCCCGTTGCCCTGCTCGCCCTGCTCTGCCTCTCCGGGGCGCCACGCACCATCGATCCGCCCGCAGCCGACACCTCCCCCGAGGCCTTCTTCGTCAGGGCGGCGCAGTACCGCAAGGCCCCGCCCGGCCTGGCCGCCGCCTCGGGCAAGACGCTGGTCCGGGCAGCGCGATTCCTCATGGCCGATACCGGGATCGAGAACAACGCGATCCGCGACGCGGCCGGCCGGAAGGCGCCGCCCTACACCTACCATGCGGTGATCGACGACGACAACCGCTTCTCCTACCGGGTCGCCTACCCCGCGTTCCACCACGCGTACCTGGTGGAGGCGTTCCTCAACTACTACACCTACTCCGGTAACGCCGAGGCGCTCCGGCGGGCTCGCGAACTGGCAGACTGGACCATCGCACACAGCACGCCGGCCGGCTGGAAGTGGCCGCATCTGCCCTGGAGCACCTACGAGGAGGGCAAGCCCGGCGGCCTCGAGGACAAGGACAACCTGCAGCCTGACAAGGTCGGCTATATGGGTCTCTCCTATACCCGGCTGTATGAGGTGACCGGTGAGCGCCGCTACCTGGAGGCCGCCAAGGCCGCCGCCACGACGCTTGTGGCGCATCAGGCGTGGGACGGCAGTTGGCCCTTCCGGGTGAACCCACGGACGGGCGACGTCTTCCAGCAGTACACGGCCGCCCTGTACATGAACGTAGCGTTCCTTGATAAGATGCACGCCCTGACCGGCGACCGTGACTACAAGAACGGTCAGATCGCGGCGTGGATGTGGATGCTCCGCAACCCGGTCCGCACGGGCAACTGGTCCGGCCTCTACGAGGACATCCCCAAGGGGAGCGACTCGCAGGTCCACTACTCGCCGCTGCAGACGATCCGCCTCCTGCTCCGTTACCGCACCCCTATCAACGGCGCCTCGTACCTCGCCAAGGCGCGGCGGCTGTTCGATGAGACACTGGACGGGCTGGCGTTCCACGACCGGGAGATAGGCCTCATCCTCCGCGAGCAGACCGGCTACCTGGCCGCCACGCCGAGCTCCACCATGAACTGGTCGGTGATGGCCGCCGAGTTCTTCCTCACCACAGGTGATGAGCGCTTCCGCACCACGACACTGGAAGCCCTCCGCATGGTGACGCGCTACGGACTGAAACCCGACGGCAGGACCCACAACACAGTGCTCGGCGGATGGATGTACGGCGACGGCGGAAGCTGGTACAGCCTGACCAGCCCGGTGGTCCGTTATATCACCCAGGATATGGGTTGCCTACCGGAACTGGCGCCCGACGGCGAGACCCACCTGCTGCGTAGCGCCACGCAGATCCGGAGCATTAGCTACCGGCCCGGGGCCATCCGGTACACGTCCCTCACCGACAGCCTGGAGCTGCTGAAGCTGGCCTCGCCGCCGCGCTCGGTTCGGTGTGGGGCGAGGGCGCTGCCGATCCTGGCTAAGCTACCGCCGACGGGCGACGGATGCGCCTATGACCCGCGCAGCCGCGTGCTGCTGGTGCGCCATGCCACCCCCGACGTCGAAGTGCTGTTAACCGCCAACCGCCAAGGAGCAACGCGATGATCCCCGTCTGCCTCTGGAGCTGGGCCGCCGCTCCCACGCCGGCCGCCACCACGCAGGATGTGCCGTTCGCCCAAGAGACCGCACGGAAGCTCCGCGTGGCCCCATCCCCCGCCGCTAACGACGTCCGCGCGATCGCCCTGGCGCCGACCGGCGAGGTCTGGGTCGCCACGCGGGCCGGTCTGTTCGCGCTCAAGCCCGGCGAGGCGACGTGGCGAGCCGCCATGCCCGAGTCCGAGGCGGGACCGGCGCTGTCGGTGGCCTGCGACGGCCACGGCGGCGTCTGGGCCGGGGCCTGGAACGGGCTCTACCGGGGTGAGCCAGACGGCACGTTGGCCCGCGTGACCGGCATCGACGCGCCGGTCGCGCTGGTGACCATTGTGCCGGGAGGCGTCCGGGCCATGGGCCCCGACGGCAGCTGGAGCGTGAAGGGCGACCGCGTGGAGCGGCTCAGCCTAAGCACAGCGACGAGCTTCCGGTCGGCCACGGTGGACCGCGACGGCTCGCTCTGGGTGGCCACCGAAGTGGGCCTGTACCAGCTTACGGAGCGCGGAGCGCACCTCCTCCGGGGCGGCCGCGAGGTGGTCAGCTCGTCAGTGCGCGCCGTGGCCACGGCTCCCGACGGCGCCGTTTGGGCCGGATGCCTGGGCGGCATCAGCGTGCTGCGAGATGGCAAGCGCGCCGGGACCATCACTCCGAAGCAGGGCCTGCCCTGCTCCTCGGTCACGGCGCTGGCCTTCGGACCACAGGGCGAGATGTGGGTAGGCACGCCCATCGGCGCGGCGCGGTATGGCGGCAAGACCTGGTCCCTGCGGCACGGCCTGCGGTGGCTTCCCTCCGACGAGGTGCGCGGCATCGCCGTGGCGCCCGACGGCGCCGCCTGGGTCGCCACGTCCGACGGCGTCTCGGTCATCAGCCGGGCGCCCATGACGCTGGCCGAGAAGGCCCGGCGCTTCCTGGAAGTCTGCTACGCCCGCCACATCCGGGAGCCGGGGCTCGTAGAGAAGGTCGCGCTGGACCCGCCCGGAGACCTGGCATCATGGAAGCCGCGCGACGACGACAACGACGGCCAGTACACCGCCATGTACCTCGCCATGGAGTCCTACCGCTACGCCGTCACCCGCGACCCGGTGGCCCAGGAGGCCGCGCGGCGGGCCTTCCGCGCCCTGAAGTTCCTGCAGACCGTGACGGGCACGCCGGGCTTCGTGGCCCGAACCGTCGTACCGGCGAACTGGACCGGCATGGCCGACCCGAACGAGGTGAGGGAGCCTCAGCAGGTGGCCGACGAGCGGGCCCGCGACCCGCGATCGAAGTACGTGCCGGTGCGGTGGCGCCCCTCCGCCGACGGCGAGTGGCTCTGGAAGGGCGACACGAGTAGCGACGAGATCACCGGCCACTACTACGGCTACACCTCCTTCTACGACCTGGCGGCGAACGAGGAAGACAAGGTCGAGGTCCGTGAGCATGTGCGCCGGGTCACTGACGGCATCATCGGCAATGGACTGACGCTGGTCGATATCGACGGCCGCCACACGCGCTGGGCCGTCTGGGCCCCAGAGCGGCTCACCGGCGACGGCAACTGGCGCCCCGAGAGCGGCATTAACGCGGTGGAGATCCTCTCCTACCTGAAGACCGCCCACCACATGACCGGCGACCCGCGCTATGACCGGCTCTACCAGGAGCTCTACCACAAGCGCGGCTACGCCAAGCTGGTAGACCAAGCCAAGACGGTCGACCCGGCATGGCGGACGCATATCGACGACGAGTTGCTGGCGCTGGCCCTTCCGGCCCTGCTCCGGCACGAGGCGGACCCCGCGAAGCTCCAGCGCTACCGCCGCGTCACGCGGACGTGGTACCGATCCGTCGACCGCGACGGTTGCCCGCTCTTCGACTACACCCTCGCCATGGCCACGGGATCGCCGCCGGACACGCACGACTCGCTCCGCTTCCTGCGCGAGGCCCCCATGGACCTGGTCCGCTGGCGCATGGACAACAGCCGGCGCGAGGACATCGCGCTCGTCCGCTCGCCGGAGCCCGAGGTTCTGCAGACCAGCCGCCTGCTCTCGCCAGCCGAGACCTGCGTCATGCGCTGGGACAACCACCCGTTCGAAGTGGTGCAAGGCGACGGCGGCGCCACCGAGAGCGACGGCGTGTTCTGGCTCCTGCCCTACTGGATGGGCCGGTATATGGGACTGATCGGCGAGGCGGCCAGTGGAGGCTGAAACACCTCTCCGCCATAATGAGGGCATGGCAAGCATCGTCCAACGAACCACCTACCATGCCGTCTACGATGAGAGCGTGCTCGACGCGCTCCGCTTCGCCTTGGAGAACGGCTTCTCTGGGGTGCAGGCGGCCGCCGAGTTGCCGCACCTGTCGCCGTTACTCATGTCGCCCGCGGTGAAGCAGGAGACGGCCGAGTACCGCCGCCGGCACGGACTGCTCCTCTCGCTGCATGCGCCCGATGACGCCGCGGGCCTCTGCTGCCTGGACCCGGACCTGGACGCCGCGGCATTGACCTACCTGACGCGGCTCTTCAATGCCGCCGAAGAACTGGGCGTCCACTGCGTGACGCTCCACGTCGGCGCCACGCCGCAGTTCGGCACCGATGAGGCGGAGCCGCGCACGCTGCCTGAGCCGGCGCGGGCCGCCATGCTCGCCACGCTGGAGGCCAACCTCCGCAGAGTGGCAGGCATGGCCGCGGGCCGCTGCCTGGCCTGCATCGAGAACCAGGGGCTGGACGATGCGATGGCATCCCGGCTCCGACCCCTGGTGCGGAAGCACTGGCTCTGGCTCGCCCATGACCTGGCCAAGCCCGACCCCGGTGGCTTCTTCGCGCAGCACGCGTGGGCGGTGCGGCAGGTACACCTGCACGTGAGGGCCGCGGACGGCCGCTCCCATGCCGCGTTGGGGCCGGGCTGCGAGAGCCTGCTCGCCCACTTCCGGCGGCTGGAGCAGCACGACGTACGCGAGTACTGCATTGAGGTCCGCCCCCGCGAGCGGGCCCTGGCATCGCTTACCTGGCTTCGCGAAGCCACGGAACAGGAGGGCTGACATGGGAGCCGCGCTCGGTCTACTCGGCGCTATCTGCGCCATGGCGCCGGTGACACCGGGAGCCGGGAAGGCGCCGATCCTGCACCGGTACTGGCCCCTCTACCCTCGACCGAAGACGCTCGTGGTCGTCCGCGACGTGCCCGACCGCCAGGCCGGCATGGTGCTGCACACGCTTGCCGGGCTTGTGGCCCGGGAAGCCTCACGGGGCGGCAGCGAGATGGTCTGGGGCGACCTCGACCATCCGGCCTACCTGCTCTGGCGCCGCGAGATGCTGAAACGAACCGGTGCGAAGGCGGTGACGCTGCCGCTCTGGGAGGCCGTGAGGCGCGCACGTGCGCGCGGGGTCGTGCGCGGGTACATCCTGTTTCGCTATGACGCCTCCGACCGGCCCTTCCACCAGCTCGGTGAGGTAGATGCCTCGGCCAACGTCGCCACGTCGCTCTGCGCCTCGCTCGGGGCGATTGCGGTGCCGGAGGGGCTGGAAGAGACGGCCCGCGCCAGGGGCCTCCAGCGGCTACTGGACGTGCGCGGCATGACCGAGGAGCAGTGCTTCGAGGCCTACAAGGCGCGCTTCTCGCGCAAGGTCCTGGCCATGATCGACCCGAAGGTGCAGGAGTGCCGCGCCGAGGCCGTGGCTACCGGGGCCTTCGTCATGTCACGCGAGGGGCCGCTCTACGAGAAGGCGCTGGCTCGGCTGGAGCCCGACGCGCCCATCCTTGGCTGGGGCATCGGCGACGAGCGACGGCTCACCGAGCCGAGCACGCGCTGGGGTGCCTTCCAGACCGCGACCAACTGGTGCCTCAACCTGCCGCCCCTCTCCACCGAGGCGCCCGGCAAGGGCTTCACGGCCCGCAGCCTGCAGCCCCGACCGGCCCGGAGCATCTGGGGCCTGAAGTGGGAGGACGACGTCCACTACGCCGCTTTCGTCATGTCCGACGGCGACAACGTGCAGTGGCTCATGGGCAATTTCCTCATGGGCGAGAACTCCTGGTGGGGTAGCCCCGACCGCGGACAGGCGCCCATCGGATGGACCATCTGCAACACGGACCTTGCCCAGGTCTGCCCCTACACGCTGGACTACCTGCGAACGACCGCCAAGCCCGCCGATGACTTCGTGTTGATGACCGGCGGCTACCTCTATCCGGACCTGTACGGCGCCTCGCGCCCGTCTGCCGGGGCCATGCGAACCCACGCCTCCCGCATGGCGCCCTACATGGACCTGAGCGGCATCCAGGCGCTCTCGGCCAACTTCACCGAGTGGGAATCGCCGGCCGCGCGCCGCTCCTGCGCCACCATGGCCGAGGAGATGCCGGGGCTGGAGGGCATCCTCGCGTTCCAGTACTCACCTTACACGGCCGGCAAGGGCCAGGCATACTGGGTCCGCGGCGCCAAGCGCGAAGTGCCGGTGGTCTCGGCGCGCTATGCGATCTGGGCTAACTCACCGTTTCCCAATGACGGTGGTCCCGCGCAGGTCGCGGACTGGCTCAACGCCATGCCCGCCCGAGGCCACGTGGCAACAGAGGAGAGCTTCAGTTGGGTCATCGTCCACGCCTGGTCCTACTTCAAGCCCGGCGCGGCCGGCGGGGCGCCCGAGCCCGCACTGGGAACCGAGCCCGGCTCCGCCCGGGGCATGGCGCCGGTGGTCTGGACTGCCCAACGACTGCAGCCCCATGTGCGCCTACTCGGCCCAACGGACCTGCTGCTGATGGTGCGCCTTCGGCTACGCTCCGCCGAGACGCTGGCGTCTGCGCTGGTCGCTCTCGGGAAGCAGATCTCCGCCCGACCCACGACGGTTGCCACGCGTGCGTCCTCTGCATCACTGACGGAGGCCCGGGCGCGGCTGGCGGCAGGGGCCTATCGGGAGTGCTTCGAGGCGGGCAAGCGGGCGGCGGCCCTGCTCAGCGGTCCTGCACCTCAGACGACGTCGGTTCCGCAGGACGGGGTCGCGAGGTCACGAGGCGCAGCAGGAGTTCGCGTTGGTTCGGGTCAAGTAGCTCCAGCGCGGCCTTCCAGGAGCGCTCCCTCTCATCTTCGGCCAGTTGGTCGGCATCCGGGTCGGGGCCGTTCGGCCGCGCCCTGAGGGCCGCCTTCCGCTCGAGCCAGGTGGTGTTGAGCCCTTCGACACCGCGACGCTGATCGGGCTTCAGGCGTAGCTCGCCGGCGCGATGGAGGATAAGCGCCGGCTCAGGGCGCCACTCCAGTGCGCCTGCCGTCATCGTCAGGCCGGCGGGCGCCCCTCCGGGCCCCGCGGAGCCCTCAGTGGCAGGCTTGCGCGCCTGGTCGGTGAAGTAGCCCACCATCAGGACGATCACCGCCCCCACGATCCCCATGATCGTGCCCGGCCCGAAGATGAGCCTCCGCCCCGCTTGCCCGCCTCCGCCCTCGGCCATGGCCCCCTCCAGATAGATGCGTGGTGGCATGTGCGCCCATCTTGCCCAGGATATGGTACTCCTTAAGCCCGGTGGCTGAGGAGTACCCAGGGCCAACCGACGGTACACTCAGACGCTGGGGCCAGCCGCATGCGCCTCCAGACGCACGACCCGGCTCAGCCCCTCCCGCACCTCCATCAGAACCGTCCCCAGCCGATTCAGGCCTGTGCCTGTTGGGCCCGTGCCCCAGTAGCTGTCGTACGGCGAGTCCTCGACCAGCTCCTCATCGCCGGTCCCGAGGAGCAGTGTGCGCAGGTCGGGGTGCATCGTGAACTTGGCGGTCACGGCCCGGCGCATCACGTCGTCCTTGACGCTCTCCCAGTCCGTCCTGAGCGGCAGGTCGCGACTCCTGCCCAGCGCGGCGGCTTCCCTGGGCGTTGCAGCCCGCCGCACCCGTTCGCGGTGCGCGGGGTCGATGAACTTCTGCGCCTGGAAGTAGTGCTCCGTCGTGGGCCAGATCACGCCGTCCAGGTCGACGGCGTGGCGCGAGAAGTTCGAGAACGCGCCGTATGCTCCGCGCGTTGAGTAGAACCGTATCATCAAGCATCCTCCTATGATCAGCCGACGGGTTGGCCGAACAGACGGTAACCACGGTGCTGATGGCAGGTTACCAGCACGGCCTGGGCGAGAGCGGGAATGGCTGAGGGGAACCCGTCCATTGCGGGCAGGCCGGGCCGGTAGCGGTCGCGTACGGCGCATGGAAACAGCCGACGAGAGCGCCCGTGCGACCCAGTCCGCATCAGTGGTAGCATAGGATAGCCGGCCATGACCTCACGGGTGGAGGATTACGATGGACGCTGCACAACCTGCCGACGAAGCGCTGGCAACCTCGATCACCGATGCACTGGTGGAAGCGCGGCTCGTACCCTCCGGCAAGCGGGCGGCAGTTATGGCTGCACTGGCCATGGGTACAGCCCGCTCCGACCACTGGGTTGCATGGGCCACTGCCGCCCTGCAACATGGATCGGTACGAGGACCCGAATGAGCTACGGGCTTAGTGGGCTCACGCTGGTCAAGGTCCGCGGCGCCACGTCCCGCACGGATATAAAGTTCGAACCTGATGCCCACGTTGTGCTGATCCACGGGGCCAACGGTGCGGGCAAATCGACGATCCTGGACGGCCTTGACATGGTCGCCAACGGACGGTGCGGATCGATCGATGACCGGGGTTCCGCCACAGTGCGTGAGCATGTGGCCTCCGTCGGTGCGACAGGCAGACAGGTTAGGGTCGACCTAACGACATCGGGCTCCATGTGGACTGCCAGATTAGCCGGAAGCCTTGTCAGCGTTGATGGCCCGTCGCCTCGACCGCCTATCTTCGTGCTGCGCCGGTACCGCGTCGCTAGACTGGTCGAGGCCAGGCCGGCCGAAAGGTACGATGCGCTCAGGTCACTCATCGACGTGGCGGGAGTCGAACGGGCGGAGGCAACGCTCATCACTGCGGCCAACTCAGCGAAGCGCACACTCGACGCGGCATTGGAGCGTCACGGCGAAGCCGACGCGGCACTCGGCCGGCTCTGGGTTGCGTCGGGCGGCCTCGGCAATGACCACCGCGAGTGGGCGCTCAGCGTAACCCGTCGACCGGGAACGGACTCCTTACGTGCAGCGGGTCCGCTGCAGGCCCTGCTTGGCGCCCTCGATCACGCGGAAGCGGCGCGAGGCACGGCATCCGCCGCGCAGAAGGGACTAGCTGCCGCACGGCAGGGGCAGGACCGTGCGCGATCAGCGGCCGCTCAGGCCGCTACGCTCAGCGGTACTGATGCGATCGGCCTGGTCGACCTCCTGCGGCAGGCGCAGAGCGCGATGGAGCAGGACGCCGATGCCGAGGTCTGCCCGGTCTGTAGCCAGAGGATAGATCGGGCGACACTGCGAACCGCGCTGGCAGAGCGGCTATCGCGACTTGGCACATGGCGAGCTCTCAGCAAGGCCGTTCGCGATGCCGACGAGGCTGCGGGACACGCTGAGGCCGAGGCGCGACGGGCCGACCAGGAGTTAGTGGCGGCGGTAGATGCACTGGCATGTCTCTGGGAACAGGCGCCGGCCGCAGTACCGCGGCTTGAGGCAACGGAAGCCGACACGGGGGCAGCAGATCCGCCGAGCCGCGCACGAACAGCGGCGCTGGGCCTGCTGCAGCAGGCACTGGCAGGCCGGACCCAGCTGGAGCACGAACTCGACCGTACGCGGGCGGCCGCCACGCTACGCACTGCGGTCGCCACCCAGTTGGCCCACGTCGAGGAGGCTGAGGAGGCGGCATCCGCACAGGCAGGCCTGGCCGACCACCTGCGGGCTATGCTCACCATTGTGCAATCCCGCCGAAAAGGCTTCGCACAACAGATGCTGGACCGCGTCGCCGGTGAAACGGCGCGGCTGTACGAACTGGTTCATCCCGGCGAAGGCGTGGCACTGCAGGCGCTGACGCTTGACCCAGCCCGACGGGGTTCTCTGGTCCACACGACGCAGTTCCATGGCGCACACGGCGTGGCGCCGCAGGGCTACCTTAGTGACGGACACATGGACACCCTCGGCCTCTGTCTGTGGCTCGCCGTGGTCAAGGAGACCGGCGGTCCAAACGCTATCGTAGCCCTGGATGACGTGCTGACCTCGTTGGACGACACCCACCTAGCGCGGCTGGTTGCGATGCTGACCGCCGAGAGCCGGCACTTCACCCAGCTCATCGTTACGACGCACCAGCGGGCTTGGCACGACCACGCGAGAAGGGAGACCGCCACCACCGCCGCACGCATGCAGGCCATCGAGCTGCTGCCCTGGTCGGTCCGCGATGGTGTTCAGGTGCGCATAGAGGCAGCGTAGACGACCCGGACGCCTGACGCCACTGACATCAGGCCGCACGGGTGACAGGAACCCGGTACCCCGACGCCGAATACGTATCCATGGCCCTTCGCTCGCTCCGCAACCTGCTCGTCTTGCTCTCCGCGCCGCTGCTGCTCGCGGCGGCGGGGCGGGGGGACGTCACCGTCACGGTGCATGACCTGCCGCGGATGTTCATGCTGGATATCGCCAGCAAGGCGGAGACGGCTGTGGTGCAGGCGTTCCTGCGCAAGTACCCGCATGTGCGGCTGAAGCGCGCGGCGGGGTTGCAGATCGGCGGCGGGTCGAACACGCTGGACATGATCCCGCTCATGCAGATCGCCGGCGATATCGCGCCCGATGTGCTGTACGTTAACTTCCGCATGAGCGACACCTATGTGGCGTCGGGCTTCCTGCAGCCGCTGGATGAGTACGTGGCGCGCATCCCTGCCGCGGAGATGGCCCGGCGGGTACCGCCCTCGATCCGCGACGTCTGCTACCGGCGCGGACCCGACGGCAAGATGCACTGGTACACGCTCCCCACGAGCCGCCTGGTGCGCGTGCTCTCCTGGCGGCGCGACCTCTTCGCGAAGGCCGGACTCGACCCAGACCGGCCACCGCGCACCTGGGACGAGCTGGAGGCCTTCTCCCGCAAGCTCTGCAACCCGGCCCAGAACCGCTTCGGCATGTTCTTCATCAAGGGCGACATCTGCTCGTGGGACTTCGCCAACCTGGTCTGGTCGCGCGGCGGCGACATTGTGACCACCGACGGCAAGGGGCACTGGAAGCCGCTCTTCAACACGCCCGAAGCCGTGGACGCACTGGCGTTCTACGTGCGCATGACCTGCCGATGGTTCACCGCGCCCGACGGCAAGCGCTACCGGGGCTCCGCGCTACGCGACACCTACTCCGACCTGACCACGCGCGACGACAAGGCCATGATGTTCAGCTACCTGGACAACAGGATGAACATCTACCAGCCCGAGTTGATCGGCTTCGCGCCGGCTCCCTATCCCGAGGGCAAGGGACGGAGCCGATCCGAGATCAACGCCGCCATGGTGGGCCTCTTCGCCGGGGTCAAAGACCGCGAGCAGGCACGGGCCGCTTTCGACTACATGGCCTATCTGGACAGCGATGAGGCCAACGCCATCCGGGTGAAGGTCTACATCCAGAACGGCTTCGGCAAGTTCGTGAACCCCGACCTGCTCGAGCGCTTCGGCTACCGCGACTACCTGAAGCAGGCCGACATGGACTGGCTGAGGGTCTACAAGGACGCCCTCGTCAATGGCCGGTCGGAGCCACACGGCAAGAACTGCTCGGTGGTCTACCGCGAGCTGAGCAAGCCCGTGGAGGAGGCCATCAACGATCCGAAGGCGCTGGCCGCGTTGGACCGAGGCGACGAGGAGGCCCTGCACGCCCGCCTGAAGCAGATCCTGGACCGCGCCCAGGCGGAGACCGCCCGCCGAATGTTCGGCACTATGCCGCCCGAGATGGCACGATCGCGGACGCGGATGGCGTGGGGCTTCCTGGTGCTGGCCTTCTCGGGCTTCGGGGCGGCGACGCTCTACCTCCTCCGCATGTTCCGCCGCGAGGCGCCCGCGCCCATGCCCGGAGCCGCCCGCCGCATCATGCCCGCCCTGTTGCTGCTGCCGGCGGTGACCACGGTAGCGGTGTGGCAGTACACGCCGCTGCTTCGGGGTACGCTCATCGCCTTTCAGGACTACAGCATCATGGGCAACGCCCGGTTCGCCGGCGTCGCCAACTTCTCCAGCGTGCTCTTCGACCCCGGCTTCTGGCATGCGGCCTCCGTCACACTGCTCTATACCACTCTCTATATGGTGTTCGGTTTCCTGAGCCCCATCGGCCTGGCCCTGCTGCTCTCCGAAGTACCGCGCGGCAAGGTCTTCTTCCGCACCATCTTCTACCTGCCTGCCATCCTCAGCGGGCTCGTGGTCATCTTCCTCTGGAAGAGCTTCTACCGTCCCGCCGGGCTCCTCAACGCGCTGCTGGGCGGGCTGGGCATCCACGTCACGGCGAACTGGCTCGACTCCCCTGCCCTGGCCATGGCCTCGGTGCTGCTGCCGATCATCTGGGCGGGCATGGGCCCCGGCTGCCTCATCTACCTCGCGGCATTCAAGATCATCCCCGAAGAGCTCTACGAGGCCGCCGAATTGGAGGGCGCGGGGATGCGGGCCAAGATATGGCACGTCACACTGCCCAGCATCCGGATGCTGATCCGGATCAACGCCATCGGCGCCTTCATCGGGGCCTTCATGTCCAGCGACATGATCTTCGCCATGACGGGCGGCGGCCCCTACACCCCCTACGGCGCCACCGAGGTGGTGGGCCTGCAGCTCTTCTACACGGCCTTCCTCTACCTGAAGTTCGGGCTGGCCAACGCCATGGCCTGGGTGCTGGGCTTCATGCTCCTGGGCTTCACACTGCTCCAGCTCAAGAACCTGAGCCGTGTGCAGTTCAGGGCGGGAAAGTAGAGCCATGCCCATCCTTCCCGCCATCGGCCGCAAGACGCCCAAGGTCAGGCTCGTCATCGCGGCGATCTATGCGCTACTGGTCCTGGGCGGCATCACCATGGTCTACCCATTGCTGGTGATGCTCTCCGGCAGCGTGAAGGGCCAGGCCGACACGGAGCAGATGGACGCCTTGCCCGAGTTCCTGCTCTCGCCGCGCCTCCGCTTCGCGAGGTTCATGGAGGACCGATACGGGACGCTCACCAACCTGTCGAGCGCCTATGGCCGCGAGGTGATGCGCTTCCGCGACCTGCCCGAAGCGCCGGGCGGTGAGCAGGTAGCCCTACTGCGCGGGTTCCTCCGTTCGCAGACGGCGGCGCCGGACCACTTCTACTGGGTGGCCGACGCGGGCAACATCCAGTCGATGCAACTGCGCAACTTCCGGGCGCTACGCGAGGCGCTACGGTCGGAGTGCGGCTCTGTACGCGAGTTCACCCGCCGCTACGGCCTGCCGATCACCACGTGGAACGACTTCCCCGGCGTGCTGGACAACCCGGCCACGAAGGAGTTCAACTACGAGCGCACCGCCCTGTACGACCGCTACCTGCGCTTCAAGCGCGCACTGCCTGCCGCCGACCGGGCCTGGGTGAACGTGGACGGGCTCTACGTCCTGGCGCAATCGAAGATGGCAGGCACCAAGTCTGGCGCCTGGCCGCGGCAGTCCCTCCTTGCCGAGCGAATGCCGCCGGGAGCGGCCGCGAAGCCCTGGGCCGAGTTCGTGAAGCACGGCCTCAACTGCCTCTTCGTGCGGCTCGACGACGACGGGCTGGCGGGCTTCCGCGCCGACCTGTGGCGCCGGTTCGGCGGCGACGTAGGCAAGATGAACGCCCTGCTGGAGACGAGCTACTCCTCCTTTGCCGATATCCGCTGCACCCTCGAGGAACTCCGGGACAGTGCCCTCTTCACGGCCTACACGCAGTTCATCACCGACCGGTGCCCGCCGGAGCGGCTGCTCGTCGATGCGATGAACACGCGGTACCGGGCCTATGCCGCCGCCCACCAGCCCGATGCTGCCCGTACGGCGCCGCCAATCGCCGCCTACGATCACGCGGTCTTCGAGGCGACGCACGGGGCCTGGCTCACGGAGACGCTGACCCGCAACTACCGGATCGTGGTGGGCTACGTCACGGTCTACGGGCGAGCCGTGCTGAACACGGTGGCGCTCATCGGCCTCAGCGTGCTGGCGGCGTTGCTGGTGAACCCGGCCGCGGCATACGCCCTCTCGCGGTTCCGGCTCAAAAACACCTACGGCATCCTCATGTTCTTCCTGGCCACCATGGCCTTCCCCGGCGCGGTAACCATGATCCCCAACTTCCTGCTGCTGAAGGAGCTGCACCTGCTGAACAGCTACTGGGCGCTGGTGCTGCCGGGGCTGGCCAACGGGTTCAACATCTTCATCCTCAAGGGATTCTTCGACAGCATCCCGCAGGAGATGTACGAGAGCGCCATGCTCGACGGCGCCGGCGAGTGGGTAATGTTCTGGCGCTTCACCATGGCGCTGAGTACGCCGGTGCTGGCGCTCACCGCGCTGGGGGCCTTCACGTCAGCCTACAGCGCCTTCATGTTCGCGCTGATCATCTGCCCGGACGAGAGGATGTGGACCATCATGGTCTGGCTCTACCAGCTCCAGCAGACGGCGCACCAGAGCGTTGTCTTCGCCGCCCTGGTGCTCGCCGCGCTGCCTACGCTGCTCGTCTTCGTGCTGGCCCAGCGGGTCATCATGCAGGGCATCGTGGTGCCCATCGAGAAGTAGCGGAACCCGCCCGGCGGATAGCGCGTACGTACTACCTGTGACCCGCCATTAAGGCACCTGCGTACCGTGCGCATCTGCGGGCCACAGGGAGCACGATGTGATGAACCGCTTTGCCCTCACTCTACCGGCAGCTCTGGCCATCCTGATGGTCTGGCTACCCGGTTCCGCGAATGCACAGCTTGCCCTATTAGTTTCCGTTAAGACAGCCGCAGCCGACGTGATCGTCGTAGAGGCTGAGACCGCACCGGGCGCCGTAGCCCCGTCACAAGCGCCTGCCGACTGGGCCGTGGACGGCGTGCCCCCGTTGGCCGTCGGCCGCGGCTCAGTTCCCTCCAAGCAGGCGATCAATCTCGGCGCGTTCTATCCTGTGACGATGCTTCACTCGTACTACCTGGTCCTGCCCAATCAGCTCGCCGTCGGCAAGACCTACACGATCCGAACACCATTCGGCAAGACCACTCTGGCGTTCAGTGACAGCACGACCGCCTGCGAGAGCCTGAAGGTTAACCAGGAGGGCTACTGGCCGCGGGGCCGAGCACGCTATGCGGTGTTCGGGGCGTTCCTCGGCGACCTCGGCTCGCGCAGGCTTCCCGGGCCTCCCATGTACAGGGTGCGCTCACTGGTGACAGGACAGGACGTGGTCCGCGGTATAGCGACGTACTGGGGCGACGACACCCCGTCGCGCAAAGTAGGCACAGGCGAGCATGTCTATCGTCTTAACCTTGCGCAGACCCCGGTTGGCGGCCCCTACATCGTCATCGCGGACGGTATCGGCCGCTCGCACCCCTTCAGCGTCAACCCAGCAACCACCGAGCGGATTTCGTTCGTCCACACGCGAGGCCTCTACCACCAGCGATGCGGCAGCGCGGTTGACCCGGAGCACTCCGATCACCCAAGGGCCATCGGTCCCGCACATCTGGTTGCCTATGATACCGATGTAACGAACCACTACGCCTTCCTGTCGGCGACAACTCTGGGTCCGGCGCGAGCCATGCGCGGCGGCTACCACGACGCCGGTGACTTTGACCGCCAGCTTACCAACATGCAGGTGCCGTCCTGGATGCTGAACCTGTACGAGGCGTTCCCGGCCCGTTTCACCGATGGGCAGTACGATCTGCCGGAGTCGGGCAACGGCATCCCCGACTGGCTCGATGAGGCGCTCTGGGGTGTTGCCCTGTGGGAGTCCCTGCACGATCCAGACGGCGCGGTCCGCGGCGGTGTCGAGGCGCAGCGCCACCCGACATACGGGCAGGTGGACGCGGCCAGTGACAATCTCATCTATCGCACGTACGGCAAGGACGCACCGGCAACGGCCATGTCAGCCGGGCTCTTCGCCCACGCAGCACGCCTGCTGGAGCCGTTCGACAAATCCCGCGCCGACCAGCTTCTCGAGAGGGCCCGGCGGGCATGGGGCTGGCTTCAGGTAGGCCCCCAGACGGAACTGAAGCCTGCGCATCGGATGTACGCGGCGCTGCAGCTCTACCTGGCCACCGGCCTGCCCGAGTACCACGACGCATTCCTCGCCACGGCTCGGTTCCTCGTCACCAATACGGCCTGGCCGGAGGTCTACAACCCGCGCTACTGGAACTTCAGCTCGCTGCACGGCGGCCAGGTCATGGCGCCCTACTTCTTCGCCTACCTGATCACTAACCGGCCCGTCGACGCAACGGTTCAGGCAGGGTTCCGCAAGATCCTGAACCAGCGTGCCAACGAAGTCCTGACCAACGTGGCCGCCATGCCCTACCCCATCGGCCCCGTGGGCGGCCTCGGGTACGGCGCCGGCACCAACCAGGGCCGTTACGCCGAGCCCCTAATCCTCCAGTACCGGCTGACGCCCGACCTGAAGTACACCGACGCCGTGAGCCAGATGGCCGATTACACGCTGGGCCTGAACCCGCTGGGGCAGTGCTATGTGACCGGTCTGGGCGCACACTCGCCGTCGTCCATCTGCCACTTGGATTCGTACCTTCCCACGCTGGCGGGCAAGGCGCCGGTGCCGGGAATCGTCGTCTACGGCCCGTCGGCTGACGCCAGCGGTGCGGCCTACCAGAAGGCCGTCTGGTCGCAGGTCTACCCCGGCTGGTACTCGCTGCCCGAGCAGCGGCGCTACTGCGACGGCTGGTCGCTGATCAATAGCAACGAGTTCACCGTCCACGAGACCATGGCGCTGAACATCTGCATGTACGCGTTCCTGGCCGGCCACAAGTAGCACCGGCCCGGATGTCTGCCTGCTCCGGCTTCCCCGAGTGGCCGGAGCAGGACCCTACGGCAACCCCTCCACGTTCGCCAGGTTGCAGAAGCGGCCCTTGGAGGCTGCGTTCTTCTCATCCATCACCGTAAGGCGCAGCATGTGCCTGCCGGCGGCCAGGCCCGCGAAGTCCCAGTGCGCCTTGTCACCGCGGACCGGGCCATACTCGTCGAGCGTTCCCACCATCTTTCCGTCGATCTCCACCTGGAACATGCCCGCGTCATCGTAGTGGAACCCGTGAACGCGAACGCCGATACCGGAGAATGAGACCTGCACGACCGAACCCGGCGACGCCGAGGTTTGCCACTCGCCGAAGTCGGACCAGGCCCCGGTGAAGGCGTAGCCGACCCACGAGCGCCGCACGAAGTTGCGCACAGGATCGAGGTAGAGGAAGTAGGGCTCCCCTGCCGCGAACTGGCTGAACGGCCGCACCAACAGCGCGGCATCCTTCCCCGTCCGGTAGTTGAGCGGCTGGCCAGGCACCGGCTTCAGCGTGGCGTCGAGCCGCTTGGTATCGACCTCGCGTGAGGGGTTACCCTCTGTGGGACGCACGGCCAGCGCCACCGGTCCGCGCATGATGGCGACCGGAAACTCCCTGGCCGGATCGATGCGGCTCAGGCGGAAGCTCATGGGCAATGAGACACGCAGCGTGTCGCCGTTTCGCCAGACGCGGCGAACCCTGCCCCAGTGGTCATCGCCGGCCTCAAGCGTCATCGGCTTGCCGTTCACCCAGGCTTTCGGCTCTCCGGCCAGCCACTCCGGGAGGCGCACGGCCAGGCTGAACTCGCGCGGCCGGGACACCTGCACGGTGAGTTCCGTCGCCTCCTCCTCGGGGAAGCGGGTCTGCTGCCGCGCCTGTACGCGGGCGCCCCTGTGCTTCCACTCCACCGTCGCCGGAGCGAACTGCACGGCGTAGAGCGTCTCGTCGTCATGCATGAAGATCAGGTCGTGGTAGTCGGCCGTCAGTTCGATGCGGGTGCCCGAGCAGCAGGGCCAGCCGTCGGAGATGAGCTTCTTCACGCCGCCGCCCAGGTTGTAGTCGGAGTAGTAGAAGACGCATCCCTCGGGGTCCATGGGGATGGTGGCGCCCACGCCGTTCAGCAGGAGCCTCTCCGCCCAGTCGCCATAGCGGGCATCGCCGGTGAAGGCCAGCAGGTACTTGCAGAGCTTGAACCCCGCCCACGACCCGCACTGCGTCTCGAAGTGGCTTGCGCCGCGCTCCAGCGAGGCCGCGAGGTCGGCCCGGGCAATGAGGCTCTCGCCGGGCCCGAAGCCGCCCGTGGCGTAGGTCTCCTCCTGCTGCATGAAGTCGTAAGCCGCCTTGAGTGTCTCGAGGTAGCGCGCCTCGCCGCTGACGCGATAGGCCGGGCCCGCGCCGCAGAACGAGTTGACGTGGCTGTAGGCGTGGTACCAGCCCTTCCAGCCGGGGCGGTCGAAGGGGTTCGCGCGGCGGCGGATAATCTCCCAGAAGTCGGTGTACTCGAAACGCCTGGCGAGCTTGAGGCATCGGGCGTCGCGGGTGACCTCGTAGGCGCGGTAGAAGTTCTCGGCCAGCGTGTACCACTCGCCGTTCAGCACATACCAGTTGCCGTCGGTGGCGTTGATGTGCTTCTCGGTGCCGGCGAGGTTGGCCTCCGACCAAGCAACCAGGCGCAGTAGCGGCTCCACGGCGCCCGTCTCACCGCAGTAGGCGATCATATCGACGAGGCCGCCGATCAACTTCTCCACGTGATAGGGCGCCAGGTCGATGGGCTTGGCCTGGAGCGCGTAGCCGTCGGGCTCCATGCACGCCGCCCAACCCGCCAGCAGGGCCTTGGCCTTCTCCTTGCAGGCGACATCGCCTGTGGCGGCATAGAGCCTGGCCAGGCCGGAGATGTGCTGCCCGAAGGTACCGTGGCCAATGTAGGCGCCCTTCAGGTCGGCTCCGGGCGCGGGCTTGCCTGCCCGCAGGCGATAGGGCTTGAGCAGGTCGTCGTTGGGTATGCGCAGGTATGCGGCGCGCACCTCCTCAACCTGCTGGCGCAGGCGTCCGCCGTCCAGCGTGACACCGCGGTAGTCGAAGCTCTTAAGCATGGAACGGCCTCCCGCGGGCGTTGCGCCGGACGGGCCGGCCAGGGCAAGGGCCGCCAGCACAAGGGCGGCGGCGATTCGCGGTACCAAGTAGTCGCTCATGGCGTGAGCGTACTGCGCCGTGCGCGGGCGTGTCAAGCGCGCCAACCGACGGCAGCGCCGTGGGGCGTACGCCGCCTTGCCTCTATCTGCTATGGTATCGGGTAGGCGTTATGTCCGAACGCCGAACGCGGAGGATGCCCGTGGGATTCCTTGACGTGAGGACGCTGCTCTGGAGCCTTGCGGCCCTGGCTCCGCTCTGCTGCGTCATCATCTGGTCTCTGCATTTGCAGTGCCGGGGCCGGGCCCAGGGAACGGCGTACTTCGGCTGGGCGTTCACGGCGGCGTGGGGCGGGGCCGTCCTGATGGCGCTACGGGGCGCCATCCCGGACTGGGCCTCCATCGTCGTAGCGAACATCCTGGCAGTCCTCACGGTCTGGATGGTCGTCCTCGGCTTGGAGCGCCTCGCGGGCCTTCGCGGACCACACTGGCAGAACCTGCTGGCAGTCGTGCTGACGGGCCCGCTCTTCTACTACTTCTCCGATGTGAACCCCAACCTGACCGTGCGGCATCACCTCTACGCGCTGATGTCGCTGCTGCTATTCGGGCAGGGCGCCTTCCTTGCCTTCCACAGGGCGGACCCGCGAATGCGCCCGGCCCTGCGGCCGCTCGGCCTGACCATGGCGATCATGTGCCTTACCATGGCGATTCGCATCGTCACACTGGCAATCTGGATGCCCAGGACGCAGGAGTTCATGGCCCCTGCGCCCAGTAACGCCCTGATCGTCCTGGCTTCGCTGGCCCTGCACCTGGCCCTCACGTTCTCCGTGGTCGTAACCGTGAACGCCTGGCTGCTGCAACAGGTAGCCGACCAGGAGGACCGGTTCAGCCGCGTCTTCCAGCGCGCTCCATATGCAGGCATCATCCACCGCCTGTCCGACAGCACAATCGTCGATGCCAACGAGCAATCGTCACGCCTCCTGGGTATCGCGCGCGACAAGCTGATCGGAACCAGCCTCCAGGCACTGGGCGTCTGGATCGATCCCCAGGAGAACCAGGCAGCTCGGACCGACCTCCGCGAGCGAGGCCGGCTCGTCGGCCGCCATGTCCGGCTACGGCGCCCCGGCGGCGAGGTGATCGACGTTCTTCTTTCCGCCGAGACGGTTGACATCGACGGACAGCCGTACATCCTCTCCAGCTACCTCGATATTAGTGCCAATGTCCGGTCGGACAAGGTGCTCCGCAAGTCCGAGGAGAGCTACCGGCTACTGATCGACACGCATCCCGATGCCATTTTGCTGGTGGACCTCCGAGGAGCGGTGCTGCTGGCCAATCCGGTAGCCCGGTCGCTCCTGTGCGTCGGCGAGAGCGAGGCGCACGGGAAGTCGCTTGGCGATCTCCTGCCGGAGGCGACGACCGGCATCCTCCAGAGGGCTTCGGACGCCACGTCGCAGGAACGCGAGACGCGCACGTTCGAGACCAGCATGAGCGACGGCAAGGGCGGCGCCGTGCCGGCCGTCGTGGCCGCGACTCCCGTCCTCCTTCGGACCAGCGCGGTCGCCATCCTGGTGGTCGCTCGCGACATCACCGACCAACGCCGAGCCGAGGAGGCGCGCGAGCAGATGGAGCTCCGTCTCATCCAGGCACAGAAGATGGAGTCTGTCGGCCGGCTCGCCGGCGGCGTGGCGCATGAGTTCAACAACGTGCTGACCGGCATCCTGAACTACGTGGAGCTCACCTCGGCTGACCTGCCCGCCGACCATCCCGCCCGGTCGATTGTGGCCGACATCGCCGACGACGCCAGTCGCTCGGCGCAACTGACGCAGCGGCTGCTCCTGCTGGCCAGCCACGGGACAGCCGAGCCGCGCGCCACCGACCTCAACCAGCGCATGGCCGGGATGATGACCATCCTCAGGAGCCTGGCCGGCGAAGGCATACAGGTGACGTTCCAACCCGGCGAGGGGCCGACCGTCGTTCTCATCGACCCGGCCAACCTGGACCAGATCGCCCTGAACCTCATCGTCAACGCCCGCGACGCCATGGCGTCCGGCGGCGAGGCCACGATCGTGACCGATGCGACGGCGCTGGACGACGAGGCGGCGGCGAGGCTGGGCCTGTCGCCGGGCGACTATGTGCGGATGACCGTCGCCGACACAGGCCATGGACTGACGGACGAGGTGCGCGGCCACCTGTTCGAGCCATTCTTCACCACCAAGCCTGAGGGCAAAGGCACGGGCCTGGGGCTTGCCACGGTTCAGAGCGTCGTCAGACAGGCGGGCGGCGCCGTTGAGGTGGAGAGCCGCGAAGGGGCGGGAGCCGAGTTCCGCGTCTACCTTCCGGCGCACACATTCGAGGACGAGGAGCCGGGCTCAGCCGCCGCGGCAAGCCACGCGGGCGGACGTGAGCAGATGCTGCTGGTCGAGGATGAGAAGTCCATCCGGATCACAGTGCAGAGGTTCCTTGAGGACGCAGGGTACTCCGTCATATCGGCAGAGTCACCCGAGGTCGCCCTCACGCTCCTCGCCGAGCAGCAAGGGCCGATCGATCTTATGCTCACCGACGTGGTCATGCCGGGTATGAATGGTCCAGAACTCGCGGCTCGGTTGCGGACCGAGCGACCGGCCATGCGCGTCGCCTACATGTCCGGATACCCTGCGGACACGATGGGGCGTTACGGGCTGGCGCCCGGGACGGCGCCGTTCCTGCCCAAACCCTTCACCAGGCACGAGCTACTCGCGCTGATCCGAGCCACTCTCGATCGGCCGGCCGGACCCGATACCCACGGACCGTAGCCAAGCACCCATACACCAGCCAGGAGGCGCTGCACCATGCAAGACCCGCGCGATACCGCCATTCAGACCGGCCCCTTCGATCCCACATGGGAGTCGCTGCGCACGTTCGAGACACCGGACTGGTTCCGCGACGCCAAGTTCGGCATCTGGGCGCACTGGGGACCGCAGTGCGTGGCCATGTGCGGCGACTGGTACGCCCGGCGCATGTACCAGCCCTCCGACTGGCTCTACCACCACCACTGGCGCGTCTACGGGCACCCCAGCAAGTTCGGCTACAAGGACATCATCCCGCTCTGGCGCGCGGAGAGCTTTGACCCAGAAGCCTTGATGGACGAGTACGTGGCGGCCGGCGCACGCTACTTCGTCGCGCAGGCCGTGCATCACGACAACTTCGACAACTGGAACTCCACGCACCATCGCTGGAACGCCGCGAACATGGGACCCAAGCGCAACATCACCGGGCTCTGGCAGGAGGCCGCCGTGCGGCGCGGCCTGCGCTTCGGCGTCTCGGAGCACCTGGGCGCGGCCTTCTCGTGGAACAAGTTCAACAAGGGCGCCGATGCCGACGGCCCCTACGCGGGTGTCCCCTACGACGGCAACGACCCGGCCTTCGAGGACCTCTACCTGCCCAACCAGGGAGACCCGCACGACTGGTACACCGACAACCCATGGTGGCACGCACGCTGGTTCGCCCGCATGAAGGACCTGATCGACCAGCACCAGCCTGACCTGTTCTACAGCGACGGCGGGGTGCCGTTCGGCGACGTGGGCCTCCGCCTCATCGCGCACCTGTACAACTCGAGCATTGCGCGGCACGGCTCCAACGAGGCGGTCTACAACCAGAAGGACACGAACCCGGACGTCTACCGCGTGGGCGTGCTGGACATCGAGCGCGGCCAGAGGCAGCAGATCGCGCTCGAGCCGTGGCAGACCGACACCTGTGTGGGCGGCTGGTACAACGACAGCAGGCTCGTCTACAAGACCGGCGACCACGTCATCGAAATGCTCATCGACATCGTCAGCAAGAACGGCAATCTCCTCCTGAACTTCACTCAGAAGCCCGACGGCAAGCTGGACGACGAGTGCCGGTGGATTCTGAAGACGCTGGCCCGGTGGTTCGCCGCCAACGCCGAGGGCATCTACGGCACGCGCCCCTGGGAAGTCGCCGGCGAAGGCCCGAGCATGCCCGCCCACGGCGCCTTCAAGGAGGACAAGGTGGGCTGGTCGGTGGAGGACTTCCGCTTCACGTCCAAGGGCGACACGGTCTACGCCTTCCAGATGAAGTACCCCGAGGGCGGCGCGGCGGCCATCCGATCGCTTGGCTTGGGCACGGGACGGACGGTGCGATCGGTGCGGATGCTGGGCTACGGCGGCGACGTGGCGTGGGAGCAGGCGGCGCAGGCCCTCATCATCCGGCTGCCGTCCGAGCGCGTGGCCCCGTCGGCGCCGGGCTTCGCCGTCGAACTGGCGCCGTAGCAGAAGGCGGGATAGGAGCAGCGCGTGTCAGAGAGCCAACAGGGCGCCGGTCCGCAGGCTGCGGCCGACTTCGTCAGCGGGCTGGCCGGCCGCATCATAGACAACGTCGAGAAGGTCGTCATCGGCAAGCGCCAGGCGGTGCAGAGCGTCGTCACCGCCCTGTTGAGCGAGGGCCATGTGCTGATGGAGGACGTGCCCGGCGTTGCCAAAACGGTGCTGGCCAAGTCCGTGGCGCGAAGCATCGGCGGGACGTTCCACCGAGTGCAGTGTACGCCCGACCTGCTGCCGTCGGACATTACGGGCAGTTCGGTCTACAACCAGGGCGGCGGCCGGTTCGACTTCATACCCGGACCGGCCTTCGCCAACATCCTGCTGGCCGACGAGCTGAACCGCGCCACGCCGCGCACGCAGTCGGCGCTCTTGGAATGCATGGCCGAGGGGCAGATCACCGTGGACGGCGCCACGCGTGAGCTGCCCCGACCCTTCGCCGTCTTCGCCACGCAGAACCCCATCGAGTACGAGGGTACCTTCCCGTTGCCCGAGGCCCAGCTCGACCGCTTCTGCGTCCGCATCTCCGTGGGCTACCCGGACGAGTCGGCAGAAGTGGCCATGCTCGAGCGGCTCCGCCTATCGCACCCGGTCGACGACGTGGCGGCCGCCGCCTCGCTGGAGGAGGTCTCGCACGCCCAGGGGCTGGTCCGCACGATCTTCGTCCACGACGAGGTGCGCCGCTACATCGTTCGCCTGGTGCGGGCCACACGGGGCCATGCCGACCTGGAGTACGGCGCAGGGCCGCGCGCTACGCTGGCCCTCTTCCGCATGGCGCAGGCCGCAGCGGCCATCCAGGGCATGCCCTACGTGGTCCCCGACCATGTGAAGGCCGTGGCGCGGGTCGTCATCGACCACCGCCTGGTGCTCAAGCCCGAGGCGCGGCTCAAGCGCATGGCTCCCGGCGAGGTTACCGCCAACCTGCTGGCGCGCATACCCGCACCGACGCCCAAGAGCGCGGCATGAACCGGTCGGTCTGGGTCACCTTCGTGGTGGGCCTGGCCCTGATCTCGGGTCTCAGCGGCTCGTGGACGGGCGCATGGCTGGCGCTCTCGGCCGCCGCGCTGGTGATCTACTCGGCCATCGCGTTCCGCAAGCCCGCCCAGCTACTCAGCGCGCATCGCCGGGTCGCCACCGGAAACGTGGCGCCCGGCGAGGCCGTGATCGTGCATCTCGGCATCGCCTGGCAGGGGCTCCGCGCTCCCGGCTGGGTAGTTGCCCGCGACGAGGTCTGCACCGGCCTCAAGGCGCTGGATCCACCGGGCCGCCTCTTCGTGGCCTCGGGCAGCCGGCAGCTGACCCTTTCGTACCGGCTGCAGGGCGAGAGCCGCGGCTACTTCCCCGTCGGTCCCACGGCTGTCTCGTGCGGCGACTTCTTCGGCGCCGTACGCAGCGTGGCCCGGCGCGACCGGGTGGACTACCTCACGGTGACGCCTCGCGTGGTTCGGACGCCGCGGGTGCGGCTCCCCTCCAACCGGCCCATCGGCGATGCCCGCTCCCCCAACCGGGCCTTCGAGGATCCCTCGCGGCTCGCCGGAGTGCGCGACTTCCAGCCCGGCGACGGCATGCGGCGCATCCACTGGCGGGCCTCGGCGCGCACGGGCAGGCTGGCGTCGCGGGTGCTGGAGCCCTCCTGCTCCACCGAAGTGAACATCGTCCTGAACCTCCACCAGGCCGACTACCCGCCCGACGCCGAGTCGCTGGAGCACGACGTCGACCTGGCCTGCACCACCGTGGCCTCGCTGGCCGCCAGCCTGCTGGGCGACAAGCAGGCGGTGGGCCTGCAGACCAACGGCCTCGACGCCCGCTGGGCCGCCGAGGGCATCCCGCCTGCGCGGCGCCGGCCCAACCGCATCCGTCCGGATCGGAACCCGGCGCAGTTGCCCGACATGCTGGCGCTACTGGGCCGCATGGCCCCGAACCCGGCAGATCCCCTGCCCGACTTCCTGACCGCCGTCCACTCGCACCTGCCCTGGAGCGCCACGCTGCTGCTGGTGACCCACGGGATCGACGAGCGCGCCGCACTGGCCCTGCGCGAACTGCGGCGGACCGGCTTCTCCATCGCGGCCATTATCGTCGGCACGGGCGACGATACCGTGCATGCCGAACACCGCGCCGCCGCCCTGCGCCTGCCCATGGCCCGCGTGAAGGATGAGGACGACCTTGAGACGCTCGAGATCATCGCTCCAAGACGGCGCTGAGACCCTCGCCCGGTTCTGGGCGCCGGCGCTCTCGGCGGTGGCGGTGGGCGCGCTGCTCCTCTACCCATGCGCCGGGCTCGCCATGGCCGGACAGGCCGACGCCCTGCTCTGCTGGGCGGCTTCCTTGGTCATTAGCGGCATCGGCATGGCCATGACGCTGGGCGAGGCGTCGCGGTTGAGCCGGGGAGTGGCCTCCTGGGTGCTGACCGTGATCGGCCCGGGCGCCCTCCTCTTCGTAGCCACTGCCGGCGGCAGCCGGTCGATGATGTCGCTTGCTGCGGGCCTCATGCTCCTCGCCACCACGGGCTGGTGGCTCATGGTCGCCCTGCTGGAGGAGTGCGCGGGGCTGGAGGAGCCCGACGACGCGGCCAAGCCCCGCACCGTTCGCACCTTCACGCTGCTTCCGCCATTCCTCGTGGAGAGGCCCGTCACCGGCCGGGGCTCGTCCGCCTTCTCCGGCAACGCCATCGCCAGCGTGGGCATCCTGGGCGCCGTCATACTGGCCGGCGGCGAGTCGCTGGCATCCACAGGCGCCCCCGTGGCTCCCGCGTGGCCTTTCGGCCTAGTCCTCTACGGCTCCCTGGGCATGCTCGCCTCCCTGAGCAAGCTGCAGGAGCAGGTCCGGTCCATCGGCCGCGGCGTGCAGGTCGCGGGTTCCATCGTACCGGCGTGGCTGCAGTCGGCCCTCATCGTGCTTGCGGCCAGCGCGCTTCTGGGGCTGTTGCTGCCCAAGCAGATCCTGACCGGTCCCGGCCAGGCCGCCAAGGCGTCGGCCTGGGAGCGCCTGACCAACGCCGCCCCGCAGCCCGATCCCTCCTCCCAGGGCGAGGAGGGCCGTGGGCAGCCATGGAACCCCGGGTTCGAGGGTCTGAACCGCGGAGCCCGCGGCGCCGGAGGCCAGGGGCAGGGACTCGCCGGAACGCGCCCCGGCCAGGCCCGACAGGAGGGCGCGCCCGGCGGCAAGCTCCCCCGGCCCGTGCCCGGCAAGCCCGGCGAGCAGGGCCCGAGGCAACCCTCGGCCGCCGAGCAGGCGCTGGCGAGGGCGCTGGACGCCGCCACGGCCATCGCCAGGCTGGGCGAAAGAGGCGCCGAAGGTACGCAGGGCGGCCAGGGCCGAAGCCCAGGCGGGTCCGAGCGAGGAGAGGCGCAGGGCCCCACCGGGGCGCAACGGTCCGGCGGTGGCGGCGAAGGCGAAGGCGACGGCGAGGGCCAGGGCCAGGGCCGGTCGGCGGCCGATGGGCAGGCCGAGGCCCAGACGCCCGCGGAGAAGGCGAGCCAGCTGGCAGAAGCCCTGCGCGATAACCCACTTCGCCTGCTGAAACTGGCGCTCGTCATGGCGGCCGTCACGTTCGCCCTGTACGCGTGGCGCAAGTGGGCCTGGCCGGTGATCCTGCGCTGCCTGGCCTGGCTGGGAGTCCGAGCGGCGGCGGCGTGGGCGGCGGCGCGCAGCGGGGTCCTGGGCTCCCTGGCCCGCAGGCGCCGCGACGCCCGGTTCCAGGCTGCCCTAGCGGCTGCCGGCGACCCTTTCGCGGACCCCCTGGCCGAGCGGGCATCGCCGGACCGTTTCGCGGAGGCCGCCTACGCCGGGTTCGCCGCCCAGGTCTGGCTCATGGGCCGGGAGAAGGGCGATGCGGAGACGGCCTTCGACTTCGCGGCCTCGCTAGCGCGTTCATCGTCGCTGGACGCCTCAGCCGTGCAGACTATCACCCGCGAGTGCGTGGGCGCCCACTTCTCCGGGTCGTCGCTGGATGCGACTGCCATCGAGCGCGTCCGGCAGGCCCTGCGGGTAGTGCGCGACCAGGTGGAAGGCTCCATGGCTCCCGACCTGCTGGCCCAGCGCAAGGCACAGTACCGCCGGCAGTTGGCCGAGGCCACCATGGCCGAGCCGTGAGCCCTGCGGCCCTGCATGAACCGAGTGCCGCTCAGGTAACGTAGTAGTATCGTCTGTCGCTTCGCAACCCAGTGTCGCCGCCGGCCGCCGGCCGGCCGGCCGAGGGGGTGCCATGCCGTTTCGGTCCACCGCAACGCAGAGCCGCTCAAGCGCCCGCGGTTACGTCCGCGCCGCGTCGGGCAACGCATGGCTGCCCGATCTCCGTTCGCAGGTGCCCGCAGCCGCCGCGCCAAGCTCCACCCAGCTCCCCGGCATCTGGGGCGGCGCCTTCAGCTTCAAGCGCGGCGCGGACCACTACTTCCTGCTCCCCGACCTCCAGGGCCACACCCGGCACATGGCCAACGCGGCCGGGGCGGTTACCCACACGTTCATCTACGACGCGTGGGGCCGTGAGATCTGGCCCATCGTCGGAACCGGCGTCTATCTGCGGCCCTTCGGCCAGTGGGGGTACTATAGGGATACGGCCAGCAGGCTCTACGTGCGGGCAAGGCACCTCCGGGTGGAGTTGGGGAAGTGGGTGAGCAGGGATCCGATTGGATTCGAGGGTGGTGACATGTCTGCTTACCGATATGTTGCGTCGGTCCCTGTAACACGGTTTGACCCAACGGGCCAGCTTGAGCTAGTGTCCACGCATCCCGAGCTGTGGCGAAGTGGAAACAAGAGAGACACGTGCTGTGGGCGTTTCAGAGCGCTCTGGAACTTCGAGTTCTTGCTCCGGCCAGGTGTCGGTAAGAGAGCTCCTTGTGCCGGTTGGATAGTACAGAAAATAACGATTACGCGTAAAGTGTCGGCGTGCGATGGAACTCAACTGCGCGATCTATTTGTTAATATAACATACTGGGAGGCTTGGCGGTTTAACTTCAATAAATCCGTCAGCGTCATTAGAAATGCCGAAGGTTGGCCCGCTGAGGATACCTTCACACACTACTCGGCATTCCCAAGGACTCGAGGTGAGGCCAAGTGGAGTGGACATCTGAAGTTCTGGTGTGAC
>CAJBBX010000079.1 GCA_903951425.1 uncultured Chthonomonas sp.
CGGACCACGCACAGGACCCGGGGATCAGAGCCCGTCGGCGATCGGCGCTGCCAGAACCTTCTGGGTAGCGGCGGCATGGGTCGCGCAGGCAATGGTGCAGGATCCGTCAGCAGCGACCGTGCAGGTATAGGCCCCGCCGGACGGGCAGACGGGCGACTCGGCCAGACCCTCAGACCTGCCGATCAGGTTCGCCAGTGTCACATACGCCCCGCCACGGAGGGCCTGAGCCGACTCAGCGGCGGCGATGGCGGCGACGTTCGCGGAACAGGTGCGACGGGAGGCGTTGGCCTGGGTGTTCAGGTAGAGCGGTACGGCCACGGCGGCGAGAACGGCAAGGATGAGCACGACGGCCAGAAGTTCGACGAGGCTGAAGCCACGCCGGGTTTTGCGAGTAGACATGTCCTTCTCCTTAGGTAAGCGCGATGACGAGTAAGCACGACGACGATGAGATGACTCTGGCGCCCGTCCGTTATCAGAGCGTTAGCGACCTATCCGTCCCCGAGGAACGCATTGCCCATGTTGAAGATGGGGTAGTACATCGCTACGAGCAGGGCTCCGACGATGCCGCCCACAAAGACAACCATGATCGGCTCGATCACCGTGAGGAGGCGCTTGACCGCGTAGTCAACGTCCTCGATGTATCCATCAGCGATCTGCTTCAGCACCTCGGGCAGGGCTCCGACCTCCTCGGCCAGAGCGACCATGCGGGTCACCATGGGCGGGAACTGCCCCGAACGCTCCAGTTCCGACGACAACGGCCTTCCGATGACCAGGTTCTTGGCCGCAGCCCGCGCCGCCAACGACATCACCTCGTTGCCGCACACCTGGGCCGATGTCTCCAGCGCGTTCACCAACGGAACGCCGCTCTCGAGCAGTCCTGCCAGGCAATTCGTGAGGTTGGCGGAAGCCGACTTGCGAACCAGATTCCCGAACACCGGTATCTTGAGCTTCGCGGCGTCCAGCCTGATACGTCCCTCGGGCGTCTTGTACCAGCGCTTCAGTGCAATGACCACCGCGATGATGACCAATGTGATCAGCCAGCCCCACCGCTTCACCAGATCGCTGAGCGCCACCAGGGCCAGCGTGGGCCCGGGGAGCTGGGCGTTGAGGCTCTTGTAGATGTTGGCGAAGGTCGGCACGATCCAGACGAGCATGGCCGTGACCACGCCGACGGTGAGGACGAGGGTGAAGATGGGGTACATGAGGGCGCTGATGAGCTTCTGCCGCACGTCGAGCTGGACTTCCAGTTGACGCGAGGCCTCTGCCAGCGTCTCCGGCAGACGTCCGCCCTCCTCGCCGGCGGCCACCAGCATGATCACCACTTCAGGGAAGATAGTGGTGTGCGCCGAGAGTGCGCGTGACAGCGTCCTGCCCGCGGAGACCTCGTTGGTGACCTCGGCAAGAACCTGCCCCAGGCGGGCGCTGGTGGTCTGGTTGGCCATGGCATCCAACGCAGATACCAGAGGCATACCAGCGGAGATCATGGTGCGCAGGTGGCGGCAGAAGGTGATCAGGTCGGAGAGGCCGACGCGCCCGCTTCCGCGGCGAGCCTGACCTTTGCGCTCCGAGACCTCCAGAACGAACAGGTTGTTGGCACGCAGGTGCTTGCGAAGGGCCTGCTCGTCGGAGTAGTTGACGAGCTGCACGACCTTCTTGCCGTTGGGATCGCGGGCTGTATACTGAAATAATGGCATCTCTACACTACCTTGGCCGGCACAGCGGGCCGCATCTCCACAGGTGCAACGGATCCACTGCATCGATTGTACAGCGAATCCCGACACCTGAACCGGTCCGGGTGAAAAGGGCCTCGCCATTTTGGTGGGGCCGCTCGGTATCTGCCGTAGGGCTACAGAATCTTCGCCAGGACCACGCGCCCCATCTCTTCCGGCGTCGTGATCCCGCGGCAGACCTGGTAGAGCGCCGACTCGCGTAGCGGCCTCATGCCCCGCTCGATCGCGGCCTCTTCCATGGCATCCTCCGAGGCGCCGGCGATGATGAGGCGCCGCATCTCCTCGTCGATGGCCAGCACCTCGTAGATGCCCAGGCGGCCGGAGAGGCCGCGGTTGTGGCACGCCCGACACCCGGAACCACGGATGACTCGGGCGCCGTCCAGTTCATCCGGGCTAATCCCTAGTGCGCGAAGGGTCTCCGGCGTCGGGCGGTACTCATCGGCGCACTGGGTGCAGACCTTGGCCACAAGCCGCTGTGAGACGACACCTGTGAGCGCCTGGCTGATGAGGAACTGGTCGAGCCCCAGGTTGGCCAACCGCGTGATGGTGCCCACAGCGCTGTTCGTATGCAGGGTGCTGAGGAGGAGGTGCCCGGTCAGCGCCGCCTGCACCGCCATCTCGGCGGTCTCCTGGTCGCGGATCTCGCCCACCAGGATCACATCCGGGTCCTGCCGCACGAAGGTCCGCAGGCCGCTGGCGAACGTGAGGCCGATCTTGGCATTCACCTGCACCTGGTTGATCCCTTCGACGTTGTACTCGACGGGATCCTCGAGCGTCATGATGTTCGTCTTCGCGTCGTTCAGCGTGTTCAGGCCCGAGTAGAGGGTGGTGCTCTTCCCCGATCCGGTAGGGCCAACCACCAGGACCATGCCGTGGGGCTGGGTAATCATCGTTTCAAAGCGCCGTCGCTGGTCCTCCAGGAAGCCGAGCCGCTCCAGCGGCACCAGCACCGCCGACTTGCGCAGGATCCTGAGCACCAGCTTCTCGCCGTGGACCACGCGGATAGAGGAGACGCGCACATCGAACTGCTGGCCGTGGCTCTGGTACCGCATACGGCCGTCCTGCGGCCGACGGGTCTCGGTAACGTCCATGCCCGACAGCACCTTGAGCCTGGCGGTAACCGAGGAGCGCTGGGAGGGCGGGATCTGGGCATGCACAATCAGGACGCCGTCGATGCGGAAACGCACCGCCAGGCCGCTCTCGCCTGCCTCGAAGTGGATGTCGCTGGCCTGCATGGCCACGGCCGAGTCCATGATCGAGTCCACGAGGCGCACGATCGGCGCATCGGAGGCAGATTCTACGGCCGTCTGGCGCAACGCGACCGGGTCGTCTTCGGGCTCGAGGCTCTCGAGCTCCTGCAGGGCCCCGGTGGTGCGGCTCGTGGTGCTGAAAAGCTCATTGACGGTGTTCTGGAAGTCGTTCGCCAGGCAGAGCCGGGTGATCACGCGTTTTCCGGTCAGATGGTGGATCTTGTCGCTGGCGCCGATGTCCAGCGGGTCCACCATGGCAACGTGGATCACGTCGCCCCTGCCGAGTAGCCGCATGGGGAGCGCACGCGTGGCGCGTATCTCCTTCTCCTCCACCAGGACCAGGGCCTGAGGGTCCGGCTGGGTGGCGGTCAGGTCCTCGAACTCAACGCCGAGTGTCTTGGCGGCGAGCGGGCCGATGACCTTCGCCTCGGCGGCGCCGCAATCGACCAACGCCTGGGCCAACGACGACTGCTGGGCCTCGCTCTGGTTCAGGGCGGTCTCAAGGCGGTCCTGCGTGATGACGCCGGCCTTGACGAGCTGGCTTCCCCAGGCGCGGGGATGCTGACGCATGAAGCCGTAGCCCAGGATGGGATCGGGTACGCCTCCAGCCGTCACAGAGCCGTCAACGAGCGTCATCGATCGTCCTTCTCATGTGCTTACGAGCAGCTACGCGACACACAACGCCGGGCAAGGTTACCGGTCCACGCCCTGAAGGGAGATAATACACCTTATCATGCGTCTTGTCACTCTCACGAACCGTCCCCGGCCCACCAATCGCCAAGCGCCCCGGTACCGGCCAAGGGCGCCGAACAGCGACCGGAGCGGCAAACGTAGGCGGTCGGGTCCGCACCGACAGGCGACTTGCCACGCACGAGCTCGGGCGCCTGCGCACCGGTCGCGTCGGGCGTCACTATGCAGCACCAGGCATTGGGACCAGCCAGCCGGCGGGCTGTCCGCAGCAGGGCTTCGGCCTCGGGATCGCCCGCGTGGCGCGCGGCCACGACAACGCAGACGGGCGGATCAGCCACATGCAACAGGGCGCAGAGCCACCGGCCGGCCGCCTGGGGCGCCGCCTCGGCCAACCCGACCGCCTGATCGAGGGCGGCCTGGGCCTCGGCGCGATAGGTGGAGTGACCCGTGAGCCGGTGCAACTCCAGTAGCGCTTCCGTCATCAGCGCGCCCCCGGACGGCACGGCGCCATCAGCCAGGTCGCGCGGACGCACCAGCAACTGAGGCGCGTCGTCCGGCGTGTCGTAGAACCCGCCGCGCTCCCGATCGCCGAAACGGCCCCGAGCAGCGTCCACCAGTTCATGCGCCACGGCGAACCAGACCGGATCGCCGGTGGCTTCATAGAGCCGCAGCAGCCCGACGGCCACGGCGGCGTAGTCGTCCAGCTGCCCCGCAGCATCGGAGGCGACGAATCGCCTCAGGTGCGTGACCGGGTGAACCGGGTCCACGCCGTCGACCATCAGTCCGCACCGGCGGAGGCGCAATGCGCCGCCCGCATCGCGGTACGCCTGCCGCGCCACAAGGGCCTCGGCCGCGTTCACC
>CAJBBX010000080.1 GCA_903951425.1 uncultured Chthonomonas sp.
GCGAAGTCGGCCTGAATGGTGCGGCTGGCATCGCCGGCGGTGATGGTCCAGGTAAGCTGGGCCTGCCCGCCAGCATCGGTGGTGGCGGAACCGACCGCGGTGCCCGCGACGCTGAAGCTCAGGCCCTTCGCGGCGACGTACGCCTTGTCGGACGCCCGGTAGAGGTAGCCCTTCAGGACGACGGCATCTGTGATCGTTCCGGTTCGGTCGGGAACGTACACCGAAGTCTCGGCGCTACCTACGATGAGCGTGGCCGTGCCGGAACTGGACTCATATGTCGCGTCCCCGTCGAACCTCGCGCCGATCGCGCGCGAGGCAGTCCCCACTGATATCGGCCACAATGCCTCGGCGAGACCGGTGGCATCTGTGGTGCCGGAGCCCACGGCTGAGCCATCAATAGAAAAAGAAACTAGTCTCGCGGCGATCGGTAGGCCATCGGATGATCGGCTCAGGGTAGCGCGGAGGGCTACCGATGTGCCGACGCTACCGGTGCGGTCCAAGGTCGTGAGGGTAGTTCCGGCTCGCGTCAGCACAGCGAGACTGTGCCCCCGTCCACAGGCGATCGCCGCAACCTGCACCAACCCTGGGACCTGAACTGGCGTCCAGCGATCGGTCGTTGTACCGTCACCGACCGATCCCCAGCTGTTATAGCCCCACGCGCCAACGGTGCCGTCGGACTTTATCGCAAGGCTGTGGTTCTGCCCACCCGCGATCGCAATGACATCAGTAAGGCCCACAACGTTGACGACCGTCCGACGGTCGGTGGTGGTGCCGTCGCCAAGCGTGCCATACACGTTCCAGCCACAGGACCAAACGGTACCATCAGACCGTAACGCGAGACTGTGGTAGTGACCACCGGCGATGGCTGTGACATTCGTGAGACCGGACATCTGGACTGGCAGCCCTCTGTTCGTCGCAGTGCCGTCACCAAGCTGACCCCGGGTGTTGTCGCCCCAACCCCAGACCGTGCCGTCCGATCGAAGCGCCAGCAAGTGGTACCAGCCATTCGCAATTGCCGTGACCCCGGCAAGACCGGCGACCTTGACTGGCGTCAGTCCCTTTCCCATTCCCCAGTTATACACCGTGCCATCGGCCCTCAGCGCGCTGGCAAACTCGCTACCGAACGCGACAGCCGTCACGTCGGTCAGGCCAGCGACCTGAACCGGCCTGGAGCGGTTGGTTGTCGTTCCGTCGCCAAGAACCCCGTGCCCGTTCCATCCCCAGGCCCATAGCGTGCCGTCGGTCCTGAGTGCCACGCTCTGGTCGCCTCCTGCCGCGACGGCCGTTACGCCCTCGAGGCCGGCGACCTGCACAGGGGTCCAGCGGTCATTGTTGGAGCCGTCTCCGAGTTGGCCGCAGTGGTTGCGTCCCCAGGTCCAGACCGTGCCGTCAGCCCTCAGTGCCACGCTGTGGCTCAGGCCGCACGCGACCGACGTGAACAAAGCAGTCCCTGCGACATCAACCGACGACAGTCGGTTCGACGTGGTACCGTCACCGACTTGTCCATATGCATTCAGACCCCACGTGACGGCAGGTCCGTCCGCAAGTGCGCCAGTACTAAACATTGCGACCACCACGACCAGAACGGCGGACAGCACGCCCCTCGGGATGCGGCGCCGCCAAGACCGTGCCACTCGGCCAACGAGGTCCAGCACAGCTACGGACGTCGAGTCATTCGCGACTCGAGTGGCCACTTCGCGATGTCGCCTCATCGGTATCCATCCTCCGAACCGCATGTGATCCTCCCCTGCCCGTAAGCGCGGGCACTCATGAGGTCACATTGGCACATCGCCGCTGACGAACTACTGACGGAATCCTGACGTATCGCTGACACCGACGCGGGAGTTCCCGTTCTACGGCCCGGCGACGCGGCAGAGCGCTACCCGAAGCCGAGGACCGACACCGGGCGGCGCAGCGCCGGGCGGCGGGGAGGACGTGGCGAGGAGGGCGAACTGCCGGCTCACCGGCGTGATCGCACCCATCGCCGGCGGCGGTTGGCTTCCCGAAGGGTCGACGAGATCGCGAACCTCGAGAGCAACGCGGGGCATCGCCCTGCCGCTGGTGGATCGCAGAGGGCGGCCCCGCACGGTCGCACCCGGGAGCTGGAGCAGGCTGACGGCGCCCGCCTCGGAGGCGTGCCCCAACACCAACCGGACGCCGAACATGGTCGGACGGAGCATGGCGCCCTCTGCGCGTCCGTCTTTGTCGAACACCGCGATCAGCGTCCGTAGGCCGTCGAATGGGTCAGATGGCGTGGCCGGTGCAGAGGCGTCGGCCAGAGGCAGGGACGGCAACAATAATACGATTATACTGCGTCCTTCCGGTGTCACATATAAATCTGATAGGGCCATGCCGTCCTCTGTCTTGGGGCCACCTAGATAGGTGACGTACTCCGCCGTGCTCAGGTCAGGCGTGAACCGGCACACAAACACGTCACCCAGGTGCATGCCATCGACCTTCCGATTGCCGCCGCCGCCAAACCGAGGCTGGAAGGCGCCCGGCGTGACGGGCAGGTCGAGGGAGAGGGTGCCTCCAACCACCACGGGAGAGCCGACCGCATCAACCGCGACCCTGCAGGCCATGTCGCAGTTCTCGCCACCGAGGAAGCGGCCGCCGACCAAGCGTCCCGCTCCGTCCAGTTTGACGATGAAGCCGTCGCAGAAGCCCCCGAGTCGGCCCCCGAACCGAGCCGCCGGAAAATCCGTCGACCAGGTGTGCCCGACGATGTAGGCGCTGCCATCGGGGCCGATCACCAGGCCGTCGGCGCGGTCGCCGTCGTCGGTGTCGCCTGAGAGGATGCATGAGTAGACCACATGGCCCTGCCGATCGAGGCGGCAAGCATAGACGTCTGCTTGCGTGTTGGCGTGGCCGGGCTTTACGGGCAGGGTCACCGGGAAGTCACTCGACTCGGTGCTACCTGCTAGCGTGACCGAGCCGTCGGACCCCAGCGCCGTAGTGGGCGAGTTGTCTTTGCCTGAGCCGCCCAGATAGGTGGCGTACTCGAGACGCCGACCGTCAGGCCCCAGGCGAAACACCACGGCATCGGTTCCGCCGGCGTGGTGCGACCTGTACGCGCCGGGCGTCACCGGGAAGTCGGGCGACTGAGTGGAGCCGGCCGCCGTGGCGAAGCAGTCGCCATCGACCTGCAGGCTCGGGCCGGGAAGCTCCTCCCCCGATCCGCCCACAAATGCCAGCCACATGAGGCGGCCCTGCGGGCTGACACGGGCCACGAAGTAGTCCTGCGCCCCGGTGGTTCCATACTCGAAGACCGGGGCGGTGGCTGGTGCGGCGCGTGACGACGCCGTACCGGCGATCCAGACGGCTCCCGAGGCGTCGAGCTTCATGGAGTAGAACGAGAGCTGGCCCGGCGCGCCGATCTCGAGGACCCAGGGCTGCAGATCGGCCACAGGCGTCCGCGCTACCGCCACCACGGGGTGACCGGCAGCCAACCGCAGAGACCGGGCATCGGCGGCACGCCTGGCGCACCCCGAGGCCAGGCCGAGCGCGGCGGCAACCATCACGCCCGCCGCACAGGCGCACGGCGTCGTCCGCGCAGCCCTGCGTAAAGTGTGCATCGGTCCTCTACTGGCTCCCATGGTCGGCACCTCTACCGGAGCCTACCCTCCATCGCGTGGCTCCAGGGCGGCCGTCAGTGAATCGTCAGAAGTCTGTCAGTGATTCGGTCAGTGGAGGGGCGCAATACTGATCGTGTTGCGGCTCGACCCGCTGATCGACTGGTGAAGGCTACCTGACGCTCCCTTTGGCGAGTAGACAATCCGGTCGAGCCACTTCTGTTCTTGCGCCGGCGTCCGCCGTTCCTTAGCTGCGTGGCTGGCGCCCGGCCTCAGCCGGCCGAACAAGCATATCGCCGGTATGCCATGCTAACGGTACCGTATGGCGGCCCCAGTTGCGGTTGCGGCAACCTGGCCGCGGGCCGGTCAGCAAGGTAGCGCGGGAGGCAGGCGTCGTGATGGCGGTGAGGCAGGATGCTGCGGGCGGTTCGCCCGACGACCAGGCGGAAGGCGGGATGCTCGCCGTCACCATGTTCGGCAGCCTCTCGGTCCAGGTCGACGGGTCACCGGCGTCCGGCATGACCTTGCGTAAGGCCGACCGCCTGCTGGCGTTCCTCACGCTGGAGGCCGGCCGACCCGTTGCCTGCGCCGGCCTCGCCTCCACGTTCTGGCCCGCCACCGAGAGTATGGACAGCCTCCACCACGGGTTCAGCGCCCTGCGGCGGGCGCTGGGCACGCACGGACAGAGGGTCCACATCTCGAGCGGGTTCGCGTCCATCAACCTGGCAGGCGCCAGCGTCGATGTAACGGCCTTCGACGCCGCAGTCGCCCGCAATGACCCCGAATCCCTCGCGACCGCAGTCGCGCTCTACCGCGGACCACTCCTGCGCGGCTGGCCAGAGCGCTGGGTCACCGCCCACCGCGAGCGGCGCAGGAAGCAGTACCTCGATTGCCTGAGGGCCCTGGCCGCGGCGGCACGCGATGCGGATGACCTCCGGTCGGCCGCCGACTGGGCGCGCCGGCTGGCCAACGCCGCGCCGGGCGACGAGCACACATGGGAGCTTCTCATGGAGACGCTCCTCATGGCCGGCGAGCGGACGGCAGCCATCGAGGCGTATGAGCAGTGCCGCGCGCACCTGGGCGCGCGTTACGGCATTGCCCCGTCGGATGCGATGGTCCGGATGCAGCAGTCGATCAGGCTCCCGGCGGCGCCGCCGCGGCCACAGGCGCCCACAGATCCGGCCGCAGTCCAGGCGCCGTCATCCGGCGGCGCCCTGCCCACGGGTGAAGGCCACTACATCGTTCGGTCACAGGATGCGTTGCTGACCGAGGCCCTCCAGCGGCGCGAGAGCATCATCCTGATCCGAGGCCCCCGCCACTCCGGCAAGTCGTCGCTGCTGGCCCGCGGCATGGCCGGTGCGCGGGCAGGCGGAGCCCGTGCTGTCTACCTGGACGTCTCCACGCTCTCAGAGGATGAGGTCGGCGGCATGGAGGAGCTCTGCGCGGCGCTCGCGGGCCGGCTGGCCATGGCTCTGGACCTGGACGAGAGCCCGCAGGAGCTCTGGCGCAGCCACCTGGGGCCGGGCGCGAACCTGGAACGGTACATGGTCAAGCGCGTACTCTCCACCGACGATGCGCCACTGGCCTGGGCGCTCGACGGCGCTGACCGCCTGCTGGGGCTACGCTACTCGGACGAGTTCTTCTCGCTGCTCCGCCTCTGGCACGAGAAGAGGGCCTTCGAGCCGGACCGACCGTGGGATAGGCTGACGATCGCCATCGTCTGCGCCACGGAGCCGCACCTCTACATCAGCGACCTGAACCGCTCACCGTTCAACGTCGGCGCCAGGGTGGACATGACGGACTTCGCGCCGGACGAGGTCGCCGAGCTTGCGCGCAGGTACGGGCTGGTCCGGCTCGATATCGCCGCGCTGCAGGGGTGCCATACGCTACTCGGCGGCCACCCCTACCTGACGGCCCGGGCGTTCCGCGATATGAGCGCCCTGGGGTTCGGATGGCCTGAGTACGCAGGGTCGGTTCGGTCCGATTTCGGGCCATTCGGCGACCTGATCCAGGGCCTGCGCCAGAGCATCGAGGCGGACCCGGAGCTTACACAGGCCGTGGCGTGCCTGACGCGCGGCGCCGAGTGCTCGGAGCGCGGGTTCTTCCGGTTGCGCTCGGCAGGCGTTCTGGCCGGCGAGACGCGGGCCGCCGCCCGGTGGCGCTGCGGCCTCTATGCCGAGCGGCTGTCGGGCATCGGGACAGGGTAGGACGCCATGCCCGGCGCTCCGGACCGCAGGTTCTACGTAACGGGTGGATCGCTTCCGCGCGAGGCCGCGAGCTACGCCACCCGCGATGCCGACCGCCTGCTGCTGTCCGAGCTCCAGGCGGGCCAGTTTTGCTACGTACTCGACACGCGCCAGGTGGGCAAGTCGTCGCTCATGGTCCGCGCGGCGTCCCGGCTCAAGGAGCTCGGCACCACCGTCGTCATCCTCGACCTTACCAGCGCCGGCCAGAACGTCACCGTGGACCAGTGGTACGCGGGGCTCCTCTTCTCCATCGGATCGCAGACGGGCACGGAGGACGAACTGGACCGCTTCTGGATGTCGCACACGCAGCTGGGCCCCGCGCAGAGGTGGTTCGCGGCCATCCAGAGCGTCCTGCTCGGCGACCAGACGAGTGCGCGCTCGATCGTGATCTTCGTCGATGAGATCGATGTGGTTCGCGGACTGCCCTTCTCGGTCGACGAGTTCTTTGCGGCCATCCGGGAGTGTTCGAACCGACGCACCCATGACCCAGCCATGCGGCGGCTGACGTTCTGCCTCCTGGGCGTGGCGGCGCCGACCGACCTGGTCCGCAACCCCCAGATCACTCCGTTCAACGTGGGGCGCCGGATCGACCTTCGTGACTTCACCGAGGACGAGGCACGGCCGCTGGCGAACGGGCTGCCGGGGGCAGGGACGCCCGAGGACGGCGAAGCCGGCGCGCTCAGGCGCATCCTCTACTGGACAGGCGGCCACCCGTACCTGACGCAACGGCTCTGCCGCGCCGTGGCAGAAGCGGGCGCGAAGGGCGTGCCGCAGGTCGATGCCGCCTGCCGGGCGACGTTCCTGGACAAGGCCGCCGGTGAGACCGACGCCAATATGGCATTCGTCCGCAACCGATTGCTCAGCGACAACCCGGGGCTTCCGCAAGGTGCGACGCTTCTGGACGCCTACCAACGGGTGTTGCGCGGCCGGGAGCCTATCCGTGACCATCCAGCTGACCCGGTGGCCGTCGGGCTTCGCCTGAGCGGCATCGTCAGGGTGGAAGACGGGGTGCTGCGGGTCCGGAACCGCATCTACGCCCATGTGTTCGGCCGGCGGTGGATCGTCGAGAACACACTGCCGCAGGAGGTCCAGCGGCAACGCAGGGCCTACGCCCGGGGCATGACGCGCGCCATCGCCGTCTCGGTCGCGGTGGTGGCCCTCCTGGCGTTCGCGCTCTACCAGTCCGTACTGGCCCAGATGACGGCGCAGGGGGCAGCCGCGCACTCGCTGGCGGAGTCGCCGGCCAACCACCGTGCGGCCTTAGAGCACGCTCGCGACGCAGCGCGGATCGCGCGGTGGATGCGCGGCGTAGCGGCAGACCAGGCGTGGAGCGGCCTGAGCGCCGTCCTGGGCGCCCCGATCTGCATGCACCATAGCGCCGAGCCCGACGGAGTGGTGGGAGCGGCCTACCTGCCGGACGGCACGGGCGCCGTGGTGGCGGGAGCGGACGGCGGCTGGCGCGTCTGGCGGCGCCGACGATCTGTCACCCGGAGCCATCCATCGTCCGTGGGCCAGGTGGTCGCCGTACGCCTCAGCCGCGACGGTCGGCGGGTCGCGCTCCTCGGCGTAGGCGGCCCTACGCAAGCCTGTTCGACCGACAGCGGGGCGTGCGATGCGCCGGTGACCGGCAACGCGCACATCATCCGTACCGTCGCCTGGAGCGGCGCAGGCCTGCGGTATGCCGGCGTCGGGCTCGGGAACGATGTCATCGTCGGCATGGTGGGCGCGCCGGGCGTCAGGCGCCTCAAGGGGCACACGGGGTTCGTCACCTCGGCTGCCTTCACTGCCGGCGCAGACAGGCTGGCGACCGGCTCGGTGGACGGTTCGGTCAGGCTCTGGGACGCGGCCACCGGCAGGCAGATCGCCCTTGGCCCTGACCTCAGGAGCGCACCCAGGATCGTCACGTTCGATCCATCCGACCGGTTCGTCGTGTCGGCGGACAGCCTCGGCGTGGTGGTGGTGTGGCGGCTTGAGGACGACCGCACCGAGGCGGCGTTCCCCGGCCTGGGCGAAGTGGCCCAGGTCGCGGTTTCGCCGGATGGGTCGCTCTGCGTGGTCGCGGGCGCGGACGGCATGGTGCGCGTATGGCAGATGGCCATGAACCCCCGAGCGCCTGTCGCCACCATGGAGACCCGGGCCGGCGCGGTCACGGCGGTTGCATTCAGCCCAGACAGCCGACGCCTGCTGGTCGCATCCGGACGTGCGCTCCAGGAGTGGGTACTGCGCCCGGCCAGGCGAGGGAGCGGCCACGCGGCGCTGGTGCGCTCGGCCGACGAACTCCTGAGCGAGTACGCCGGCCCACCCGCGCGGTAGGAGGGCGCTCCCTCGCCGTGCGGGCCCATGCCGTCGGTCGGGGGTCTATACTATTGGACATGGATGGCCTCGCACCACATACCAGGACGCCCGACGAGGGGTTCCTGCATGATCTCGACAGCCTGTTCACAGATGCAGCCGGCGGGCAGGGCGATGCGGCCATGTTGCAGCGTGTGCTGGACGCCTCCATGCGAGCCGTGGCGGGCACGCGCGGCTTCCTGGCGCTGGTCGACCGTGAGACCGGCGACATGGAGGTAGGTCCCATCAGCGGCCCGGACTGGACTGACGAGAAGCGGCTGCTACGCCTGTCCCTTGCGCACGAAGCCAAGCGGGGCATCACCGGCAACGTGGCTGTGACGGGTGAGCCCCACCTGACTGGCGATGCGCCGTCGGATCCGCTCTACATCCCCTACTTCGCCGACGTTCGGAGCGAAATCGCCGTGCCCATTATGGGCACCTCGGGCCACTCCTGGGGCGTCATCAACATCGAGAGCGAGCGGGCGGATGCCTTCGGCCGCGGCGACCTCGCCAGGCTGCGCGTCCTTGCCCATGCCGCTGCCACGGCGCTGCGGGTCCAGGGCTTCCGGAGCCGCGAGTCTGCGCTGGTAGAGATCGGCAACGACCTCACCACGACCTTCAACACCGACGACCTGATGCGCCGCGTGGTGAGCGTGGCCGCAGACGTGCTGCGCTTCGAGGACTGCTCCGTTTTCCTGATCGATGAGATCACCCGCCGCCTCGTTCTGCGCGCATCGCAAGGCGCCCTGGCCGGCGAGGTCGGGCAGGCGGACTACGCCGTGGGCGAAGGGCTGACGGGCTGGGTGGCGCAGACCGGCGAGGCGCTCCGGGTCTGCGAGCCGTACCGCGACGCACGGTGGCGCGGGCGCCATACCGAGTTCCCGGACCACGAGATCGCCGCACTGCTGGCGGTGCCCATCGTGAGCCGCGGCGGCATCCTGGGTGTCATTCGCGTGCTTCGGCGCAAGGGGCGGCGCGCGTGGGTCTCCAACGACTTCAGCGAGGCCGAGCAGCGCGTGCTGAGCACCATCGCCAGCCAGGTCGGCGCCGCGGTTGAGAACGCCAGGAGCCACCAACGGCTCATGCAGTCCGAGCGCATGGCGGCTTGGGGCGAGCTCTCGGCCCGGTCTGCGCATATGATCGGCAACCGAACATTTGCGCTCAAGGGCGACCTGAACGAGGGCGGTTACCTTGTCGGGCAGATGCCGCCCGGTCCCCTCCGCGAGGAGATGGGCGGCCTCTTCCGCAGCATGTCCCGAGGCGTGACGCGCCTGGAGGAGATCCTGCGGGAGTTCCGCGACTTCGTCATGGCCACGCAGCTTACGCGAGCGCAGGTGGATGTCCGGGAGCTCTTGCTCGAGACGCTGGAGGAGAGCTGGCCCAAGCGATCCGGCGTGACGCTAACGACGGACATCCCCGAGGGCCTGCCGGCCATCGCCTGCGACGCCCCCAAGCTGAAGCGCGCCATATCCGAGCTACTCGAGAACGCCGTGAGCTTCCAGCCCTCCGGCGGCTCGGTGACCGTTGCCGCCCGCCGGGTCGCCCATGACGAGACGCAGGAGCGCCGGCTGCCGCCCGGGCGCGACTATGTGCAGATCGAGGTGGCGGACAGCGGGCCCGGAGTGCCGGCCGAGGCCAAGGAGCGCATATTCCAGCCGTTCTACACTTCGCGGGCCAAAGGCATGGGGCTTGGCTTGAGCATCGTAAAGGGTATCGTTGAATCACACGAGGGATTGATCCGCGAGGCGGGGACGAGCGGCGCAGGCGCGCGGTTCTTGCTCTTCCTGCCGGCATCCGACAGATAGGAGTCATACATGGCGAGAGTGCTGCTGGTCGACGACGAAGATGAAGTGCGGGCGGCGCTGAAGCGGCGCCTGGACCGCGAAGGCTACGAGGTCACCACAGCCGGCTCTGCCGACGAGGCGCGCCAGGCGCTGCACGGGAACGCGACGTATGACATCGTCGTCACAGACATGTCTATGGAGGACTCGGATAGCGGCCTTCGCGTGCTGGAGCAGGCGCTCACCTGCGATATCTTCACCGAGGTGATCGTCCTCACCGCCTACGGCAATGTGGCGAATGCCGTGGAGTCGATGCGGCGCGGCGCGTTTGACTACCTGGAGAAGAACGTACCGGGCGTCGACGCCTACGAAGTCCTGACCATCAAGATGGCCCAGGCCATGGAGCGCCGCAGGACCGCTGTGAACACCGTTCGCCGCTTGGAGCACCAGGTCAGGACGTTGAGCCACGCTGACTAGCCGCCCAATGAAGGGCGGAGGAGATCCACCAGAGATGCGACATATCTGGCTGACGCTGGACCGCGGCGACGTTGAGACCGAGCGGCTGCAATGCGAGCAGGAAGGCAAGGATACCGCGCCGCTGGCCGACGAGTTTGAGCGTGTCCTCGCGCTGGACCATGCCGATGCCGGCAACCAGCGTTCCGTCGAAGCCCTGCTCGACGCCACGGCGGACCTGCCGGTCCGTCCCGGCTTCCCGTACGCCGAACCCTCCGACCTGGAGGGCATCCGCGCCCTGCGTCCTGCCGGCGGCGGCGGACTGCCGGCGGCGCCTGCACCGGCGGAACTGGAGGATCGGGTCTACGGCGCCTGGGTAGGCCGTTGCGTCGGCTGCCTGCTGGGCAAGCCGGTTGAGGGCTGGCGCCGAGATCGCATGTGGGGCTACCTGCGCGACCTGGGCCGCTGGCCACTGTCGGACTTCTTCCGGTATGGCGTGGCCTCAGAAGCCGTGCGCGCCAAGTACGACCTCCGCGCCGAGGCCTGCTTCGCCGACCGCGTGACGGCCATGCCCGAGGACGACGACACCAACTACACCACGACCGGCCTCGCCATCCTGAAGCGCTTCGGGCCGCACTTCACGCCCGAGAACGTCGCCGAGTTCTGGATGACCGACATCCCGATCCTGCATACGTGCACCGCCGAGCGAGTGGCATACCGCAACTTCGTGCTGCAGGTTCCGCCGCCGCGCTCCGCATCGTACCGGAACCCATACCGCGAGTGGATCGGAGCCCAGATTCGCGCCGACTTCTTCGGCTACGCCGCCCCCGGCAACCCTGCGTTGGCAGCCGACATGGCGTGGCGCGACGCGAGCATCAGCCACGTCAAGAACGGCATCTACGGCGAGATGTGGGCCGCCGCAATGGTCTCGGCCGCCTTTGTCAGCGCGTCGCCCCGGCAGGCGCTGGACGCCGGCCTGGACCAGATCCCAGCCCAGTGCCGCCTTGCCGAGGCGCTCGGCCGTGTGATTGAGTGGCACGAGGCCGGCATGGAGTACGATGAAGCGGTAGCCCACATCCATGGTGAATGGGACGAGACGCGCGGGCATGACTGGTGCCACACCATCTCCAACGCGATGATCGTGGCCCTCGGGTTGCTGTGGGGCGACGGCGATTTCGCCCAGTCGGTCTGCCGGGCAGTTCAGCCCTGCTTCGATACGGACTGCAACGGCGCCACGGTCGGCTCGGTGATGGGTGCGCTCCTGGGCCGCAGAAGTCTGCCTGCTGCCTGGGTCGATGGGATCAACGATACCCTGCATACAGGCGTGGCAGGCTACCAGACGGTCCGCCTGAAAGACATGACCGCCGAGACGCTGGCAGTGATTGAGGCCGTTGGCCGTGCGTGACCATCGGAGGACCGTTGTCGCTGCATAACGCACAGCGACGCCTCCTGAGGAACCCTATGATGCTTCCGTTCACGGGCTCGCCGCAGGACTGGCCGCCGACAGCCGCCGACAGAGACAGCGCGGAGATGCAGCTGTCGACAGCCGCCGCTCAACTGAACTGGCACATGGCCGAGGAGATGGAGAGCGGCAAGGCTGCCGGCGTTCGACTGGCGCGGGCCCTGGAGCAGATGCGCACCGTCGCCGGTGACAACGCCATGTCGGCCCTCCTCGCCGAAGCCGATGCGGCCGCAGCCCAGATGCGCGGCGCCGAGGATAACCTTCAGAGGGCCTTCACAGCGGCCCGCGGCCTGGTGGCCGATGCACAGGGCGCAAGCCGTGCGAAGAGCGAGTTCCTGGCCAACATGAGCCATGAGATCCGTACGCCGATGAACGGGATCATCGGCATGACCGGGCTCCTCATGGGCACGTCGATGACCAATGAGCAGCGTGAGTACGCAGACACGATCCGCCGTAGCGCTGACGCCCTGCTCACAGTCGTAAACGACATCCTAGACTTCTCCAAGATCGAAGCCGGCAAGCTCGAGATGGAGAACACAACGTTCGACCTCGAGACGCTGCTCGACGAGACGATGGACATCTTCGCCCTCCGCGCCGCCGAGCAGAGCCTTGAGCTCACTTGCCTCATCGACCCGGACACCCCTCGGCTCGTCCGCGGCGACCCGGGGCGGCTCCGCCAGGTGCTGACTAACCTGATCGCCAACGCGCTGAAGTTCACGGCGAGCGGCGAGGTCTCGGTCTCCGTATCGCCGGCGTCGGACAACGCCGACGATCCGCGCATCTGGTTCAGGGTTAAGGACACCGGCATCGGTATCGCGCCGGACAAGCTCGATCGGCTCTTTCTGCCGTTCGTGCAGGTCGACGCGTCCAGCACGCGCCGGTTCGGCGGAACGGGTCTGGGCCTCTCCATCGCGCATAAGTTGGTCGGGCTCATGGGCGGAACCATCGGTTGCAGCAGCGTTGAGGGCCGTGGTTCTGAGTTCTGGTTCACGGCGCCCCTGGAGCGCGAGGGCCACGCCGAACCCGCGTCGGCGCACCTCGAGCAGTTGCGCGGCGTGCGGGTCCTCTGCGTTGACGACAACGCCACCAATCGGCGCGTACTCCACGGAATCATGGAGTCCTGGGGTTGCCGCCATACCGAAGTGGCCGATGCCGGCAGCGCACTGGCCAAACTGAGGGAAGCCTCGCGCACGGAGGACGCCTACCGTGTGGCCGTTGTCGACATGGAGATGCCCGGCGTGGACGGTGAGGCGCTGGGGCTGGTGATCCGCTCAGATCCGACGATCAACAAGACGGCGCTCATCCTGCTCACCTCGCGGGGCGGACAGGATGATATGGCCCGGCTTAAGCGGGCCGGGTTCTCCCAATTCCTGACGAAGCCGGCCAAGCAGGGCCAACTGAGCGCCGCAATGGTCCGCCTGCTCCACGGCGGACCCGCGCCGGTTAAGCAGGCCAAGCTCGACCGCGGGGCAAGGACCATCGTGCGCCCTGACGGTTCGCAACCGCGCATACTGGTGGCCGAGGACAACGCAGTCAACCAGAAAGTAGCCATGCGCATTTTGGAACGCCTGGGCTGCTTCCCGGACGCAGTGGCCGACGGGCTAGAGGCCGTACAGGCCCTGAAGCGCATTCCGTACGATCTGGTCCTGATGGACATTCAGATGCCGCACATGGACGGGCTGACGGCCACTATACGAGTGCGTGACCCGGCCTCGCGAGTGCTGAACCCAAGAGTGCCGATCGTCGCCATGACGGCCCACGCGATGAAGGGCGACCGCGAGCGGTGCCTGGCGGCGGGCATGGACGACTACCTGGACAAGCCTGTCCAGATGGCGCGGCTGGCTGACGCCCTTACCCGCTGGATCAGCACCGACGAAGGCGCATCACGAAACGCCTCGGTGCAGACAGGAACGCGCATGTTTACATTGGCTGTGCTGACCGAGGAGATGGGCTTGGACGAAGCCGAGGCCAAGGAGGTCCTGGCCCTCTTTGTGGAGGACATGCCCGGGCAGCTGGCCGCACTGCGTCAGGCAGCTACCGGCGGCGTTGCAGCCACGGTGAAGAGCCTCGCGCACTCAATCAAGGGCGCATGCGCCAACGTGGGAGCCGAACGCCTCCGCGATATTGCCTACCGCCTGGAGTGCATGGGGGCGGCAGGCGACCTGAACGACGCCGAGATGGTCCTGCACGACCTGGAGCAGGAGTACGCCAGCGTGGCAGACGAGATGCGGCGCCTGATCGCCGGCAAGTGAAGGGCATCTCGCTACAACGTGCCGCAGGCTACCTCGCGGCCCTGGCGGTGGCCGTCGCTACGGTTGCCGGCGCGCAGCCCCGCACAGAAGGGAAGAAACCCGTGGCCAAGATGGGCGGCGTCGTGCGCGTCACCGACTTCGGGGCAGCTCCGGGCGACCCATCCGACGATACCGCGGCGGTGCTGGCGGCCATTGAGCACGCCACCAAGACCAAGGCCCGCCGGCTGGAGTTCCCCAAGGGGCAGTACCGGTTCGCCCCGGCGGACGCCGCACGGCCCGGCCGCATCCTCTTCCAACTGCAGAACGCCGAGAACCTGACCATCGACGGCATGGGCTCGGAGCTGATCTTCTCGGGCACGAGCGGATGCTTCTGGTTCGGCGGCTGCCGCAACATCACGGTGCGAAACCTGACCATCGACTGGGACCGCATGCCCTTCTCCGTGGGCAAGGTGATCGCCGCGGCCAGGCAGTCGTTCCTCGTGCAGGTGCGCCCCGAGTACCCCGTCCACGGCGGTGAACCCGTTGGCGCCTTCATGGAGTACGATGCCGAGACCGAGCTGCCGGCGCAGAACGGCCTCGATGTCTACAGTGCGGTGGAGCGCACGGAACTCGTGGGTCCGCAGCTGCTCCGGGTCCACCTCACCCGCGAGATCCCCGTGCCGGTGGGTCGACTGGTCGTGCTGCGGCATCAGGTCTACAGCTACAACGGCTTTACAGCCGACCGCTGCACGAACATGAAGTACGAGGACCTGACCCTCTACACCGTCCCCGGCATGGGCTTCGTCAGTATCGTCTGCAAGGATGTGACTCTCCGCCGATGCGCCGTCACCGTGAAGCCCGGCACCCATCGCATCATGTCCGCCACGGCCGACGCGTCGCACTTCGGCGGCTGCAAGGGCACCGTGCGCCTGGAAGGCTGCCGCTTCGACGGCATGGGAGACGACGGCGTCAACATCAAGTCTGGCCTCTACCTGACGGTTAAGGAGAGGGTCGACGACCACACGGTGCTGGCCGCACACAACCTGAAGATGGCCGATGTGCCCGACGCCGGCGACACCATGGAGATGTCGCACGTGGCGGACCTGATCCCCTACGGCTCGGCCACGGTGGTCAAGGCCGTGAACCAGGGCGGCCCCGAGGGCATCCACCGCGTGGAGTTCGCCGAGCCGCTTCCCGAGGCGCTGCAGGCCGGCGACGTGCTGGGCAACGCCACCCGGACGCCGCGCGTGCGCATCAAGGACTGCCGCATCGGCCCCAACCGCGCGCGCGGCATGCTGCTCCAGACCCGCGACGTGGTGGTCGAGGGCTGTACCTTCACCCGATGCACCTCGGCCGGCGTCCTGGTGCTGACCGAGGTGGTCTACTTCTTCGAGAGCATCGGGACCCGCAACGTAACGATCCGCAACAACACGTTCATCGACTGCAACTACGGCGCGGCCGGCGCAAGCGGCGCCCTCTGCGCCCTGGCCTGGCTCAAGGGCTTCGCCGAACCGCCGCGCCCAGGCGTCCACCGCGACATCGCCTTCCGCAACAACCGCGTGGTCGGCACCGACAACTGCGGCATCTACGTCTCCGGCGTGGCCGGAATCACGATCTCCGGCAACCAGGTAGAGCAAGCCAGCCGCAAACCCACGGCGCCCAGCGGATCAGCCGCGCTCTATGTCCGGGGCAGCAGCGGCATCAAGCTGCAAGCCAACCGCATCCCCGCCGACAAGCAAGGCAAAGGCTTCAAAACAACGGTGGAGTACGGGCCGGGGTGCGAGGGGGTTGGGGAGGCGAAGCTGCGGTAGGTCGGCGGCACGGGTTCGGCGCATGGCAGCATCGGCAGGCGAAGCGCAAAGAAGCGGGGCCGCTCTGAACCGGTAGCGGCCCCTCCTTGGTGGTTCTACTCCACCACGTTGAGTGTCGTGTTGGCAGTGCCTGCACTACTGGGCAGCGATGTGCGGTTTCCGACCAACTGCACCGCTCGCCGTGGCGCCGACGACCGGCTAGAACCGAAGGCCGATCGCTAAATCGGGAAGGAACGGCGAGATGTCCGTGCCGAGTGGGAACATCAGGCCGACGCGTCCGACCACATTGCCGGACGGCCTGGAGCCATAGAACGCGCCCGGGGCCAGATAGGCATTGCCCTCGACTGAGCCGAGACGCAAGTTGAGCGCCAGCCCTGCGCAGTCCCCCTTCGGGTACGACATCGCCTCGACGACCAGCCCTGACCTGATCTTTGGGGGCGGCGCCATCGTCCCGTACCCCTTCGCACCCGGCACGTACAGCACCCGCCCAATGCCGAGGCCGAGGGATATCCTGCCGTCGTCACCTGGGCTGTACTGAAGGATTGCAGGGCCGCCCAACCAGAACGTTGTCTTCTTCACAGGTTTCGTCTGTGCGTTGGCCGCACCCATGGACGCAAGATAGAGCGTGAGCGCGTTAGCCAGCACTTTGAGCCGCATCTCCAACCTCCTGTCAGGCGCCACGCAACGGCCGGCGCAACGTGACAACGTAGTACTCCGTCAGTGTGCGCTTCGCCCCAAACAGCCCGGCCAGGCAACCTGGCTCGACGACCACGCCGACGGTATCGACGCGGTAGAACTCGAACCCATCCTTCGCGCCCTGGTTGGCGATACCCTCCAGATACAGCGCCGCCTCCTTGCCGCTCTGGTCACGCGCCTTTACACTGATTGTCGGCGGCACCTGCACCATCCGGTACTCGTACATGGGTTCCTGCCCTTCTGGCGTACATGGCCGGCCGCTCCACGCGGCGCAGACCGACCCGATTGGGTCGAGATAAGGTGGGGCCATATCATCGGGCCGGTTGGATCCTGCGGTCGTGGGGTGCGCCCACGAGACATCGGCTCCGGCACATCTGCTTCTGACCAACCATCGCCCCCATCAC
>CAJBBX010000081.1 GCA_903951425.1 uncultured Chthonomonas sp.
GCCCTACGTCCGCTCAGCCGGCCGAGGCAGGACCCTCCCGCTGAAGGCCTACGTGCGCAGCCTGCCGGACTACGTGATCCAGCCCGGCAAGTCCATCGCGTTCTCGGTCAACGGCACAGGCGTCGGGTCCGCCGACGTAGCCGCCGACGGCTGGGCATCGGTCGGCTGGTTTGTCCCCTGGTCCGAGCCCCTCGGCTCCCATACGGCCACGGCGGCCTTCGCCGGTGATAGCTGGTACGCGGCAGTGTCGGCCAACACCACGTTCAACGTAGTACCGTAGCTGCGGAGCGAGGGAGCGCAAGGTAGATCGGCCCCGGGGCATGGCGCTCCGGGGCCGTTCTGCGTCAGGTTCGGCATACCAGTAAGGACGGGGCGCCAATCTGCCTGGTTGCTCGCGCCTGTCATTGATCTGTCAGTAGTCTGTCAGTCGCGATATGCCAATGTACCCGCATGGACAGCTCGCTTGCGCGGGCAGGGGAGGATCACATGCGGTTGGGACGATGGATCGGGACGGCTCGACGCCTGATGGTCGGCGCGTGCCTGGTTGCTGTGTCGGCGGTCGCCTGGAGTGCGCCGAATGCGCTCGGCCGGAATGGCCTGGCCTTTGAGGCCAACCGGGGCCAGACCGATGCCTCGGTGAGGTTCCTGGCTCGCGGTGCAGGGCATACGCTCTTCCTGAGCCCGACAGAGGCTGTGTTGGCGTTGCGCCCGGCCACTGCAAAGCAGAAGCCGGCTGCGCTGCACATGCGGCTGGTTGGCGCCAACCCCGGAGCGAGGATGGCCGGCTCCGGTGTGCTGCCGGGCAAGGTGAACTACTACCGCGGCAACGACCCGGCCAAGTGGCGCACCAATGTGCCGACCTATTCCCGTGTGCAGTGCAGTTCGGTGTACCCCGGCATCGACATCGTCTACTACGGCGTCGTACAGCCGGCCGGCCCGCCACGGCTGGAGTACGACTTCGTGGTTCGGCCGGGCGCCGATCCGCACCGCATCCGTTTGGCGTTCGAGGGCGCGACCAAACTGCGCGTGGCGCGCGGCGGCGACCTGGTGGCGGCCACACCTGCAGGTGACGTCGTCTGGAAGCGGCCTGTTGCGTACCAGACGGTCGGGAGTCGCCGGGTGCCGGTGGAGGTGGCGTACGACGTCAGCGGTAAGACAGCTGCGTTCCGCCTAGCGCAATACGACGCGAACAGGCCATTGGTAGTGGATCCGATACTGCAGTATGGCACCCTGGTCGGCGGCAGCGCCAATGATTACGTTCGTGGGGTTGCAGTTGATGCCGCAGGATATGCCTACCTAACCGGCTACTGTATGTCAGCTGACTTCCCCACAACAGGCGCAGCCTATCAGCCCACATATGCCGGAGGCGGAGATGACGTTTTCGTGACCAAGCTCTCGCCTGATGGTGCGACGGTAGCATACTCAACGTACCTCGGCGGCAGCGGCCTTGACGAAGCCTATGGGATCGTGGTGGACGGCTCTGGATCGGCATTTATCACAGGGGTGACAACTTCACCGAACTACCCGACAACAGCGGGCGCCTTACAGCGGAGCTACAACGCGGGATGGGATGTCTTCGTGACCAAGCTCGGCGCGACTGGTGCGGCACTTGCGTACTCCACTTATATTGGCACCAGCAGCGATGACTATGCTTGGGCAATCGCCGTAGATACGGCCGGCTGCGCTTACGTTGTGGGTGATACTGCTTCGGCCGCCTTCCCGACCACGGCCGGGTCGGTTCAGCAGGCCTATGCGGGCGGCGTTGACGCGTTCGTCGCCAAACTCAACGCTACAGGCACCGGTCTGGTCTATGCCACGTATCTTGGGGGGGGTGCCGCATATGACAAGGCCATGGGCATCGTTGTCACGGCTGACGGCAGCGCCTATGTGGCAGGCAGAACCTCATCGCCGACGTTTCCGACCACCCTTGGCGCCCTGAAGCGTGACCTTACAGGTGCCAGCAACATCTTCGTGGCGAAGATCGCACCGGGAGGGCAGTCGCTCCTGTACTCCACACTCATTGGGGGTTCCAGTACGCCGTTCGGGGATAGCACTGGTGTGCATACCCTTGCTGTAGATGCCGCGGGCTGCGCCTACGTGGCAGGCGCCACAGACTCAACAGACTACCCGACGACCCCGGGCGCGTTGCGCACTACCAAGCAAGGTATGGAAGGTGTTCTGAGCAAGCTTTCCGCCGACGGCTCCTCGCTTGTCTACTCCACGTTCATCGGTGGAAACGACTACGACACGGTAGAGGGTCTTGCGGTAGATGAGAGCGGCCAAGCACACATGACGGGGTTCATGGCGTCCACAGACTTCCCAACGACGGCCGACGCGCTGGACCGTACGTACCACGGCCAATGGGACGCATACTACACAGTTGTATCCCCATCTGGAGATGCTGTGGTCTACTCGACCTACTTCGGCGGGGCACGGAACGACGCTGGCTATCAAGTGGCCCTTGGTCCGGCCCAGAGCTGCTACGTTGCGGGTTGGACGGGGAGCACGACCTTTCCGACTACACCTGGTGCGTTCCGAACCGCGCCTGCCGGCGCCGATGATGGATTTACGCTGAAGTTCGGGAGTCCGGTCACCTCCACATCCCTGTCCGTCCCCGACCGCATCGGCACCAAGTTCGCATCGGTCGCCCTGAAGGCGACGCTGACGCGGGCCGATACCGCATCGGCGCTGCCCGACAAGTCCGTCTCGTTCACAGTAGACGGCACGGCGGCGGGCTCCGCCACGACCGACGCTGCGGGCCTGGCGCAGGTCGACTACACCATCCCCGAGGGACCCGCGAGCCGCACCATCGGTGCAGCGTTCGCGGGCGACGGCACCTACGCGTCGTGTTCCGGCACTGGGACGCTGGTCGTACGGACGGCGACCACTATGGTAGTCTCCGATGCGACCGGCCGGGTCGGGAACACCGTGGCGCTGGCAGCCACACTGACCGCAGGCGCGTCGGGCCTCTCCGGCAAGGCGGTGCGCTTCTCGGTGGCGGGCTCGGACCTGTCGCCCGATGCCAACACCGACGCTGCGGGCAAGGCCACCTTCGGCTACGTCATTCCCGCGGGGTCCGTGGGTTCGCGCGCACTGGGCGCCGCCTTCGCGGGTGACACAGGCTACGCGGCGGCGTCCGCCACGGCCACGCTTACCGTCACGAAGGCCCGGACTTACGTCTGGGTGAGCAGCCCGACCGTGACGGTGGGCTCGGAGGCCCTGCTGGTTGCCTACCTCTACAACCACCTCATGAACGGTGACTTGACGGGCGTTGCCGGAGCATCGCTGGCGTTCAGCGTCTCGGGGACGGCCATCGGCTCTGCGACGACGGCGTCCGACGGCAAGGCCCGCATGACCCACGTCCCGCCGGCCTGGGGTCCGCTGCCGATCGGCGTGGCGTTCGCCGGTGATGCTGACTACGAGGCCGGCTCCGGTTCCGGTACGTTGACCGTGAACGCAATTGCCACCGGCGTCATCGTCCAGGATGCCTCGGGCCTCACCGGCAACGCGGTGGCGCTGAAGGCTACGCTGAAGCGAAGCAGCGGAGGCGCGGCCGTTCCCGGCAAGACGCTGGCCTTCCTGGTCGATGGCACGGGGGCGGGATCCGCCACGACCGATGCAGCCGGGCTCGCCGGGGCGTCGTGGACCATTCCGGCCGGCGCCGCCAGCCGCACCATCCGGGCGGAGTTCGCCGGTGATACGGTCTACGGCTCCAGCTTCGGTACCGCCACGCTGACAGTGCTGGACCCGGTGGCGACTTCGGTGTACGTTCCCGACCGAACCGGGACGATCACAGATCCCGTCGTCCTGAAGGGCTACCTCTACCGGGCGTCCGATAAGGTGTACGTCGCCGCGAAGGGCCTGAGCTTCAGCGTCGCGGGCACCGCGGTCGGTTCCGCCACCACCGATGCTGGCGGGCAGGCCCAGCTTACCTGGACCATCACCGCCGGCGATGCCAGCCGCACCATTCAGGCCGACTTCGC
>CAJBBX010000082.1 GCA_903951425.1 uncultured Chthonomonas sp.
CGGCGTGTCTACACTACATCGCATTCCAGATGCCGGCCACGCACGGCAGCGGGCTACGGCAAGGGCACTCTGAGATCACTGCAGAATCCGGCGGCGCTCAAACTGCGGAAGCGAGGCTAATGCTCTTCAGCGCCTCGATGAAGCGCACGCTCGGGATCGCCCGCACGAAGGACCTGAACGGGCCGTGGGCCATCGACCCGCAGCCCATCGTTTCGCCGGAGGAGCAGATCGAGAACTCCTCGCTCTACTTCGAACCAGCCAACAAGACGTGGTTCCTGTTCACCAATCACATCGGCCTGGACGGCGGCGAGTACACCGACGCGGTCTGGGTGTACTGGTCCAAGGACCTGAACCGATGGGACGCACGCAACAAGGCGGTGGTTCTGGACGGGAGGAACTGCACCTGGTCGAAGAGATGCATCGGCATGCCCTCGGTGATCCGGGTCGGCAGGCGTCTCGCGATCTTGTACGACGCGCCCGGCGGCGACAGCGCCAGCCACATGGGGCGCGACATCGGCCTGGCCTGGCTGGACCTGCCGTTGTCGCCGCCCAAGCAGTGATCCCAGCAGAGCAGTCAGATAGACGGCGTGCAGCCCCTTACCTTCCGCGGCCCGGCGCTCGCGTGCCCGTTGGCTGCGGCATTGCGGATAGCCTGCGCGGCGCAAGATGCCAAGCCCAGCATGAAGCATGGCCGAGCGGGCCTGGACGGTCGGCCGCACCATTACCGGAGGACTCAATGCCACGATCTACCAGCTCCTGGCTGCCACAAGCCGGCCCCACGCATGCAGCGCTGAGCGACCGAGCGCAGCAGCCCCGCCGCGGCAAGCTGGCGTGGTTGGCATGGGCGCTCATGTGCTCGGCGTCGGCATGCGTCGGCAGCGCGGCCCCTGCTGCGCCGACTCGTCTCGTCTTCCTGGCGCCCGTATCGGAGCGCGTCTCTCCGGAGGACGACGTGTTCCTGTCAGCCGTTGCGGCGGCGGCAAGCAACGGCAAACCGGTCGTCTGTGCCGTTGACGCCAACTCGCCGTGGCGACCCGAGCTGCTCGACTACCTGCGGCGCTACAAGCCCGACCGCGTCGTCTGGCTGGGGCCGGGACCTAAGGGTGAGACCCCGCCCGGCGTGGCTCTCGCGGTGATGGCCGTGGACACCGCCCTCGAAGGAGCGTGCAAGCTCGCGACGACCTCCTGGCGCCGGAGTTCAAAGGCAGTCGCCTACAACACGGAAGACCGGGCCTGTGCGCTATCTGCAGCGGTGCTCGCTGCACGGATGCGCGTGCCGCTGTTCCCATGCTCGCCAGACGGCCTCCCCGACAAGGTGCAGCAGTGCATCGCGCAACTCGGGGTGACGAGGCTGCTGGTGGTCTGCGCGCCAGCGGTGCAGCGGCCGCCCAAGGTCAGGCTCAGCGTAGAGCACCTTGCGGATGCCCTCGCCGTCGCACGCCGTCTCGCCAGGGAGCGTCTGGCGGTCGACTACCTGGCGGTCGCCCATCCGCTGGAAGGCGGGAACGGCGGCGTGCCACGGATCTCCCTGTCAGCGGTGCTGCTGGCCGCGGGGCGCGGGGGCGCGGTCGTACCCCTACCCTTCGACACGACTTGGAAGCGGAGGTTCGCGACCGGCAAGCCCGTCGCCCGTGCGCCGGAAGGCGCGGGCCCGAGCAAGGCGGGGCATCGGGTCGGGATGATCGAGGTCCATGGGACCGCGCGTGCGTTCGCGGTTGGCCAGGACACCGCGAACGATCGATGGTGGGCGCAGTTCGACCTCAATGGCGACGGACGCTTCGACGGCCCAGGTGAGGGGCCCATTCGCACCGGCGGCGTGGTCGCGATCGGCGACACCCGGTACGTAGTCGACCTGGATGTCCTCGAGAACGAGCGCGGAAGCGCCGTATGGCTCACTGCGCCGACCCCTGGAGATATCGTCGAGCTGATCGGCCAGTACCGCAACGCCATCGGCCGCGATCCGCGCTACCTCTGCCTAGCGGGCTGGCCCGAGGCGGTACCCCTGGCGATCGCGGGCAACGCCCAGGGCACGGATGCGGACCTCGTGACCGACCACCCGTACGCGCAGACCGACGCCGACCCGTTCGTGGACCTGGCCTTCGCGCGATTCGTCGCCGAGGATGTCGCCTCCGGCACGCTGTTGGCATGCAGGAGCTTAACGTTCGACGAGATCAGCGATCGCGCGCTGGCCGCGACCTACGCCATGGCCTAGTGGATCGGGCGCGAGGGCAACCTGCTCGAACTCGCCGGCCTGCGCCATGCGGGCCATCACGAGGGTCCCGCGACGATCGGCGAGGGCTCTCCCCTCACCCGTGTCGGCGCCATCCTCCATTCGTCCCACTCCTGGTGGCAGGGCATCGGTAGCACGTACGCCTGGGACACCAAGACGCTGCTAGCGCCGTGCGTGGTCATCACGACCGGATGCTCGCCCGCGGCGCTCGATCAGGACCAGGAGCGCCGTTCGGTTGCGGCGCAGCTCCTGCGCAACGGAGCGGCTGCGTTCGTGGGCAATGGCCGACGCGGTATCGCACAGGGTGCGCTCTACTACACCGAGTTCGAGAACGCCCTGCTGCGAGGGGACACGCTCGGCGAGGCCAACCGCGCCGCACTCAACCGCTACACGGTCGCGATCCTCGAGAAGGGCGAACCTGTGGGAGGGTCATACCGCTACCAGTACGACCACTTCGCGTGCTACGGAGATCCCGCGCTGGACCTCGGACTCAGAAATGCCAGGGCGGGCGGCGCGGCGCACGTCGAGGTGCGTGGCCCGCGCGCCGACGTCGTGGCTCCGCGCGACCTGACGCGGACGGAGTACGCCCCCCTGCCGGAGTGGAAGTGCCGCTTCCCCAGGCTCTGGACGTGGAGTGCACTCGGCCTGGGAACGGAGACGAGCTGGCGCGGCGGCGACAACTACGACGTCGAGGACTTGCTGTTCACCGCCGAAGTTCGGTCCAAGAGCAGGATCGTGGGCGTCGAGCCAACGGAGCAGGCGCCGACGCCGCTCGGGTGGACCGGGTCGTGCTACATCGACGAGCACTCCGACGGCACACGGTCGCTCTACTGGAGGTGTCGGGTGGCGGACTTCGACATGACGACCGGCAGGATGCGCCAGCAGGTCGGCAGGCTCGGATTCCGCATCGTCACGAGGCCGGCGGCGGCTCCGGCGCGTCGACGCGATGGTCCTGACCCGGCGGCCGGTCGGCTCAGCGGGTATCAGCCATCGGGGCCGACGCGGTGACCAGCCTGCGGCTGCAGGCGCCTGCACAACCGGAGCCGACCAGCTACGCGGGTTCGCGTTCACGATCGAGTTGGGTCGCCGAGTCGGCTGACAGCGGGCCGCCGCCCCACACAGATCCGGGCCTCGCGCCGTGAATGAGAGGCGCCCCGCGGCTACCTGCATGGCCGACCGCTCGGGTAGTAGCGGTCGATCATCGCTTGCAGCGCAGCCTGCGCGCGGGCGCCGTCGGTTTCGTCGTACCTCGGGAGCCAGGCGGCGTACCAGCCTTCGCCGTAGAGCGGATTCTGGCCCTGCCGGATCCCCCGGGGGAAGATGACGCTCGCGTGCTTCGCGAAGTCGGCGCTGCTCATGGGTATGAGCGACTTGTAGTGGACAAGACGATCGTAGATCCGAGCCGACGGCTTAAGCCCCGCCTGGTCCATCGCCGCCTTCAGGGCAGCGGGGTCCGTCGGGTGGACGCCCCAGAAGTGGATCAGCGGCGTCAGATCGGCGCCCGCCGCCTTCGACATGCGCAGGATGCGGCCGTCGGTCGGGTCGTCGTTTCGCGGCGGATCGATCCCCTTGATGTAGTCGACCTGCACGGCGCGCCAGAAGTCCCCGAGGGCCTTCCAACCGAACAGCCCGACGATCTCGACGTACTTGCCGTAGCCGCGGTGCTGATACCGGACCTCGTCCCTCTCCGTGTTGGAAATGTCCATCGGTTTGCCTTGGCGGAAGTTCTCCGTGACCATCCACATGATGGCGGCCTGGTCCAGCGAGATGCTCTCGTTGTCGAACGACCTGCCGAACGCCTTGTCCAGGTCAACGCCGAAGCCCTTGTTGAGCACGGCCACATAGGGGAGGTTTACTACCGCCTCGACCTCGCCCGAGTACTTGGTAAACAGCTGGGCGTGTCCCAGTTCATGGAAGATTGTCGCTCCATCGAACTGGGGGCCTTTGAGCAGCCATTGGCTGCTGTGACCGGTCTCCCTGGTGTGGGGCGAGTAGGCGAAGTTGGACTGCGGGTATCCCGGGTAGTAGGCGTCGCCGCGGATCACCACATCGACCTGCACGTACAACACGCTCTTGGGCCGAACGAGCGGCCGCCCGAAGAGCTCCGACACGCAGTCCATGGCGGTGTCCCAATCCCGCATCAGCTTCGCCGGGTCGTCGTAGGCGGTGATCCAGCTCGTGGGCACCTGCACCATGAACTTGTCGCTCTCGAAGTCGGCCCATGGGCCGGGGCGCTCCCGCTCCACCTCTCGCCACTGCTTCAGCGTCGTCTTGTCGAAGCTGCGCTCGGAGAAGAACGGGGATCGGACCGCCCGGCGGATCCGCACAGTAACCACTCCCAGATCCGCTTTGGGGGGCACCTCGATGTAGATGCTGCCGCCGAGCGGATTTGCGACCCGCGTGTCGACCGCTGTGATGGGGTACGTGAGCGAGACCCGGTCGAGGCGCAACATCCTGGGCTTCTCCGCCAGGTTCCAGGAGTGGGCGCCGACACGGACGCTGAAGCCACGGTTCGCCATGGCAGGCGGAACCGACACGGTCGCTATGTCTCCTGGCGCGAGGTAGCAGCCGGTCGGTCGGCGGGCGGGGTCCTCGTCGTACATGACCGGCGATCCCCACGGGCGTGGCTGCGAGGCGTTGACGCGGACCTTGTGCACCGTACCGGGATCGGCCGGCCGAGCCACGGGCCCCGGGAAGTAGGCGGACGTCTTGAAGAGCGCGCCGTCCAGCACGTCGGCAAACCGTCTGAGGTTCGCGGGCGTGTAGGCATGATCGATCAGGCCCTGCTGAACCGCGAACAGCGCGCGGTGCAGTTCCAACCCGGGCCCGGGCTTCCGGGGCATGCCATTGCGCGTCGCGTCATTGATGAAGAGCGGGCCAACTCGATCATCGTAGGCCGCGACGAGGGCGAAGGCCTCCCTGATGGCGTCACGCGTCTCGCCGAGCGCCTTGGCGTTGTCGGCGATGATCGCGGCCTGCCGGTCGATCTGGTCCGCGGTGAGGATCGATACCTGACTGACGTGGGCGGTGAGCTTCCGGATCGCGTCCGTCAGGCGCGTGGCGGCATCTTCGTCCGCCCACGCGAACGGACACGCTGCCGCCAACAGAGCGGCGGCGAACACGGCGTGACAACACCGCGGCATGGCATGACCTCCTGACTGGCCGGGCGGCGCCGTCCCCAACGACGGCCTCCCCGGTATCATGTCCCCATTGACCACCGGAATGCCCGGCAGAACGCCGGGGCCAGACCGGAGGTGCGGGCGCCAATCGATGCTCGGCCTTCCCGGCTCTCAGGCTCGTCGCCGAGGCGTCTTGACCTGACCCCCGTGGTCCAGGCCACCGTGAGTGATAGACTCCCCATACACGGGGAGCCAGACGAAGCAGAGCCGGTTCGCCGCGGGAGCACCTGGTCGCGATGCTGCAGGAAGGCGAGCGCGGCGAGAAGACGATCGCCCAGATCGCGCGGGCACATGGTATCACGGAAACGGCTTCTCATGCCTGGCGCAGGGAGTACGGCGGCGCTGTGACCAGGTTCGCCGGCCCGCGCGCCAGGTAGTCGCCGGGCTCCCTCTCCCATGCCCGGATCGAGGCGGGAGCGTGCTCCGGGCGAGTTCCTGCTCTACTCGAGCCGCACAGAAGGAGTGAACGCGCGATGCTGGTGAGTATCTTCAACGACGTGATCGGACCTGTGATGCGCGGCCCGTCGAGCTCGCACTGCGCTGCGGCGCTGCGTATCGGACGGCTGGCGCGCGACCTGATGGACGGCCAACTCAGCGAAGTGCTCGTGGAGTACGATCGTCAGGGATCGCTACCAACCACGCACGAGTCGCAGGGCTCGGACATGGGCCTGTTCGGCGGCCTGCTGGGTTGGGAGGCGGCCGACGAGCGGCTACCCTCCTCCGGGACGGCGCTCCTCGCGTCCGGCGTGCGGGTCTCCATGGCCGTCATCGATGCGGGCGATCCCCACCCAAACACCTACCGCCTCACCCTGGCCAATGGGCGCGAACGCCACACGCTGCACGTCATCTCGAGCGGGGGCGGCATGATCGAGGTGATCTCGCTCGACGACATCCCGGTCTCGATGTTCGGAGACTGCTTCGAGACGCTGCTATGGCCGGACGGGGACGCCGCGGCGGCCGCAGATCGCGTCGCCGCGCTGATGGACGCCGACGCGGTGCTGGTGCATGGGTCTGGGTCCGCGGCCTTTGTCGAAGTGAAGGCCGGCGCGTTCGTCCCTGACGACGTGGTTGCGACTCTTCGCGGCTCCGGGCCGGTGCGAGAGGTGAAGCGGCTGGCCCCTGTGCTTCCGGTGCTGACATCGCGCACATCCACTATTCCCTTCACCACGTGCGAGGAGATGCTGCGGGCCGATGCGGGGCGCGATACGCCGCTCTGGAAGCTCGCCGTCGCCTACGAGGCGGCGCGAGGCGACCTGGGCGAGGGCGAGGTCATCGCGAAGATGGTCGAGATCGTTCGCATCGTGCGCCGCTCCATCGCGCTGGGCATCGCGGGCACCGAGTATGCAGACCGCATCCTCGGGAGCCAGTCCGGCGCGTTCGCGCGTTGCCTCGAGGAGGGCCGCCTGCTCGATGCCGGCGCCCTGAACCGGGCCGTGCTCTACGTGACCGCGCTGATGGAGGTGAAGAGCTCCATGGGGGTGATCGTCGCTGCGCCGACCGCCGGCGCCTGCGCCGCGCTCCCCGGCACGGTGGTCGCCATGGCCGAAGCCATGGGCCTGGGCGAGGAGGGGATGGCGAAATCGCTGCTCGCGGCCGGCCTGATCGGCGCCTTCATCGCGACACGCTGGACCTTTGCCGCTGAGGTCGGGGGCTGTCAGGCAGAGGCGGGGGCGGCCTCATGCATGACTGCCGCAGCGCTCGTCACGCTGGCTCAGGGCACGTCGGCGCAGGCGGCAGCGGCGGCATCGATGGCCTTGCAGAGCGTGATCGGTCTCGTGTGCGATCCGGTGGCGAAGCGGGTGGAGGCGCCCTGTCTGGGCAAGAACGTGATGGCCGCGAGCAACGCCCTGTCGTGTGCCAACATGGCTCTGGCCGGGTTCGACCAGGTGATCCCGCTCGACGAGGCGATCGAGGCGGCCAGACGCGTCGGCGCACAGATGCCCCGCGAGCTGCGCTGCACCGGCCTCGGTGGCCTCTCGATCACGCCGACGTCGATTGCCCTGGAACAACGGCTCGCAGCCCGCAACGCGTAGCGACGGTCAGCCGCGGCGCGCAGCCTCGATCGTGGCAATGTCGATCTTCACCATCTCCATCATCGCGTTGAAGACACGCTTGGCGGCGGCGGGATCGGGATCGGCCATGGCCTGCGTCAGTGCGACGGGAGTGATCTGCCAGCACAACCCCCACTTATCCTTGCACCAGCCGCACGCGCTCTCCTCGCCGCCGTTGCCGACGATGGCGTTCCAGTAGCGGTCGGTTTCGGCCTGGTCGGCCGTCGCGACCTGGAACGAGAACGCCTCCGAGTGCTTGAACGCAGGCCCACCGTTGAGCCCGAGGCACGGAATGCCCAGCACGGTGAACTCGACGGTCAGCACGTCGCCCTCCTTCCCGCCGGGGAAGTCGCCGGGAGCCCGGTACACCGTACCGACCGCCGAGTCGGGGAAGGTCGCGGCATAGAACCGCGCGGCGTCCTCGGCATCGCCGTTAAACCAGAGGCAGATCGTGTTTTTCGCATGCTCAGGCATCGCGTTCCTCCAGTGTGAGGTCTGTAGTCGTGGGCCCGCTCTGGGCCGGAAGCGGTCCAGCAGGCCACGCGGACATCATCTGGCAGGTCATACGTCGCGAAGAGCCGCTTAAACGTCAACGGGCACGACAACCATGGGCCGGAGCCTGTGGCGGAACGGCGAGCATCGCCTTCAGCCTGTGCGGCTTGCTGGCTCTTGCCGATGGTCCGACGTGTGGACGCTACCGGGGCACTTGCGGACTGACGTGGCCCTGGGAGCGCGCCTGTCGATCGGCTCGAAGGTGTACCCGCGGGCGGACCCGTCAGAGTCTGGCCACACGGGTGGAGGCGCGTTCGGCGGGGCCATCGGGTCACGAAGCGGTGGAGCGGCGTATCCAGTCGGAATCCCGCATGTAGCCTCGCCCCGGCTCGCCGCAAATGCGAGCTTGGCGCCGTGGATGAGGAACTCCGCAAGCGACCGGCGCACGACGCGCTTGCGGGCCGAAGAGCACAGGCGAGCCTGCTCCACTCGTCTGAGGGCGGCACAGGCGCCGCCACAACGTCTACGGCTTGTTGTCGCCTGGGGACCGCCGCTGGACCCCGCCTCCTTGGATCAACGCATCCGCACGACGGCGAGCCCGCTCAGTGCGTCCGGCGGCGAGATCGGCCAAGGCGCCCTGGAATTCCTGCACCTGGTCGGGCCGCGCACTGCCCTTTTGCTGGAGCGCCGCATAGGCGCGGACGAGGGCGTTCCGGCCCTGGCGCTGTCTGTCGAGTCGGAGCATCGCCTGCCGGCAATCACTGCGCCGGAGGGCGACTCGAACATCCGCGCCGGCCCCAAGCGTCACCGATAGTCCTCTACGAAGCCGCTCCGCCGGCATCGACTGGGTCTTCGCCCCGACGGTCAAATGGTATCTCGCGTCGCTGAGATGGGAGAGACGAAGGGTGCAGGTGCGCTTGGACGACGTCGGGTTATACACGAGGAGGTTGCGCTGTATGCCCTGCAGCGAAGGCTCGAAGTCGTCCATGGCGTCGAGGTTCAGCACCATGACCTGCCGGTCGCTGGTGTCTGCAAGCGCCTCGAACATCCAGTTGTTCCAGAGCCCGAGGCTCGCCATATAGGCGGCGGTCGGTCCGCGGTGGCCGCCCTCCCCTTCGAGCGAGTAGAACGGCTCGATCGGGAAATACATGCCAGGGCCTGACCGGGAGGTCCCGTCATGAGCGCGGACCGGATCGGTCCAGAACGCGGGGTAGAAGTAGAAGGAGTTCGTCCGGTTCAGGTTAGCCAGCTTCAGCAGCAGCTTCCTCAGCTGATTGCCGGGGTCGTGCTTCAGCACCCAGACAAGCGCGAGGTGCGCTTCCACGGTCTCCCACGGCGTCAGTACGTGCGCCCCGCAGTGCGGGAAGAAGAGCCCGGCGCTGTGAAGCTCGCGGCTCACGACGTCCGTCTCGTCGTCGTACCAGGGCGTCAGCCTCAGAAGCGTGTTCACGAAGTCGCGCGAATAGCGGAGGTACTTACCGTCGCCCGTGGCCTTGTAGATCCTGTGTGCCGCGACTGTGCCGTATGCCTGGCCAAATAGCTCGGTGATCGGGAACTCGCCCGGTTCGGCATACACGCGATCGTAGACCTCGTTGGTCACACGATAGTGCATGCGTTCCATGAGGACGTCCACGGATCGCCGCGCCTCACTCAGGTAGCCCGCGTCGCCGGTCGTGTCGAACGCCGCCATCATGAGATAGGCGTAGGTGCCGATCTGCCAGGGCTCTCGCACGGCTCCCAACTGCGGCAGGTCGTTCTGTTTCAGTGGCTGCTTCCGATAGGGGTCAAACCACTGCGGCAACACGTAGTCGACGTTGTTCGCCAGCTCGCGGAGCCCCGCGGCGGACATCAGGAACCGGCCCGCGACCGCGGGGTTGAAGCCGGCTGGGCCGGCGGCGCTGGATGCCCGCAGGACCTCCTGATGGAAGGTGAGGTTCTGCCAGCTCATCTCCAGGTCACCCACGTGCTCCGGTTGGCGCGTGCCGTGGCGGATCAGGCCGGCCCTCGGATCGTAGAAGCGGGGCAGCGCGTCCTTCTTCTGCATCGCGAGCTTCAGGGCAGTGCGGTCGCCCCTGAGCCGAGCGAGAAGCAGCCAGGGCGACAGATGGTTGTTGACCGTGGAGAAGTCCCATCCGGCGGCAACCTGCTCGGGACCGGGCTGTGCGGCCCCCGGATGCACAACCATCGTCTCCTGCGAACGGACTAGCTCGACGGGCCGGTCTCGCCAGGGCGCAGTGATCTCGGCGAGTGTGCCGGGCTTCATGAGATCCGCCAGGGTCTGCGTCGCCACGTAATCCCAGCTCGACGGACGCCCGGTGGTCTGGTCTGTGGGCCAGGGCGCGGACGCAGGATGGAGCGGCGCGAACAGCCGCATCATCGTGTCCAGCGCCGCAAGCGACGTGGGCCTGCGGTTGCGGATGCCCTGGTAGAGGGCGAACTTAATCACCATGTCGCCAGCCGGTATGGTACGCCCTGTCAGCCCCTTGAAGTGCATCCCGAGGCCGATGCGGTCGCCGTCGCGACGGGTCATGATCCGGACGTCATGGAAACGGGCGACGCCATCGCGACGCATCCAGCGCATGGCGGTCATGTCGAAGAACACGGCGGCCTCGAACCGATCGTCCCAGAGGTACGCCGCCGGAAAGCCATATCCGTGTGGGATGCCCGCGGCCCCGTAGATGCTGTCGGGCCCCTGATCCACCCGCACGGTTGGTTCGGCGCGCCGGGCCCACAGGGCCACCGTGGGTTGCGGCAAGTCGAGCGTAAGCGGCTCAGGCAGCCGGCATGTAATGCTGAAGTGGAAGAGCGGGCTGTCGGTCGATGCCGACACGCGGATCGACCAGTCGTATGCCGGCGCGGCGTGGCGTCCGACGAACTCGACGGATATGCGAGAGCGCGTCTTTGCGAGAACCTTGAACGCGGCGGGCCGACCGCCAAAGAGTGAACCCGTCAGAAGCGGCTGTGCGGCATCGAACCCTTCGCGCCAGGCGCCCCGGTCCCTCACGTAGGTCATCAGGGAATAGCTCTGGCTGCCCTCAACGAACACGAGCTTCTGGCTGCCGACCTCCATGCTGACGCGGCCCGCGGCAACCGTGAGCGCGGGACCGGCGCGCAGTTCCGCCGCATGAACCCCAGGCTGTGCGATGCCGGCCAGCAGAGCGCCTGCCAATACAAGGCGCCCAGTGGTCATGTCGGTCTCCTCCGCTCACGCGCCAGCATCACCCGCGCGATCAGGCGGGCCCACTTACCCCGGGCAAGCCTCGGGCGCACCTTTGGATCGTAGCGATGGACGGTCCGGGTGGCTCGAACGGCGCGGTGCCGCCCCCACCCCCCGCACCATCGAGTGTACCCATCGGGGCAGAGACGACCGGCCGGACCGCCATCTCGAGGCGCCACCGAGAGGCACGTCCGGTCGTGCCGGATCCCGGTTCCCGTTGCCGTCCGCCCGAGGGCATCGGCAGGGCGTCCGCGCTGTCACCGACACTGAGTGGCTCGGCTCCTGCACGGGCGATGAGAACGGATCGGGCGGGCACAAACAGCAATAAGCCGCTCGGCCAATGATGACCGAGCGGCTTCATATGGGAGCGGGGAGAGGATTTGAACCTCTGACCTTCGGGTTATGAGCCCGACGAGCTACCAGGCTGCTCCACCCCGCAGCGATGTCACTAGTATAACACAGAACCGGCGAAGTTGCGCTGTCGGGCGGGCGAATCGCCAGACGGCGAACCAGACGAAGTGGAGGCTAGACGCTGGCGTACGAGCGCAGGTGGACGTATGATCCGGATGTCCTGATGGCCTCAGAGCCACAGCGGGCGCGTGTCACCGGCCACGACGACCGGTACATGGCAGCTCTACCATGCGGCCGCCGGGGGTATGGATGGGGACCTGGAGCCTGTCCGCGTACGCCGACTTAACATCCCATTCATCTGGCGTTCACATTCCGTTCACACTGGTGCACCACACTACCTTCACCGTGGGCATGGTACCGCTGTGTCAGCCTGGCCCCATCGTGTGTTCGGGTTCCTGCCGATCGACGGACAAGGAGCCCGGGAGGATATCGACTGTGCACCGTCGCAGACAGAAACGTGCATTCACGCTCATCGAACTACTGGTCGTCATCGCGATCATAGCGATTTTGGCCGCCATTCTGTTCCCGGTCTTCGCACAAGCACGCGCGAAGGCCCGGCAGGCCAGTTGCCTATCTAATATGAACCAGATGGGCAAGGCCACCATGATGTACAGCCAGGACTATGACGAGATGCTGTTCCCGTACCGGACCCGCGACGTCAACCCGTTCGCCGCGCAGCAGATCGCACTGGGGCACACTCAGGCCGCCACTCGCACATTCTATAACCAGCTTCTGAATTCTTATGTCAAGAACTGGGATATCTGGCGTTGCCCATCCAAGCCGAACGCATGGGTCAACGTGGCCACCGCTTGCAAGGACACCGAGCTTCGGTACTGCAGCTACGGCGGCCAGAACTCCTACTCGGCCAACTACTACTGCTTCCCGGCAGACCTGGGTCTGGCCCTAGCCGCCCTGTCGGGCCCTGCCGGCACTGTGATCCTGATGGACGGTAGCTACTACGGAGCCCTGCCGATGAACCCGCCGGCCCTGGGTACCTTCACACCATCCGGCTCCTACTTGAGCTACTGGAAGAACATCGGCAACTCGTACTTGTTCCGCTGGGGCTCTCCGGCCGGTCCCGCGGCGGAGCCCAGCAACGCCGAGGCAGTCGAGCTTGGCAAGGCACGGCACAGCGGCATGATCAACGTGCAGTTCGCCGACGGGCACACCAAGGCAGTCGGGTATGACCGGCTGACTACCGACGTTACCCTCTGGAACCCCTACCTATAGACCAAGACTCCCGCCGGGTTGTGCTGACCGGTTGCTGAGAGCGCGAGCCCCCGCCAGGCCGACGGGCCGCGGGGGCTCGACGCTTGACCAATGCCCAGCGGCTGTGCGGCGTTGACAGCCTCTCCCACGATCTCGGAACCAGATACACAGACACGATCCACGACTGCCGGATCGCCGGTGTTTCCCCTGGAACGCCATCCGGGAACACGTTGCAGCCGAGCGCATGGCGGGGGCGTCGCGCACGGTTCGCCGGAACGGCCGCGCATGAAGAGCTCTCTGGTGCCGCCGCGCAGACAACCACAGTGGGAGCGGCCATAATGGCCCAATGAGGTCACAAGACGACATGCAGGCGCGAGAAGCCGTTGCTGACCTTCTGTGCCGCGTCTCCACCATGGCGCTTGCCACCGTGGGGCCGGATGGCGAGCCCCAGGTGGCCGCCGTCTTCTTCGCGGCGGACGTGGCCATGAACCTATACTGGGTCTCCATGCCGGGCACGCGGCACGGCGCCGCTGCAGTTGCCACCGGTCGAGCATCGGCCGCCATCTACCCTGCCGTGTGGGGATGGGCCGAGATCCGGGGGCTGCAGGTGACGGGCCGGGCCGAGGTGGTAACCGATGGCTCCGAGCGCGCCGAGGCGTTGGCGCTCTACCGGGGCCGCTTCGCCCTGCCTGCCGCGCTCTCTGCCCTGCTGGCGACCGCCGCGCTCTACGTCCTGCGGCCGGAGACGCTGCGATGGCTGGACAACTCGCGCGGTTTCGGCCACAAGGTGATGCTGGAACCCGCGCCATGAGCCCGGCGCGCCGCGCGTGGGAGGGGCAGTCCGACCTGCCCGCGCTACTCCGCCGATGCCACGACCCGGCGCTCTTCGCTGATGTGCCGCCGGACGAGGCGTTGCGCCGCATGGCCTACCTCTACGCTCCGCCCGCCGAGGGTGAACGGCCGCTCTCGCTCCGATCCCGGGCGCTGGCGCTCTACGACCCCTTCGCCCAGCGCGGCCGCTTCCCGGCGGGGTTCCGCCTCTGCGCGAACGTCTACACGGCCTGCGCCCACGCCTGCGCCTACTGCTACATCAGCGGCTACGTGCCGGATCCGGCCCGCCCGCGCGAGAAGCCAGGCTTCCTCCGGAGCTTGGAGCGCGACCTAGCGGACCTCCGCGCCCTGGGCCTGCCGCCCGTGCCGCTCCACGTGAGCAACTCCACGGACGGCCTGCAGGAGGCCATGGAGCGTCCCCTGGGCCAGGCGCTGGCGCTCCTGCGGCGCATCGCGGAGGAGCGGGACCTCTTCAGCAGCGTGCCGATCCTGACGAAGAACCCGGCGCGGCTGACGATGCCCGAGTACCTTGAGCCGCTGAAGGCGCTGCCGCAGGCCGTGGTGGAGGTCTCGCTCACCTTCTGGAACGACGCGCTCCGACGCCATGTGGAACCCGGCGCCCCCTCGGTGGCATCGCGCGTCGAGGCGGTGCGGCGACTCCGAGCCGAGGGCGTCCGGGTGACGCTGCGCGTGGATCCGCTCTTCCCGCGTGACCCGCTGCCGGCCGCCTTCTTCGGCAGTCCCACGGTGGCCGACTATGGCGCGCAGGCGGCGCACACATGGTCGGACCTTGAGCATTTGGTCAGCCTGGCCGCCGACACGGGCTGCGAGCGCGTGGTGATATCGGCCATGAAGGTGATGTGCGGCCGCTACCACGACCGGCGCTTCCGGGCCGAGTGGGAGCTGCTCTATGCAGCCGCGCAGGGAGGCCGCGCCAGGGCGCGAGGCTTCGCGTTCAGGCTCCCGGAGGCGTACATCCGCGAACACCTCTTCGCGCCGGTCGTGGAGTTGGGCCGTGAGCGAGGCATCGAGGTGGTCCACTGCACGCGGAACCTCTTCACCACGCAGTAGACGGGTCCGTGGGTGAGGGCCGCCCATCCTCGTCGAGTAACCGGCGGATGGTTGCCACGGGCAGGATCAGGTGGCTGGGATCGTCAAGTAGCGGCTCGAAGCCAGACCCGAGGTTTTGGGTACCAGCAACGGGCCGCGTCGTCGATCGCGCGGACCGCCAGTGTGTAGATACCGATCTCGCGGCCGGCATTCTGGCGCGCTTGGCGCTGGATGAACGCATTCCGGGCGGGCTTGCCACAGTCAAAGGCATTTCGATCGTGGCGGGGCTGCAGAAGCTCGACGATGGCCACGAGACTACCAGCCGCAGTCGGGCTCGCAGGCGGCCTGGCGATCGTACTCGTGCATCGCTTCGGCAAGCGCCGGCGTGGGCGACGAGGCCGCGCCGATCACCTCCAGGAAGCGTCGGAAGTCACGCTCGGAGACCTGCAGAGCCGCCATCCGCGCCAGCACCGCATCGGCCCTCTCGGCCAGCGCGGCCTCAGTGAACGCCGTAATCGACTGCCCCAGAAGCGCAGCGGCTTCCTCCGCCCTGCTCTTTGCCCGGGCGTTCAGGCGGCAACTCAGACGCACGGATTCCGTCGGACTGGCCGGCGTGATGGTCGCAGGCATATGGGCCCTCGGGCGGTGACGATGTGGCATCGTGACACATGCTGAACCCAGGAGCGAATGCTCAGTCCGGCGTATCCTCGGCCGATGACCGCTTCATGGGCGGGAGCCGGAACCTGAGCGGGCCGAAGGGCATCACGTCGCCATCCGCCACCTCGACCTGGCCCTCCACTGTGAGCGTGTCCCCCGCCACGGGCAGCGACCATATGGCCGGATCGCTGTCGGGCGCGGCCTGCTTGGGCTCGGGGTCGGGCTGGCTGTCGCCGTCCACGCTGTAGCGGAGCGTGATGGTGCGCCGCCCCCGCCTGTCGGTGCGCGGCTGCACGTGGACCTCAATCATCACCGGCTCGCCGGCGCCATCAGACTGCGTGGCCGCCTTGCCCCGGACGAGCGGCGCCCCGTCCGGGCCGAACGCCTTGATGGTCGGCGACAGGATCGGCGGGTCCAGGTCAGGAACGGCGCGTGCGTCGCCGCTGCCTCCGGGTTTCCTCGCAGTCCGGCCGGCGGAGCCCCTGGACTGCTTGCCGGCAGTCCTGGCAGGAGGCGCGACCGGTGCGGATGGCTGACGCCATGCCAACCACTGCTCGCGTCCCCACCGGTACCCATCCGGCCCGTAGTAGACCGCGGCCGCCCCGATTGCGATGACGACCAGCCAGACTGCCGCCGCCCGGGCAGCCAGGGCCACGCGATGCCTTGTCGGCGACTGGACCACGACGTAGGCGCCCTGGTCGAGGCGCTGGCGAACGACCGCCTGAGGCGGATCCTCGTTGCCGAAATCCTCGCCGTATAGATTGTACAAGTGCATCCGCACGCCGTGCTTGGCCCGCACCTTACCCAGGTCGTGCGGTTGCGGGAACTCGTCACGGTGCTGGGCGAGCCACTCGGCCACGGCCACAGTGACGAGGATGTGCCCGTGGTCGCCGGGCTCCATGGCGCGGTAGGCAAAGTTGATACCGTCCCCCGCCACGTCGGTGAGGCCGTTCATGTCCTGCTCGGGCAGGATTTCGCCGCAGTGGATGCCCATGCGGAGGCGCAGGTCCGGCGCCCCGGCCAGCGCCTTGCCGATCTCAATGGCGCACCGGACGGCATCGCCGCCGACACCCAGGAAGACCAGCGCCATGCCGTCGCCGCGGGGGAGCTTGATGAGTTGGCCGGCCGCGTCGGCTGACTGGTACGACGGGCAGGTTCGGACGAGAGCCTGCAGGCGGCGGACGCGCTTGGACTGGGTGTCGGTGGGAAGCAGTGTGTAGCCGACGATATCCATGAAGAGCACGAAAGCCTGCTCGCTCATTTGGCTCCCATCCGTTAGATAAGGCGGCGGCGGCCGGCCCGGGCGCAGGGCGGCGGGAGGGCCAACCAGCACCCTCCCCGCCCGGCGCCTACAGCAGCCCGGCTACCAGGTCGCCCACCTCGGTGGTGCTGAGGCCCATGCGGCCGGCCGACATGGACTTGATGCTGCCGGAAGCCAGCGCGGCGTAGACCGCCTGGTCCACCGCCTGCGCGGCCCCCTCTTCGCCCAGCACGCTGAGCATCATGCCGCCGGCGCAGATGGCCGCCAGCGGGTTGATGATGTCCATACCCGTGTACTTGGGTGCGCTACCGCCGATAGGCTCGAACATGGAGACGCCCTCGGGGTTGATGTTGCCCCCCGCTGCGATGCCCATGCCGCCCTGGATCATGGCGCCGAGGTCCGTGATGATGTCGCCGAAGAGGTTCTCGGTGACGATGACATCGTAGAACTCGGGGCTCTTGACCATCCACATCGTGCAGGCGTCCACATGGTTGTAGTCCTGCTTGATGTCCGGGTAGTCGGCGTCGCCGACCTCCTTGTGGGTGCGCACCCAGAGGTCGCCCACGTCGGTCAGCACGTTGCACTTGTGCACCAGCGTCAGGGTGTTCTTGCGCGCCCGCTTGCGGGTGAGGTCGTAGGCGTAGCGCACGCAGCGCTCCACCACGGGCCGCGAGTAGACCATGACCTGTGTGGCGATCTCGTTGGGAGTGCCCACCAGCGTGGCGCCGCCGATGCCCGTGTAGATGCCGCCCGTGTTCTCGCGCACGATGATGAAATCGATCTGCTCGGGGCCCTTGTCCTTCAGCGGCGTCTCCACGTTGGGGTAGAGCCGTACAGGCCGGAGGTTGATGTACTGGTCCAGCGCGAAGCGGGCCTTGAGGAGGATGCCCTTCTCCAGGATGCCCGGCTTCACGTCGGGGTGGCCGATGGCGCCGAGATAGATGGCGTCAAAGCCGCGAAGCTCGTCGATGGCGCTGTCGGGCAGCGTCTCGCCGGTGCGCAAATACCGCTCGCCGCCGAAATCGAAGGGCGTGTAGCTCAGCGCCAGTCCGAACTTGGCAGCCGCCGCGTCGAGCACCTTGATGCCCTCGCGCACAACCTCCGGGCCGGTTCCGTCGCCCGGTATCACAGCGATGTTGTAGGTCTTCATGTCTGCTCCTGCATGGCCGATGGGGCCCACATAGTCTACCGGAGACTGAATGCGCTACGCTCCCAGCCGTCGGGCGGCGTACCTGAGGTATAAAGACGACAAATATCGGCAGGTTTGGCCGGCGCCATCCTGCGAGCGGCAGCGGGGGTACCGCGCAGTACCCGGTCGAGAGGGAGCACCTGATGCGGCCACCCGAGGGGCGCAACGCAGGCAAGATGGAGGTCAGCGGTGGTTCGACGAGGCAGGACCATAGCGCCGTCGCCAGGGCAACCGACACCCTCGGTGCAGCCTGCCTCCAGTCGCCGGATCCCTCGTGCCTGGTCTCCGGCGGCCGTATCGTCACCGCCAACCTCGCCCTTGCCCGGCTCGTGGGTGTACACAGCCCGGAGGCGCTCCTCGGCAGGCCGCTCGCCAGCCTGATCGTTCCGGAAGAGCGGGATGCCGTAGTACGGCACCTCGCCGCGGTAGTCGGCCTGCTGCACCCGGTAGCTCCCGTGACCCATACCCTCCTGCGCGGGAGCGGCGCCGAGACGCCCGTGGACCTGTCAGCCGCTCCGTTTGCCGTTGAGGGTGGCCCCGGCGCCATCATCGCCATCCGCGATGTGGGCCACCGCGTCGGGTCCGAGCGCGCCGCGCTACGAGCCAACCGGTACCTGACCACCATCAGTGAGTGCAGGCGGGCCGTGGTTCGCGCGACGGACGAGGAGGTCCTGCTGACCGACGTCTGCCGCCTTCTCGCCGAACACGGCGAATACAAGGGCGTTCGCGCCGGGCTCGTCGACGGCAGCCCTGAGCGCCCCTGGCTACCCGTGGCCCATTTCGGCTGTGCTTTCTGCTGCCTGGATGACCCGAGCTTCACGGTGGATCGGTGCGGCCCGGCGGTGGCGGCGCTGAACACAGGCGAGCCCGTGTTCTCCTGGCAGATGCCACGAGCCTCTGACGGTGAGCCGTCAGCTGAACGCCGGCGCCAGTGCGATTCCGCCGTCGCCCTGCCGCTTGAGGTCGATGGCGACGTGATCGGCACGATCATGATCAATGCCGATGGGAGCGTGCCACTGGAGCCCGGGGAGGCCGAGATGCTGGCCGGGCTGGCCGAGGACATCGCGTACGGCATGAAGGCCCTGCGGTCGCGGGTCCAGCAAGACAAGGACCGCGAGGCCCTGCACCGAAGCCAGAGCCGCCTCATGGCATTGAGCCAGGCGAGCCAGCAGTTGAGCCGAGCCCTGGACGTCGGTCAGGTGCTTCGATGCCTGCGCAACTGGGTCCATGACCTGATGCCGTGCGACGGCTTCACCGTGTCGTCCTACTCTCAGGAAGAGCAGCGGATTCGGTGCGTCCTCGCCATCGTCGGCGACCATGAGCATGATCCGGCATCGCTGCCGTCGTTGGCCCTGGGCGCCGAGGGGAGCAGCATACAGGGCGACGTGATCCGAAGCGGCGCGCCCATTCTGAGCAACGACTACCGCTCCCGCCTGAAGCGGAACCCGCCGCTCTGCTACATGGGCGACAGTGGACAGGTCGCCCAACCGGAAGACCAGCAGATCGACGAGGATGCGGTGCCGCGATCGGCCATGTTGGTCCCGATGATCCTTGACGGCGTCGTGCGCGGCGTCATTCAGGTGATCACCATGGAGGAGAGCGCCTACACGGACGAGCATCTGGAGTTGCTCCAGGCCCTTGCGGCTCCTGCGGCCGTGGCGTTCAGCAACGCCGAGCTCTTCCGGCAGGCGCAGGAGGAGATCGTCGAGCGCAAGCGGGCAGAGGAGCAACGGGCGCAGATGGAGACGCAACTGCTCCATGCGCAGAAGATGGACGCCATGGGGCGTTTGGCCGGCGGCGTAGCCCACGACTTCAACAACCTGCTCACCGGCATAGTGCATGCCATCGACCTGGCCCGCGACCATGTGGCCGCCGACCACAGCGTCCGGGAGCACCTTGACGCCCTGGCTCAGGATGCCGGACGGGCGACGGCCCTGACACGCCAACTCCTGGCCTTCTCCCGGAAGCAGGTTACCGCGCCTCGGCCCACCGACCTGAATGACATCGTCGGCAAGATGCTGACGATGCTCCAGCGCGTGATCGGCCCGCGAATTAACGTGACATGGGCGCCGTGCTCCGAGCGAACCATCGTGATGGTAGACCCGGCGCAGTTTGACCAGGTCGTCATGAACCTCGTCGTCAACGCCAGAGACGCTGTCTCGGGTTCCGGCCGCATTATGCTGTCTACCTATGCCATCGAGGTATCGGCGGCTGAGGCTACCCAGGATGGGCGCATGGTCGCGGGCGCCTACGCGGTTCTCGCCTGCAGTGATGACGGGTGCGGTATGGACGAGCCGACGATCCAACGCCTTTTCGAGCCATTCTTCACGACGAAGGGCGTGGGCCACGGCACCGGCCTGGGCCTTGCCACGGTCTACGGCATCGTCAAGCAGGCTCACGGGTTCATCAATATAGAATCGGAGCCCGGCGTGGGCTCCGTGTTCCGCGTGCTGCTCCCACGTGTGGCCGAGGTCGAGGCGGCGGCGAAGGCCCAGATCTCCATTGAGGAGCCCGTCGGCGGAACGCAGCCGCAGAGCGGCACCATCCTGGTCTGCGAGGACGAGCGGTCGATCCTGACGACCGTGCGGCGCTTCCTGGTTGCCGCCGGGTACACGGTGTTGCCGGCGCCGACACCCGAAGAGGCGGTCAGGCTGGCATCGGAGTTCGCCGGCACGATCGACCTGCTGATCACGGACATCATGATGCCCGGCCAGACCGGCGACGAACTGGCTCAGAGCCTCTCCGAGCAGCGCCCGGGCCTGAGGCGCATCTTTATGTCGGGCTACACAGACGATGTCGTGATGGAGCGAGGCATCCTGGCGGCAGGGGCGGAGTTTCTGGGCAAGCCGTTCACGCGCGACGACCTGCTCAAAGCGGTCTGCCGGTCGCTCAGTCGCCCGACGAGCGATGCTCGCGCCGGCTAAGCAGGCGCCGTGCGAAGGGGCAGCGTCACGACGAACCTTGCGCCGCCGCCCGGTGTCTCCTCAAGCTGCACGTTGCCGCCATGCCCCTCGACGATCCTGCGCACGATGCTCAGGCCCAGACCCACGCCCGTCTTGTCCTTGGACGCGCCGGTAACCTGGTAGGGTTGGAACAAGCACGCTCGCTCCTCCGGCGCCATTCCCTGGCCGTGATCGGTCACCGTCAGGCGCGCCGCTACCTCGCCGAAGGCCAGATCGATCTCAACGCGGGCTCCGGCCGGAGAGTGCTTGTCTGCGTTGTCAAGCAGATTGTGGAGCGCTTCCTCGATCTTGCCTCTATCCAGCATCAGCGGCGGGCCGGCGCCCTCGATCGTCAGCACCGCGCTATCATGCAGCCGCGCCGAGACGGTGCGATGCAACTTGACGCTCCGGCTCACCAGGTCGGCGAGATCGGTCGGCGCGAAGGTGAAGCGCATGGCGCCGGTACCGATTGTCGCGGCGTCCAGATAGATCCCTGCTAGGACGCGCACATACTCGGCCGACGATTGGATGGTCTCCAGATACTCTCGGTGTACGTCGGACAGGGTCGGTCCCAACTCCTCCAGGAGCGCCTCGGCGAGCACGGAAATGGCTCCGTTGGGCGTCTGTAGAGCATGTGCGGCCATGCCCACGAACTGATCCTTCAGCGCGTTCAGGCGATCCATCGCCACGTTCTGTTTCGCCATCTTCCGCTGCAGGTTGGCCAGCATGTTGTTCAGCCGCGTCACCTCGTCGTAGAGGCCCAGCGGCACGGCGGAACCCATCAGCAGGATGCCGTCCGGCGTTACGGCGCCGTTGAGGCCGAGGCATACGGTGGCGCCGTCGATGGCGACGCTGATCTCCCAACCCAGCACGGCGCCCTGATCAGCCAGGGCTTGCTGGAACGCTGCCACTTTGGCCAGGCTCTCCGGTTCGGCGATCTGAGCGAAGGGCAGGCCGACCAACGGCGCGAGCCCGACAGTGTCACAGACGACTTGCCTGACCAGACCTTCGGTGGAGCACAGGACGACAAAGCCCGCGGCTCCAACGGTATCGGCGCTCATGGTTTCTCTCCTGGGACGAGCCGGTCCGCGACGGCGATCGCGGTATCCGGGTCCGGCGCGAAGCCGTCGGCCCCCACGGTTCGCCAGAGATCGGGTGAGACGAGGAATGGAAACCCGCCCACCATCACACTGACCCCGCTGGTCCGCTCCGAAGCGCGCACCGCCGCGATGGTCTCCTCCACCAGATGCACGTGGTACACCATCGTGGCCGAGAGGGCCAGCAGGTGTGCGTCGTACTCCTCGATGGCCGCCAGGATGCCGCCCGTGGTCATGTTGGCGCCTAGGTAGTAGGTGTCCCAGCCTGCCATCTCCATGAGGTCGGTCACCATCCGGATGCCCAGTTCGTGGAGCTCGCCTCCAACGCAGGTTGCCACCATGCGCCGGTCCGAAGTGACGCCCGAGAAGACGTACGGGCAGAGCTGCGCCATGACAAGCTGGGTGGCAGCAGTGCAGTAGTGCTCCTGCGCCACGGAGATCCTGTTCATTTGCCATAGGCGGCCCACTTCGCGGAGGCAGGGCTGGAAGACATGGACGTAGATGTCACGGATCGGCGCCCCGTCGCCGGCAGACTGCAGCACCAGTTCGGACGCCTTCCGGCGGTCGGCGGCAAGGAGCCTGTCCAGATACTGGCGGGCCGTTGCGGCGTATGGCGCATCGCGGTCGAGGTAGCTCGGCGCCGTGTCAGGCGAGCCCGGGAGCGCCGCCAGGGCCGTGTCGAGGATAGGAACGACGGCGCTGGTCGTCGCTCCGGGCGCGCACTCCGTGATGGCGTAGCGCAACGCCTCCAGGACCGACTCCACGGACTGGCCGGTTTGCGGCTTGGTGGCATAGCGCACCTTGAGCCACTGCGCGTAGTTGACAAATAGAGCGTTGTCGCCTGTGCGTATGGCCTCAGCCAGATACGCAAGGTGATCGGAATTGTCGTCGTCGACTGCCCTGCGCGAGGTTGCGGAGCCCCCGGGGTACAGACGGCGCGATATGGCGCGAGAGAGTTGCGGGCTTAACTCCAGGACCGCATGGGCGGTTGAGAGTTGATTCGTACTCATAGGGCAGATCCCGGGCAAGGGCGTCAGTCTACCGACTGCGGTGTAACAGAGATGATCGGCGTGTTGTGTTCCGTCGTTGGATCGGGCCACACTGGTCGCTGTTGCCATCATTATGGACCCAACGGCGGTCTTCGGCAACCATGCCGCGCCGCTTCGGACTGGTTCGGGGCCGCCGTAGCAGCGTCGCGGGCCTCGTTTGTGCGCCAACCACGCAAGCAGGGGTATCCTCCATCGGTGATGCAACACCAGGGGAGTTACAGCATGGAGACAAGGCAGTTGGGGTCGAGCCCGGTTCGGGCTTCCGTGATCACCTTCGGAGCGTGGGCCATCGGCGGGGCCATGTGGGGCGGCACTGATGAGCGCAAGGCCATCGAGGCCATCCGCGCCTCCATCGACATGGGCATCACGTCCATTGATACCGCGCCTGTATACGGCTTCGGCAAGTCCGAGGAGTTGGTCGGGCGAGCTGTGGCCGGCAGGCGCGACGAAGTGCAGATCTTCACCAAGTTCGGCCTCCGCGGCGACATCGCCGAGGGCGAGTTCTTCTTCCACCTGAACGAGGACGGCGGAACCGACGTCTACCGCAACGCCCGCAAGGAGCGGATTATCGAGGAGTGCGAGCGGAGCCTGAAGTGCCTGAACACAGACCGCATCGACCTCTACCAGTGCCATTGGCGCGACCATACCACGCCCGTCGAGGAGACCATGGAGGCGCTGATCGAGCTACACAAGGCGGGGAAGATCCTGGCCGGCGGCGTCAGCAACTTCACAGCGGAAGAGATCGACGCCTGCCGCAAGGTCTTCCCCGTCGCCTCGCTGCAGCCGCCCTACAGCATGGTGTTCCGGGGAATTGAAGCCGATGTCCTTCCGTATTGCCGTACGAACAACGTGGGCGTCATCGTCTATAGCCCCATGCAGCGCGGCCTCCTGACGGGCAAGTTCAGCCCCGAGCACAAGTTCGCCGAGGGCGACAGTCGCGCCGGAGACCGGTTCTTCCAGCCGGAGAACATCCGCCGTGTCAACCGGATGCTGGACGAGATGCGCCCGCTGGCCGCGGAGCACAAAGCCACGCTCGCGCAACTCGTCATCAACTGGACGATCCGGCAGCCCGGCATCACGGCGGCCCTGGTGGGCGCGCGCGACGCCGCGCAGGCGCGCGAGAACGCGGGAGCCCTGGCCTTCACGCTCAGCGATGCGGACCTGAGCGCCATCGATAGCCTGATCAACAATCTCGTGCTGGAGTAACGGCGGCGCCGAGGGACGACCGACCCGGGCGCCAAGGAGAGTGACCATGCCGAACGGGTGTCTGCACTGGGCATACCTGGCGCATCTCAGCTTCAACATGTGGTGCGACCGCCCCACCGACCGGTGGGGCAAGGCGGCCCAGTACATCTGCTACAAGCCCTACTTGCGCTTCGATGAACGGCTCTGGCGCGACATGACGGCCGCTATGGTGGACGCCGGCATCAACATGGTGGTCCTGGACCTGGGCGACGCGGTGGAGTACCAGAGCCACCCGGAGATCGGCGTGGAGGGCGCCTGGTCGGTCACCAAGCTCCGCGATGAGCTGGCCCGGCTCCGCTCCATCGGCCTCGAGCCAGTGCCGAAGCTGAACTTCTCTACGGCGCACGACGCCTGGCTGGGTCCCTACGGACGTATGGTCTCGACGGACATCTACTACACCGTGGTGCGCGATCTGATCGCCGAGGTCTCGTTGCTCTTCGCCTGCCCGATGGCCTTCCACCTGGGCATGGACGAGGAGACATTCGCGCACCAGGCCGAGTACCAGTACGCCGTGGTGAGGCAGCACGAGCTCTGGTGGCGCGATCTGGAGGCCATGGTCCACGCCGTCAGCGCCACGGGCACGCGGCCCTGGGTCTGGTCGGACTACGCTTGGACGAAGCCCGACCTCTTCTTCGCCAAGATGCCACGCACGGCCGTGCAGAGCAACTGGTACTACGGCGACCGGTTCGACGCCGAGGTGCCGGAGCTCAAGCTCTACGACGACCTGCAAACGAAGGGCTACGACCAGATGCCCACGGGCAGCAACTGGGGCAACGACGTGAACTTCGGCCGCACGGTGGAGTACTGCAAGGGCCGGATAGCGCCGGAGTACCTGCAGGGGTTCCTCCATGCCCCATGGATGCCCACGCTGGAGGCCGAGCGCCAGACGCACATGGCGGCCATCGCCCAGGTGGCCGAGGCCCGCAGGAAGTGGGAGGCCGCCGGATAGCCTGTCCGCTCCCGCCGGCAGACCGCCGGGGCCGCCTCCTTGCCTTCGCTGGCAGGGAGGCGGCCCTCGGCCTATGGGGTCGCCAGGTCAGCGACGGCCTGGTCGAGGAAGCGGCGGGCGAACTGCACGAAGCGGTGTACGTCAGCGAAGTTGCTGGCAAGGCCCACGGAGACGCGCACCGCGCCGGTGCTCTTGTCGTCGATGCAGCGGCGGAAGTCGTCGTGCGTCATGCGCTGGCGGTTCTTGATGAAGCAGGAGGTCAACTCGCCCGACGATATGCCCAGGGCCAGTTCGCCGCCGCCCGGGTTGCAGAAGCAGCCCGCCCGGAGCGAAATGCCCTCCTCCGTGGCCAGGTGCTCGACGACGCGATGGTCCACGAAGCGCCCATCGCGGTCGAACAGGTTCAGTGTGATGCACCCGCCCCTGTGGCGCATGTCCCATGGACCGTAGAGGCGCACCAGCGGCAGCCCGCCGGCGTGGTGCATCCCCTCCAACTCGGTGAGAAGCCAGGCCGTCAGGCACCGCACGCGAGCGTGGACGGTGTCGATCCCCACGGCGGAGAGGTGGCGCAGGCCGATGGTGACCGCCGGCAGGGAGAGGTAGTTCAGCGTGCCGTCCTCGAACGCCTCGGCGCCCTCCTGCAGGTAGTGCCGGTCGGGCTGCACCGAGGCGACGGTAATGGTCCCACCGGCGAACCACGGCCGGTGCAGCCTCGCCAGCGCCCGCTTCCGCGCGATGAGGGCGCCCACGCCGGTGGGGTAGCCCAGCATCTTGTAGAACGAGAGCGTGACGAAGTCCGGTCCCAGCGTCCCGATGTCCAGCCGGTTTGTCGGCACGAAGGCCGCGGCGTCCAGCAGCACGTCCCAGCCCTGCTCCTGTGCGCGGCCCACCCACTCCAGGGAGTGCTGCACGCCGGAAAAGTTGGACTGGGCCGGGTAGGCGAAGAGGCCCCTGTGGCCCGGTTGCAGTGCCCGCAGGCGCTCTTCCAGCCGAGCTTCATCGAGGCGTAGCTCCGGCGGCAGCACCGGCGCGTAGGCCACCGCAGCGCCCTTGGACCGGGCAAACTCCCGGATGCCGTTCACCGAGTTGTGGTTGTCGAACGTCAGCAGGTACCGGGCGCCCGGCCCAAACGGGTAGGACTCCCCCACCAGCTTCAGGGCTCCGCTGGCGTTCTGCGTGAAGATGACAACGTACTCGTCGCCGGGCGCGAAAAAGTGCTCCAGCACCGCCTGCCTCGCCTCCTCGACCAGACGCGTCATGGCCAGGGAGCTGGGGTTGATTGAGTGCGGGTTCCCGAAGACGCTGCCAAGCAGCAGTTCGGCGTGCGTGCGGACCTGCGACTCGGCGTAGAGGCCACCGCCGGTGTAGTCGAGATAGACGTGGCCCAGACGGTCCAGGCGCGAGTAGTCGGCGGCTCGGAGGTCGTCCAACGAGCGCGTGGCGGCGTACTCGGGGCACTCGGCGGCCCTGGCGCAACACGAAGTCCCCGGCAGGTCGAGGGTCATTGTGCGATGGTCCGCGTTCAGCCGGCCAGCTTGCCGAAGTCGCCGGCCAGCAGGTCACGCTTGGCGTCCATGTAGTAGCGGAAGTTGTCCCACGAGATGTCCGGCGGCACGGTGTGGTCGATGGTGGGTATGAAGCCGCCCTCCTCGATGAGCGGGGCCATCTCCAGCAGGTGCGCGCGGGTCTCCGCCTGGCCGCGGGCCACCACGCGCTTGTCCACGCCGCCCCAGAGCAGGAGGTCCTTGCCGAACCGCTTGCGCCAGACCATGGGGCTCACTTCGGAGGCGCGCTCAATGGGCCAGAGGATATCGACGCCGGCTTCCATGAAGAGCGGGATCAGGGGCGTCGGGTCGCCGTCGGTGTCCAGCGCGAACCAGCGCACGCCGTTGGACTTCATGAACGCCACGAGCCGCTTCAGGTGCGGAAGGATGAACTTGCGGAAGGTTGCCGGGCTGAGCAGCGGGCCGGACTTCATGGAGAGGTCCTCGTTCAGGCAGAAGTACTCCACGTTGGTGGCGGCCAGCGCGGGCTTGCTGGTCTCGATGATCAGGTCTGCGAAGAACTCCATCATCTCGTGGCAAAGCGCCGGGTAGTCGTACCACGCCGTGGAGAGCTCCTCGGTGCCCATCCACTCGCGGGCGCGCCAGTAGAAGCCCGTGGCCTGGCAGTTGTGTCCGAGGATGAGCGGGTAGTCGCGGCTGCGCCACCGCTCGGCCTGGGCGGCGAGGTCCGCGGGTATGCGCTGCGTCGAGGGCTGCAGGCGCCGCTTGATGTCTGGCCAGTCCTCGGGCGTGCGGAGCGGGTGGGCCAGGTACTGGTCCATCGACATTCGGCCGCCGCCTACGGTGCCCTCCTTCAGGGCCTTGTGGGTGATGCCCAGGCCGTCGCGGAATATCTCGTAATCCTCGGTCTCCTCCAGCATGGTGTGCTCGAAGGGCGGGATGAAGGAGTAGTTGAGGCTCACATACTCACGGCGGTCGAGGCCGAGGCCTGGCTCGGCCACGAACCAGTTCCAACAGAAGTCCTTGATCGCCTCGGGCGCCTCGTCACGCCATCGCATGACGGTCTGCGGCCAGACCCCCAGTTCGTGGTTCGGCCGGCGGTCGGCAGGCTGGTACGTCATGCAGGCGACGAAACGCTCGAGGTCGGTCATGGCGGCGATCCCCCAATCGGCGATATGTGGCCCCTATGATGCACCAGACGGGCGGCCCGGGCCAAGGGCGCAGACGCTGTAATCGTGGCGTCAGTACCCCTTGTCCCAATCCACGGTGATCGGCGAGGCGATGGGCTCGGCCACGAGGGCCTCCGACGGCTTCAACTGGATGATCGAGTCCGGCACGCGCGGCGTTACCGGGCCGAAGAGCGCCAGGCGGGCGATGAGCTTCTGCCACGAGGTCGTGGTGCCATGGACGCCGATGCTGTAGGTACCCATGCGGTGCTTGGCTTCCAGCACCTGGGCCGGGCCGATGGTGGCGGCCCTGGGCGGCACGGCTGCCAGGTCGCCGGCGGCGCCGAACGAGCCGTGGAGCGAGTTCTGGGCCAGCGTGAAGGGGCTCAGCGTCACGATGCGCGGGCCCATCTGCAGGAACTCGTCCAGGTCCTGCGGCGTCTCCGGTGCGTCGGGCTCCACGAAGGCGACGTGGCCCGTCCAACCCGGACCCATGTAGACGATATCGGCGCCGCCCAGGTCGGTGATGCGCTTGCCGTAATCGGCCAGGTTCTCGTTGGTTAGGCCCACCATCTGGCCCTCCGGCGGTCGGAGCGCGGGGTCGATCTTCGAGGTGAGGTACTTCCTCAGCGCATGGGTGAAGCCCCACGGCCAGCTCTCAGGGGCGATGTTGCCATGCTCATCGGCATACTCGTCCATGTTAAAGGTGTAGAGCCTGCTGCAGTCGATGCGGCTCCGGTTGATCATCTCAGCCACCCTCTCGTAGAGCGGCCAGGGCTGCGGGAGGATCATCACGGTCCGCCGCCCGGCCTCGGAGGCCTCCTTGATGCGGAAGTAGATGTCCATCATGAAGGTGAACCAGACGTCGAACTCCTTCACCACGCGGACGGTGAGGTTCGGGTTCGGGTGGTTGCGGAACTGCTCCGGGCCGATGTCGCGCATGCGGGCCAGCACATCGGCATCACGGAACGGGACGTGCGGCGAGGGGCTATAGGCGAAATCGGGCGTGTTGTAAGTGGCCATTGGGTCCTCCTAGCGCGGGGGCGCCCTGTAGACTTCGCCGTCCGGACGCTCACTCCTCCACGGGCAGGCGGAAGCAGCCCAACGCGTTGCGGCAGCCCACCGCCGTCCGAATCGGCTCGGGCAGCGCGTGGAGGCAGGCGGCCTCGGCGGCGTAGTCCGACCAGAGCGCGAGGTCGGCATCGACGTATGTGTAGTAGGGTGAATCGGAACCCCAGACCAGCTTGCCGGGGTAGGCCTCAGCCAGACCGCGCAGGACCTGCTCGGGCCTCGTGTAGTCGGCCTCGAACCGGCGGCCCTGCGGCGCCACATGCGGCGAGCCCTGGACCGCCAGCCGGCACTGGATCACGTGGGCCGAGCAGTCAAACCAGAGGTTGGGACTCTGGGCGATGCGGTCCAACGACGGCCTGTCAAATCGGCACGCGTGGCCCAGGCAGAAGCGCACACGGGGAGCGGCGTCCGCAACGCGAAGCAGGTCGTCAGGTTGCGACCAGGGATCGCCGGGATAGACGGCGGTGTGCACCACGAGGGGCAGGTCCCACTCCTCGGCCAGTTCCAGCAGCACGCGCCCGGGTCCGAGCAGCGACAGGGCCGGCGCCTGCAGCATGGAGGCCTGCACCTTCAGACCGTAGATCGGGTATCGCTCGCGCAGGCGGCGCAGCTCGGCGGCCTGTTCCCGCGTGGCGCGGAGTGGGTCCACCATGGCGAAGGGGAAGACGCGGCCCAACAGGTGCGGGCAGAGCAGGTGGAGCTCCTCCTGCAGGCGGCGGTTCTCGAAGGCGTAGGGCGCGGTCTGCAGCCGCGCGTCGGGCTCCACGGAGCCCCGCTGGAGTGCCGCCAGGTCCATGCCGAAGTGGCTGACCATAGGGAAGGCGACCCAGTGCGTCACGCCAAGCGCCGTGCCCTGCCCGACCATGTCGGGGAGCGTCTGGGCATAGGGGTAGTGGCCGCGGAGGTAGGCCTGCAGCTCCACGCCGACGTGGTTGTGACCGTCGATGAGTACCGGCAAGTTACGCCTCCCGTGGGGCTCCGCCCGGTTGGGTGCGCCCAACGGGTAGTCTACCTACGACGTGCGCGCCCTGACCCGCGACAGGTCAGGAGAGACGGGCCGTACGCCCGCTGGACGAGGTGCGCCGTGGACGAGGTGACTTCGCGACTGCTCGGTTCCACCAAGACGGATGATCGCATACGGGCAGTGCATCGCCTCGCCGCGTCGGGCTCGACCGATGACCTGAAGCTATTGCTGGCTGCCCTGCGAGACCGCTCCAACTATGTGGCCGGTCTGGCCGCCGCCGCGCTGGAGGACCAGGCGCCGTGGGAGCTCTGCCACGACTTGCTGGCGGCATTCGATTACGCCATGGCCGCCGGCCCCAAGCGCGATCCGGGCTGCACGGTCCGCACCCATCTGGCCATCGCGCTGGGCCGCCACGCCTACGCGTTCGCGGCCGACGCCATGCGGGCCGGGGTCGACTGCGTTCAGGTCGAGTACATCGGCGGCATGCCCGTGGACACCGCGCCGCCGCTCCGAGCCGCCTGCGCCCAGGTCCTCGCCGAGATCCGGCACCCCGACGCGTTGCGCGACATCGGGCTGCTCCTGTTCGACCTGACGGAGCGCCCCGTGGAGACCGCCTCCGCCCGCGCGGGAGCCGCCCGTGCGTTGGCGCGCCTGGCCGATGCCGCGGGCGCGACGTTGCTGGCCATCAAGCTGCGGAACCCGACCGGCGAGGTCCCGGAGGTGATCACCGAGTGCATGCAGGCCCTGATCCAACTGGAGGATGATCGGGCCCACGAGGTCCTGATCCCCTACCTGGATGCCGAGGAACTGCCCATGGCAGCATTCGCAGCGATGACGCTGGCGCGGACGAGACGCGTGGAGGCGGCTGAGGCAATCGCCGGCCGGGTCGATCGCTTCCGAGGGGAGCTGCAGGAGACCGTGGTACTGGCCCTTGCGCGGTGCGGGGTACCCGAGGCGCGCGACGCCGTGGAGCGGCTGGCGGCCATCGGCCGGCCCGGCGCCAAGCGCGCGGCCAAGCTGACCATGGAGGCCATGGGCTGGATTGCACCCGATTAGCGCACAATAGCACCGTGGGGGCTTGACTCGAGGCCGCGTCAAAGCTACCATAGGGTACCCTCTTCGGAAGGAATGGCTGTGAAGATCACCCGAATGGCGGACTACGCAGTGCGCGTCGTACTTGAGCTCACGACCACCGGAACCGAAGGCAGGGTTCGCGGGGAGGACGTGGGCGATCGCCACTCCGTGCCTCGCGGAGTGATGACGCGCATCCTGGCGCGCCTTGCCGCCTGCGGCATCGCCGACACAAGGCGCGGCGCCGGGGGAGGCGTGAAGCTGGCCAAGCCTGCCTCGGAGATCAGCCTGCTGGATGTCGTCGAAGCCATCGACGGGCCCGTCGAGCTGAACCGGTGTACGCGTCGTCCCGGCGAATGCCCGAACGACTCATACTGCGCGGTCCACCCGGTCTGGCTCGGCTTGCAGCACGACTTCCGCGGCCGCCTGAGCTCCATACGTTTCGACGCGCTGGCCGCCGGCGCATCCGGGCCGATCGTCTGCCCGGCCAAGGAACCCACGGCCGAGCTCACCCAACTGGGGAGACCAACCACATGGACGCCGTAGCCCTCGCAAGGTGGCAGTTCGCCGCCACGTCGGTCTACCACTACTTCTTCGTGCCGCTCACGCTGGGCCTGTCCGTGCTGGTCGCAATCATGCAGACCATGTACGTCCGGACAGGCGACGAGCAGTACAAGCGCATGACGAAGTTCTGGGGCAAGCTCTTCCTCATCAACTTCGCCATGGGCGTGGTGACGGGGATCGTGATGGAGTTCCAGTTCGGCATGAACTGGTCCCAGTACTCACGCTTCGTGGGCGACATCTTTGGCGCGCCGCTGGCCATCGAAGCGCTTCTGGCGTTCTTCCTGGAGGCCACGTTCCTGGGCGTCTGGATCTTTGGGTGGGACACGCTGCCGAAGAAGGCCCATCTGGCCTCGATCTGGCTGGCCGCTATCGGCACCAACCTGTCGGCCCTCTGGATCCTCATCGCCAACTCGTTCATGCAGCAACCCATGGGCTATACCCTCCGCAACGGTCGCGCCGAGATGGTGGACTTCGGAGCGCTACTGGCGAATCCTAACGTCTGGGTGCAGTTCCCCCACGTCATGATGGCGGGCGTCGCTACGGCGGGCTTCTTCGTGCTCGGCATCTGCGCCTGGCACCTCCTGCGCGGCACGTACGCCGACTTCTTCCGCAAGTCGGCCTCCATCGCGGCCATCTATGCGGCGGTGGGCAGCCTTGGCGTCGGTGCGGTGGGCCACATCCAGGCCCAGCACATGATCCAGAGCCAGCCCATGAAGATCGCGGCCGCCGAGGCGCTATGGAACACCGAGAACCCGGCCTCGTTCTCCCTCTTCACCGTTGCCGACGAGGCCAATCGGCGCGATGTCTTTTCCATCCGCATCCCGCGCGGCCTCAGCCTGCTGGCCTACAACCGGCTCGACGGCGAGGTAAAGGGCGTCAAACAGCTCCAGACAGAAGCCGAGGCCAAGTACGGTCCCGGCAACTACGTGCCTCCGGTGGCAGTAACCTACTGGTCGTTCCGAATCATGGTCGGCGCCGGCGGGCTGATGCTCCTGCTGGCCCTCCTCAGCGTGCTGCTGGTCCAGATGGGCCGGCTCCATACCACACCGCTGCTGCTGCGTGTCCTGGCCCCGGCCATCGCGCTGCCCTACATCGCCAACTCCGCCGGATGGATCATGACGGAGATCGGTCGCCAGCCGTGGATCGTGAACGGGCTCATGAAGACCAGCGATGCGGTGTCCCCCAACGTCACTGCGGGCATGCTGGCCATCACGCTGGTGCTCTTCGTTGTCGTCTACGGCGTGCTGATGGGCGCCGACATCTACCTGCTACGGAAGTACGCCAAGGCCGGCCCGGCGCCCGATGCGCCCACCCAGCCTATGAGCGTCTACTAGGAAGGATAGGAGAGAACCATGGACCTCAACACGCTCTGGTTCGTGCTGATCGCGGTGCTCTTCATCGGCTTCTTCTTCCTGGAGGGGTTCGACTATGGCGTCGGGATCCTGTTGCCCGTGCTGGGCAAGAACGATGGCGAGCGCCGGGGCATCATCAACACCATCGGGCCCTTCTGGGATGCTAATGAGACCTGGATGGTCACCGCCGGCGGGGCCATGTTCGCCGCGTTCCCCGGCTGGTACGCCACGCTCTTCAGCGGCTTCTACCTGGCCCTCGCGCTGATGCTGGTGGGCCTGATCCTTCGCGGCGTCGGCTTCGAGTTCCGGAGCAAGGACCCGCGGCCGGGCTGGCGGAACCTGTGGGACGTCTGCATCTTCATCGGGAGCTTCGTGCCCGCGCTGCTCTGGGGCGTCGCGTTCGGCAACATCGTGAAGGGCGTGCCGATCGACGGGAGCATGAACTACACGGGCGGCTTCTTCAACCTGCTGAACCCCTACGCGCTGGTCTGCGGCGTGGCCGGCCTGGCGCTCTTCACGCTCCACGGCGCGCTCTTTCTCATCATCAAGGGCGACCACGAGATCGCCGACCGGGCGCGGGGTCTCACCAGGAAGCTCGGACCGGTCGCCATGCTCCTGCTGGCCGGGACGTTCGCCATGAGCTTCAAGGCCACCGACCTCTTCGCACGAAACGCCTCGATCTCGATGATCGTGGCGGTAGTCGGCGGCGTGACCTTGCTGGCGGCGGGCCTCCTGAGTGGGCAGAAGCGCGACGGCGTGGCTTTCGCCATGACGGGCGTCACCATCGCCTGCTCCGTGGTGTCCATCTTTGCCGGCCTCTTCCCGCGGGTGATGATCTCCAGCTCCAATCCGGAGTGGAACCTCACCATCACCAATGCCTCGTCGTCGCAGTACACGCTGACCATCATGTCGGTGGTAGCGCTCATGTTCGTGCCCGTGGTGCTGGCGTACCAGATTTGGACCTACTGGGTCTTCCGCCAAAGGGTCACCACGCCCACATCCGAGAAGCCGGCCTAGCCCAGCGCCAGTCCCGGCATTGATCGACAGGCGGCTACTGCACGACGCCCTGCCCGAGCGGGGGCGGCTTGCAGCAGCCGTTCTGCTTGGGGGCCTCGGAGCCGCCGCCGCTTGCGTGCAGTGGGCCGGCGCGGCAGGCTTCGTGGACGCGATCCTCCTGCGCGGCAAGACCGCCGGCCAGGCGCTCCCCTGGCTCGCCGCCTTCGGCCTGGCCGCCGCCCTGCGAGCCGTGGCGGGCTTCGCTGCGGATGCCCTGTCTGCCGGCGCAGGCCTGCGATTGCGCGAGCTACTGCGACTGCGGCTGGCCAGGCGCATCGCGGCCATGGGACCCGCAGCGGTAGGGCGCGAGCGCTCCGCCGAACTCACCACCACGCTCACCGAAGGCGTCGACTCGCTGGAGCCTGCCTTCTCGCAGTTCGTGCCGCAGGCCGGCGTGGCCCTGCTCGCGCCGCTCATCATTCTGGTTGCCGTCACGTGGCGCGACCCGATCTCGGGCGCGATCCTCTTCATCACCGGCCCGCTGGCCCCGCTCTTCATGGCCCTCATCGGCAAGCTGGCCCAGGAGCGCTCGCAGCGGCAGTGGGGCGCACTGGCGAGGCTGGGGGCGCACCTGCTCGACTCGCTGGAGGGGCTGGCCACGCTGCGAGCCTACGGCCAGGTGGGCCGACGGCTGGGTGAAACAAGGGCGGCCACGGAGCGCTTCCGCGACGCCACCATGGACGTGGTGCGCATCGCCTTCCTCTCCGCCTTCGCGCTGGAGATGATCGGCACCCTGAGCACGGCGCTGGTGGCCGTGCAGGTGGGCATCAGGCTCCTCTACGGCCGCATGGAGTTTGCCCCGGCCCTGACGGTCCTCATGCTCGCGCCGGAGTTCCACGCGCCGCTCAGGGCATTGGGCGCCCGGTTCCACACCATGGTCTCGGCCAACGCGGCCGCTTCGCGGGTATATGGCCTGCTAGATGGCCCCGAGCCTGGAGCACAACCGGCCGGCGAGGCTGATGCTGGTCCGGGGCGCATCACGCTGGACTGCGTCAGCTATCGCTATCCGGGCGCAGAAGCCCACGCCCTGCGAGGCGCCAGCGCGGAGCTACCCGAGCGCGGGCTCGTCGCCGTTGTGGGCCGGTCCGGAGCCGGTAAGAGCACCCTGGCTCGCCTGCTGCTGGGCTGGATCGAGCCTGCGGCAGGCTCCCTCAGACGAGGCGGCACGGTCTGGCGTCCGAGGCCCGGCGAGGCGGCCTGGCTCTCGCAGCAACCCTACCTGTTCCACGCCACTGTGGCCCAGAACCTCCGATCCGCCGATCCCCAGGCGTCCGAGGAGCGCCTTTGGGATGCCCTCCGAGAGGCGTCGGCAGAGGGCTTCGTGCGCGACCTGCCCCGTGGGCTCGACACGGTGCTGGGCGACCGCGGCGGACGCCTCAGCGCGGGACAGGCGCAACGCATCGCACTCGCCCGGACGCTCCTGCAGCCGGCGCCGCTAGTGCTCCTGGATGAGCCCACCTCCAACCTCGACGCCCTCACCGAGGAGGCGGTCTCGGCCGCCGTGCAGCGCATGGCCGGCTCACGGCTCGTTGTGGTGATCGCTCACCGCGTGCAGACCTGTCGCGCCGCCGACCTGGTGGTGCTGCTGGAGGAGGGCGTCGTGGCCCAGCACGGTCGGTACGACGAACTGGCGTCGGTGGCCGGCCCCTTCGCCGACCTGGTCCGCGCTGCCCATGGGACTGAGACATGAGCCGCCTCCTGCGTATGCTCATCCCGATCCGGCGCTCTCTGGCCTTCGGTGCGCTACTGGGAGCCGCCACGGTGGGCTCGTCGGTGGCGTTGCTGGCCTGCTCGGCGTTCATCATCTCCCGCGCGGGACAGCAGCCCACCATGGAGGCCATCGCCATTCCGGTGGTGGGCGTGCGCCTTTTCGGCATCCTGCGCGGGGTGCTGCGATACCTGGAGCGGCTCGTGGTACACGACGCCACATTTCAAGTGCTGGCCGATGTGCGCGTGGGCCTGCTGCGGGCGGCCGCGCCGCATGTGCCCGGCCTGTGGGTCACCGAGAAGCGCGCCGACTGGCTGGCCCGCGCGGTCTCCGACGTGGAGGCGCTGCAGGGCTTCGTGGCACGGGCCGCGGCGCCCACGCTCGCGGCTGTGGCCATGGCGGTCGCAGTGCCGCTCTGGGTCGGTTCGCTGGCTCCCGCAGGCGGATGGGTCTGCCTCGGGGGCATGCTCTGCGCGGGCTGGCTGATCCCGGCGGTGACGCGCGGACTGACGCGCCGCCCCAGCCGCGACGCGCTCTCGGCTCGCGCCGACCTCGTCGAAGCCGCCCTGGACTGCGTGCAGGGGCTCCCCGAACTCACCGCCATGGGCCGCCGCCAGGAGGCGCTCGGCCGCGTCGATGCCGCAGCTGACGCCATGGCTGCTGCCCAAATGCGCACATCGCTGGCGCAGGCCGCCGGCGCGTGGGCGGCACAGGCGCTGGCCTGGGGCGCGACCGGACTAATCCTCTGGCTCTGCGCCGTCGAAGCGTCGGCCGGGCGTCTGCCACATGTGATGGTCGCCGTGGGCGCCCTGGGGGCGCTGGCGGGCTTCGAGACCGCCTTGGGACTGCCGGCGGCGTGGCAACAGACCGAAGTGAGCCGCGCCGCTGCCGACCGCGTGGAGGAGCTAGCGGACCGCCCATCGCCTCCCGTACCCCACGGAGGCGAGGTCGCGCCGGAGCCCTTCCTGCCCATCGCAGTGGCTGATCTCACGCTCCGCTACGCGGCTGATGCCCCGCCTGCGCTGGACGGAGTGAGCCTGGCGCTCCGGCCCGGCTCCATGGTCGCGCTGGTGGGATCTAGCGGATCGGGCAAGTCCACGCTGGCCTGGGCGCTTTGCGGCCTGCTGCCGGTGGAAGGCGGGCGCATCACGGCGCACGGGAAGCCGCAGTCGGCGATCGACAGCGATGCGTGGCGCGCACGGATCGCCCTCGTCTCGCAGGACGCGCACCTCTTCGATGCCACGGTGGCCGCCAACGTCGGACTGGGTTCCGGCGCCGGACCCGCCGAGGTGCATGACGCCGCCCGAGCCGCGCAGGCCGACGGCTTCGTGCGGTCGCTGCCGCAGGGCTACGAGACCCTCGTGGGCGAGCGCGGGTCCAGCCTCAGCGGAGGGCAGCGGCGGCGCATCACGGTCGCCCGGGCGCTGGCCCGCAGGGCCGACCTGACCATCCTCGACGAGGCGGGTGCCGACCTGGACCCCATCACCGAGGCCGAGATGCTCCGCTCCGTGCGCGCGCATTGCGCCAACGGGGCGCTACTGGTGATCTCCCACAGGCCTGCGGCCGTAGCCGACGCCGACGAGATCCTCGTGCTGGCCGATGGCCGCGTTGCACAGCGAGGCCGCCACACCGACCTGCTTGCCGCGCCCGGCCCCTACCGTCGGCTGTGGGAGGCCCAGGCGTTGGCGGGTTGAAAGTCTAAAGTCTAAAGTGACAAGGCTAATGGGGCTTGGGTGCGTCTGGAGCCACCAGGAAGAGGGATCGGACCGGCTGTAAGTTGACATGCACGCGGGTCACGGGGCCTTGCTTGCCGGTCGCGTGCCGCACCTCGGCCGCGCTGACCTTCCCGGTGTGCGGGTCCCAGGCCTCGGGTTCGGCCTTCCCGCGCAGAGTCACCCAGGTATCGATGGGGTCGTCGGACGAGTTAGCGAGGAAGTAGAGCGATCGGCCGTCCTTCCACTTGTGGATGTACGAGAGGTTGCCGTTGCGCGTCGGCAGGTCGTGATCGATCTCCACATCGCCGTCGGGCAGGGCCTCGGCGAGGACGGCCTTGAGCGCCGCCACGCTGGGCGCGGGAAGGAACCAGGCCCTACCGCCCCTGGCGTTGCGGTGGCAGGCCGAAGCCTCACGCTCGAAGAGGTCGCGCCCGTCGGCTCCCAGGATCGTCCATTCGGCGATGGAGGCGCTGTCGCTTTCGACCGCCTCCATGAGCAGCCGAACCCGGTTGGTTGAGACCGGCGTGAAGGTGACCTCCGCTCGCTCGCCCAGCCTGTCACCCTTGGCCTGATCGACCCACTCCTTGCCGTTCCATACCTGGATGCGGTAGCCGCGCACGCGACCAAAGGCCTCGCGCACCACGACCCCGCCGACGGTCCGATCAGGCCCCAGGTCCGCTTCGAGCCACTGGGCTCCCTTGCTTCCGTCAGCGGCGTTCCACCGCGTCAGCGGGTTGCCATCCGTGGCCTTGGCCGGGTCGAAGCCGCCGCCCGCCCAGGACGACGATGCGGTGACGCGCGGCGCATCGGGCCGGAGCGCCGCTTGGGCGCCGAAGATCGACCGGACCAACCGGCGGACCTCGGCATCGCCACCAGGCTCGGAAGCGTGGTTCGGCAGGCACGTGGTCGCGATGACCGCGCCGCCCTGGTCATAGAACTGCTTGATGCGGCGGAGGGTGGCAACGCTGATGCACCGCGAGCCGGGGATGATGAACGCGCGCCAGCGCTCGTGGTTCACCTTGTTGTTCATGACGATCGTGGCGCCCTCAACCGCGCACCGATCCTGGAGGACCTCCGGGTGGACGAAGGTGAAGTCACGCCGCACACCGAGGGCGAGGGCCTCGCCCACCTCCATGTAGTCGGCCTCGGGGATGTCGACGCAGCCCTCATACGGATTACCCGGGCCGAACCAGGAGCCCGCCTGCAGCGTTGCGATGGGATAGAGCACGCCGATGTCAGCCACATGGCGGCCGCCCTGGAGCATCCGCTGGAGACGCCCGATGTACTGGTTGTACGCGGGGAGCTCGGGCCCGTACATCGGTGCGCCGGGCGACAGGTCCGGCATGAAGACGATGGCGGCCGGGTCGTACCAGACCGCGTGAGGCACCATGGTGTTGATGCCCTTGGCGAACTGGTCCATGGCCTCCTTGTAGAGGTTGGATAGCGGCAGGTCCATGGCGCCGTAGCACTCGGTCATCACCTGAGGCCGGTCGTAGTTGCTCGCCGCCGAGCTGACCACCTTGTAGGCCCTGGAGGCGCGGCCGTAGGCGAAGACCTGGTCGATGCCGGGCATGCTCTGGTGCTTGAAGGACTTCATCAGATCGCCAACGGAGCCGATCACCGGGTTGACCAGCTCCTCCTGGTCCGCGTGCCCGGTCAGCCCAATGCGATGGGCCGCGCACCAGTCATTGAGGGTCTTCACGAACCCGTTGGCATACAGCTCGGAGCGCATGCCGAAGAGGGCGTTGCGCGCCGCGGAGGTGTCGGGACCGATATCGAACCAGAGCGCCGGGTAGAGCGTAATGGGATGGGTCCCGTGCCGGGCGCGGAAGGCGTCGTTGAAGCGATCGGTCCACGCCCGCCCGCCGGCGACATGGTAGAAGGCCGGCTCGTCGTAGAACGCTCCGTCGATGGTCGAGCCGAAGCGCTCCGGCATGGCGTCGTGATAGGCCTGATAGGTCAGCTTGATGAACGCGTCCACCGCCTTCGGCTCGAGGTAGTCCACCAGTCCGTCGCGGCCGTCACGCACGCAGGTGAAGACCATGACCTTCCATTCGCCGCCGGAAACGTTCCAGCGTAGCCTGCCCCCGCTGACCGCAGAAGTGATGTCGAGGCGCCGCTTGGTCGCCGCCTCCATGGCCACCGCGCCCATGAGGGTCCCTTCCGGCACGGCCTGGGTGAACTCGCGAGGCCCGGTGACATCGGTTGCGAGCATGTCGAGGCGCTTGCTCAGGGCCTCGGGGTGCCGCTTGGCCAGCAGGCCGCCCGCCGATCCGCTGGGGAACCAGAACTCGTCGTAGAGGCACATCTTCATGCCCAGCCGTGCGGCCTCGTCAACGGCGACCTTGTATTGCTGCAGGAAGGCCGGGCTCATGAAGTCGACCCCCATGCCGTTACAGGGAAGGATGCCCATACCGTAGTAGCCGGCCGCCTTGCATGCCGACACCATCGTGCGCGTCTTGTCCGCGTCGAGCTTCCCGTTCCAGAACCACAAGGGGCGGGATTGCCATTGCGGCGGCGGGTCGGCGAAGTCCCGCCGAAGGTCGCCGGCCCCTGCCGCGGTCGCGGCTAACAACAACGCAACCGCAAGGCAGTTGGCTTGACGTCGTCGGTCCATGGCTTCACCCCCACCCCACCGCCCCTCCGACCCCGATGCCTGCAGACTTTAGACTTTAGCCTAACCCACCGCCGCACGCAGCGCCTCCACGACGCGGTCCTGCTGCTCTTCCGTGAGTTCGGGGAACATAGGCAGGCTCAGGGCCTCGTCGGCGGCTGCCTCGGCGTGGGGGAAATCGCCGCGGCTGTGGCCCAACGCCGCGTGGACCTCCTGCAGGTGGAGCGGCACGGGGTAGTAGACGAAGGAGCTGATCCCCGCCTCGGCCAAGCGCGCCTGGACGGTCTTGCGATCCTTCACGCGCACGGTGTACTGGTGGTAGACCGCGCGCACGTCCGCAATCTCCGTGGGAAGCACGATGCCGGGCGCTCCCTGCAACTGCTCCGTGTAGCGGGCGGCATGGCGCCGTCGGGCGTCGTGCCACTCCTCAAGGTAGCGGGATTTTCGCGGAGGATGGCTGCCTGCAGATCGTCCAGCCGGCTGTTCAGGCCAATCTCCGAATGGTGGTACTTCACTTTGCCGCCGTGGCGCCGCAGCATCTCCACATGGGCGGCCGCGTCGGAGTCGTTGCTCACCACCATGCCGCCGTCACCGAAGCAGCCGAGGTTCTTGCTGGGGAAGAAGCTGAGGCAGCCCAGGTCGCCCATCGAACCCACCGTACGACCCCGATACGTGGCGCCGATGGCCTGAGCGCAGTCTTCCACTACCCTGAGCCCGTGCCGTTGAGCGATGTCGAGGACCGGCTCCATGTCGCAGGGCTGGCCGTAGAGGTGGACGGGCAGGATGACCCGCGTCCGCGGCGTCACGGCGGCCTCGAGGCGGGCCGGGTCCAGGTTGAAGGTCTCCGGAACGATGTCGATGAAGACCGGCGTGGCGCCCAGGATGCCGATCGCCTCGGTGGTGGCCACGAAGGTGAAGGGTGTGGTGATCACCTCGTCGCCGGGTCCGATGCCCAGCGCCCGGAGCGACAGGTGGAGCGCGTCGGTGCAGTTGGCCACTCCCACGCCGTGCGAACACTGGCAGTAGGCCGCCAGGTCCGCCTCCAGGGCCTTCACATTGGGGCCGAGGATGTAGGCTGCCGCGGCGGCGCTCTCCTGCATGGCGGCGTCGATCTCATCCTTGTGCAACTGGTACTGCAGCTTGAGGTCTACCAGAGGGATCATGGCTCTCGCTCCACGGTGTTCTGATCTATGGTGTATCGCCTGCCGCACTCGGTGCAGCCGGCACGCCCGGCCTCGAAGTAGAGGCGAACGCCGCACTCACAGGCCCATCCGCGCGCCCGAGCCGGATTGCCCACAAGGATGGCGTACGCCGGCACGTCGCGGGTGACCACGGACCCGGCGCCGATGAGCGCGTGCTCGCCGATGGTGATCCCGCAGACGATGGTGGCGTTGGCCCCAATGGAGGCTCCGCGCTTCACCAGCGTGGGATGATAGTCGGCGTCGGTGTTCCGAGGGAAGGCCGCCCGCGGCGTCAACACGTTGGTGAAGACCATGCTGGGCCCGCAGAAGACGTCGTCCTCCAGCGTGACGCCTGTGTAGACCGAGACGTTGTTCTGGATCTTCACATTCCGGCCGATGCGCACACCGGGGGAGATCACCACGTTCTGGCCGATGCGGCAGTCCGGGCCGATGGCGCAGCCCTTCATCACGTGCGAGAAGTGCCAAATCTGGGCGCCCGCCCCGATCTCGCAGGGCTCGTCCACATAGGCGGAGGGGTGGATCTTCACGTTATGCCGGTCACTCAAGGCTACGGAGGCTCCTATCGCTGCGAGGCTACGGCCAGCATGGCGGCGCACACTCGTTGTACCCGCTCCACGCCGTACTGGTCGGGTCCCTGGGCGCTCTGCAGGGCATCAGACCATGCAGTGCGAATATACGCGCGCCAGTACAGGGCGCGCGCCGGGCCGGGCCGAACGGCCGCCTCCGGAGGGAACTCCTATGCTACGCAACGTCATCATGGGCCTGCGCCCGGTCACCTGGGACAACGCGAACCGCCAGAACGAGTTCGTGCAGTCCGTCATGTCGGCGCTGGGCGCCCTCGGCGAGGAGATTGAATACCCGTTGCTCTGCGCCGTGTCGGGCTGCGCGTTCCGCACCTCCTTCTCCATGCCCTCATCGCAGCCCTGGAACCACGGCAACTACCACGTCGTCCACACGCCGCCCATCGTGGAACACACGTTCCGCATGTTCGGCTACCGCGTCACGCATCACATCCGCGGCGACTTCGAGCTGGATCGCCGGCGCATCGTCGACAGCATCGATACGGGCGTCCCGGTGATCACGCTGGAGGGTGTCATCAACTGCGCCGACGCCTGCGTCATCGCGGGGTACGACGACGGCGGTAACGTGCTGCTAGGCTTCAGCCCCTTCTCCTATGTCGGTGACGACCACTCCGAAGCCAACGATATCACCGGCGCCTTCCGCAAGAGCGGCTGGCACGGCGGCTTCTTCGCAGGCGGAAGCCAGGGCCGCATCCTGATCATCGAGGGTAAGGCGGAGCGGCCGGACGACGCCACGGTCCTCGCCGAGACCCTCCGGCTCGCCGCACGGCTGATCGGCGAGCCCTGCCTCGTCCCCGGCCAGCACAACGGCCTCGCAGCCCACCGGGCCTTCGCCCACGCCTTGCGGACCTACGCATGGGACGACAACTTCGAGCCCTACCTCAACGTCATGTGCAACTTCAAGCAGTACCTCGACCGCCGCTACGCCGCCGGATACCTCCGCATGGCCGGTCGCAGGGACCTCGCAGACCTCTACACCCGCATCGCCGCCATCGCCGACGAGATGGGGCACATGATCCCGCAGGACTTCTCGACCGCCGACCTCTTCAGCAGCAAGCGCAAACTCGAGCCGTACTGCCGGGCCATTGAGCAAGTCGCCGAACTGGAGGAGCGGGCCCTGGCGCTGATGGCGTGACAGCTTGGGTGACCGGCGGGTTTGGCGACCTATGGGACTGACGGGACGATTGGCCGAGCCCCGCCGCCACTCCCCTACTGCTGCAGGATGGCGACGATCTCGCCCATGTACATCCGGTGGTAGTCCTGGTGCGGGTAGAAGGTCTGGAGCGTGGGGTCGAGGAAGCGGGCCGGGTCAAGGTCCTGCGTGTATATCTTGCGGCAGACGATGGACATGCGCGCTTCTCGGAAGATAGTGCTGCCGGGCTCCGGGCCTTCCATGGCCGTGAGGCCGGCGGCAGCCGACTTGGCAGGCGTGTCGCGGCCGGAGCGTGTGCCGCAGAAGTTGAGCGCGCCCCGGTGGTCCTCGTCGAGGAAGCAGAGCGTGTGGAACCGGCTCCGTTCCATGTACTCGAATGTGCACCGTGTGGGGCGCACTACGCACCAGCAGACATCCTTGCCCCACATGTGGCCCACGCCTCCCCAACTGGCCGTCATGGTGTTGTGGTCGGCGGGGGAGCCCGCCGTCACCAGCATCCAGTCGTCGGCCAGCAGGCTGAAGGGGTTCTCGTCAAGCTGGCGTGGCTGCAGGTGGGTCATGCGTGGGTCTCCTTGCTGGGATTACATATTACTGAGGGGTTCGCCGAGCCGGATGATAGGGCGCGTTGGGGCCTGTTGGGGCCATACTTAGGGTGCGTTCGCGCCTCGCCCGCAACGGATTGGCGCCGTCCCCATATATGAGAGCATTCCGAAGACTTAACACCTTCCTGCGACCCTACCGCACGTGGGCCATCCTGGCGCCGCTCTGCATGGTGCTGGAAGTCGCCATGGACGTGCTGCAGCCGCGGCTCATCCAGAGCATCATCGACCAGGGCATCGGCAGGCACGACCAGGCGCATGTGGTCCACACGGGCCTCGCCATGCTGGGCGTGGCGCTGGTGGGAATCCTGGGCGGCGTGCTCTGCACCGTCTTCGCCGTCTGGGTCTCCGAGGGGTACGCCGCCGACCTGCGCCGGGCGCTCTTCGCCAAGGTGCAGACGCTCTCATTCGCCAACCTGGACACGCTGGAGACCGGCGCGCTCATCACGCGGCTCACCAACGACGTGACCCAGGTTCAGAACCTGGTGATGGCCATGCTCCGCTTCATGGTGCGCGTTCCGCTGCTGCTGGTAGGGAGCCTCACCATGGCCGTCGTCACCAGCCCAAAGCTCGCGACGCTTTTCCTGCCGTTGACCCCGCTGGTGGCCGTGACGCTGGCGCTCATCATCCGCAAGAGCTACCCGCTCTACGGCCTGGTGCAGGCGCGGCTGGATGCGCTGAATACCGTGCTGCAGGAGAACCTGGCCGGCGTTCGAGTGGTGAAGGCCTTCGCCCGGGCGGACCACGAGGGCCGGCGGTTCGGCCGCGCCAACGAGGACCTCGTGATGACTAACATCACCGTGGCCAGGATCGGCGCCGCCACCATGCCGCTGATGATGCTCTTCCTCAATCTGGGCGTCGTCTCCGTACTATGGCTGGGCGGTTACTGGTCGGTACACCACGGGCTGGAGGTGGGCCGCATCGTCGCCTTCGTGAACTACATGGTCCAGACGCTAATGTCGCTCATGATCGTAAGTATGCTGATCATGATGCTCAGCCGGTCCGAGGCCAGCGCCAAACGGCTGAACGAGGTACCCGACAGCGTGCCGCGCGTGACCCCGCCGGAGGCCCCCGAGGCGCCCGAGGCCCTGCGCGGACGGCTTGCCTTCGAGAACGTGAGCTTCGCCTACGACGGCGAGGAGAACCGGCCCGCCCTCTCCGACCTGAGCTTCGTTGTGGAGCCCGGCGAGACCGTGGCCGTGCTGGGCGCCACGGGCTCCGGCAAGTCCTCCCTGGTGGGCCTGGCGCCGCGGTTCTACGACGTGACGGCCGGGCGCGTGACGCTGGATGGCGTGGACGTGAGACGGATCGACCCCGATCTCCTGCGCCGCGCGGTGGTGGTGGCGCTGCAGGAGACCGTCCTCTTCAGCGGCTCGGTGCGCGACAACATCCGCTACGGCCGTCCAGATGCCACCGACGAGGAAGTGGAGGTGGCCGCCCGCGCGGCCGAGGCCGACGGCTTCATCCGAGGCATGGCCGAAGGCTACGACACGGTGGTGGGCCAGCGCGGTGTGAACCTCTCCGGCGGCCAAAAGCAGCGTATCGCCATTGCCCGGGCGCTACTGGTGCGGCCGGCACTGCTCATCATGGACGACAGCACCAGCGCGGTGGACGTGCGCACCGAGGCGCGCATCCGCCAGAACCTGGTCGCAACCGCCGGGGGGCAGTCGCGCCTCATCGTGGCGCAACGGGTCAGCTCTGCCATGGGCGCCGACCGTGTGATCGTGCTCGATGAGGGGCGGCTCGTGGCGCAGGGCTCCCACACCGAACTGCTGCGCACGAGCCCGATCTACCGCGAGATATACGAGTCCCAGATGGAACCGGGGGTACACGCCGATGCCTCCGCCTAGCAGACCCGCCGCGCAGAGGCCCGACGTGGCGCCGCCCATCTTCGGCCGGCATGGTCCCGGCCACGGCATGGGTCCCGGAGGCCGCGCCAAGGACGCCCGCGGAGCCGTGCGCCGCCTCTGGGGCTACATCCGCGGGCAGCAGGCGCCACTCGTCATCGCGTCGCTCCTGGCCATCGCAACCACTTTTCTGGGCCTGCTGGGCCCGTTCCTGATGACCCGGGCCATCGACCGGTGCATCATCCCGCGCGACCTGACCGCCCTGTCGCGGACCATGCTGATGATGCTGGCGGCCTACGTGGCGGGCTCGGCGCTCACGTGGGTGCAGGGCCTCATCATGGCCGGCGTGGCACAGCGCACCATCCAAGCCGTGCGGAGCGACCTCTTCGCCGCCATGCAACGCCTTCCGCTGCGGTACTTCGACACGAAGTCGCACGGCGACCTGATGAGCCGCCTGACCAACGACGTGGAAGCTATCAGCCGCGTCATGTCTGACAGCGTCACCGGGCTCGTGGCCGGGCTGCTGGGCATGATCGGCGCCGCGGCCATGATGCTGAGCATCAACGCGGCGCTGGCGTTGGCCACCATGCTCACCGTCATCGGCAGCACGCTGGTGACCAGCCGCTGGCTCGGAAGCCGCATCGGCAAGGCCATGCGGGCGCAGCAGGGCAGCCTCGGCGCACTCAACGGGATCATCGAGGAGACCCTGGGCGGCCAGAAGGCGGTCATCGCCTACCGCCGGCAGTCGATCGCGCTGGAGGAGTTCGACGCCAAGAACGCCGAACTGCGGAAGGCCGCCATCGGCGCGCAGATGTACGCCGGATACATGGGCCCCTTCATGAACGGCTCCAACAACATCTGCATGGCCGTGGTGGCCGGGCTTGGAGGCCTGCTGGCTCTGCGCGGCGCGGCTACCGTGGGCGCCATCGCCGGGTTCATCTCTTACGCGCGCTACTTCGGCCGCCCGCTGGCCGAGATCGGCAACCTGTACGGCGGCATCCAGGGCGCCCTGGCCGCTGCTGAGCGCGTCTTCGAGGTGATGGACGAGCGTCCCGAAGTGGACGCCGCCCCCGGCGCCGAGCGATTGGCCTTGCGCGGCGAAGTGACACTGGAAGACGTCTGCTTCGGCTATGAGCCCGACGTGCCCGTACTCAAGGACGTGAGCCTCCATGCCGAGCCGGGCGAGACCGTGGCCCTGCTCGGCCCCACCGGCGCGGGCAAGACCACCGTCATCAACCTCCTCACCCGCTTCTACGACGTCGACACCGGCCGCATCCTGATCGACGGCCGGGACATCCGCGAGCTGCCCAAGGCCGAGCTACGACGGCAGGTGGCGCTGGTGCTGCAGGACCCCTACCTCTTTGCCGGCGACGTGCGGGAGAACATCCGCTACGGCCGCCTGGACGCCACCGACGATGAGGTGGTCCGCGCCGCCGAGGCCGCCAATGCTCACGGGTTCATCGAGCGCCTGCCCCACGGCTACGAGACGCACCTCTCCGAGCGCGGCTCCAACCTGAGCCAGGGGCAGCGGCAGCTGATCAGCATCGCCCGGGCGATCCTGGCAGACCCGCGGCTACTGATCCTCGACGAGGCCACCAGCAGCGTGGACACACGCACCGAGCAGCACATCCAGCAGGCTATGGCCCGGCTGATGGAGGGGCGCACCAGCTTCGTCATAGCGCACCGGCTCAGCACCATCCGCAAGGCCGACCAGATCCTCACCATCCGCGCCGGCCGCATTCGCGAGCGGGGCAACCACGCCCAGCTCATGGCGCTACGCGGCGAGTACTGGGCGCTCACCACCGGCAACGCCGGCGAGGCCGTGGACGACGAGCTCGACGCCAGCCAAACCCAAGCGGCGACGGCTACGGCGTGACCTTCGGCTCCTCGTAGATCTCGGCGGGTCCGATGGCGTCCGGGTAGAGGGGCCGCAGGAAGCGGCGCACCTGCCAGCAGAGCCCGCACTTCTGCGGGTAGCCGCTGCGCGGCGTGTAGCCATGGCGCTCCGCCAAGGCCAGCAGGCCGATGGGCCCTGTGTGATAGACCGCGTCCACGATGACACTGCGCCCCAAGAAGCCCTGCGCCATCAAGTCCGGCAGGCTGATCTCCCGCGTATGGCCCAGGATGATGCCGCAGCAGGTGAGGATGTTGCCGTGGAGGTCGATATGCACCTCCCAAATGGTCTCCGGGTGGAACTCCTGCGCGCAGTGCGCCACGCCCTCGCCACCGTGCCACATGGCGTCGACGAGACGGTCCAGCGGCTTCTCCTGGAACATGCCGTAGAGGTCGTCGCCCGCCCGGCCCGAGAGGAGTGGCGGGTTGCGCCGCGTGAAGTCGGCCAGGCGAGCGGGGTCGCGCGCTATGGCGGCGTTCTCGACGGCCACGGCCTTCGACGGCGCGCCCGCGATGACGTTGCGCTCGCCGAACACCTCGCGCGCGGCCTCCAGGCAGTGGCTGAAGTGCGCGGGCGGGCACATGGCCTGGTGGTAGGGGTCCGAGCTGATGAGCAGACCCTCCACGCCGCAGTCGCGCAGTTCAGCCAGCCGCTCCCTGGCCAGGCCCGGCGACGCGGCGAAGGAGGCGTTGGTTTCGATGAAGTGGGGCGCCACGCCCTTCCGGCCCGCCTCGCGGCAGAGGCGACGGAGCGCATCCCAGTACATCATGGCCTCGCCGCCGGCGATGTGGACCACGCGGTCAATGGCGTGCATCTGGCACAGGTGCTCCAGCGCGTCGCCATGCGGGGTGTAGCGGTCCGGGCGGTCCGGGCAGCAGTTGAAGCAGCAGTGGGCACAGGCCAGCGTGCACCGGTAGGTGTAGAGGACGCCCGCGACGTGCTTCAGGCCGATGGCGGCGGCGACGCCCTCCTCGTCGATGACCTGTCGAACGGGGCGCGCGTCGCGTACGGGCATGGGGCTCATGAGCGTCCTCTCTATCGCGTCTATCGGGAGGTGAAGGGTATGGAGCCCTGCAAGCCCCGTTGCCGGATGTGGGTCACGTCGTCGAAGTCGCCCATGGGCTCCAGCTCAATGCCCGATCCGCGAAATGCGACGAACAGGTTGTCGTTCTCATCGCCATGCACATTCCCGAACCAACGGGCGGCGAAGGCGATATCGCCCCCGAAGAAACAGGCGCCCGGCGCAGATCGACTGCAGGTCCACTCGTCGTAGAAGCGTCGCGTGAGCCAGCCGCCGTTGATGCCCTTGTCGGCGATGCGCGTGCAGACGAAGTGGCAGGCCCAGGGCGCCCCCGGCTGGAAGAGCCCGGCGGCCACGAAGGTGAGCTGGCCGTCCGGCTCCAGACCCTTGGTGGGCTGATGGAGCAGGACCACGCGGCTGCTTCCGCGCTCGGCGCCATTGTCGCCGCTGACCCACTCACGGTGGATTTCCGTCCAGCGGCCCGGCTCCCGAGACAGGCGCCGCACCTGGAAGCGAAGCGGGTGGCCGCCCGGCACGTTCTGCATGAGGCCTACCCAGAGCGTGGGGCGCCCATTCCCGGCGCCACCCTGTGTCGCTCCCGGCGGCACCTCGGATGCGAAGCCCAAATCCTCCTCAGGCCCGAAGGCCAGGCCGCCGTGATCGGGACCGGCCAGCCGCATCGCCAGGTTCTTGCCGGGGCCTCGCCAGAGCAGAACAGCAACCTGCTTGCCGAATGCCGCCAGCGTCACCTGGGCGCCGGCGCTGTCCGGCACGCGCTGGGCCGGGCCGACGACGGGCTTGCCGTCCTGCATCGCCGTGGGCCGCATCTCAATGCCCTGGGCCAGCGGGTAGGCGACCCATGCCGAGTTGCCCAGGGGTGCCGCGCTGGGGTCGCCCACCACGCCTGCCGGAACGACCTCGATCTCGTCACCCCACTTGGGGCCCTCCTTGACCGGGTCGGACCCCTGCCAGAGGCGCACGTAGAGCCTGCCTGGCTGGTCGGGCGCCAGAGTGTGGCGCACCGCTGCGGCCGACGACTCGGGCTTGGCCGCGCCGGGCGCGAGGCGACCGCCGAAGAGGAGTAGCCGTCCGGCGGCCGTCACAAGCGTCGGGGCGCAGTAGGTCTTGCCGATGGTGTGGCGCAGGCCCGCCGTGGTCGAGTAGCCGTAATCGATATCGGCCGCCACGCGACGCTCGCCGAAGATGCCGTTCCAGTTCCAGTCCACCAGCGTGGTCTTGCCGTCTTGACCGGGCTTGATGCGGTAGTGATAGGGCGGGCCGCTGATGAAGGCGACCTTCTCCGGCGGGAAGTGCAGGCGCTCGTCCAGTTGTGTCTCGCGGAGCGCCAGCGAGGCCAGGTCACCGTCGGAGTACTTGATGGCGTTGGGATCGCCACCCAGTTGGTAGCTGTACGAGTAGCTCATCAGGCTCGGGTACATGGGGCACCAGCTCGCAGGCCAGTGGCCCGTATGGTCCAGGCCCAACTGGTGCCCGAACTCATGCACAAAGACCGCCACGAAGGCCGCGCTACCGGAGCTGCCCCGGTCCGACATCTCGCTGGACTGGCCGCCGCCTCCGGGATAGATGACCATGTAGTGCGTGACGCCGCGGTGCGACGCGGCGTGGTACCGGTCGCCCATCTCCCACCACGGGCGGCTACGGTCGGCCTCCGGTGCCCCGGGCAGCCAGATTGCGTGGATCGATATCCCCTTGCTGCCGTCCGGGTTGGCGCACCTGAGCTTGGCGTAGACCTGCTGGACCCGGGGCCACTCGGCTTGCAGCGGCGCAAGCGGCTGGCCGAACTGCGGCTGAACCTCCACCACCACATCGGCGCGGAGGAGTGTGCAGCCCAGCGCCTTCAGGTCCACGCCGCCGGGCTGGATGCGGCCGTCCTCCCAGCCGTTGAGCAAGCCGTCGCCGTCCTCGTCGCCGAAGGCAACCACCTCGGGCTTGCGGCCATTGAGGTTGTAGTGGACGCGCACATCGGTGCCGGAGAACCGCTCCGTGGTGCGGTTCACGCGGATATCGTCTGGCTTACCGTCGCCGTCCATGTCGCCGGTGAGCAGAAGAGCGCCCTTGGTCACCTGGGCGCGCGGTGCCTTGCCGGAGACGACAGCGTAGCGGAGGGGATCGCCGGACGCCGAAGTGCGCCGAAGGAGCACCGTGCGCCGGGCGCCGCGGAGCAGCACATCCTGCAGGCCGTCGCCATCGTAGTCGGCGGCAGTGGCCGTGGCGTTCGCGCCCGGCAGCATCTCACGCGGGATGTCGCAGACCTCCACCGGAGCGCCCAGCGAGGCGGCGGACTGCCCGGACAGGGCCGTCACCACGCCGTTGGCGCCGACCACCAGCACCGCAAAGCGCGTCGGGGCGGGGAGAGCAACCACGCAGGCGGCGACAGCGTCGATCCCCACGCCGCTCCGAAGCCGCGCCTGCCAGGCGGGCTTGCCCACGGGCGTCTGCAGGCGGCCGTCGATGAAGCCTCCGTCGCCGGGGTAGTAAATCAGCAGGTCGTCCTTACCGTCTCCGTCCACGTCGGCCACCATGGGCGTGGCGTTCGCCGGGCAGTCGCCCCAGAAGGCGCCCTGCACACAGAAGTCATCGGCAAGGAGCCCGGCCGGCGCGAAGGCGCAGAGGGCGGCGGCGCCCAGGAGCAGCGAACGGAAGGGGGTCATTGTTTCACCAGATGTAAAATGTGTAGGTCTTCACGCCCAGGATGCCCCGCAGGAAGCTCCACATGCCCCCCACGGCGAACTCTCCCAGCACAAGCCCCACGAAGAAGGGGATCGCTGCGCGGTACCCGGCCAGCCCCCGCCACCGAAGCAGCAGCGACTTGACGGCCCAGCTGATCATGATGGGCATCCAGATATAGTCCAGGCCGAACGACATGCCCAGCGCGTAGCCCGCCGGATGGAAGGGGAAACCGTGGAACGCCACGCTCATGCGGCCCAGCGCGACGGCGAAGAGCGCACCGATCGCCATGGCGAAGACCGAGACCTGGTTGGGCAACACGGGCGTCGTGATCCACTGCTGCAGCCGCCCGTAGGCGTCGCCGGCGAAGGCAGAGCCCGGCGCGGCGGGGTGGACCGCCGTGGCGTAGACGCGCCCATAGGAGAGGTGCAGCATGGCCCAGAACGCCGAGATGACACCCACCACGCCGGCGATAGCCAGGGCGATGAACATAGCCCGCGTGCGCAAGCCGCTCTGTGCCCCGGCCTTCAGGCACTCGACCTGCTGGGGCATCAGCAGGCCGCGATGCATCCGGTTCTGGAAATAGAGTAGCGAGAAGACTGCCAGCCCCTTCGGACCGATGGCCGTGGTGCCCAGCGCCGCCACCAGCATTCCGCTGGCGCCCACCCAGCCGATCTCGTGCGCCGGCGGGCCTGCCTCGGCGCGCACGCGAGCGGCAGCAGTGCAGAAGGCAAGGTAGAGCAGCACATAGGTCACCGAAAGCGCCGGCGAGAGCCCTGCCTGCATCAGGAAGATCGCCATGCCCGCCATGCAGCCCAGCAGGGCGAAGAACGCAAAGGAGTAGGAGACACCGCCGTCGCCCTTGCCGCGGAAGCTGACGGCCTCCTTCAACACGCCGGCCACGTAGCCCCTCCCGAACCAGAGCGAGGTGATCGCCAGCGCGATCCAGCCGCCGAAGGACTGCTCCCGGAGGTAGGGGTACCAGGGGTCCGGGTCCATGACGCCGATGGAAGCGCAGTAGATCTGCTGAGCCTTGCGGGCGAAGTAGAAGAACCAGCACGAAAAGGCCAGACTGGTGGGCATGAAGAAGCTGAGGCCAATTGCGAAGGGATAGAACGACATGGGCGTCCAGCCGACCGCGTTCCACGGCGGGTAGGGCGCCAGCATGGGGCTAAGATCCTGAACCTTCACGTTGATGGAGGGTAGAGACGGGAAGAACTGCTGCAGACCGTTCAGCAGGTCGATGCCTGCCGATAGCGCGAACCCGCCCCACATCAGCTTGCTGCGGAAGATCGGATTGGAGCCACCGCCCTCGGTGATCATCAGCGGGATCTGCACCACCGGGTAGGTGAGCCGCTCGTTATCGGTCCACTGCCTGCGCAACAGCAACCCGATGAGCAGCGTGGCGCCCAGCGTGGAGAGCAGGAAGATGCTCCAGTAGCCCATGGGAGCCAGCCAGGGCTGGATATGGTCCCACTGGTAGAGGCTGGAGTAGCCCTGCTCGTAGGCCTTGATGTTGTCGTTCAGTTCCGTCATTGTAAGCCACGACGGCAGGAGCGGGGCGATCTGGCTGCTCCAGTTGTTGCCCGCATTGGCGAAGTAGGCCACATGCGGGATCGAGGGCACCACCATCTGCAGCGAGTCGTGGCCCGCGAGGCTGCTGCCGGTGGCTACCATAGCGTAGACCACCAGCATCTCCTGGCGGCGCAGGGCGAAGCGGGGTAGCCAGTGGCGCAGGGCAGCGTTAATGGCCAGCAACGCCATCAGCGAGAAGATGACGTTGTAAAAGAGCGACATGCACGTGGGGAAGCCGGAGTAGTCCAGCGCCTCAGCCCGCGCGATCCAGAGGCTGTTGGGCGGGATGAGCAGGGCGCCGAGCAGCAAGGTCCAGGGCCGGTACCGCTCCGAAGCGGAGGGCGTCCCCCTCGCCTCGGAGCGTCCGGCCTCGGGAGCGGCGCTCATACGGCCCTGCCTGTTCCCGTGTCGGTCACCTACTTCTTCAGGAGCTCGATGGCCTTGTCGAGTTGCGGATCGCGCTCAGCGAGCCAGTCCTCGGCGGTCATCTCAACCTGATAGTCGGGCTTCTCGCCCATGTTCTCGAGCGGCGTGCCGTCGAGGCGGTAGACACCGGAACCCGGCATACGGGCGCGGCTGCCGTCCACCAGGCCCAGTTCCCAGGTCCAGATCACATACCCCGGCGTGGGCATGCCGACCAGCTTCGCCAGGCCGGCGGTGCGCATGGCACAGGGGAACATCTCAGCATTGGAGAAGCTGTGCTCGTTCATCATGACGATGACGGGCTTGGTCCAACCGCGGCCAGGCGCCGGCTCGGACAGCCCGTCGCGGGGCTTGTACCAAGCGTGCGGCTTCTGCGTGAGCCAACTCAGCAGCGTATCGGAGATGTTGCCGCCGCCATTGAACCGGACGTCAATGACCATCGCCTCTTTGCCGATGCTGAACTCGTAGAACTCGCGCTCGAAGGTGACCTGGTTCCCGCCGCCCATGCCTGCGATATGGACGTAGCCCACCTTGCCGCCGGTCTGCTTCTCGGTGTACTCGCGCAGGCGCTCGATGCGATTGCGGTAGTGGATGTCGCCCCACTCACCGCCGCCCAGCGCCACGTACTTCACCGTGCGTGAGCCCTCCCGGCCGGGCTTGGTGTTCACGGTGAACTCAAGCTCCCGGCCCACCTTGTCGTTAATGACTTTGTAGAGGTTCTCATCGCAAGTGACGTCCTGGCCGTTGATAGCCACAATGAACTCGCCGGGCTTGATCTGCGTGCGGGCGAAGGAGCCCGGGGCGCCGACAGGCACCTTGTCTACCCGGATGCCAGGCCCGTCATAGGTGTAGTCGAAGGTGAAGCCCAGCGACGGTGTGGCGGCGCTCGGGTTGCCACCCGGAGCCGGCCCCACCTCCGAATGCGACGCCTCAAGCTCGCCCACCATCATCTGGAGCAGGTTGGAGAACTCGTTGCGGGTCTCCACGCCGTCCAGCATGGGCTCGTATCGCTTCCGCACGGTCTCCCAGTCGCGGCCGTGGAAGTTGCCGTCGTAGAAGCGCTGGTTATAGGTAGACCAGAACTGCGTGAACGCTGCCTGCCGCTCGGATCGGACATCGCGATCGAAGTCCACCGAGAAGCCGATCCTCTCCTGCGGGTTCGGCCCCTCCAGCTTGATCGACCAGAGCTCGCCGTTCTTGATGAAGAAGCCCCTCTTCCCGTCTTTCAGCAACCGGAAGGCGCTGATCCCGCCGCCTGCGGTGATCTTCTTGGCATCCTTGCCATCGTAGGGGCACTGGCAGATATCGCCCTCGGCCACGTAGATGATCAAGCCTTCAGGCGTCACGGTCAGGTCGCCGGAGGGGGTCAGGCTCGTGAGCTTGCGGATGCGACGCGTGATGCCGTCGAAGTCAATCTCGACCTTGACCGGGTCCTTGGGCTTCTCGAACTTGAAGTCGATCTCACCCGGCTTGAAGTCCTCCTTGGTCAGCGGCAGCATGTAAAGCGCGGCGCCGTCCCGGTTGCTGGTGAAGAGGAGGTACTTGCCGTCCGGCGTCCAGGCCACGTTACCGTGGCCCGCGTTCAGGCGGGTGACGTTGATCGGCTCGCCGCCGGCGCTGGGCACGACCCAGACGTTGGTGCCACCCTGCAGCTCGGAGACGGTAAAGGCGTACCACTTGCCGTCGGGCGACCAGGTGAAGTCGCCGCCCTCCTGCCATGCCCGCTTGGCATCAGGCACGGCCAGCGCGCGCCGGGCCACACCTGTGGCGATGTCGTGGATGTAGAGCCCGCCCTGGGCTCCGCGAATCCAGAAGGCGATCTCCTTGCCGTCGGGCGAGAGCCGGAGCTGGCCCACGTCCTCGGAGCGCGTCCAGAGCGACTTGGCGGTCTGCGTGGCCAGGTCGACCTCGTAGAGTCGGGTGACGTAGTCGCGGTCGGAGCGGTAGAGGAGCTTCTTTGAGTCGGGGCTGAAGATGAAGTCGAAGTCGGAGCCGACCCAGTTGGTGATGCGCTTGGCCTGGTCCTGCGAACGCCCTGCCACGCCCTTGGCGCGCTCAACGGGCACGGTCCAGATTTCGCCGCGCAAGCCGAAGGCGAACGTCTTGCCGTCCGGCGAGGGCTCGGCCTCGGTGGCGCCGCCGGTGAGGACCTCGTGGCGGAAGGTGCTCTGGGCCTCGTCCTCCGCGGCGATGAGGGCCAGCTTTGCGGGCTCCTTCTGGCCGGCCTTGAGGAGGTAAAGGTCAGAGCCATACTCGAACGCGACATCGCCGGATTTGGCCGCCACAGCGGGCCAGCGCACGGCCCCGCCGGTGAAGCGGGTGACCTGGCGGCCCTTGCCCGAGGTGTCGAAGAACCAGATGTTCGGTGTGCGCTCGGGCGAATCGATGTACTTCTCGGGCTTCTGGTCCAGCTTCCAGGCATTGGGCGTAACGTCGCCGTAGGTTACGGTGGCGATGGTCTTGCCGTCCGGAAGGAACTTGGGCCAGAGGTGCTGCTTACCGTCGTTGGTTAGTTCGGTCCGCTTGCCCGTGGCCGGGTCCAGCAGGGCAAGCTGATGTGCACCGGAGCCGTTGTAGCGCGGGCGCGACCAGTGGAAGAGACCCCGGTAGCCCATGACCACGGTCTTACCATCGGGCGAGTAGCTGGGGTAGGCCATGGCTCGGTAGTCCTGGGCCAGCTTGCGAAGGCGCAGCGTGTTGACGTCCAGCGTGAACACCATGCCGTCATTGGTGTCGCGGCGGCCGGAAAAGATCAGGTTCTTGCCGTCGGGGCTCCATCCGTAGGCGATGTCGTCGCCGGAGTTCCATGTCAGGCGCTTGACCTCGCCGCCGGCAGCGGGCACCGCGTACATATCCCAGTTGCCGCCGCGAAGGCTGGCGAAGGCCACCCAGCTCCCGTCCGGCGAGAACATGGGGTAGCCCTCCATCTCCACGTTGCGCGTCAGGGGCGCGGCGCGGCCGCCGGAGGACTCGGCGATCCAGATGTCGCCGCGATAGACGAAGGCCAGCCGCTTACCGTCGGGGCTCAGGGCGGGCATACGCGCGCCCACGGCCGCCTTGGAGGTCGGCGCCGACAACTGGGCGACGACCGTCGATGGCCCGGCGAGAGCCAGGGCCGCCGCAGCGGCGAGGACGATGGGACGAAGGGGCAGTGACAAGATCGGACCTCCAGGGGGCTCGTGCGCCCGCAAGCAGTCAGACGGCGCGAGGCAGTAGCCGGTAGCGCGCCGCCACGGCGCCTAGGTTCGCCACGCGGGACCCACTTCCCTGTACGGCCTTCCCGGTATTGCTTACTTCACCTCAATGGTGACCACGCTTCGGCCGGGCAGGGGCACCGTGAGCGCGCCATGCGGGCTCGTGCGCCGCACTCCGGGTTGCGGACGGCGCTGGGAGCGGCTGTCGCTGACCGTCACGCGCACCGCCGCGCCGGCGGGCAGGCCGGTGAGCAGGCCGCGCCCAGGTCCGATGGGGTTCACTACGAGCAGCGCCACGTCACCGCCCTTGCCCACCGAGGCGGTGACGCGCAGGTCGTCGGCCTCTGCCTCGGCGCCGACGATGGTGCGGCCCGCGCCCAGCACTTCCTCCATCTGGCGGATCACATGGAAGACCGGGTAGGCCTGCTTGCCGTCGCTCGACGCCAGCGGGTAGTTGTCCTGATAGGTCCAGTAGTCCATCACCGAAGCGCGGGTCAGGGCCACGGTCTTGGCGTATGCCAGGGCGGTGAGGAGGCCATTGTCCCAGGAGACCCAGGGGCTCGGCTTCTCCCAGAGGGCCGCGTCGTGGCCGGCCTCCAGGCACCAGACCGGCTTGCCCGATCGTCGGCCCACTTCGCCGATGGCAGCGTATGTCTCATCTGGCGCGCTCAGGACATCCCAGCAGTGGAACGCCAGCGGCCCGAGGTAGGGCGCAATGCCCTTGTCGGCCAGGAGCGCTCCCGCGTAGGCGGGGAAGGCCGTGCCATTGGCGGTGTCGGCCACCACAAAGCGCGTCTTCAGCTCCAACAGCGAGAAGAGCTTGCCCGCCAAGCGGATGAACTCAGCCATCTCGGCGGGCTTGAACTTGAAGTTCACGCCGTAGTCCGGCTCGTTGAAGGATAGGTAGTCCACCGTGACGCCGTATTGGTCCCGCGCCGCGACGAGGAACGAGGCGATGGCCTCGATGCAATCGGTGTACTTATCGCGCGGCAGGACACGGCCGCTCTGCTCCCGCGAGCCGCCAAGCAACCATTGCGGGCCCTCCCAGACCGAGGCGACGATGGGAACCTTGAGTTTGCTCAGCCGCTGCAGCTGCTCCAGCGCGGCCAGCGCCGGGCCACCGTGCAGTTCGCGGCCCCGCTCGGGCATCCAGTGGTTCAGCGGAAGGCCCACCCGCGCGTGCGCCACCTGTAGGCCCCGCAGGTTGTGCTCGCCCACGGCGTCCATGGGCTCCACTCGACCATAGCGCGGCTGGCAGAAGTTGCCGCCCAGGCCCACCATCACCTGCCGCCGATCAGAGCGCCGGACTCGGATGGGCGCATCACCCAGCGGGTTCGCCGCCATGGCCAGCGCGGTGACCTCCTCCAGCGTGCGCGTCTTGCCGTAGTTCGTCACCTGGAGGTCGGCCAACTCCACAGTCTGTGCGCCGAGCGCCAAACGGATGGAGACCATGGCGTCCCCGGCGTCGGTGTCCTCGGCGACCTGGAACGGCGCCGCGATACGCCGCCAGCTACCTGCCTGCCGCGCCGCAGATGCCCCCCGCGTGAGGCTCTTGGTCCAGGGCGACCGGCTCCGCTCGAACAGCGCCTCCACCTTAGCTGGCTTGCCCGCCGCCGTGCGGCCTCGCAGATAGAGCGATAGGATCGCCACGTCGCCCCGCCTGACGGGCGCCGCGACAGGTACGCAGAGCTGGGTGGCGTTGCTCTCGGCCGCGCTGCGAGCCAGCGTGACCCGGAGCGCCTTGCGGAAGGGCATGCCCGCCACATCGGCGGTTGACGCCGTGGAACCGGTTTGACCCAGGCCGCCCACAGGCTGGCCGAAGAGGGCGTCAGGCGCTAGCAGGCGCCATCCCCCGGAGGGCAGGGCCGACTGGCCGGCGGCCGCGGCTATGGGCAGCAACACCGCCAGAAGCGGCAGACAATGGCGCACAGGCATGGGACACCCCCTTGGGCTGATCATTGCCCATGAGTGTACAACGCAGGCCGGCCACAGAATCGCCAATTCAGCAAGCGTCACGGCAGGCCATCGGGCCCGCCGTGCGGAATACTATGTGTCAGCAACCAACGCGCCCGGCGCTTGGCCGTCTGGCCTGGGCCGTGCGGCGCGCACAAAGGAGCCATACCGTGGCTGACAGCCTATCACGTCGCGAGTTCGTGCAGTCTTCGGCCCTGGTCGCGGGAGCCACCCTGGCCGCGCCGGCCGTCCTGGCATCGCCGGATCCCAATGCCAAGCTGGGTGTCGCCGTCATCGGTGTGGGCGGCATGGGCGGCTACAGCGTCGACGCCGCGTGCGGCGAGCGCGTGGTGGCCCTCTGCGACATCGACGAGGGGACCCTGGCCGGCGCCCTGAAGAAGGTCACCGAGCGCAATCCCAATGACCCGGCGCCCAAGACCTTCTACGACTTCCGAAAGATGCTGGACCAGTGCAAGAAGGACATCGACGTCGTCCTGGTCGCCACGCCGGACCATATCCACGGGCCCGCGTCGATCCGCGCCATCAAGATGGGCAAGCATGTCTTCTGCCAGAAGCCGCTGGCCCACAACATCTACGAGGTTCGCGCCCTGGCCAAGGCCGCCGCGGCGAAGAAGGTGATGACCCAGATGGGCAACCAGGGTCACTGCGGCGAAGGCCTGCGCCGCGCCTGCGAGTATGTCTGGGACGGCGCAGTGGGCGGCGTCACCGAGACACACACCATCCTGGGCCGCAACTTCGGCGGCACCGGCGTGCGCCCTGCCAGCAAGCCCGTACCCGCCGGCGTCCACTGGGATGAGTGGATCGGCCCGGCCCCCATGCGCGAGTACCACGACGGCCTCCATCCGTTTAGCTGGCGGTCATGGCGCGACTTTGGGACCGGCACCATCGGCGACATGGCGTGCCATAACCTCGACTGCCTCTTCTTCGCCCTGAAGATCGCCGAAGCCAAGCAGTTCACCGTGACCTGCCTTGGCACCAACGGCGGCAGCGAGGAGATGTTCCCGCAGGACAACATCGTCGTCTACGAAGTTCCCGCCCGAGCCGGTATGCCGGCCGTGAAGATTCACGTCTACGACCACTCCGGCCTGAAGCCAGATATCATGAAGCAGACCGAGAAGGAGTGCGAGGTCAACTTCGGCGAGTGCACCCTGTTCAAGGGTGACAAGGGCCTGCTCTGGACCACCGGCACCGCCGGCCAGGCTCGCCTGCTCCCGCTGGAGCGCCACGCCGACTACCCGGCTCCCGCGAAGACGCTCCCCCGAGCCCACGGCAGCGGCCCCATCGACGACCTCTTCTACTGCATCAAGAACGGCGGGACCCCGGCCTCCAACTTCCCCGGCGCCTCGGGTCCGCTCACCGAGTTCGCCCTGCTGGGCTACCTGGCCCAGTGCGCGGGCGTCGGCAAGACCCTGACCTGGGACGTGGCCAAGATGAAGTGCACCAACGAGCCCTCGGTCAACAAGTACATCCGCCGCACGTATCGCCCGGGCTGGCAGGTCTAGCCGCCGGCCCTTCGCAGCGTTTCCGCCCGGCCTTCGGTCCCGCATGGGAC
>CAJBBX010000083.1 GCA_903951425.1 uncultured Chthonomonas sp.
GAGCGTGAAGGTCAGCAGGCAGGGCACGAGCATTGCGGGGCCTCCTCGGCTGCAGTGTCGCGACGCAGCACGAAAGTCGTACGTGCGGCCCGCCGGGCGCGTTTCGCGACGGCGCGGCAGGATGCAGGGCGCGTCGCGGCGTACCTATCGCCCAGAGGCGACGCGGCCAACCCGACGCCATGCCCAACCGTGAGGTAGCCCCATGTTGTTACGCTTGCTTGTGCCCATGCTTCTGGCCGCCACTGCCGCCACTGCCGCCACTGCCGCATCCGCCCAGCCGCAGGGGGGCTATCGGCTCGATGGCCGCTCGGCTCTCTATGCCGTGGCTTCCCGCGAGCTGGACCTGACCCGTGAGCTGACGCTGGAGGCGTGGGTGCGCGCCGACGCGATGGAGCAGCCCGGCGGGCGCATCCTGGACAAGTCGGAGCCCGGAACGCAGCTCGGCTACATGCTCGACACGCACCCGGGCAACTCGCTCCGGCTGCTAAACTCCATGGGCATGTGCAACCACGACGCCCGGCTTCCGGCCGATCGCTGGACGCACGTGGCGGGGGTCTACAGCGTCTCGGGCCGCCGCATGAAGCTCTACGTCGCCGGCCGCGAGGTCGAAAGTCTGGACGGCGCGTTCCCGGAGATGACCCGATCGCGCGTCCCGCTGGTCATCGGCGCGGACCCCACCGGCGGCAATCGGTTCCTGGGCCGCATCCTCCGTGCGGCGGTCTACGGCCGGGCGCTCTCCGCTGAGGAGATCGCGGCTCGGTCCGCCTCGCGGACGGCGCCTGCCCCGGCGGGCGTCCTGGGCGCCTGGCTCTTCACCCCGGCCCCCGGCGCGGCGATTCGACCGCAGGCGGGCACGCTCGTTCTTAAGCGCACAGGAGGTGGCAGTGTGACGATGCAGTCTTTCGACGGCGAGTTCCGCGACGAGCCCGCGTCGCCGCCCTCGCCGCTCTGCCTCTGGTACCTGCGCCCCGCGGGCCAGTGGGTTGAGGCCCTGCCCGTGGGCAACGGCCGCGTGGGTGCCATGGTCTTCGGCGGCGTCACCACCGAGCGCATCCAGTTCAACGAGCACACGGTCTGGACCGGCAAGCCACACAGCTATGCCCACCCCGGCGCGGCGCAGGCGCTACCCGAGATCCGCCGCCTGCTGCAGGAGGGGCGCACGGCCGAGCGCGAGGCCCGGCGCCTCGACCCGGATCTGGGCGCGCCGGATGCCCGCCGCCTTATGGCCACGGCTGAGGCGCGCCAGCGCGAAGCTCAGGGCCTGGCCTCCCGCGACTTCATGAGCATCCCGCTCGGCCAGAAGGCCTACCAGCCCTGCGGCGACCTCTGGCTCGACTTCCCGGCTGCCGCCGGGGTGGCCGGGTACCGGCGGTGGCTGGACCTCGATGCCGCGATCTGCACCACCGAGTACAGCGCCGGCGGTGTCCGGTACCGCCGCGAGACCTTCGCCTCGTACCCCGACAGGATGCTGGTGACCCGGGTGACCGCCGACCGTGCCGCCAGACTCGACTGCACCGTGCGCCTGAGCAGTCCGCACACCGGCAGCTCCGTGGCCGTGAAGGGCGACCGGATCGTCCTGACCGGCCAGGTCGAGGATGGCGGCATCCGCTTCCAGTGCGTGGCGCTGGTGGTCGCCGTGGGCGGCACGGCCACGGTGATCGAGGAGGGCATCCGCGTGACCGGGGCCCGTTCGCTCACGGTCCGGCTCGTGGCTGCCACGAGCTTCGCCGACTACCGCACCCTGAACGCCGACCCCGCAGCCCGGTGCGCCAGGGCGCTCGCCGCTGCCGCCGGCAAGGACCACGACGCCCTCCGCAAGGCCCACATAGCCGATCACCGGGCGCTCTTTCGCCGCGTGGCGCTTGACCTGGGCCGCACTCCCGCCGCCGAGCGGCCCACCGATGCTCGTATAGCCGACTTCCGCAAGGGCGGCGACCCGCACCTGGCCACGCTGGTCTTCCAGTACGGGCGGTATCTGCTCATCGCCTGCAGCCGGGCCGGAGGCCAGCCCGCCAACCTTCAGGGCATCTGGAACGACCAGATGAACCCGCCCTGGGACAGCAAGTACACCTGCAACATCAACACCGAGATGAACTACTGGCCCGCCCTGCCCGGCAACCTGCCCGAGTGCCAGGAGCCCCTCTTCGAAGCCATCGCGGAGTTGGCCAAGTCCGGCGCGGAGACGGCCAGGGTCCACTACGGCGCACCAGGATGGGTGCTTCACCACAACTTCGACCTCTGGCGCGGTACGGCGCCCATCAACGCCTCCGATCACGGCATATGGCAGACGGGCGGCGCATGGCTCTGCACCCAGCTGTGGGAGCACTTCCTCTTCACCGGCGACAGGGCATTCCTGGCAAAGCGCGCCTACCCGGCCATGCGCGAGGCCTCGCGCTTCTTCAAGAGCGCCCTGGTGGAAGATCCGCTGACCGGCCATCTCATCAGCGGTCCCTCAAACTCGCCGGAGCAGGGCGGTCTTGTGATGGGCCCCACCATGGACCACCAGATCATCCGCAGCCTGCTTGCAGCCACGGCGGCCGCGGCGCGAACGTTGGGTGTCGATGCCGACCTCGCGGCGAAGATGGACGCGGCGGCGCGGCGCGTTGCCCCGAACATGGTGGGCCGGCACGGCCAGCTCCAGGAGTGGCTGGAAGACAAGGACGACCCGCGCAACGAGCATCGCCACGTCTCGCACCTCTGGGGCGTCTACCCCGGCGCCGATATCACGCGGCACGATGCCGACCTCTTCAGGGCCGCACGGCAGTCGCTCATCTACCGCGGCGATGCCGCCACGGGCTGGAGCATGGGCTGGAAGGTTAACCTCTGGGCGCGCTTCCTAAACGGTGACCATGCCTACGTCATCCTGAACAACCTGCTCCGGCCCATCGCCTCGTCAGGAGGCCAGGGCGGGTTGTACCCGAACCTCTTCGATGCCCACCCGCCGTTCCAGATCGACGGCAACTTCGGCGCCTCGTCAGGCATCGCCGAGATGCTGCTCCAGAGCCACGACGGCGAGGTGAACCTGCTCCCTGCGCTCCCGAAGGCCTGGCCCGCCGGCAGCGTCAAGGGCCTGCTGGCCCGAGGCGGCTTCGTGGTGGAGTTGGCCTGGAGCGGCGGCAAGCTCGCCTCGGCCCGCATCCTCTCGCGCAACGGCGGCCCGCTCAAGCTCCGCTGCGGCGCTACCCACGCCGTGCTGGCCACGCGAAAGGGCTGCGCCGTCACGGTGGACGGCGCCTTGCAGCCTGCAAAGCAATGATGGAGCATGCCATGTGCTTCACCATCGCCCTCGCGGCGCTCTGCGTCGCCACTACTCCCGAGGCGCAGCCGCCGGTGGGGCCTCCGCCGGGGCTCCGAAAGCTCATGGACACGCCCATGCGCGACCCCTCCATCTGCCTCGGTCCCGGCGGCTGGTACTACCTCACCGGTACCAGCGAGCCCTTCTGGGGCTTCAACCACGAGGCCGGGATCAGGGTCTGGAAGTCGCGCGACCGGGTGACATGGGAGCCGCTGGGCACAGTCTGGCGCCCCGGCGAGAGCCCCTGGCACAAGCCCTTTGTGGAGGCCAGGAAGCCGCTCTGGGCGCCGGAGATCCACTACCTCAAGGGCACGTTCTGGCTCACCTACAGCATGCCGGGTTGGGACGGAACCGCGAAGACCTCGGGCTCGGGCCTCCTGCGCAGCACATCGGGCAAGGCCGAAGGGCCCTACGTCGATATGCACCCCGATGAGCGGCTGGGCGACGAGATCGACGCCTCGCTCTTCCAGGATGACGACGGCAAGGTCTACTTCGTCTGGCACAGCGGCAAGATCGCCCGCATGAAGCCGGACATGACGGGCTTCGCTGAGCCCTACAAGTGGCTCCGCGCCGGGGCCGACGACCCCGACCCCAGGCACCACAGCAGCCTCTGCGCCGGCATCTTCGGCAGGGACTCGTTCGACCATGTGGGCTACGAGGGGATGTTCATGGCCAAGGCGGGGGGACGCTACTACCTCATCTGCTCCGACCAGTTCGAGGGCCGCTACAGCTGCGCCGTGGCCACCTCTCGGAGCCTCTACGGCCCCTACAGCCCGCGCTACGAGGCCATACCCCACGGCGGCCACAGCGCCCTCTTCCGCGACACGAAGGGGAAGTGGTGGTCCACCTACTTCGGTCCGCCGCACGACGAGCGGCCCTGCGAGTTACCCGTCGAGTTCGCGCAAGACGGCAGGCTGCAGCCGGCGGGGAAGCGGTGATGCCGCCCGTCGTGGTAGCGCCAGGAGCGTGACGATGGTTCCAGTGGCATGAGCGTACTCCTCGTCGGACTGCTTTCGGCTTGGATGGTGGACGGTATCGGCCCCTATCCCGACCACTGGGTCAGCATGCGAAATGCCCATTCCTCGTTCGCCATGGACCGGCAGGGCCGTTGGGCGCTGACGGGTCTCGTCGCCAGCGACGTTTGGCGCTCGACTAAGGCCGTGTCAGGCATCGTCGGCGGCTCTGTCCGGGCAACGAGTGACGGCTCTCTGGAGTGGCGGACCGCTCCCACCGCCGGCTCACCGTCTGTCCGGTACACGGCACGACTGCTGGCGGCGCGGGCGGGAATCCGCGTCAATTGGCGTGCCGAGCCTATGCACTCCGACGCTCTGGTGCGCTTCCCCGATGAAGCGTGTTCAGCTACGGCCGCGGAGGGCGGCGCCCTGGTGGTGCCCAACCGGCTGGGCCTGCTGGTGTCGGCCGACGGCCCCGGGCCTGCCACTACCTGCTATCCAACCTACGGCGGCTATGGCGGCCTCTCCATGGCCATGGTCGGGGTGCTCAAGGCGGGTTCGGCCCTGCTCCTGTGGTGGGACGGCCCCTCGACGACGCTGGAGACGCGGCGGCGCCGGCCCGACCCGGCCGCTTCAGCAGAACACGGCGTGGTCGATCTGTCGTTGGCGCACCGGGGCGCCCGCGGCTCCGTCACTCTGGAGCCGATCGGGCGCGGCGACGCATCAACGGTGGCCCGAGCCTACCGGCGCGTTGCCCGTGAGCGTGGGTTCCTCGTGACGCTGGCTGCCAAGTCCGGCGGCAAGGACCGCACCGCCGGCCGTCCCACCTTTCGCTTCCTGGGCCTGCAGAGCTTCGCGCCCGGGACGCCGCCGTACCACGCCGCCGAGCATCGGAAGGTAGTCGAGTACTCCTTCGCTGAAGTGGCGGCCACGGTGGAGCGGCTCAAACGCGACGTGGGCGTTGCCCGCGCCACCTGCGTCCTTTCGGGATGGAACCGGGCAGGCTACGACAACCAGCACCCCGATGTCTGGCCCGCCAACCCTGAGTGCGGCGGAAACGCCGGCCTGATGGAGTGCCGACGACGCATCGGTGCCCTGGGGTACCTCTTTGGGCTCCATGACAACTATCAGGACATCTACCGCGACTCGCCGTCGTGGGACGAGCGTGTCGTTGCCCGCGGGCCCGACGGTGCGGTGAAGGCGGGTGGCGTCTGGTGGGGAGGTCAGGCATACTTCCTTAACACGCAGGCGGCCTACCACCTGGCCCGCCGGCCCGCCAACCTGCCTATGGCAGAGCGCCTGCTGAGCCCGGACCTCTGTTACCTCGATACCATGGGCGCTTCGCCGCTGCAGGAGGACTTCGCGCTGGACCGCCGGATGGGCACGGCTGACGACCTGCGCTGGAAGCGGGCCACGGCCCGCTATGCCCGGCGAACCTTCGGTATGTTCGGCACCGAGGAGGGCATGGAGTGGGCGGTTCCCGAGGCGACGACCTTCGAGTCGATGCTCTTCCAGCGGACGCAGCGGCAGAGCGCCGAGACGCTCCTCCCGCTCTTCGAGATGGTCTACGGCGACTGCGTTAACATCCTCCAGGGCGATCGGACTACGACCCGTACGCCCGACTATGTGCTGGACAATCTGATCTGCGCGGAGATACCGCAATGCGTGGTGGGGCGCGGCGCGACGACGCAGGCCGTCGCCCGCATCGTCCAGGCGCGCCGGGTCAGCCCCACAGAGTTGGAGTTCTCCTGTGAGTGGCGGACCGGCGACCGCCCGCCGGAGGGGTTGCCCACCGCGTTCTGGCATTTTGTGCCGAGCGCCACGTGCGACTGGGCCCGGGAGGGCGCCGCCTTCGGCTCCGAGTACGTCCCACATCCACCCGACGACAAGTGGGCTCCCAACGCCACCTTCCGTGACGGGCCGCACAGGTGCGTCCTGCCTGCAGGTCTGCAAGGGGAGTTCGAGGCCCTGGCTGGGCTCCATCGGCAGGGCGTGAGGTTGCCGCTCACGGGCATCGACACGGGCAACTTCCGCATCATGTCCAGTCGCATCCGGCTCGTGGGAGACCGCGCCGAGGTGGCGGCGCCCGAGCCGACGCCGGACCTCTGCTTCGCCCGCGTTGATGGTCGACCGGACATCAGCCACACGGCCGACGGCCTGATCCTCACCACGTACCGCATCCTGGGAGCCGTGAACCGGCACACGGCCGCGAGCCCGATGACCGGACACAGATTCCTCACGGCCGACCACTGCGTGGAGCAGAGCCAGTTTGGCGACGTGACGATCACCGTTAACTACGGTGAGAAGCCCTACGACACCGGCCGAGCCCTCCTGCCCCGTTGGGGCTTCCTGGCCGAGTCGCCGAGGATGGCGGCCTTCCGGGCGGACCGACTGGACGGGCGGACGTTCAGCCAGACTACGCTGGCTGTATGCGAGAGCGCCAACGGCCGGCCCTTGCTCGCCTCGCACAAGCTGGATGTCTACAGGGCGTATGGCGACTCGGTGGTTTTAGTCGGAGGACGGAGCATCGAACTGCCCGATACGTGCAGCCCTCCGGTGAGGTTCTGAAGGCCGGATCTCGGCCTCTGCACCAAGGCAGCCACTCGCCGCTGAAGACTTAAGGGGTTGACCTCCGGCGAGCCGCGACGAGCCCTCTCTCGGCGTCATCCGTTGTCGGCCTGATCGGTCGGACCGGACCCCTCCCAGGGCAGTAGCCGGTCCCAGTGGCCGAGGTTATTGACTACGGCGAAGTCCTCCTCCGAGAGCGCCCATTCGGTCACGCCGAGGTTCTCCCGGATATGCTCGGCGCTCGCCGCCTTGGGTATCGCCGGGATGCCGCGCTGGAACAGCCAGCGCAGCGCAACCTGGTGCGTCGACCTGCCGTACCGTGCTCCGACCTCTGCGAGGCGGCCGTCGAGCGGGATCCGTCCCTTGGCGAAGGGCGAGTAGGACGAGAGCGCGACGCCCAGTCCGCGGCAAGCCTCGTGCAGCCGCCGCTGGTTCAGATGTGGGTGGTACTCCACCTGGTTCACGCTGACGGGAGCTACTCCCAGCGCAACCGCCTCGGCCAAGCGTCCGGCCGTGAAGTTGGACACGCCGCAGTTTCGGATTGCGCCCTGGTCCAGCAGCTTCCCCATCGCGGCGAACGTCTCCGCCATCGGCGCGTCGGCGTTGGGCCAGTGGACCAGGAGCAGGTCAATGGTCTCGGTCGAGAGCTCGCGCAGCGCCTCCTCGGCAGCCGCCAGCAGGTCGTCGTGACGCAGTCGGTCAGGCGCGACCTTGGTGGTTAAGAAGACGTCGCTGCGCGGCGCGATCCCTGCGCCCAGCGCCTCGCCGACGGCCGCTTGGTTCCCGTAGGCCGCCGCAGTGTCGATGTGCCGGTACCCGCATTCGAGCGCTAGCTCCACCGCCCTACGGCACTCATGGCCGCGCAACCGCCACGTGCCGAAGCCGATGAGGGGGATGGAGCCGCTGTGCAGCGGGATCGTCGGTATGATGGTCATGGTGTCGACCTCGATTTGGTGGTTGGCGCGTGCGCTTCCGCGCGGATGCCGCGTCGGGCTTGCGGAGTCACGGTCTGTCATGGGGTAACGCGCGCCGGAGGCTGCGAACGAGGCTGGGTAGATCCGTCACCAGCGTCCGCCAGAGCAGATCGAAGTCAATATCGTCATATCCATGTACAAGGCGATCTCGCATGCCTATGACGGCCAACCACCTCGGTCAGACGTACGAGCGCCAGGACGAGCACACCGTCGTCGCCAACCGCCTGCTTGTCTCGGCTTGCCGCCAGCGCCATCGCCTCGACGGCATGGTCGAGCATATGGGCCAGCCGTGCGTGAGGGTCATGACGCGAAATAGATGGTCTGCGCCTCTTCACCACCTCCTCGCGGAAGTGTCTGCTGAGGCACCCAACTGCATGAATGTCAGCGCGACGCCCAAGCAGGGCCGAGATCTCGATCCCCATGGCTGCGAGGCCCACCAGACCGGGCACACCATCGGGCTCGAACTCCACGAGTAGATCGACATCGCCGTCCGGCATGAAGTCGTCACGCAGCGTCGAGGCGAAGACCTCGGCGCGTGAGATTCTGTGCCGGCGACAGAATAGGCCAAGTTCGGTTCCGGCGATCGCTGCTATTGAGAACACGCGTGCCGCTCCAGTGATGTGGTTGTACCTCACGGATGTATGGACGGATCCTTCATGGCCGTGGCGGACAACCGCCCGGCGTGTCATAATGGGTCCTGCATCAACGTGTAAAGGATGATAGCTCATTAGAACGAATCTATTATGGATAGTGTTTGTGTCAGTAATCGCAGTGTCCGTGCTTGCTGGGTGCGGCGGCGGCGGTACCACGCCGGCGCCGCCGAGCGCGCTTCCGACCGCGAGTGCTCTCACTCAGGAGCTCGAGACCATTCGGGCGCAATACGGCCTGCCGGCTATCGTGGCCGTCGGCGCTCGGCATGACACACAGGTGTTCGCTGCGACAGGGCTGCGGAAGATCGACGCTGCGGGCACGGCTACGGTAGCCGACCGCTGGCACCTCGGATCGTGCACTAAGGCGATGACCGCCACCCTGCTCGCGTCTGCCGTAGAGGAAAAGAAGCTGTCGTGGACGACGCGTCCGACGGACGTCTTCCCTTCGCTGGCCGCATCGATCCGGCCGGAGTTCCGCACCATAACGCTGCGACAGCTCCTCCAGCATCGGGCGGGCATTCCTGCGTACGTGACCGCCGAGAGCCTGTCCGTCGTCCCTCCGCTGCAAGGCACGCCCAGGGACCAGAGACGTGCATTCGCCCTATGGCAGCTCACTCAGGCCCCTGCCGCGGTACCCGGTATGTATCTGTACTCGAACGGAGGCTATGCGATCGCAGCCGCCATGGCCGAGGAGACGCTCGGCGCGGCATACGAGACCCTGCTGGGCCAACGGCTTTTCACGCCTCTCGGGATCACCGCCGGATTCGGCTGGCCGGCCAAGGACGACCCGAATCAGCCGTGGGGCCATACGAGCGCGAGCGGACATTATGTGCCACAGGATCCGACGGACCCGCTGCAGCAGCTCCCTCCGATGGGATCTCCAGCCGGCGATGTTAACATGTCCATAAGCGATTATACCAAGTTCATACAAATGCACTTGGGCGGACTCCGCGGGCAAGACGGGCTGCTTCCGGCGCAAGCCATTCAGGAAATGCACACTCCGACGGGTGACTACGCCATGGGATGGCAGGTCATCAAACCGACACTGGGCTATCCGGTGAGCCTTCACACCGGTAGCGCGGGGTCCTTCAGCTGCTTTGTGAGGATCGACCCCCATGCAGACCTGGCCCTCGCCGTCATCACCAATGCCGCCGGCGAATCGGCCGACATGGCGATTGCAGATATAGCTACGTGGCTGGTCGGACAGATGCAGCGGTGATACCCGACGCGGGGACGGGTCGGGACGATGGAGCGCACGCGGTATGCTCTTCTGATGCGGCGTACGAGACCTTGGTATGCCGCCGGTACTAGCTACGCCACCGGAAAGAGAACCCTATGTGCGCCTTGTTCAGCCTGACGCTCGCTCTCCTGGCCATGGCGCCACGCCCTGGTTCGTGCGCTGCAACCGACCCGCTCAAGGAGGGGCCGTTCCCGGTCGGGGTTACCACGACGGTCCTTGTCGACCAGCGTCGCACGGACCACCTGACGCAGAAGCCACGTACCCTCGTTACCGAGATCTGGTACCCGGCGACGGACGCGGCACGCACCATGCCGCGCAGCAAGTTTGTCGACTTCATCCCAGGTGGTGCCATGCCGGGGCTCGATGCGTTCACCCGAAAGGCATGGGGCAAGACGACGGAGGAGCTGAACAGGGACTACTGGATGCACTCGGTTCGAGACGCACCCGTTCGGCCGGGACGCTTCCCGGTCATCGTCTTCTCGCACGGCAACGGAGGGGCGCGTCACCAGAACACCTTCTGGTGCGACTACCTCGCGTCTCATGGGTACATCATTGTATCGGCCGACCACACCGGCAACGCAGGCGTCACCTTCCTGACGGAGGGGCCGGTGCCCATGGCGGGCCCCGAGCGCGCCAACTCGGCCACCGACCGGCCCAGGGACATGAGCTTCCTGTTGGACGAGATGGTCAAGTGGAACCGGGGCGGCGACCCCAGGTTCAAGGGCAGGCTGGACCTCTCGCGGCCCTGTGCCGCCGGGATGTCGTTCGGCTCCATGACCGCCGTCCGCGTCGCCGCCACGGATAAGCGCTTCAAGTCGGTCATCGCCATGTCCGGCGCGTACCCCGCCAACGCCAACGTGAAGGTTCCGACGCTCTGGATGATCGGGAGCGAGGACCGCACGATCGGCGCCATGGGCAACGCCGTTGTCCGCGGCCACCACGAGAAGCACAAAGGCCCTTCGTTTCTGCTCGAGATGAAGAACGGCGGCCACTACTCTTTCACCGATATGCCCAAGCTCATTCCCAACTTCGGCGACGGGGTCGGGACGGGCAAGAGGCGCGACGGGGGCGCCGAGTTCCAGTACACGCCCATGGAGACGACCTACAGGATCGTGAACTCATACAGCACGGCGTTCCTGGCGGTCTATGCCCGAGGCGACAAGCAGTGCCTGCCGTTCCTGCATCGGAATGGCTGGCCCGAGGTGCTTATCTGGTCGGCAAGGAACGGGGCCCGCGAGTAGCGCCGCGCCTTGACATCCGTCGGGGCAGGCTGTACATTTGCTTCTGAAACGCTGATACTGTGTCTGGCTCTGGGGAGGCTCACCATGAGGCAATCACTTTAGTTGCTCGTTCTTGCCGTGCCGGCGGCGGTCGCTTCGCCGGGAGCCGGCGGGCAGGGCAGGCCCGACGTGGTGTGGCTCGCCGGCGGGCACGGGCTGACCGTGTACCGCGCGGCCTACTCGCGCAACGGCTCGACGGCGGCGACGGTGAGCTATGACTTTTCGGCGAAGCTCTGGCGGACCTCCGACGGCGCGCTTCTGGGCTCCGTGGCCGATCGGCCCGACATGCCGGCTTCGGTTGCCGTGGCTCCCGATGGTTCGCTCATGGCGGTGGCCTACGGCTCCTCAGACGCGACCCCCGGCCAGGTGCGCATCATTCGCGCCTCGGACGGCGCCACAGTGCAGCGCATGAACATCCACCCCTACGGCGTCTCGTCGGTGGCGTTTTCGCCTGATGGGAGTACGTGTGCCACGGCCGGCGGCGACAAGGCGCTGCGGTTCTGGCGCACGACCGACTGGACGCTCGAACGGACGGTTACCGGCCTGGCCGCGACGCCCTACGGGCTGGTTTACACGCCGGACGGCTCGACGCTGCTTTTCAACTACCTCGCTGGAACCCTCGTCTTCCTGCGGGCATCCGACGGGACTCTGGAGCGCTCGCTCGCGCTACCGAAGACAGAGCTTCAGAGGTTTGAATGCTCGCCCGACGGCTCGCTCCTGGCGACGACAGGCTCCGACAAGACCATCGGCATCCGCCGTATGTCGGACCTTGCGACGATCGGGACCATACCCGCCCAGTCGTCCGCCGTCACCGCGCTCTCGTTCTCGCCGGACGGGAGCCAACTGGCCTCCACCGACGGTAGCACCGCAGTGCGGCTCTGGCGGACCGCCGACCAGACGCCTGCCGGCTCGTTCGCGGCCCATCCCTACTCCACCCGGTGCGTAGCCTACTCGCCGGACGGCACGGCCCTGCTCACGGGCGGCACCGAGGCCGCCGCCAATATCTGGAACCTGCCCTCATTCACGCTGCGGCGGAACCTCTGCCGACACCGGGATATCGTGCGCTCGGTGGCTTACTCGCCCGACGGGTCCGTGCTGGCCTCGGGGGGCTATGACCGAACCGTCAAGCTCTGGCGCGCCTCCGACGGCGAGCTCCTCCGCACCCTGGATGCCGTCAGCGCCGTGCGGAGCGTCGCCTACTCGCCCGACGGCGCCACCCTGGCAGCCGCTTGCGGCGACAACCTGGTCAGGCTGTGGCGGACGTCCGACGGTGCTCTCGTAGGCACGCTGGCCGGGCATACCGGCCCGGTCCACGCGGTGGCCTTCTCGCCCGACGGCGCCGTCATCGCGTCGGGCGGAGGTTACCCGGACCGTACGCTGCGGCTGTGGCGCGCATCGGACGGAGTTCTGCTCCACACCATAAACCCGAACACGACGGTCGCCGGGGTCTCCTTCTCACCGGACAGCTCGCTCGTAGCCGCGCGGGGGGGCGTCTGGAGGGTATCCGACGGGGCGTCGGTCCGCGCCATGGCCGTCCATGCGCCTCTGTCGTTCTCCAATGACGGCGCCTCGATCGCGTATGGCGGCGCCACGCTCCGTCGCGTCTCGGACGGTACGGTCATCTGGTCACACGATGCGCACGACGATCTGGTCACGTGCGTTGCCTTCTCGCGAGACGGGAACATCATCGCCTCCGGCGCCGGTGGCGGCCTGGGTGACAGCTACGGCTACGGCCAGGATCGAACAGCCACGCTGCAGCGCGCCTCCGACGGAGGCGTCGTGAACATCTATGATGAGGAGACCGGCCGCGGCATCACCTCCGTGGCCTTCTCGCCGGACGGTGCGTTCATGGCCTTTGCCCGGACCGACGGAACCCTGATGGTCTCCAGGTACCCCTACGGCAGCCGCTCCACCAGCCTCGCCGCACCCAACGCCTCGGGGCGCATCGACGAGACCGTCACGCTCTCGGCCACGCTCACCAGCGGCGGCGCGGGCGTCGAAGGGAGGACCATCACCTTCGCCATCGGGTCGGACACGCTGAACGCCGTCACGGACGGCCAGGGCGCGGCGTCGGTCGCCTACACGATCCCGGCCGGCGCGGGGGCGGGGAACCGATCCATCACGGTCACCTTCGCGGGCGACGCGACCTACACGCCCTCGGCCGTCTCAGCCACGCTCACGGTCGGCAGGAACGACACCGAGATGTGGATGCCGGACCGAACCGGCGTGGTCGGCGAGCCCGTGGCGCTGAAGGCCTACATATGGGGTGTGGCGGGCCGCAAGTTCCTCAGCGGCAAGAGCGTCAAGTTCAAGGTCGACGGCTCGACCGTCGGCTGGGCGGCGACCGCCGCCGACGGCGGCGCGGTGCTGAACTGGAGCATCACGACGGGCGCGACGACGCGGGCGCTGGCCGCCGAGTTTGCGACCGATGCCGCACACAACGGCTCCGCGGCCGCGTCGAGCCTGACCGCCAACGTCATGGAGACCAAGCTCTACGTACCCGACCGGTCCGGCGCCATGCGCGGTGCAGTCGTGCTGAAGGCCTACCTCTACATGCTCGACAACCGGCAACCGCCGGGCGGCAAGTCCATCGCGTTCAAGATCGCGGGCACGGCGGTGGGCTCGGCAGCGACATCGGACCCCGCCTTCGGCACGTCGGTGGCGCAGCTCCTCTGGCCGGCGCCGGCGATCGGTGCGGCCGGCGCCTACGCGCTGCGCGCCGAGTGGGCGGGCGACGTCGGCTACAAGCCGTCGTTCGGGACCGCCACGCTGACGCTCGTGGGAGCGCCGACCTACATCTGGCCCTACGTGCGCTCTACGGGCCGCGGGACGCCCATGGCCCTGAGCGCGTACGTCCGCAGCCTCTGGGACTACGCGTGGCAGCCCGGCCTGCAGATCGGCTTCAGCATCGACGGCACGGCCGTAGGCGCCGCGACCACCGATGCCGACGGCGTGGCCCGATACACCGTGGCCGATACCTCGGGGCTTCTCGGTCGGTTCGCACACGATGCGAGCCTCATTCGCCGGCAGCGCATCGCTGGCAGCGGGCTACGGCGAGACGACCGTGAACGTGGTGGGGCCGTAGGGGTGGTAAGGTATCCGGTACGACGCGGTATACTCCAGGTGCATACTCAGCATATGCATGATGAGTATGCTGCATACGTATGCGGGGAGGGTGTGATATCGGCCGTCAGATTGAGCATATCGCTGGACTCTCAGGTTGCGGGCCTGCTCCGGCGCCGAGCAACTGAATCTGGGCAATCTGCGAGCAGGTACCTGGCCGGCCTGATCGCTGCCGATGCCGCCCGCGAGGCGGATGCCTTGGCGGTAGAGGGTTACCGTGCGCTCTCATCAGACACGGCGAGGTTCGTCGAGGTAGCCGTAGCGGTCGCAGGTGAGACGTGGCCGGAGCGGGCCGCACCGGCTATTGAGGACGACGGTGGTTAGGCCTGCCCGGGGCGATGTGTACTGGGTGGACTTCTCGCCGGGCCGAGGCGTCGAGCAGGCAGGTCAACGCCCGGCTCTGATTCCCCAGAACAGCAGGGGCAACGAGACTTCAGCGTATACGGTCGTCGCTGCGATCAGTAGCGCGTCTCTACCGCGCGTCTACCCGTTCACCGTCGCACTTGAGGCAGGCGAGGGCGGCCTCGACCGCCCATGCCACTGCGCACAACTGCTGACGATCGGCCAATCTCGCCTCGGACCAAAGGCCGGTTCACTTTCGGACCACAAACTTGAGGCTGTAGCCGTGGCGTTACGTTACGAGCTCGGCATCTGACGGCGATCCGCCGCCAAGTACGCCCTCAGTGCCGTGACCAGTCGAGCTTCATCTGCTCTCGTGCGCCAATCGCTTCCTTGATGGGCCAGGTTGCGCGTAGCGGGCTCTTGTATGGGCCGATCCTGTCGACCGGGATCGGCTTGAAGCCCAGCGTGAGGGCCGGTGAGCCCGGCTTCAGGCGGTAGTCGTCCTTGGCGCCGTTCACGAAGAGCGGGTCGGCGATGCGTGAGTGCTTGTCCAGGCCCTGCGCCTGCCATGCCTCCCATTCGGACATGGTCTCGGCCTCGTGCAGCTCGACGTCATCCACCCAGAAGGTGCCGGAGCCCTGCGAGACGTCGATTCGGATGCGGACGCTCTTCATGCCCTCGTGCCAGTTCGTGTCGCCCTTCGCCGGGAACCGGAAGACCAGCTCGACGCGCTTCCACTCCGGGCCGGCGGTGAAGCCGTTCGCCCTGGTCCAGAAGAATTGGCCCTCTTCGTAGGCCTGTGGCTGGATCGATCCGCGGGTAGGCAGGTCTGATCGGACGCCCGCGGACAGCCGGTAGGTCCGGCCCGGCCTTAAGGGGACTTCGCCGCTGACGTAGTTCACGCAGAGCGCCTGGCCGCTGTTGTCCGTGGTGGTGCCGCGGCCGTCCAGGCGTAGCGACATCATGCCCTTGAGGGGACTCCTGGCGTCGAGCGCCACTGCCGAGTCGTTGGGCTTCACCTGCCACTGCCACCCCGGGGGCTCCGCGCCCGCTACACCCTCCTCGAACCCCGGGTTGGGCACCAGGTTGGGGCCGATCAGCCTCTTCAGGCGGGTCACGCCGGTCAACACGGGCGACTTGCCGTGCCAGATGACGTTGTAGTCCGAAACGGTCTTGTCGAACGGCAGGCTGTAGTGGGCGAACAGCGCGGCGCTGGGCTCGCGGTAGGAGACGATGTTGCGCACGAAGCGGTTGCCGGCCATCTGCCATGCGTCGGCAAGGCTCCTCGTCAGCTCCGCGTAGCCGGGGTACTTCAGGTAGGCGGGCGAGCCGGAGTACTTCCTCCAGGTCTCCGTCATCATCGGCACGGGGTGGCCGCCCTCCACGTAGCCGCTGTACTGCATCTGGCTGTCGCGGCCATCGACGAGGATGTTGTTCTCAACCACGTTGTCGCGGCCGCCATGCACATGGACGCCGCCCAGGATGGTCCGCGCCACGATGTTGCCGTAGACCCGAGTGCCGCACGTTCCGTCGTCCAAATAGACGCCCCAGTTCATGTGCGGGCTGGTCCACTTGCCGTTCTCCTGGCCGAACCCGATGATGTCGTGGAGGTAGTTGTAACGGATCTCGGTGCCGCGCTTGCTCCAGTCCACCTGCCACGAATAGATGGCCCCGCAGTCGGCCGTCTCCAGGTCGCAGTGGCGGATCTCGTTGAACTCCATGACATGGTCGCTGCCGCCCCAGCCGATGCCGAAGCGCGGGCAGTCATGGATCAGGTTGTGCGAGATGCGGTTGCCCACGCCGTTCAGGCCGACGCCCACGCCCTGCTTATAGTAGATGCCGGTGTGGTGGATGTAGTTGTTATCCGCGTAGTTGCGCGCCGGCTCCAGCGTCTCGCGGTTGCCGCCGTCGAGGCTGACGGCATCGCGGCCCACGTCGTGGATGTCGCAGCCCACCACCCCGTTTCGCTTGCCGCCGGCGATGGCCACGCCGGAGCCGTTGAAGCCGCCCACGTTGCGGATGGTGCAGCCGGCGATGCGGCAGTCGCTGGTGTCCCGCATCTGGATCGCGGTGCCTTCGCAGCACTCGAACGTGAAGCCCTGGAACGTGATGTGGGAGGCGCCGTCACGCATCTCGAGGATGGTACCGATCATGGGTGCGTAGACGGTCATGGCCGCCGGATCGGTCCCGTCAGGCGGCAGGAGGAGGAGCGACCGCGTGGCCCTGTCCAGGTACCACTCGCCGGGCGCGTCCAGCTCCTCGGGCAGGTTCTGCACGAAGTAGCGGTCGCCGGGCCGGATCGCGTAGGAGGCATTCGCGGCCAGCGTCAGAGCGCGCTGCTCCTTGTCCAGGGCGGCGATGCGGATGATGTCGTTCCACCAGTTGTAGCGCGGGAAGACCATCACCTCGGCCTCCTCGGGGTGCGCCCATGCGCGGATGTCGGCCTCGCGGACCTTGAGCACGTTCTGCGGCTCGCCGGGGATGTCCGCGTAGAGCGGGAGCGGCGCTCCATCCACATAGGCCCATCCGCCAGTGACCGGGTGGTTTGCATCTCGGTTGGGATAGCGCGCCAGGTCCAAGCGCCGTCCGTTGCAGAGCAGTTGGCGGAAGCCCTGGGCGCCCACGTCGGCCTTGAAGATGCGGCCCTTGTGGGGAGCGAACCCGTCGATGGTCTTGCCGCCGATCACCAGGGGCTTCTCGCCGGGGTAGGCCCGCCAAACCACGGGTGCCGCGGCCGACCCCGAGTCCGCGCCGGTCAGCGTCAGCGTGGCCGCAAGGGGATAGATTCCGCCGCGCACCTGCACTGTGACCGGCCCGGAAACGCGCAGCTTCCGCACCTCGTCGCGAGCGCGCGACAGCGTGGCGAACGGCCCATCCGTCGCCGCGCGGTTCGGCGCGGCCAGGCGCCCGCTCCAGGCATCGTTGCCCTTGGTGGAGACGAAGACCACCGCGGGCGCCGCATGAACAGCGGCGCCGAGGCAGAGCAGGATGGCAAGCACTGATGCGCACGAGCCAGCCCGAAGTAGGTGGTTACGGCTCATTACATCGCCTCCCATTCTGCTCAGGTTCGTGTCGCACACGACCCCACATAGCTGCACCGTGGCAATCACCGGATCAAAGGCCCCGCGGATGCCGTTCCGAGCGCCTTGGCTCGGCCGTCATCCTCCTGCTTGACCTGCTCCCACGGGACGCCCTTGCCGGCCTGCACACTCGCGCGTGAGGCCGCGATCCTCTCGAGGAACCGCGGGTCGTTCTTGAACTGGAAGTCGAACCAGTCGTCATCCGTCGCGAAACCGGGCAGAACGCCTGCCTACCATCCTTGGCGATGACGAACTGCTCCTCACCGGCTTCAACGAGGTACTTGGATCGGTGGTCACGCAGGTCAGCGAACGCGATCTGCCGCATTCGGACTCCCCGTCCATTGCCAAGTTGCTTGCCATGCCGCACCTTTGCTCCTCATTCTGGCAGGAGAAGCCAGCCATTGGCGCGACGGTATGCGGCCCAGCATGTTGTCGGGGGTAGGAAGCCTCTGCAGCGCTGCACCTACCTCCGCGCCCTGATATCGACTACCAGCATCCGGTGGTCGGAGTTCGACGTTCGGCGGACGCTGGAGGCCAGGACCTCGACGCCTCTCTCGACGAACAAGCGGTCGATGCGCGCGAAGGGCAGGTCGTTGACGGCGGTGTCGCACCACCCGCGTCCGGCCTCATCGAAGCTGTCGCGCATGGGCGCCGTGATGGGCTCGAGCGCTGGGTCGCCCGCCACTGCGTTGAAGTCGCCGCCTACCAGGACAGGGCCCTCGCCAGAGTGCGACCCGACGAAACCCATCACCTCTGCCAACTCCTTGCGGCGGCTTCGGCGCGATGCCGTCTGCGCTCGCCGGCACTCCGGGTTCCACAGGTCCATACGAGCCACCGGGGGCTGAAGCCGCAACGAGACCACGCCGAACGGTACGCCCCGCACGCGGAGGGCGGCCATCACGAAGTTGGAGCTACGGCGAGGGTGCTGCACCGGACGCAGGTAACCGCGCGCTATGATCGAAGCGTCGAGCCCGCACCAGAAGGCGCCTTCCCGCCCGAAGAGCCTCGTCGCCAGGCGCCCCACGGTCGCACGGACCGGGGTCTCTTGCAGCAACACGATGTCGGGCCGGTACTGCTCGACCTCGCGGGCCGCCGCCTCGGAGCCACCGGCGCAGTTGAGCGACACGACGCGAACGGCGTCCGCAGCGGCCCGCTCCTTACCGGCGATCCGAAAGCCGGGCCGCAGGCTGCTCCGAAAGCCCTCCACGGTCACTGCGCCGAACAGCAGCCACAGCAGGGCCACGAAGGCGCACGCGCGGCGGTTCCGGAAGCCTGCGGCCGTCACTCCGAGGCCGATGAGCAACCAGGCCGCCGACGGCGCCATGGCCTCAGCGGCGGCGAAGTCCGGGCGAGCGGCAAACACGAAGCCCAGCCAGGCGAGCATCGCCAGCGATACGACGAGTACGCTGTCGGGCCATCGGCGGATGCTACCTAGCCGCATCGCGGACGCCCCGGAACCTGTCCGCGTAGAGGCCGATCTCTGCTATCGGTATGGGCCGGAAGCCCAGGACGGCCGGCTTCGCTTTCGCGGCCGCCTCGGTGTTCATCATCAGGTCCAGGTGCGCGGGGTTCCCCGTGAAGGTCGGCCCGCAGCCGACGAAGACGCTCCGCCAGACGTGGTTGATGCCTGGATCCTTCAGCATCCAGGCCATCTCGGGGTAGCGCTTCAGGTAGAGGTCGCTGGTGATGAGCACGGCCGGCTGCTGCTTTTCGGCCACCTGCTTCCAGACGCTGTTGAACGGGTACCAGCCGCCGCTGACGCCCCGCGTACACTCGATGAAGAGGTTGTTGTCGATCCAGTTGTCGCGTCCGCTGTTGAGCTGGATGGCTCCGAAGTTGCCGTTGGCGCTCCGGATGAAGACGTTGCCGTAGACCAGCATGCCGCTGATGGCGTCATCGAACCGGATCGCGGCCTGGCCGTGCACCTGCGCGCCGCCGCCGGCCTTGCCGCAGTCGGTGAACCGGTTGTGCCGGAAGACGACGCCCCGGTAGGTGGGGTTGCCGAAGAGCTCCATGGCGCCCTGGTCGTCGGACTCGAGCACGGCGCGGCGCACGTCGTTGAACTCGATGACGTGGTCGTTGCCCTCGATCCGCATGACGCTGCTGGGGCAGTCATACATCAGGTTGTGCGCCACCCGGTTGCCCACGCCCTCGAGCTGGATGGCCGGGGTGTAGGTGCGGTCGATGCGGCCGAAGTCGTGGATGCGGCAGTTCTCCACGAAGTGCCTGCCCGGCTTCAGCGTGGCGCGGTCGCCGCCGATCACCTCGGTGGCGCGCCGTCCGATCGTGTGTACGTCGCAGCCGAGAAGCCCCACGCGCGTGCCGCCGTCTACCGTGATCCCATTGCCTGCCATGCGGCTGACGGTGCAGCCCGCGACCAGGCAGTCGGAGCAGTTCTCCAGCACCAGGCCGTTGTGGCGACCCAGGTCGAAGGCCAGCCCCTCGAAGCGAACATGGCGCACGCCCTCAGCAGTCACCATGGGCGTCGAGATCATGCCCAACTCCACGGTGGCCTTGGCAAGGTCGGTGGGCGGATACAGGTAGAGGATGCCCGCCGCACGGTCGAGGTACCACTCGCCGGGCTGGTCGATTTCCTCCAGCAGGTTGAAGGCGTAGTACTGGATGCCCTGCCCCGTGTCCATCCCCGGCTCGCCGTACTGGTAGGCCTCGCCGCACGTGACCGTGCGGGCGGCGGCGTCGATGCCCGTGACTGCGATCGTGGCGTCGGCCCAGAGGTAGCGGAAGTATCCGAAGAGCCAGGCGTCGGCGGCCTGCGTCCAGCGGGCGTGGCGGTCATCGACATACTCGAAGACCGATGGCTTGCCCGCCGCCCGCGAGCCGGGCTCGACCAGACGGCGGATGGGCACGAACCCGGTGTTGGGCCAACGGGCCAGGGTCATAGGCTTCCGGTCGACGAAGAGCTCCAGCGTGGGCGGCGAGGGTGGCTGCGAGAACCCGCGCACGGCGAGTTGGCCGGTGTCCGTGATGCCCTGCGCCTTCAGGTCGCACATTATCACGCGGCCCCGGCCCTCCTCGGGCAGGCGGGCGAGGGTGGCCTCGTCCGTCACCGTCACGAACCCCGTGATGCGCTTGCCGCCATAGAAGACCGCCTTGCCGGACCTGGTCGCGCGGTAGACCACAGGACCTGCCGCCGTGCCGCTGTCCTGCTTGGTGAGGGCCAGCGGCGCGGTCACCGGGTACTCGCCGGGTGCGATATCGACCGCGATGGCCCCCTTTACGCCCTTGCGGCGGAGGGCTCGCACGAGGTCGCGGGCGCGGTTGAGCGTAGCCACGGGCTTGCGCATGCCGTCGGCAGCGTCCGAGCCTTTGGGCGAGACGGCGACCTGTGCGGCGAAGCCGGCTATGGCGGGAACGCTGGTCCGCGTGGCGGCGGGGTCGCGTTCCGGCAGGCCCTTGATGGCGCGGGCCAACTCGCGAACTCGCTCGGCGGCCTCGGCCCGGTGGACGGGCTCGTAACGCGCCGTGGCGGCGATGCGGGCGTACTCGGCCCGCGCCGCCTTCAGGTCGCCCTGGCCCACGAAGCTCTGGGCCGCGCAGAGGTGTGCGGCGCCGCTGAGGGCAGGTGTGGCCTCCTTCGCGGCGGCCACCTGCGCGCACGTTGTCCGCACCGTGCGCCAGTCGCGGGCTTCCCAGGCGGTCTTGGCTTTGGCAAGCGTTTCCATGAGTGTTTCGCGCCTTTCCGCGGCTGCAGCCTCGGCAGACGGCTTCACGCCGAATACCGGGGCCAGCCGCGCGAACTCCGCCTTCACCTGCGCCCGCGTGAGCGCCGCCCGCGTGAGCGCCGGCTCATCCATCAGGCCGTCGTAGTTGTGCCATTCACTGCCCAGCGTCAGCTCGCCGTTCAACGAGAAGTCGCCGTCGAACTGCGCGGGAAGGACCCCGGCGCTCTGTGCCATACCGTCGATATAGGCCGTGACCTGCTTCTTCTGGCGGTCGCAGACCAGCGCCACGAAGGCCCACTGGTCCAGCTTGAGCGCAGCGGCCGAGGAGCCCCCGGCGGAGATGTCATGCCCTGCCGCGTTCCGGTAGGTGAAATACCAGCTCAGGTGGCCCGTGCTTAGGAGGTCGATGACCATATAGGCGTCGGGGTAGGCGCCGTAGGCGAGGACGCGCCGCTGGTTCTGCCGGTCGTCGATGTCGAACCGACGTGGCTTCAGCCACGCGGTGAAACTCCAGGAGCCCGTGCCGAGGCGCAGATCTGCCGGGATCTGGGCGGTGACGATGGAGCCGCCCTCGCCGCTCATGGCGAGCGCGCCGCCGGAGGGCGAGGCCGCCCAGCCCGCGCCCGAAGCGCCGTGCAGCGCGTTGGAGGTGCTGTCCAGCACGCGGGCGCCCTGCCCTTCGTCGCAGCGGTAGTGAAGTAGCGGCTGGGGCAGGGCGGGCAGGCCGGCAAGGGCGAATAGCAGGGCCAGGGCGGCGGCGAATCGGGTCATGGGCGTCTCCCAGCGGCCCGGTTCGCCCGAGCGCGCCTCTGCAGACCCATTCGCCGCCGCCGGCCGAGGTTCCTGCCGCCGGCCCAATGTACCGATGGGCGCCGGCTACGTTCCGCTGTCCTTCGCCGGTGCGAAGAAGAAGTGTTCGGTGGCGGGCATTTCCAGCGCGGTCTGCATCGCCTCAGAGTAGATGTAGGCCGGCGCGCTGGTGTAGCCGTCGAGGTTGCGTAGCCTGATCAGCGCGGCCTTCTGGTCGACCGTGAGCCCCTTGTTTGCCTTGGCAAAGGCCATGGCATAGGCACGGGAGACCTCTCCGTCCAGCTCGCCGTAGCGTCGGCCCAGCGCGATCACCTTGGCCCGGTCGGCCTCTCCCTGGCTCAGGAACCGTCGGAGCTCCGTAGATATCTGGCGGCGTACCTGCACGATCTCACCCATGGCTTTCCGCTGTAGGTCGGGGATGGCCAGGATGCCGCTCTGCTGCTCCTCGCTCAGCAGTTCGATGAAGGCCTTGCCGCTGTCGCCCGTGACCGAGGTGCTGATGTTGAAGTCGCGCTTGCCCATGGCGGGCATATCCTTCATGTAGAAGCCGCCAAAGTAGGTGCCGTGCCGCTCGGGGCAGAAGTAGGTATCGGCCTCCACCGATCCGGCGTACCAACTGAAGAACTCGCTGGCGCAGCTCATGTAGGCCACGTTCACGCGCTTCTCCGTGCCTCGGGGCAGCTTGTACTGCGCCATGTCCACGTCGGGCCAGGTGTTGAAGTCGCCGAACTTCATCTTCGCCAGATAGGCCTTCTGTTCGTCCGTGAACGAGGCGGCGACCTGGCCGAATACCTTGGCCCGGCGGTAGCTGATCTCGGCGTCGAACGCGAAGATATCGCCCACGCACCGCGCGACCTCGGCCTGGTTCAGCCCGGCGCTGCCCGTCGGCACCTCGCCCGTCAACTGCCGTCGGAAGGCCTTGATCAGGGGCAGACGCATCATGGCCAGCTTGGTCATGTCGGCCGCCTCCTGGCGAGCTTGCGCCTCGAAGGCCTGCTTGTTGGCCGGCGAGAGTACAGCCATCACGTTCGCGGCGACGCGGTCGAGGAACTTAGGATTGTGGCCCGTGCCGCCCGCGTCGATGTCCCGCATGTACTGGAAGCCGAAGAAGTCACAGACCTTGCCCGGAGGCAGGAACGTGCAGGCGCCGAAGTCGCCGGTGAGGAACGCGAGCCCGTTGAAGGCCACGGTGTGCAGCTGGGCGTTGTCCGAGATGGCCTGCTCGATGGAGTAGCGCTGCCCGCCCTGCCTGCCCTGCCCGCCGCCCGGTCCGCCCTGCCGCCTCTGGCCGTCCCCCGGTCCGCCATGCGGGCCGCCGTCATCCGGGCCCTGGGCCAGGCCGCCCGGCGCGACCAGCATGGCCAGGGCCGTGCCGAAGACGCCCATCCATATGCGCCGTCTGGTTCTGATCATTTCCGGTACCTCCCTGAGGCAGCTTGCATGCCGCCGATGCCTCGTGCGGCCATGCCTGCCGTTTGTGTCCCTATCGACGGCCCGAACATGACGGTAAGATGACGATACGAACATCGTGCTTGCCTCTGTCGGCGTCCGCATTCGTCATCTTGCCGTCATCTCGGGTGGGTAGGCTCATGTCGTGCGCGGCCGGTATGCCGCTGTCCGGGCCCAAGGGGGATCCGCCATGAGAGTGCTGGTGATCGAGGACGAACCGGCCATGGCCCAGGTCATCGGCTGGGGCCTCGAGCAGGCCCATTTCGTGGTGGATGCCGCCGGTGACGGTGAGACCGGCCTGCGCATGGCGCTGGAGGGCGCCTACGCGGCCCTCGTACTCGACCTGCTGCTTCCACGTCTCGATGGTTGGCGAGTTTGTGAGGCCCTGCGCTCGGGCCGCAACCGGGTGCCGATCCTCATGCTGACAGCGCGGGGCGACGTCGAGGATCGGGTACGAGGGCTGGAGGCCGGCGCCGACGACTACCTGCCCAAGCCCTTTGACATGAAGGAACTCGTGGCACGCGTCCGTGCGCTGGTGCGGCGTGACCGGATCCACCGGACCCGCGTCATCCGTGTGGCCGACCTTGAGATCGACACGGCCGCGCGGCGCGTGACACGGGCCGGCGTCGAGATCGGCCTGAGCGCACGCGAGTATGACCTGCTCGAGGCGCTCGCCTCCCGCGAAGGGCAGGTCCTCACCCGCGACGTTATCCTCGAGCGCATCTGGATGGACGACGACTCCTACTCTAACACGGTCGATGTTCGTATCGGCCTCCTTCGCAAGAAGATCGATGCCGTCGGGTCGAGCAGGCTCATCCATACCGTGCGCGGAGTTGGCTATGTGCTCCGCTCCGACGCGCCCGAGGAGCCGGCATGAGCGCCCGGCGCCGCCCTCGGCTCGGATGGTTGTCACTGCACTCGGTACGCACGCGGCTGGTTGTCGGCTCTACATTGGCGCTGGCGCTGGCGCTGGTGGCCATGGGCGCCGTTACACAGCACCTGGTCCGTACGTTCATGCTCGCCTCGGTTGATCGCGACCTTGAGCGCAAGGCGCTGCGGTTGGCCGAGCAGCCCTTCCCAAGGCCGGAGGAGGGGCAGCCACGCAGGTCGCCCGGACCCTCGGAGCCCGGACCCGGAGTGGAGGGCCGCGACCGGCCGCTCGTCATCGACCTGCAGGGCAATATCCTTCGCCCGGCCGGCGCGAAGACGGCCTGGGACGCCTCTGCGGTACGCCCGGCCATCGAGGGGCGCCGCATACTCCGCACCGTCACGCTCAACGGTAGCCCGTACCGGGTCCTCACGCGGCCTTTCCCGCCCGATAGCCCTCCGCTCGGCGTGGTGCAGGCGCCCTACTCGCTGGCCGAGGTCGACCGCGCCGTCGGCAGCCTCAATCGAGCCCTGCTGGCGCTGGCGCCCCTGGCCCTGCTCGCGGCGGCCCTGGGTGGTTTCGTCCTCACCTCCAGGGCGCTGTCTCCGGTGCGGCGCATTGCCACGGTGGCCGAACGCATCGACGCCGACTGCCTGTCGGAACGGCTGCCCGTAGCCGGGCGCGATGAGTTCTGGCAGCTCGCCGGTGTCATCAACGGTATGCTGGACCGCCTGCAGGAGCAGGTGGAGAGGGAGCGGCGCTTCACGTCGGACGCCTCGCACGAACTCCGTACGCCTATCGCGGTCATCAAGGCCAACACGTCGCTATGCCTCTCCTCCACGCCCACAGTCGACCACTACCGCCGTTCCATGGAGGCCATCGACAAGGCCTCCGACGGCATGTCGCGCCTGGTGCAGGACCTGCTGCTGCTGGCCCGTGCCGACGCGGGCCGGCTGGGTCGGAGGACCGTGTTGCTGCCGGTCGCCGACCTGCTTCGCGAGGCGGCGCGCGTCTCCTCGCGCAACGGAGGCCCGTCGATCACCATCGAGCCCGTGGAGCCGGACCTCTGCCTGCCGGGCGACGAGGACCAACTCCTGCGACTGCTGACCAACCTGCTCGACAACGCCGTGCGCCACACGCCGCCGGACGGCTCGGTGCGCCTCAAGGCCGAGCGAACCGGCGACGAGGTGGCCCTGTCCGTCACCGACACCGGCGTCGGCATCGCGTCGGAGCACCTGCCGCATCTGGGTGAGAGGTTCTATCGCGTCGATGCGGCGCGCTCGCGGCCCGAGGGCGGCGCCGGACTGGGTCTGGCCATCGCCCGGCAGATCGTGGCGGCGCACGACGGCCACATGGCCATCGAGAGCCAGCCCGGCCAGGGCGCCACAGTCCGCATCAACCTGCCAGCCCGGCAAGCCGCCTGAGCGACCGGAACGTCGAGGGGCCACGCCACAGCCACGCCGCGCTACGGGCGCTTGGCCTTGGCCGCCACCGTGTAGCTGTGGGCCACCTGGCCGTTCTTGCGTTCGCCGGTCTCGTCCTTCTCCAGGTAGGCGCGCAGGTAGACCACGCGCACGCCGGCAGGCCCCACATGCACTATCAGGTGGCCCGAGTTGGGCAGCGCCGTGCCCGTCTGGTAGGCGTCCTCGTTGAACGCTGTGTAGGTGGGGTCTGCCGGGCTGGGCGTCGACTGGTAGACCACGCCGTCCAGCTCTTGCCGGGCGAAGAGGTGGTCGTGCCCCTGGAAGAGGATCGTCACGCCCGCCTTCACCATCAGCGCATGGATGGGTTGCGCCCAGCCGGGCCGCTTCTCGTCGAAGCGCCAGGCGCCGTTTCGGTCCTTGCCGCCCCACTCGTAGAGGCCGGCCGCCTCCACGCCGCCGCGGGCGCCGTTGCCGATGCCGCCCGTGAGCTGGTGGATAAAGACGAACTTGGTGCGCGCCGAGGAACTGCGCAACGTCTTGGCGAGCCAGTCGTACTGCTCCGTGCCCAGCGTCATGTTCCAAGGCTCGGAGCCGCCGCGCACCGACCGCGAGGTCCAGTAGGGGTCGAGTACCACGAAGAGCGCGTCGCCCCACTCCCAGGCGTACCAGTTCTCCAGCAGGCCCGCTTGCTTGTGTGGCGACGCGTTGCCGCTGTAGAAGGCATTGGGTATCGGGTTGGGGAAGAGCAGCTTGCGTCGCAGGACAGACCAGACCGGTAGCGGCGTACCGCCTCCGCCGCTGTGGGGTCCGCGGTCCTGCTCCTCGCCGTCGTGGTTGCCGACCACAAGGAAGAGCGGCGCTGCACTGCAGAGCGCGCTCAGGTAGGTCCGTTGCGCCGTGTACTGCCTGGCGGCGGAGGCGCGGTCGGCGTGCTTGCCGGCCATGAAGGTGTCGCCGAGGTCGATGTGGAAGTCCGGCTTGTCCGCGCCTGCGTTGCGCAGGCAGGTGCGGTAGGTCTCCGGGTCGCTGGCGCCGTCCAGATGCGAGTCTGCCGTCACCGTGAAGGTGAACGACGATCCCCGCTTGCGGCAGGTATGGAACGAGCCCGCCAGGCCCGCCTGCGGCAACGCCGGCCCCGCGTCGCTACGCGCCACGCGGTACTCGTAGGCCGTGTCCGGCGTCAGCCCGGCCAACTCCAGCAGGGCGGGCTCGCCCGACTGCAGCGCTCGCTCAGGGCCGCGCTTCCATGCCGATGCGCCCGCCGTGCGGTACTCCACGCGGACGGACGCCCCGGCGCGCAGCAGGACGCTGAGGCCCACGGAGCGATCCGTGGGCCGGCAGAGGACCACGCTCGCCTCGGGTTCCGCCACATCGGTCTTGAAGATGCCCGGTTGCGGCGGCCCGCCCTGACGCCCTCCCGGCCCACCGCCCGGCCCGGGGCCTTGAGCAATCACAGGCGACACGAGGAGCAACAGCACGGCCGCGATTGCGGCGCGGGTCGACCTTCTGGGCATGCGCAGGCGCCTCTCAGGCGAGGCCGGATATGCGCCTCGCGCTCGGAATACCCCACCTTACGCACGGGCGGGCCAAACGAAAGAGGCAACGGCGCGGCCACGGCGGCGAGTGCGCCAGTCGAACCCACAGGATCAGAACGCTGGTGCGGCAGACCTCGGCTACGGTGCCATGGCCTTGAGCGGCACGCTGCGTAGCGAGAGCGCCTCGAAGGGGCCGGGCGCCGGGTTGGTCGAGTTGCGCGGGCGGCCGAGGGTGTCGGCGGTGAGGCGTAGCGGCGAGCCGTCGGGCCGCTCGAAGGGCAGGCCGGGTACCGTCGCCTTGCCCAGCATGGAGGTCTCCACCAGCGTGCGGCGCGCGGCAAGCCAGGACGGATCGAGCCGCAGGCGCAGGCTGAAGGCGTCGCCGCTACCCTCAACGCTTAGTATCGGGTCGTAGCCGGTCGGCGCCGTCGGGTTGGCCTCATGCCTGCTCGGCTTGGCGCCGGCGAGGTAGACGTTGCCGGCCATCCAGACGGGCAGCTTGGCGTCGTCGTACTGGCTCAGGTCGGGCGTCTGCACAAATATATTATTGTAATAACGGTCATCGCCCCGCGGGTTGTCGTGGTAGCCCGCCACCTCGGTCGAGTGCGCCTTGTGGTAGGGCGTCATCCGGCCGTCGTAGGGAAAGATGTTGAGTGCGCCGGCGAATAGGTTGTGCGCGAAGGCGCCGCCTCGGGAGCAGGTCATGAAGGCCGCCGGCGAGAGGAAGAGGTTATTATCGACCACGTAGGGGCCGTGGTCCACCTCGGTGAAGAGGTCGGTGCCGTTGTGGTGGAAGGCATTGCCGGTGACGCGGGTGCCCTGCGCCATCCAGTCGAGCCAGAGGCCCAGGCAGGTGCGGTAGATATGGTTGCCCCGGATGGTGGTATCGATGGCTCCGTGGAACTTGATGCCCGCCATCTCGGCGCCGGAGAAGAGCCGACGCATGTGAATATCGTGGATGGTGTTCGCCTCCACGGTGCAGAAAGCCGCGCCCAGGCTCCCCACGATGCCCGCCTGCTCGCAGAACGAGACTTCGTTGCGGCGCACCACGTGCCCGCCGATGCTCCCCTTGGCCCAGCCCGCCGCCAGCCCGCGCCGAATGGTCTCCACATAGCCTTCGGCAGAGTTGGCCGACTGGTTGTCGAACCGGTCGCCATGCTTGCCCAGCGCGATGCCGGAACATGCGGAGTGGCTGACGATGTTGTCCTCGATGACCCAGCCCCGGCTCCAGTGCGTGCCGATGAGGCCGACCTGCTCGGCCGTGGGCGGCGCCCAGTTGGCGGCCGCGTGGCGCATAGTGAAGCCGCGCACGGTGATGAAGTCGCGGCCGGGCTGGTCCGGGTAGAAGACCGTGCGGCGAACGTTTACCTCGACCATCTGCTTATTCGGGTCAGCGCCGGGGAACTGGGCCCAGAAGGTGGTGGAGCCGCCCTGGACGCGGGCGAACCAGAGCGGGGCGTTCAGCGCGGCCCGGGGCGCCGACTTGAACACGAAACAGAGCGCCGTCCGGCCCGAAAGCGGCTTCACCTTGACCCTGTAGGAGGCCCAGCTCTGCCAGCCGCCCGTGTTGGGCACATGGCGGGAACCCAGCAGTTCGCCGTCGCGCGTGCTGCGGCGCAGCTCGATGATGCCGCCCTCGGAGGCCGACGCCGCGCGGATCTCGATCTCAGTGGCCTTCGGGCCGCAGTCGACGCTGTCGTAGCGCAGCCAGTCGCCGTGCCCGATGAAGCCCACGCAGTCGCCGCCCTCCTCGCACGGGGCGTTCTGGGTGCCGCCCTTGGCCGACATGAGGGTCGCCGGGACGCGGGCCGTCGCGCCGGAGGGGCGGAACCAGGCCACGTTCACCAGGTAGGGGTCGCCGCCCTGCTGGAGCCACGCCGGCGTCTTCCCGGGCGGCGCAGTCAAATCCTCCAGCGACGCCGCCTCGATGAGCCACTTGCCGTTGACGTAGACCGCGCCTGTATGGTGCTCCCGCCCGCGAGGATCGAACCAGTCGCCGCGTATAAGATCACTGTACGGATTAAACGCGCCGAAGAGGGTGTTGGGCACGGTGGCGCTCCATACGTCGCCCTGCACGCGCCGCCAACCGCGGACGGGCTCGGAGCCGCGGATCTCGGCCTTCTCGCCTTGGGCGGCGCGGTAGACGATGCGGCGAGCCTCTGACGCGCCGCCGCGCCGCGGGTTCACGCGCTCGCGGTAGAGGCCCGCGTGGACCGTGACGGTGTCGCCCGGCTGGGCCAGGTCGGCGGCGCGCTGGATAGTCCGCAGCGGCGCCTGGGTCGTGCCGGGGTTCGTATCGCGCCCCGTTACGGCGACGTGGAGTTCGACGGCGCGTGCTGCCGGAAGTTTGGCGATCATCACGCCGGCAAGCAGGACGAAGAGCATGTCACGTCGCATATGGTTCCATTCCTTTCGCGTTCGAGCCGTTGGTCCATACGGAGCAGGCGAGGCAGTGTACCTGCCCGCCGGCGCCGCCCCCGGCGCCAGGCGGTCGCCGGTAGAGATGTCGCCGTGCGGGGGCGCCGGCCTGGCGTTCGTCGATCGGAGGGCGCAATGAGCGACGCATGTTCCACCGTTCCTGCCGGCCTTGGCCCGGAGCCTATGCCTCCGCTGCCGCCGGAGGCTGCGGCGCGATTGCAGGGGTTCCTGAGCCGCATGGAGGACCTTTCGGGCTCCTTCATCGGCTACCCCTGCTCGCAAGACTATGACTACCCCGAGATCGCGCCGTTCCTGCGCTTCTCCATGAACAACGTGGGCGACCCGTTCGGCGAATCGTTCTTCCGAGAGAACAGCTTCGAATTTGAGCGAGAGGTGATCGCCTTCTTCCAGCGCCGCCTGCTTGCGCCGGAGGGCGAGACCTGGGGCTACGTGACGGCCGGAGGCACCGAGGGCAACCTGTACGGCCTCTACCTGGCCCGCGAACTCTACCCCGACGGCATGGTCTACTACAGCGAGCACACGCACTACTCGGCCGCCAAGATCGTCCGGGTGCTCGGCGCGCGGAGCATCATGATCCGCGGGCGCGACGACGGCGAGATCGACTACGACGACCTCTACGAGACGCTCCAGATGCGCCGCGACGTGCCGCCCATCATCCTCGCTAACATCGGCACCACGATGCACGGGGCGGTGGACAGCCTGCCCCTGATCCGAGCCATGCTCAAGGACCTGGCGATCACCCGCCACTACATCCATGCCGACGCGGCGCTGTCGGGGATGATCCTCCCCTTCGTCAAGGATCCGCAGCAGTTCGGCTTCGATGCGGGCATCGACAGCATCGCCGTCTCCGGCCACAAGTTCATCGGCTCGCCCATGCCCTGCGGCGTGGCCATCGCCCAGCAGCGGCACGTGGACCGCGTGGCCCGGAGCGTGGAGTACGTAGGATGCCGCGATACCACCATCGCCGGGAGCCGCAACGCCCTGGCGCCGCTGGTGCTATGGTCGGCCATCAACCGGTGGGGCGACGAGGGACTCGGCGAGCGCGTGGTTCGCTCCATCCGCATGGCCGACTATGCCATCGAGCGCTTCGCCGCCTACGGCATCCGCGCGTGGCGGCACAGGAACTCGGTCACGGTCGTCTTTCCCCGGCCCAGCGCCGAGGTCATCGGCCGGTGGCAGATCGCCCCGAGCAGGGATATCGCACACATCATCACCATGCCGCACGTAACCCGGGAGATGGTCTCCGCCGCGGTGGCGGATGTGGCCGCCTCACTGGGCGCCGAGGAGAAGGCAGCTCCATGAAGCAGATCACCATTATCACCGCGCCGGATCAGCCCGGCACACTGGCCGATATCGCCGAGCGGCTGGCCCAGCGGAATGTGAACATCCTAAACATCGACGGTACCGACGACCACGCCCACGGCGTCATCCTGCTGGAGGCCGAGCCCTTCGATGAGGCGCTGCGTGCCCTGGCGGAGGGAGGCTACCACGCGGTGGACGAGGACGTGCTCGTCATCCGCATCGCCGACAAGCCGGGCGCCCTGGCCCGGGTCGCGGCACGGTTTCGCGAGCCGAAGATCAACATTAACGCCATGCGGATCGTGCGACGGGACGGCGGCTGGGCCAGCGTCCTGCTCTCCACCAGCGACGATGAGGCGGCCCGAGCGCTGCTGGAGGACTGCCTCGTGCAGTTGGGGTAGGAAACCGGGAGTACTCGGGCGTTACCGGTCCGTTAAGCTGGGGTAGGATGGTAGCACTATGCCTGACACCCCCGGTCAGGCGGAAGCACGGAGATGCAGGCCATGTCGGCGCAGCAGAAGCTCCCGCATACCGATGGCGCGGTCTCCCCCGGCGCCTCAACGCCACCGACGGCGAATGGGCCCGCCATGGCGGGCCAGCCGGCCGGGATGGAGGCCGCTGACGCCATGTGGGACGCGGAAAACCGGTTCCGTAGCTTGGTTGAGGAAGCCGGCGATCTGATCGCCGAGGTCGACGAGCGCGGCGTCTTCACCTATGCGAGCCCCGGCTACCGCCGTGTGCTGGGTGTGGACCCAGCGGGGCTGATCGGCGCAGCGGTCGAGGATCTGGTCCACCCTGAGGACCGCGATGCGGTGGTGCGCCACCTTCCGCGGCTCGCCGGATCCGGCGTTCGGCTTCGAGCCAGGCACGCCGATGGGCACTACCGCTGGTTCGATGCTTCATTCCGCACCTTCCGCAGCCGCTCCGGCGCCCCGCGCGTCGTCGTAACCTCGCGCGATGTCACGAGCCAGTTGGAGGCCGAGCAGGCGCTTCGACGCGCCCACCAGGAGATGGAGGCTCACGTCCTCGAGCGCACGGCGGAGCTTCGGCAGGAGATCGCCGACCGCCGGAAGGCCGAGGAGGCGCTTAACGCCACCGAGCGCCGGTTCAGCGACCTCTACCACAGCATCACCGACGCGCTGGTCGAGGCCGACCTCGACGGCACCATCACGGAGTTCAACGCCGCGTATGCCGCTCTCACGGGGTATCCCGCCGAGCAACTGCGCGGCATGCACTACAACGACCTGACGCCGGAGGAGTACCACGAGACGGAGCGCCTTATCGTGGAAGGCATCGTGCACCGCGGCGCCTCCGAGGTCTACCAGAAGGAGTACTGCCGCTACGATGGGTCTCGCGTTCCGGTGGAGCTTCAGGTCTACCGGCTGGTCGATGGGGCTGGTGAGCCCACCGGGTCCTGGGCCATCGTTCGGGACATCACCGAGAGGCGCAAGGCCGAGGCTGCGCTAAAGCAGTCGCGCGAGCTCTTCCACCACATCTTTACCGGCAGTCCCCTGGGTCTCGGGCTTGCGCACCTGGACAACGGCCATTTCATGGACGTGAACCAGGCCCTCCTCGACATCATGCAGAGCTCGCGGGACGACGTGATCGGTCGGTCGCCGGCTGACCTGGACCTCTGGACGATGGCGGAGCAGCGGCGGGCCCTGATGGCGCCCATCGTTGCCGGCGAGCCTTCGTCCGTTGCCGACGCGATCTGGACGCTACCCGACGGCCATGAAGTGCATGTGCAGCTCAGTGCGAGGCGCGTGGAGATGGATGAGTGCGACCTGGTCCTCATTGGCGCCACCGACATCACGGTAAAGGCCCGCGAGGCCGATGCGCTGCGACGGGCCGCAGAAGCCGCCTCCGCCGCCAGCAAGGCGAAGTCGGTGTTCCTCGCCAACATGTCGCACGAGATTCGCACTCCCATGAACGCCATAATGGGCTTCGCGCAACTGGTGGCGCAGGATGAGGCGCTACCCGACCGATGCAGGCATCAGCTCGAGGTCATACTTCGAAGCGGCGAGCACCTGCTGGGCCTCATCAACGCCGTGCTCGAGATGTCGCGCATCGAGGCAGGGCGCCTGGCAGTCGCGTCGAGGCCGTTCGCGCTCCGAACCGTGCTCCGCGACGTCGGCGCCATGTTCCACTTGCGCGCCGTGGCCAAGGGGCTGGAGTTCGTCAGTATTGGCGGTGACCTGGTGCCGCCCTACGTGGTGGGCGATGACGAGAAGCTGAGGCAGATACTGGTGAACCTGCTCGGCAATGCCGTGAAGTTCACCAAGCGCGGACAGGTGACACTGCGCACCTGCTGGGAGGCCGACCAGGACGGAATGGGGTGGCTGGTTGTCTCGGCAGAGGACACGGGGCCGGGCATCACCGGCGCCGACCAGGCACGGCTCTTCCGGCCTTTCGAGCAGGCTTCCGGCGTACGGGCGACCCAGGCCGGCACGGGACTTGGGCTCGCCATAAGCCGTGACATCGCCAGGCTCATGGGAGGCGATATCACCGTCATCAGCGCCCCTGGGCAGGGCAGCACGTTCGAACTGCGCGTGCCGCTTGCCATCGCCGCAGGTCTGGAACCCGGCGATGCCCAGATCACGCGCGTACTCGGCATCGCTCCCGGCCAGGAGCCGCCCAGTGTGCTGGTGGTCGATGACAGCGAAGATAACCGCCGCCTGTTGTGCGACGCGCTCCGGCCGCTGGGCATGTGGGTGCATGAGGCCAGAGACGGCGAGGAGGGTGTGGACCTGTGGCGGCGGCTGAAACCGACGATCACGCTGATGGACATGCGAATGCCCGGGATGGACGGCTGTGAGGCTATCCGGCACATACGCGCGGCCGAGGCGAACACCGGCGCCCGTACGCCCATCGTCGCCCTGACGGCCGCCATGTTTGACGAGGACCGCTCCAAGCTAATGGATGCCGGCGCCGATGATGTCCTGGTTAAGCCCATCGGCATCGGCCGGCTCCTCGCCTCGATCGGCGCCGCCACTGGCCTGGCCTTCACGTGCGAGGGCGAGCCACAGCCGTGTCCGGCTGAACCGGCCGCACCGACCGGCGGCGACCTGTGGTTGCCCGAGGCCGGCGCGGCGGCTCTCAGGCAGGACGCCCTGAATGGCGACTTCAGCGCCGTACACCGCCGACTGAACGAGCTGGAGCAGGCCGGCCACCAGATCGGCGCCCTGCGGGGGTTGGCCGACAAGTATGACGGCGAGGCCATGGCTCGGCTACTGGACAACCTTGGGGGGATGCAGGACCGATGAGAGCCGCCAGGCGACCGGGAGGCACGGACCAATGCTCATGAACCTCCTTGAGGCGCAGGTGGCTATGTTCGGCGCCGCGCCGTTCGGCGTTCTGTTCCAGGTTGGCGATGGTTCCATAACATGGGCCAATGACGCTGCGCAGGGAATACTCGGGCGCAGCATGAGGGAGTTGCAGGGCCTCGACTCCTCGTCGCACGAGTGGGACTCCGTCCGTGAAGACGGTTCGCCCTTCCCCGGCGAGGAGCACCCCTCCATGGTCTGCCTGCGCACCGGCGGAACCGTCAGTAACGTCACGATGGGCTTGCTTCACGGCGTCACGGGCGAGCGGCGCTGGATTCGCGTCCACGCCGTGCCGGTGTTCGGCGATGACGCCGGCCTCCCCGAGGCCGTCTACGCCACGTTCTGGGACATCACCGAGGAGAGGCGCCGGCGGCTAGCAAGCGATCGGTGGGCGACGCTCTTCAACGCTTCGGCCATGGACCTCGCGTGTACTGACCGCGCCACCGGGCTCTTCCTCGACGTGAACCCGTCTTTTGCCCGCGCCCGAGGATACGAGCGCGAGGAGCTGGTGGGACAGCCCATCTCGCTGGTCTACCCGCCCGATGAGCACGCCCACATGCTTGAGCACGCCGCCGAGGCCGACAACACGGGACGCTCGGTACTGGAGAGCGTCCACATACGGAAGGATGGCTCCCGGTTCCCCGTGCTGGTGGAGGTCACCGCGGTTCCGGGCATCGAGGGGCAGCCCGCCACGCGCGTGGCCCATGCCGTGGACCTGACCGATCGGAATGAGCATGCCGTCCGCCTTCGACACCTTTCAGACGTAGCCAAGGCTACGCATCGGCTCCACCACATCATCACCGAGGCCGTCGCTGCCGACGACCTGTTGCAGCAGGTCTGCGAGTGCCTCCTGGCCACGCGCGGCTACGTGGCGGTCTGGATCGGGATACCGGACGAGGAGAGCGGCGCCGTCGCTCGCGCAGCCTATGCTCCCCTCGCATTGCACTCGCCCGACCTCGGGGTCATCCGCTGGGACGATAGCCCCGCCGGCCAGGGGCCCACCGGTCACGCCATCCGTGAGCGGAGGCCCATCGTCCTCAACGATGTTGCCAACGACCCGGCGTTCGAGCCCTGGCGTGATGCGACGCTGGCAGCCGGCGCTGCCTCGGTCTGCGCAGTGCCAATGATCATCGAGGATCGGGTCATCGGTGTGCTCGCGGTGAAGGCGGACACCGTCGACGCCTTCCGTGAGGAGGATGTGCACTTCCTCCTCGACTACTCGGCGCTGGTGGCCAGCGCCATGAAGTCGCAGTCCGACAGCCGCCAACGCCGGAAAGCCGAGGAGCGGCTGCGGACCAGCGAGCAGCGGCTCAGCCTGCTGGTGCACCATATGCAGGCCGGGGTGCTGGTCCGTACGCCGGATCGGCAGGGCATCTACGCCAACGAGCAGGCGGGCAGTATCCTGGGGCTCACTCACGCCCAGGTCATGGGCCTGGAGGATCCGCCCGAGGGTTGGCAGGTGCTCGACGCAGAGGGCCGGGCCTACTCCGCGGCTGTGTCACCCATGAAGGCAGTCCTCATGACCCGCCGGCCGGTCTCCGGGGCTATCCTGGGCGTGCAGAAGCCCGGCGTTCAGGACCCGACCTGGATTGAGGTCCATGCCGGCCCAAGGCTCGATGCCGACGGCGCCGTGGACCAGGTGGTCATGACCTTCATCGATGTCACGGAGCGGCAGAATGCGCTGCGCGCGCTACGCGAGGCCCACGACGGCTTGGAGCGCCGCGTTGTCGAGCGTGCCGCCCAACTCGAGCGGGAGGCTGCCGAGCGCTTCGCCGCCCAGGAGGCGCTGCGCGAGACCGACGCCCAGTACCGGCGCCTCGTGGACGGGATGCTGGACGGCTTTGCCACGTCCGACCTTGAGGGGAACTTCCTCAATGCCAACGCGGCCTTCTGCCGCATGGTGGGCCGCACGGTGGACGAACTCAGGGGTCTGACCTTACACGACATCAGCGACCCCACGTGGCGTGCAAGCGAGGAGCGCCTCATCGTCGAGCAGGTCATGCGGCGCGGCTACTCGGACGTCTACGAGAAGCAGTACATCCGCGCGGACGGCGTCATGGTTCCTGTGGAACTACGCACGCACCTGAGCGTCGGGCGAGACGGACAGCCCACGGGCTTCTGCGCCATTGTGCGTGACTGCACCGCACGCAAGGCGGCGGAGCGCGACCTGCTGCGCTCGCATGCCAAGTACCAGGACCTGGTGGAACGGATGCCCGAGATCATCTTTTCTACCGACCTTCAGGGGCGGCTCACCTTCCTGAGCCCCGCCATCGCCGATGTTCTCGGGTACGCGCCGGAGGAGCTGCTGGGCCGGGTGGCTTGGGAGTCCATTGACGGCGAATACAGCGGCGTCGCGCGCGACTCGATTGAGCGGTCCATCGCGGGCGAGGACGTATCGGCCCTGGTGCGCACCTACGCTCGTGACGGCTCGGACCGCTGGCTCCGGGCCCGGGCCAATCGCATCGGATCACAGGACGTCCCGACGGGCGTCTCAGGCATCCTGACCGATGTCACCGGCTTGATCAAGGCCGAGAACGCCCTGCGCGAGGCCAGGGACATGGCGGAAGCTGCTAACAAGGCTAAGAGCACCTTCCTCGCCAACCTGTCGCACGAGATCCGCACGCCGCTCAACGCCATCCTCGGCTATGCCCAGCTGATGAGCGGCGATACCGGCCTCCCGGAAGGCGCCCGGGCGAACCTCGACGTCATCGGCAGGAGCGGCCGGCACCTGCTGTCGCTCATCAACGACGTTCTGGTCATGTCGCGCATCGAGGCGGGCCGCGTGGTGATGGAGAGCCAGACGTTTAACCTGCAGGCCGTCATCGACGATGTGGCCGCCATGTTCCGCGTCCGCGCGCAGGCCAAGTCGCTGGACTTCGCCGTTGCCGGTCTGGAGACGCTACCGGAATGGGCTTTGGGCGATGAGGGCAAGATTCGCCAGGTACTCGTCAACCTCCTCGGCAACGCCGTGAAGTTCACGCAGCGAGGCTGCGTCACGTTGCGCGTGGCGGCGGACCCGGAAGGCGATCGGCACTGGTTCACTGCGTCGGTTGAAGACACCGGGCCGGGCATCGCGCCCGAGGAGCTCTCGGTCCTTTTCAAGGAGTTCGAGCAGGCGGCCGCGGGCCGGCGGATGCAGACGGGCACGGGTTTGGGCCTCGCCATCAGCCGCGACTTCGCGCAGCTCATGGGCGGCGATATCACGGTCTGGTCGGAGCTGGACAAGGGCAGCGTCTTCAGCCTGGGAGCCCCCCTGCTTGCTGCCGAGGCGCCCGATGGCCTCGTCGCCGCCGTCGGCCCTGTAGTTGGGCTGGCGCCCGGCGTGGTCCCGCCCACCGTCCTCGTGGCCGACGATGTGCCCGCCAACCGGCACTGGCTCCGGGACGCCCTGGCCGGCCTCGGCTTCGCTACCGTGGAGGCCGCCGACGGCCAGGAGGCCGTCGATCGGTGGCTGGAGACGCGGTGCCCGGTTGTCCTCATGGATATGCGCATGCCGCGCATGAACGGCCGCGAGGCCATCGAGCTGATACGGGCGGCGGAAGGCGGCGGCGATGTGACGATACTCGCCTTGACGGCCGCCATGTTCGAGGAGGATCGGCAGGCCCTGCTCCAGTCCGGAGCTACGGACGTCCTGGTCAAGCCCATCGCCCTTGCCGATGTGGTCGACCGGCTTGAGAGGCTTGCCGGGGTCAGGTTCCTGCGGGAGGGCGTCCAGCCCGTCGCCGCTCAGGGCGGTGACGGCGCGGAGCCGCCGGTTCTGGTGGGACTTCCCGCCGAGCTGGCCGCAGAACTGCGCGCCGCCGCACTGGCCGGCGATTCGTCGCGTGTGACCGACCTCCTGAACTCAGCGCCGCCCGAGTATGCCGCGGCTGCCGAGATGCTGGGTACGATGGTAGAGCGGTACGATTACGACGGCATCCTGTGTGCCCTTGATATTTGATGCCGCCATGCGCCGGGTAGGCGAACCCGGAGCGTAAAGGAGCCCACATGGACAGATCGGTCGAGGCGCCCATAATCATGGTGGTGGATGATACGCCCGCCAACCTCGGCCTGCTGGAGGGTGTCCTCCAGCGGCGTGGCTACCGTGTGCGCGCATTCCTGAGCGGCCTGCGGGCGCTTGCCGCGGCCGAGCTGGAGCAGCCGAGCCTGATCCTGCTGGACGTGGCCATGCCGGACATGGATGGCTTCGAGGTATGCCGCATGTTCAAGGCGCGCCCGGAGCTGCAGCATATCCCGATCATCTTCATCACGGTGCTCGAGGGTACTGAGGACAAGGTGACGGCGTTCCGGAGCGGCGGGGTCGACTTCATCACGAAGCCTTTCCAGGCCGACGAGCTCTGCTCGCGCGTCCGCGCCCACCTCAGCATCAGCGCCAGGCAGGCCCGGCTCGAGGCCCACAACGCCGTGCTGGATGCCATGGTTGCCCAACGCACATCCGAGCTGGCTGAAGCCAACCAGCGCCTGGCCCTCCTCGATGAGGCCAAGGGCGCCGTGATCCGCATGGTCACCCGAGAGTTGCGCACCCCGCTGTACGGCGTTCTTGGTATTGGTGAATTGCTCATCGACGAAAAGGTCCGGGCTACTGAGGCAGGCGACCTGACGGACCTCTACCAGCAGTCCTGCCGGCGGCTTATGGGCATCATCGAGAACGCCGAGCTCATCGCCGAGGTAGACCTCAGATCGGGCGCCGCCGCGCGCACCCCGCTTCGAATTCGCCAGTCGCTGGCCGACGCCGCGGCAGCCGCTAAGGCCGACCGCCCGGACGCGCAGGTCAGGCTGCAGCTCGACCTGCTGGAATCGACCGAGTTCCTGGGTGACGCCCACCTTGTCCGGCAGGCGTTCCGCGCACTCATCCGGACCGCCATCGACCTTGGGCCCAGCGGCAGTCCGGTGGATGTCCGTTGCTCCGACCGGGGCAACGCCGTCGTGGTCGAAATCGAGAGCCACGGCCACAGCCTGGCGCCTGATGCGCAGGAGGCTATGGGCACGATGCTGTGCGCGTCGGCGCTGGAGACGGCGCCCTCGGGCTTCTGGCTCGACCCGGCAGTGGCGCACCGCATCCTCACGGTGTTCGGCGCCAGCGTCTCCGTGCGCGCCCTTGAGCCCGACGGCGCCCTGTTCGTGGCCCGGCTTCGCACGGCGCCAGGTCAGGAGCTAACGGTCGACTCCATGCCGCTCACCTGAGTGCGGGGCGGGTACAATGGCGCAACCTAGCTTCCGTTGCGACAAGGTTGCCCTGTCCGCCCTATACGCCGATGCGCCTACGGGCGCGGGAGTATGAGCCTTGACCGATTCAGCGCCCACTGCACCAATCATCATGGTCGTGGACGACCAGCCGTCGAACCTCCGCTTCGTGGAGCGCCTGCTGATCGACAAGGGCTACCGGGTTCGCTGCTTCACCATGGGTCGGCAGGCATTGGCTGCCGCCGCCGCGGAGCCGCCGGACCTCGTGCTGCTTGATATCGGCATGCCCAACATGAATGGCTTTGAGGTATGCGAGCAACTCAAGGCCAGCGCCCTGTTGAAGGCGGTTCCGGTTATCTTCGTGAGCGGGCATGATGAGCCGGAGGAGAAGCTGCGCGCGTTTCGGGCCGGCGGCGTCGACTATGTCGTCAAGCCTTACGACGGCTCCGAACTGAACGCCCGCCTTACCACCCACCTCACGATCAAGCGCCTCCAGGGCGAGCTTGAGGCGCAGAACTCCCATCTGGAGGATCTGGTCGGCGTGCGCACCCAGGAGCTCGCCGAGGCCAACCGAAAGCTCTCCCTGCTGGACAGCGCCAAGAGCGCCTTCCTCCAGCTCATCGCCCACGAACTCCGCACTCCGCTGAACGGCATCCTGGGTGTGGGCGAACTCGCCCTGTTGGACCTGCCCGAAGACGAGACCACGCACGAGTTGCGCAGCATGTTCGGCGTCTCCCGTGAGCGGATGCTCAGCGTCCTGAATGACGCGGAGTTGCTGAGCGAGATCGAGCTGGCGGGCGAATCCTTCCGTTTGGCGTCGGTCTCCGTGGAGGTTGCGCTGGGTCACGCCGTCGAGGTTACCTCGCCGGTCTTCGTCCGGCGGAACATCACGCTCACCCTTACCGGTGAGTGCGATTGCCACGTACGGGCCGAGGGCGAGCTGCTGCGGCGCGCCTTGCAGGCCCTTCTCACGACAGCTGCCAAGCTAACGAAGCATGGCGGCCGGGTGTCGGTGGAGCGCGAGGCGGAGGACGGGCAGACGGTGGTGCGGGTCGTGACCGATGGGCCGACGCTCCCCGAGAAGTCGCTGGACACGCTCTTCGACGTGCTGACCGGCGTCCACGGGGTTCAGGACGACGACGACCTGGGGCTTGACCCACCCGTCGCTTTCCGGATCGTCTCCCTCTTTGGGGGCTCTATGCGCGTAGGCAACGCCGGTACTGCCGGCGTGGAGATCGTTCTCTCCCTGGCTTGCATACCCGCCTAGCAGGATACAGTGAGGGAAGCGCCGGTTCGCCGTCTCCGGAGAACGTCTGCTTCCCTCAAATCTCCTGCCGCCGCTGGCCGCCGAAACCAGGCGATTGCGGATATCCCGGGTCTCGTACGCCTCGTCACAGCAGGCCCTACTCCGTACTACGGCAACCATGAGTGATGAGAGGATTCACAGGCTTGAGAGTACCACATCAACACCAGATAGGGTTCAGATAGGGCCCAGTCGCCGTGGCGCCCTGTCAGCCGCCGGTAAGCGGCAGGCTTGAGCCGCGTACCCTCAGCTCGCTAGGAAGGGTGACAGTCCTGCATGGGCCGGTGACGCGGCGCTCCAGGCGGTCGAGCACCATGTGGGCGGCGGTCGAGCCGATGGCCGTCAGCGGCTGCACCACCGTCGTCAGCGTGGGCCGGATGATTTCGGCTTCATGGGCCGCGTCGAACCCGACCACGGCCACGCCGTTCGGGATATCGGCCCCGGCATCGCGCAGGGCGAGCACAACCTCCACCGCCAGCCAGTCGCAGAGACAGATGAGGGCCGTGTAGGGCGGTTCCGGCCCGGCCAGCCGCGCTACCACTTGGGCTCGCTCAACCACGTCGGAGTTCCATCGTAGCACGTCGGGGATATCGCCGGGAGCGCCTGACTTGCCCATGGCGATCGCGATGCCCGACTGCCGCTGCAGCATCGGCGCGTTGAGGAACGGCGGCGCCACCAGCGCAATGCTACGGTGCCCCTCGTCCAGCAGGTGTTCGGCTACCACCGCGCCGGCCGCCACGTGGTCGATGGCCACGTGCTCGGTGTTCAGGCCGCGTATGGGGTGGTCCAGCGTCACAATGGCCACCTGGTCGGCCAGCATCTGGTGCATCACGTCGCTGGCCGGGCCCGCCGTGTTGGGCCACCAGACGAGGCCGGGAATGCGCTTGGTGTGCACCGCCGCCAGGGCCTCTCGCTCGCGGCTGATCATGGCGGCCAGCGTTGGTCCGCTCGTGTCGTAGGCGATCAGGTCAAGGCCCGCCTCGCTCAGCACGGCGTGGACCGCTGCCGCCACTGGCCGGCCCAGTCCCGTGTAGAGGTCAGGCATGATGAGCGCCACAGGGCAGATAGCCGGCGACTGCGCCTCCGTGGCGCGTCCCAGGATGCGGTGGCCGCGCCGGTCTTCGGAGCAGATGAAGCCGGCCCTCTGCAGCGCCTGCAGCGCCATGCGGACCGTCGTCCGGCTGGCGTCGTACTCCGTCGTCAGCTCGCGCTCCGAAGGCAGGTACTCGCATTCGGCCAGTCGTCCGGCGGCGATCTCCTCGCGCAGTCGCTGGGCCAGTTGCTCGTAGAGCGGCAGTCTGCTGCTTGGCATGCCCTATTCTACTTGATGACAGCCTCGGCGGGGAGCGTGCGCGCGTTCGCGGCGAAGGGCGCGCCTTGCACCAACAGCGTCACGCGGGCACGGGCGCCGTCTCCCAGGCGGCCGAAAGAGCATGAGACCTCGGAGGCGCCTGCCGGCGCCTTCACCGGACCTCCCACAGGGTTGGCGCGCTGTAGCTCCTCTCCCTTCGGCCCGTACACCACCGCCGCCGCACCGTCATACTCAAGGTAGCTGCCGCTCATCATCTCCACCGGGAAGGTGATCGTGGAGCCGCCGATCCGCAGCGTCGGCGAGGAGAATGCGCCGTCCGCCAGTCCGATGGCCTCCACGGCGCCCACGCCCAGCGTCGCGGATTTGCCCGGCGGCACGTTGTTCACCCAGAGCGAGATCTCGGAGATTGCGCCGTAGGCCACGCCTTCGCGGTAGATCGAGTAGGCGTTGCCGTAGGGCCATGCGTAGTCCGCCCATCGTAGCCCCTCGGGCTCCACCAGCCGGAAGTAGCGCCAGCCGGTGAAGTCGATGATGATGTAGCGCTCCGCGATGCCCGCCACCAGGTGGTCGGGGCTGCGCATCTGCACGTTAAGCACCTCGCCCAGACCGTCGCCGCGCACCCAGAGGCCCACGCCCTGCCGTGCGGAGAGGTTCAGCGGGGCCGCGAACGTCCGCCCAAACTGCGCCCAGGAGCCGCGCGCGTTCTGCGTGCCGTTGCTGACGGTGAGGACCCCGTACCGCGCAGGTCCGCCGTGGGCCTCCTGGCCCGCGCCGGACTTCAACTCGGCCGTGATGCCCGTGGCGGCCTGTCGAAGCGTCAGCGTTTCCGGCTGCGAGGGGTCGATGACCGGATCCCCGGCGCCGGCCGGAGCCGCCGTCAGCGCCTCGATGCGGATCCGGGGCGACTGGGCCGCGTAGGGGTTCTGCAGCTTCCAGATGAGCGTCCGCTCGTCGCCGGGGTCCACGCGCTGCTTCTGCGCCGTCACGGGCGCCAGTTCGGGTATGCCGCCGGCCCTGGGCAGCAGCGTGAAGAGGGCGCCGGGTCGGACCAGCCGGTCGCGCACTGGAGCGGAGAAGACGCCCGCCAGGCGCTGTTGCTCCCAGGCCCGGATGGCCTCGGCCAGACGCGGCAGAGCCGGGACCGTGCGTAGCGTGTTCGGGTCGATGCCCATGAGCGCGAACCCGGCCCCGGAGCCCACGCACTTGGCCATGAGGTACTCCATGTCTTCGCGGAAGGTGGGCTCGCCCTCGGCTCCGTGCCACGTCTTCACGGCCCACCAACCGAGCTGGCCTGGCAGGTACATCCGCTGGTTGGTTTCGTTGCCCTTTACGTGCAGGTCGATGAAGGCCTGGTGGCTCCGGTTGGGGTGGTCCCAGGCGCCCATGCGGGATCGGACGGTCCAGAGGTGGTGGTGGAACGTGCTCATCTCCATGAGCGCGGGCCGCTTGAGGCGCGCGGCCAGCTCGTAGACGAAGGTGGAGCCGTAGTGCCACGCCGCGTCGGCGCCACCCAGGATGTCCTCGCCGTCCAGCGCGTCCAGGTAGATCATGTCGAAGCCGCACTCGTTGTACATGCTCGCCGTAGCGGCTGCCACCTCGGCCAACATGTCGGTCTTGGGGTCGGGCACGAGCAGGCCGAAGCACTCCTTTAGCTGGTCGACCTTGGCGCCCGCGGCGTGGTCCGCCGGCCGCGTGCCGCAGGCGCCGCGCACCAGGCCCGCCAGCGCCCCGCCGGGGGCGTCCACGGTGGTGAACTGGATCAGCTCGTCATCGACGCGCAGTAGCGCGGAGTTGCGTACGAAGAAGCCGGTGATGGGCGAGACGCCGGTCACGCCCTCGTTCACTCGGAGCCGGCCGGCGCCGGCCGCCAGCGGCTCGGCAAGCGTGAATGTGGCCGACTTGGCCAGGCGCGGATCGGGCCTGGGCGTAACCCACGAGCACTGCTTGTCGATGAAGAAGGCGTAAGTATGGAGCCCCGCCTTGATGCCCGCCTCGTGGAGCTTATCGATGACGGCCTTGAAGTCGGCGCGCCCGTTGGGGTAGGTCACCGGGTTGGGGCGGCAGTCGCCGAACCGGAACGAGGCGCCGCCGTGGAAGTCGATCTGGGTGACGCCCAGCAGCTTCGCCGTGCGCACCCACTCCCCCACGTTGGCCACGGTCATGTCGCCGAAGTTGAAGAGGTAGGAGCCCCGGGCCTCGGGCGCGTCCATGGCCCAGGGGCCGCCGATGCGGCTGGCCGGCAGGTCCGGCGAGGAGGCCACCGCCGCCTTCAGGGCGTCGCGGAGCCGGGCGTAGGGGCGCGCCATGAGCGCCACGCGGGCGCCCACCAGGCCGAACCGCTTCTCACAGGCCGCCTCGAGGCGTGTAGATGGTCCGGGCAGGGCGGGCACGTCGGTCTTCAGGTTCAGGGCCAACGCCGAGGCGCAGACGGGGTCGGTCATCTCGCCCTTGGCGGTCAGCGGGATATTGACGAACGTAAGCCTGTCGGGCTGCGGACCCGTGACGGAGGCGACGGAGAGCGTGGTGAAGGCCGGCTTGGTCGCAACGTCCAGTGTGACGACCGCGCCCGTGTCGCCGAACCGCAACTGCAGCTTGCCCGGCGACGCGGTTGCAGCGGTGCAGTCCGTATCGACCTTGCCGAAGCGCACCGAGGCCATGGGCGCGCGCCCGGCCGCGATGCTGCCGCCCGGGCCGCGAAGGGAGGCGGTGCGTCCGGTGGCGTCCACGCCCCAGGTCAGGTCGCCCACGCGAACCGAGAAGACAGGGCGCTCCTGGGCCTTACGCTCATCGAGGTAGGCGGCCAGGCGGTCGGGGAAATCGGTCTGAAGTCCGTCAATACCCATTTCAATGGCCTTTGCATAGCCCTGCGGGTTGTCGGTCGGGCCCATGACGTCGGCATAGACCGGCCTGCCCGCCGCGTGCGACTGGGCGACCAGCTCAGGGGTCCACTCCAGCATATGGCCGTCGAGGCCGTCGGCGGGCCGGGTGGCGACGAAGGACGCCACGCCGCCGGGCTTGCGGCAGTCGGGGGGCAGGCTGGGCAGGACGGCAACGGTGGGAGCGAGCTTGCGCCACTCCAGCAGGTCGTCGGGGTCGTTATAGACGAGCACGTTGCCGTGCATCTCGACGGCCTTGAGGGCCGCGATCACCTGGCGCGTGTCTGCGTCCTTCTGGTCGAGGTAGACCCGCACCTTGCCCTTGCAGGCGGCCAGGGCCTCCTGCAGCGTCGGCACCGGCTGCGCGACCGTGCCACTGGGGCCATGCACACGGAGCGCCCGGAGCTGTGCCAGCGTCAGGTCGCGCACGGCGCCCTTGCCGTTGGTGGTGCGATCCACCGTCGCGTCGTGCATCAGCGCCAGCTTGCCGTCGCGGGTGGTCCGCACGTCGACCTCCACGTAGTCGGCCTTCAGCGCCGCAGCCTTGCGGAGGGCCGCCAGCGTGTTCTCCGGTGCGATGCCGGCGCCGCCCCGGTGGGCGATGACGGCCACGGAGCGATGCGGCGCGGGTAACCGGACGGCCGTTGCCGGCAGCGCGGCAGGGATCGCCATGAGGCAGGCTAACGCGACGGAATGACGGCGCATGGTGGACCTCGCTTGGGTGACGGTGTCTGGCGTTCCACTCCACGATACCTGCGCAGACGCGGCCGGCGCTACTTCCGGCCCATCCCGGACGGCGCGGTACAATGCGGCATCATGGCAAAGCGACCCTTGACGCCCCCCAACCTGGTTTTCATCTTGATCGACGACATGGGCTGGACCGACCTCGCCTGCACCGGAAGCCGGTTCTATGAGACGCCGAACCTCGACAGGCTCGCCGCCGAGGGGATGCGGTTCACTGACGCCTACGCGGCCTGCCCGGTCTGCTCGCCCTCCCGTGCCAGCTTCATGACGGGTCGGTACCCGGCCAGGCTGGGCCTCACCAACTACATCGGCGGGACTGCCTCGGGCCGTCTGTTGGAGGCGCCCTACATCGACCACTTGCCGCTGAGCGAGGTGAGCTTGGCCCGAGCCCTGCGCGAGGGCGGGTACGCCACCTGGCACGTGGGGAAGTGGCACCTGGGGGAGCCGCCGACCTACCCCGAGCCGCATGGCTTCGACGTCAACGTTGGCGGCGGACGGTGGGGCGCGCCGCACCAGATGGGCTACTTTGCGCCCTGGGGTTTCGACACGCTGCCCGAGGGCCCGGACGGCCAGTACCTGACCGATCGGCTGACCGACGAGGCCGTGGCGCTCATACGCAACCGCGACGGGCGGCCCTTCTTCCTGAACCTCTGGCACTACGCCGTCCACACGCCGCTGCAGGCGCCGGAGCCGCTGGTGCTCAAGTACCGCGAAAAGGCGGCTCGGCTCGGCCTGGACCGCATCGAGCCGTTCGAAATGGGCGAGCCCTTCCCGTGCGACCACAAGCGGCACCTGCGGGTCACCCGGCGTCGGCTCCACTCAGACCCGACCTACGCCGCCATGCTGGAGTCCATGGACCAGGGCGTGGGCCGCGTCATGGACGCCCTGCGCGAGACCGGCGCGGCCGAGAACACGCTGGTGATCTTCACGTCGGACAACGGCGGGCTGGCCACGTCGGAGGGCTCGCCCACCTGCAACGCGCCGCTGGCCGAGGGGAAGGGTTGGATGTACGAGGGAGGCACCCGCGAGGCGTTCATCGCCTGGATGCCCGGCACGATCCCGGCGGGGTCGGTCTGCTCGGAGCCCATCACCAGCTCGGACCTCTACCCGACGCTGCTGGAGGCGGCCGGCCTGCCCGCGCGACCGGAGCAGCACTGCGACGGCGTGAGCCTCATGCCCCTGCTGCGCGGCGGTCCGGCGCCGGAGCGCGACGCCCTCTTCTGGCACTACCCGCACTACGGCAACCAGGGCGGCACGCCGGGTTCGTCCGTTCGGATGGGCGACTGGAAGCTGATCGAGTTCCATGAGGACGTGCGGCTGGAGCTCTACAACCTGCGCGACGACATCGGCGAGGCCCGCAACCTGGCGTCCGAGCTGCCGGAACGCACTGAGGCCATGCGGCAACGGCTGGCCGCGTGGCGCGACGAGGTCGATGCCGCCATGCCTTTGCCGAACCCCGCTTGGGAGCCTACGCCGGCGGCTTGACTTCGTGCTCGGGGCGCTGCGGCAGCCACCGGTCGAGGATCTCCTGCACCTTGGCCGCGCTGACCGGCTTGGCGAGGTAGTCGTCCATGCCTGCCGCCAGGCATCGGTCACGGTCTCCCACCATGGCGTGTGCGGTCATTGCCACGATGGGCACGTTGCGATCCAGTACGGCGCTACCCTCGGCGCGTATGGCGGCGGTGGCCTCGAAGCCGCCCATTTCGGGCATTTGGCAGTCCATCAGGACCAGTCCGTACCGGGTCTGCTCCAGAGCCTCCACGGCCAGCCTGCCGTTGGCGACGATGTCCGCGGTGACGCCCAGCTTGCGGAGGATGCCCAGGGCGACGCGCTGGTTCACTGCGTTGTCCTCGGCAACGAGGACGCGAACCTCGCCGCCTCTGTCGGCTCCGGCGGCCGGTTGCTGCTCCTGCGGCGGCTTGGCCCGCTCGTCGACGCCCGTCAGGGCCGTCATGAGCCGCTCAAGTAGCGTGCTTCGCCGAACCGGCTTGGTGACAACGGCCAAGAAGCCGGCAGCTCGAGCCTCGTCGGGATTGGGGGCGTTCTTGAGCGCTGCCATGGTGACCAGCCTGAGCGCGCCGGCGCCGCCCGCTTGTCGGACGAACTCCGACGCCTCCAGGTCAGACAGGCGCTGAGCCACCAGGGCCAGGGCATAGGCGTCCCCATCGGCGATCGCCTGCGAGATCTTGCGTAGCGCGGTCTCGCCATCGGCGGCCACGTCGTGGCGCACACCCCAGCCGCCCAGCATCGACGAGACGGCGCCGCGGCTTACCTCGTTGCCGTCAACCACCAGCAGCCGCGCCTGCTTCAGGGCGTCGGGGACCGGTGCGGGTGCGCAAGCGTCGCCGCCGCGGGCCAGCCGAGCCGTGAACCAGAAGACCGAGCCCGCGGGCTCGCCGGGCCTGTAGCCGATGTCGCCTCCCATCAGCTCCACCAGGCGCTTGCAGATCGCCAGGCCGAGGCCGGTGCCCCCGTACTGCCTGTAGGTCGCAGCCTCTGCCTGAGCAAAGGGCGTGAAAAGGCGGTCGCGCCGCTCTTTGACCACGCCGATGCCCACGTCATGCACCTCGAACCGGATCTCCGAGGCGTCCTCCGGCGCTTCTGCGGCGCTCACGAGCAGGTCGACGTGGCCCTTCTCGGTGAACTTCAAGGCGTTGCCCACCAGGTTGGTAATGATCTGGCGCATACGGGCCGAATCGCCGCGGAGGCGGACCGGGACATCGGCCTCGATGCGGGCCGCCACCTCGATGCCCGCCGCCGTGGAGCCCGCCGCCAGAGCCTCGACGGTCTCTTCAACCAGTTCGCGGAGGTCGAAGTCTACTACCTCCAGCTCCAGGCGACCTGCTTCCACCTTTGAGTAGTCCAGGATGTCGTTGATGATCGTGAGCAGCGAATCACCGCTGCTCACGATCATATCGGCGTACTGCCTCTGCTCCGGGGTCAGCGGCGTGTCCACAAGGAGGCCCACCATCCCCAGGACGCCGTTCATGGGTGTGCGGATCTCGTGCGACATGTGGGCCAGGAAGGTGCTCTTGGCCTCGGTAGCCGCCCGGGTCTCCGCCACGGCCCGCGCGAGGTCGTCGTTGGCGGCGGCCAACTGGGTCGTGCGTAGTTCGACGAGCTTCTCAACGGCGGCGCCGCGCACGGAGATCACGCGGATGTAGGCTGTAACCGATCCCGTGAGCAACAGGCCTGCCACCAACACGACCCAGGGGAGCGCACCGGTTCGGTGTGCCAGGTAGGCGGGACTGGCCTTCATGACGACGCGCATCGACCGCCCGGCCAGATCGATATCAACCTCGGACGTGTACTGCTCGGTTTCGAGCCGCAGGTCCGACGTGGTCGGTAGCGAACTGAAGATGGGAGCGGCGGTCCCGGCCAGCGTCACGTCGGTCACCGCCATGGGTAGGCCCGGGTGCTCTAGGTCCTGGGCGATCCGCCGGCAAATGGCGGTGACCGGCATGAAGACGACTACGCAGCCTCGAGCGGCCTCCATGCGCTGAGTCATGGTCTGCGGCAGTGGCCCGGGTCCGTACACGGGAGCCAGTAGCGGCATGATCTGTTCAGTGATGCCGTCGCGAACTACTGGCATAACAGGTCCGGCCCTGACGGACCCGGTCTCGATACACGTCCGAGCAACAAGCGCGATAGCCGGATCAGTCAGGAGGTCCGAGCCCAGGTCCAGATAGCTGGTGGAGCGCGGCGCCACGTAGGCCAGGGGGGAGTAGAGTGCGGCATCGGGCGCCACCGGGGCGGAACCGCCGATGGTATGCCAGACGGTCACCTCGGGGGTTGCCGCGTGGTCCGCCAGGTACCGGGTGATGAAGGCCTTCCGCTCACGGCCCCGTACGAGCGGAGCCCAGGCTGCGGCCGCGCCGGGCAAATCGAACCGCCAGTGGCCGGCGAGCTCCGAGAAGACGCCGTCGGACAACGTCTGCTCGGAATGGACCATGCGCTGGAGGGAGGCCGCCTGCGATATGCCTTCATCAAGCGTCACGTGCACGCGCTCCGCGGACTGCCTGGCGGCCATCTGGAAGTCGGTACGGGCATCGCGTGCCGCCTCATTCAGGATGCCGTATGTGCCGATGACGGTGGCGGTCGCGCCGAGCCCGGCCACGAGCAACGAGGCACGCTTCGTGCCGGCGATATCCTGTTCGAAGCTCCATTCGCCCGGTCTGCGGTTCGGCCGCAGGAAGATGAGCGCGGCGGCGCCCAGCACGACCAGCAGAATCAGGCTGGAGAGAAGCGCCTGCGTGCCAACCGAACGGCCCAAGACCACCAGGTCGGTGTCCACATCCGAGCGAACCATCAGGGCGGCTTGGTTCCGCACGCCCGGCACGAGGCCGTACACATAGCTTCGCCCGCGCACCGTGAGAAGCGTGGATGGGGAGCCGACAGGCCGCTTTGCCAGGGCGGCCTCCTCGGGTGTCAGGTCCGGCGCGTCGGGGCGCACCACGTCGAAGTCCACATGCGTCTGGCCGCGCAAGGTGCGGAGTAGCTCCTCGTCGAGGAACCGGCCCAGGATCAGGGTCCCATGGGATGCGCCCCCGCCCATGCTGTTGTGGATCGGCTGCGTCGAGAGGAGGATAGGCCCGTGCTCGGTCATCAAGGAGCCATGGACGGGCTGTCCGCCGGGCGCCCCCGCCAGAAGCTCCGGCCTTCCCGCCAGCGTGTCGGGCGGCATCTCGCGCATCGTGATGCGCCCGCCGAGGGTGACGCTGTTGACGGAGCTGAAGACCACGGAGCCATTGGGCCGGCAGATGAAGAGGAGGTCCGCCTGCAGGATCTCGGCAATCGAGCTCGGGTTCAGGTTCGCGGCCCTGAACGTGCTGTTGCCGTCCGCGGCGAACTGGTAGAGCTCGTCCCAGTTGGCCCAGTCGTGCGACAGGCCGTTGAGGTGGTGGACTTCGCGGGCCAGGGCCTCGATGGCACGCCCGTTGTCGGCCAGGGCGGCCTCCCGCTGGAGCCGCTCGAAGGGTGTAAGGACGCTGTTTCGCTGGATGACGAGAATCGTCACAGCGCACAGCGCCAGTGCCACGAACAATAGAATGATTGCACGGCCGGATCTACTCAAAGTCTCGACCTCACACGTCTCCTGACTCCGCCTGCGCCTTGCGCACGGCTAGCCATCACTACCATACCGCAGATCGGCAGTCGTTTGCCACACCAACCGCCCTGGGCCGGCTACTGCCCGCCGGGATCGGCATAGGCGACCACCGGGATCGCCAGGGGCCGATGCCCTCCGCCCGGGTCGATCACGATACTGGTCCGCAGGTCGCGCTTCAGCACGGAGCCAGTGTACGTAACGATGAGCCTTGCCGGAGCGCCCTGTTGCCCGGCCACGATGCGGGCCGAGATGCGGCGGTCGGCGCAGCTGACGCGGCATCGCTCCAGGCCGCCGCCTGCCCGGGTGACGGTGATCTCGCGAACCATCGGCGCACGGTCCTGGGGCGAGACCGGGCTGAAGAAGACATTGGGCGGCGTGGCGCAGATACCTCGCTCCAGGATCGCCACGATGCTGACGACCGGTTGCCGGGCGGAGGTTGTGTTCAGCGTCACCACGGCGGCTGTGCGGCCCTGTGGGGTTTCAGCGCCCACGGCCAGATGCACCAGCCACTCGCCGCCCGACGCGGCGGGCTCCACCGTGGCCTCCAGGTACCGCAAGCTCGAGACGGCCTCCTGGATGCGCGCCACATGGCCCACGAACCGAACGGTCAGGTCGAGCTTCGCCGGCCCCGCGTCCGGCAGCGCGATCACGGGGAACGGCGAGGGGAGGACCTCCACGGCTCTGCGGACGTCCACCACCAGGCTCAGCGCCACGCGCGGCTGCGACGGATCGTTGGTGAGCACCTCCAGCTCCTTCGCGGTGCGGCCGACGAGGCCCGACGTGCTGAGGGTCGTCTCGATCCTCCCCTGGGCGCCGGGAGCCACGCGGGCATCCCATCGCGGCGTGGTGCATCCGCAGTTGGCCCGGACCTCCAGCGTGAGCGGGGCGTCGCCGTCATTCCAGACCGTGAAGGCGAAGGGCATCGGGTCTCCGGCGAGCGCCTGCCCGGCATCGATTGATCGGGCGCTGAAGCGCGCCGCCGGCGCCGCCGACGCCGGAACGCCCGCCAGGGCCACGATCACGAGCCCGAGGAGGCACCTGGTACGGAAGGGGATCAACATACTCTATTATGCGCCATGTGCAGGGACGTCGGCAAGGAGCCGAACCTCCCAGGTTCCGCGCACGGCGTTCATGAGCGTGAGGCGTCCCGCGCGCAGCGCCTCGGCCAGGGCGATCGGCCGCTCGCGCAGGACGCCGGCCTCCAGCATGGCGGCTCGCTGGACGCCCGGCAGCAGTCCGGACGGAACGGGCGGCGTCAGCAACTCGCCGTCGATGCACAGGGCCACGTTGGCGATGGTGGTCTCGGTGATCTCGCCGCGGGCGTTGGTGAGGAGGACGTCCGGCGCGCCCGGCCTGCTCGCGGCGGCATCGCGGTAGACGTCTCGGCGCGTCGTCTTGTGGTAGAGGTACGGGTCGGCGCTGTCGATCGGCGCGGCCGCAGGGACGATCCACTCGTAGGGTGGCCCCGGCGGCAGGGGTGCGGCCCCCACCTCCAGGGCGCCCGATCGGTCGCAGAGCAGCCGCACGCGGTGCGGCACGGGCGGTAGCGCGGCGCATGCGCGGTCGAGCGCCGCCACGGCCTCGCCCGGCCGGAAGCGGAAGCCCAGTTGCCCTGCCGAGCGGCCCATGCGGCGCAGGTGGCCCTCCAGCAGCGCCCAGCCGGCCTGCGGATCCCATAGCAGCGTCTCCAGCAGGCGGAAGCGCGGAGGCGCCGGGCGCAGCACTCGGGCCTTGGAGAGCGTCTCGCGCCACTCGTCGGCGGGGTCGGAGTCCCAGACGATCCCGCCGCCCACGCCGTACTCCGCGGCGCCGTCGCTCTGATCGACCAGCGCCGTGCGGATGGCCACCCCGAACCGGGCGCGGCGCCCCGGCGCGAAGCAGCCCACGGCGCCGGTGTAGACGCGGCGCGGCGTCGCCTCCAGTTCCCGGATGATCTGCATGGTGCGCCGCCTGGGCGCCCCCGTGATGGAGGCTGCCGGGAAGAGCGCGGCGAAGACGCCCTCCAGCGAGGCGTCGGTCCGGCAGGCGACCGTGGAGGTGAGCTGCCAGACGCCGGCATGACGCTCCGTGGTGAAGAGGTGCGGCGCGGTCACCGTGCCCACGCGGGCGATGCGGCCCAGGTCGTTGCGGACCATGTCCACGATCATCAGGTTCTCGGCGCGGTTCTTCTCGGAGTTGCGCAGGTCGCGGGCGCGGCGCACGTCGTCGTCGGGCCAGAGGCCCCGGTCGGCCGTGCCCTTCATGGGGCGCGAGACCACCAGATCGCCCTCCTGACGGTAGAAGAGCTCCGGCGAGGCCGAGCAGATCGCCCAGCTGCCCGTGTCGATGTAGGCCGCGTGGGGCGGCTCCGTGGCGGCCATGGCGCGGAAGAGCGCGTAGGGCGCTTGGGCGCCCGTGGCTCGCATCCTGTAGGTGAGGTTGACCTGGTACGTGTCGCCGGACGCCAGGTACTCGGCCACGCGCCGTACGGCCGACTGGTGCGCTTCGGGGGTGGTCTCGGCGGCCCAGCGTAGCTCGGCTGCGGGCTCCGCGTGGGGCGGCTCGGGCAGCGGCTCCGGCGGTCCGTAGATGCCGAACCAGGCGGCGGGGAAGCCGGGATCATGGCGCGTCGGCAACGCGGCATCGAAGGCGGGTGCGGCCTCGTAGGAGACCCAACCCACGGCCCAGAGGCCCTCCTGTGTGGCCTCGGCGGCACGGCGCACGGCCTCGGCGGCGCCGCTCGGCCCCCCTGCGGCATGGATGCGCAGGGGCGAGCGGAACCGTAGCCACCCATTCGAGGCGCGCAGCAATGCCCATGCCTCGCCGGGTACGCCCGCCAGGCGCTCATTCATCCGCTGGTTCCAGGATCGATCTCCATAGCTCCGCTCCGCCCCGCCCGCTCGCGCAGTCGCGGCTCCATCCAGCCCTACGTACTGATGGCCCACCGCCTTGCCCCGGCGGTACAATCCTGTCGCTGCACCCGTGGCCCCGAAGGAGACCTGCGACCATGAGCCGCCGACAGGAAACCGCTGTCCTCGATATCGTCGATTCCATAGTCCACGGCGACTGCGTGGAGGTGACGGCCGCGATGCCGCCCGCCTGCGTCGACATGGTCTTCGCCGATCCGCCCTACAACCTGCAACTGAAGCATGCGCTCTACCGGCCCGACATGTCCATGGTCGACGGCGTCGACGACGAGTGGGACCAGTTCGAGAGCTTCGCAGCCTACGATACCTTCACTCGGGCATGGCTCGCCGCGGTGCGCCGCGTCCTGAAGCCGACGGGGACGCTCTGGGTCATCGGCACCTACCACAACATCCACCGCGTGGGGGTGGCCATGCAGGACCTGGGCTTCTGGCTGCTGAACGACGTGACCTGGATCAAGACGAACCCCATGCCCAACTTCGCCGGCGTCCGCATGTGCAACGCGCAGGAGACGTTGATCTGGGCGGCCATGGGGGAGAAGTCCGGCTACACGTTCAACCACCACACGGCCAAGCGCTACGCCGACGGGAAGCAGCTCCGGAGCGACTGGTACCTGCCGTTGTGCACCGGAGCGGAGAGGCTGGCCGACGGCGAGGGGAAGGTCCACTCGACCCAGAAGCCCGAGGCGCTGGTGGAGCGCACCATCGCCGTCTGCACGCGGCCCGGCGACCTGGTGCTGGACCCCTTCGCCGGGAGCGGAACCACGCCCGCCGTGGCGCGGCGTATGGGCAGGCGGTACATCGGCATCGAGCGCGAGGCGCAGTACCTGGAGGCCGCCCGAGCGCGCGTCGCCGCCGTGGCGCCGGACCCGGCGTCCGGTGCGGTGGACCAGAGCGACATCGACCGCTACCGCCGCCGCGTGGGCTTTCGGGAGGTTGTCGCCGCGGGGCTGCTGGCGCCGGGCGCGAAGGTCTGGTTCGGCGCGGACTGCCGCCGCGAGGCCGCGGTGACAGCGAAGGGGCTGTTGGAGCTCGATGGGAAGACCCTGAGCATCCACGGCGCGGGAGCCGCCATCACCGGTGCGCCCTGCAACGGTTGGGTCCACTGGCGGTACTGCGATCGTCTCGGCAACCTGTGCCGCCTGGACGACCTGCGGGTCGAGTATGAGGCCCGGCAGGCCGCCGCGGAGGCGCCTAAGGCACCGAAAGAGGGGTGACGTTCCTGAGGACGGCGGCCAGGAGTTGCTCGGACTTCACGGGCTTGGCGATGTAGTCGTCCATTCCTGCGTCGATGCAGATCTGCCGGTCCTCCGTCATGGCCCGGGCCGTCATGGCGATGATGGGGACGTGTCGGCCGGTCCCTTGCTCGCTACCCCTGATGGCGCGCGTGGCGTCGAGGCCGTCCATCTCCGGCATCTGGATATCCATGAGGACCAGGTCGTAGATGGCCTTGTGCGTGGCGGTCACCGCGTCGGCCCCGTTGGCCGCAACGTCTACGGTGACGCCCATGCGCTCAAGGGCCATGCATGCGACCTTCTGGTTCACCACGTTGTCCTCCGCCAGAAGCACGCGGAGCTGGCGGCCCAGCGAACGCAGGTCGCGCGGGGCTTCCTTGACGGGAGGCTCCGCGGCCACGGGTGCGACGGGCTCGGGCGCCTGCGTGGTCAGTGCCGCGGCGGCGGCTTGCAGCAGCTGAGTGGGCTTGACGGGTTTGGTGGTGTAGGCGATGTGCGGGCACTCGGGCACGGAGATGGGTTCGTGCGACCCCAGCGGCGAGAGCAGGATGATCGGCATCTCGCGGAGGCCCGGGTCGGCGCCGATGCTGCGGGCCAGCGACGCTCCGTCCTTGCCGGGCATCTGGTGGTCGACCACGGCCAGGTCGTAGGCCCTGCCCATCTGCCGGCTCTCCTGCAGGAGCGCGAAGGCCTCGTCGGCGCCGGTGGCCACGTCGGCGCGGCATCCCCAGCTCGCCAGCAGTTCCACCACGACATCGCGGCCCAGGGCGCTGTCGTCCACGACGAGGGCGCGCTTGCCGGGCAGGGCGGAGGGGATCTGCGAATCCTGGAGGCGTACCACGCGGGGGATGCGGAGCGTGAACCAGAAGGTCGATCCGCGGCCCATGTCGCTCTCGCAGCCGATCTCGCCGCCCATGAGCTTGACCAGCCGCTGGCAGATGGCCAGGCCGAGGCCGGTGGCCGCCAGGCGGCGGGGGCTCTGGTTCGGCGCGTCGGCCGCGGCGAAGATGCGGCTCAGCCGCTCGGGCGCAATGCCGGGGCCCGTGTCGCGAACGGTGAAACGGAGCGTGATGTCATCGACCGTGGTCTGCTCGACGGCGATGCGCACGCCGACCTCGCCGCTCTCGGTGAACTTCACGGAGTTGCCGACCAGGTTGACTAGGATCTGCCTGATGCGGACCGGGTCGCCGTGCAGCATGGGCGGAGTGCCGCGCTCCACCACGCAACCGAACTCCAGCCCCTTGCCCCAGGCGCGCACCGTGAAGATGTCAATCAGCTCTTCCAGCACGGCCGAGAGGTGGAAATCGATCTCGTCCAGCTCCAGGTGGCCGGCCTCAATGCGGGAGAGGTCCAGGATATCGTTGACGATCCGCATGAGCGACTCGGCGGAGACGCGGGCCAGTGTGGCGTATTCGCGCTGCACCGGGTCCAGATGCGTCTCGAGGAGGATGCCGAGCATGCCCAGGACGCCGTTCATGGGCGTCCGGATCTCCTGGCTCATGGTGGCCAGGAACTCGCTTTTGGCCGCATTGGCCTTTTCGGCCTCGCGGATCCAGCCCTCGGCGCGCTCCTTCTCCTGCTGGAGGGCGGCGTTGGCGGCTCGGAGGCCTGTGTGCATGGAGCCGAGCTGCTGGACCACGGAGTTGAACGCCGCGGAGAACCCTACGAGGTAGCTGACACGCTGGGAGAAGTCGCCCTGGGCCACGCGCTGGGTCTGCCATGTCAGGTGCCAAAGGGTGGCCTGGAGGTTCTTCAGCCACTGGGAGGTGGGCAGCCGTCCTTCGATGGTGGTATCGATTCGGCCCTCGGACAGGTCGGCGGCGGCGCGGCCGGCGAGGTCGATCTCGACGATCAGGCGGTTCGTCTGCTCGGAGAGCTGGCGAACGGGACCGTCCGGAAGGTCTGAGACGTCGACGGCCTCGGGCCTTCCGCCAGCCAGCAGGGAGTGGATGGCGGTCGAAATTCGATCGAGTTGCTCGGCTTCTTGGTGTTCCATTCGCAGCCTTATCACCTCAACCGACACACGTTCAGGTGTACCTCGCAACGCCTGTTGCGGCGAGGGCCACTCTACGTCTGCAAGATACCCCCGATCGGACGTTCTGGGTATGCGGCTGCACAGGTACTCGTGCGGCCATTAGCGCCTTGACGGACCAAAACATGGCGCTATCAGGCCATCAGGGCCAGCGCGGCAAGGTCCTGCGCCCTGTCACCCAACTCGGCGGGGACGATGGTGCAGCGTTCCACGGCCCTTGCCCAGGCGCGTTCGGCGACGGTTCGGCGTATGGGGCCAAGAATCAGTTCGCCGGCGTGGACCGCGATGGTGCCCAGGACGATGCGCTCCGGGTTGATGATCTGGATGAGGTTTGCCAGCCCTATGCCCATGTAGGTGCCGGCCTCCTCCAGGATGCCCAGGCCGAAGGCGTCGCCCTCGCGCGCGGCCTCGATCACCTGCCGCGCCGTGATGTCGGCCACCTTGCCGCCGGCCAGTTCGAGTACGCGGCGACCGCGTCCGTACATCACGCTGTCGCGGGCCAGGCGACCAATGGACGGTCCGCTGGCAAGCGCCTCCAGGCAGCCGCGCTTGCCGCAGCCGCAGAGGGGGCCTTCGGGCAGGATGGTCTGGTGCCCGACCTCGCCTGCCAGGTCGTTGACGCCGCGGTAGAGGCGGCCGTCGAGGATCAGGCCGCCGCCGATACCCGTGCCCATGGTGAGGAACGCCATGTGCAGCGTGCCGCGTCCTGCGCCCCACCGCCATTCGGCCAGCGCGGTGGCGTTGGCGTCGTTCTCCAACTCGACCCGAACGCCGGGGAAGGCCCGCTCGAACTCGGCGCGGATCGGCACGGCATCCCAGCCGGGCAGGTTGGGCGGGTTCATGACGATGCCTCGGGCCGTATCAAGCGGGCCGCCGCAGGAGATGCCCACGCCGGTCAGGTCGCGCCCTTCGGCCACGCCGCGGGCCATCCGCAGCAGGCGGTCCACGATGTCGCGCCAGCCGGCGTCGGCTTCGGTGGGCATGGCCTCGCGCGCCAGGATCTCACCTTCGCCGGTGCCCAGGATGGCGGCGCATTTGGTGCCGCCGATATCGATGCCGAGAATCATCGCGGAACTCCTCCCGTGGGGCCCGCCGGGCCTATCTGGAGAGCTTGGACTTGAGCTCCAGGAGTAGCGCCTGGGTCTCAGGGCAGGTCGTCAGGAGCGCCTCTACGCGTGCGATGGAGCGCTGGACCGTGGTGTGCTCGCGGCCGGAGAAGACCTCGCCTATCTGCGCCAGCGTCAGGTTGTCCAGGTCGCGGGCCAGGTACATCGCCACTTGCCGGGCCGCGGCGATCTTGGCGTCGCGCTTCAGGCTGCGCATGGCCTCTTCGGGAACGCCGGTGCGCTGCGAAACGGCGCGGAGGATGGCCGCCATGCTCACGCCCTTGGCCCGCTCGCCGGGAAGGGGCTTGGAGATGAAGAACTCGGCCAGCACGTCGCGGGCCAGCTCCAGGCAGATGGGCGCTCCCATGACCGAGGAGTAGGCCACCAGCTTGGTGACGGCGCCCTCCAGCGCGCGGCAGTTGGACTGGATCGCGTCGGCCACGTACTCGAGCACGGGCTGCGGCACTTCCCAGCCCTCGGTATGGCACCGGTGCTGCAGGATCGCCAGGCGGGTCTCGTACTGCGGCGGCGTTACATCGGCCACGAGCCCGCCCTCGAAGCGGGTGCGGAGGCGCTCGTCCATGGCTCCCAACTCGCGCGGGCTCTTGTCGGCGGCCAGCACGATCTGGCGGCCGGTCTGGAAAAGGGCATTGTAGGTGTGGAAAAACTCCTCGCAGGTGGCGTGTTTGCCGGCAACCATCTGTGTATCGTCCACAAGCCAAACGTCTACATTTCTGTAGTGCCTCCGAAAGGCTTCCATTCGGTGTTCGCGTACCGCCGCAACGTACTGCTGCGTAAAGGTATCGCCATCCACCAGGGCTACGTACGTGCCGTCGTTGCGGGATCGGATGGCATTGGCGATGGCGTGCAGGAGGTGCGTCTTGCCCAGTCCGCAGTTGCCGTAGAGGAAGAGCGGGTTGTACGATTTGCCCGGTTTCTCCGCCACGGCGGCGGCGGCGGCCTGCGCCAGGCGGTTGGTGCGGCCCACCACGAACTGGTCGAACGTGAAGCGTTCAACGGGCGGCAGGCAGAAGTCGGCGCGGAAGCCCTCGCCGTTGCGCCGCTTCGGCGGGGCCTGGCCCTGGACCAGCATGGCCTGGGTCGGAGTGGGCTGTTCCAGCGTCGCGACAGGGGCCCTTTCGGCCGGCGTGAGCACGCGAAACTCGAGGTTGATCGTGATTCCCAGGTGGACTTCAAGCGTGGAGCGCACTAGGTTGCGGTGGCGCTTGTCCAGCCATTCGCGGGCGAAGGGGCTGGTGACGCCCAGGATCACGTCGTGCCCGGTCCACGAGAGCGGCCGGATGGGGGCGATGAAGCTCTCGAAAGTCCCCTTGCTAACTCGGCCGGAGAGGTTTTGAAGGGTGCGGTCCCAAGCCCTGCGTAGCGCTACAGAGCGCTCATCATCTCCAAAGCTCAGTTGATCATCTGCCATGTGCCGCCCCCGCTGAGGTGCTGATTATAGCAGACCGCCGACGCGCAGGCAATGCCGAACATGCGGCGGTAGACAGGCGGTGTACGGCTCGGGTACGCCCGTGTCTTGACCCCGCCGCGGAGCAACCCAATCCCCTCGTGGCCGCGCCATAATAGACAGACTGAAGTCTACGTCGGTTGGGCAGGGGCGCGCTGCCATTCGGGGTGCAACGGTGCGCAGGAGCCCCGACGGCGGCGTCCCCGGGGTCCCGGGGTCCCGAGATGCCGCGAATCGGTCCGCTACCGCCGCTGCCGTGGTCCGAGCTCGCCGAGGATGATGACGCCGGACGGAGCTCCGGGCAGCGTGACGGCCTCGCCGGGCCGCAGGCGAGCGGCGCCTAGTGTCCGCCCTGTGCCGGGATGCACGATGCGGATGCCTGCGGTTTCGCGCGCTTCCAGCCGGAATGCCGGTGAGTTAACGCCTACCGCGACGCCGACGATCCGGCGCCCCTTGATGCTCCAGACTAGCCGGACGCAGCCCACGGCGGTCAGCGGCGAACCGGCGTCATGCGAGTCGAACCGCTGCCAGTTGGGCAGGTCGCCGGGAAGGAGCCGAAGGATGCCGGCCAATCCCGCCAGCCCCGGCGAGTCCTCGAAGCGCGAACGCCCCACCACGCCGGCCTCGCTGTGGTAGACGTACATGGGCAGCCGCGCGGCGAAGGCGAAGGCAGGCGCCATCAGCAGCTTCATCTCGTCGGGCTCGGATGCCACCGAGGAGCCGGGTCCCACCGGTTCGTTGCTGCTCACGGGAGGGCAGCCCGCGCGGAGCCCGAGATCCCAGCAGTCGATGACGGGCTGCCAGCCCTCCGCGGCCCGGCGGTCGCGGCTGAAGTGCCATGTGGCGATGTCGGCCGCGCCGCCACGGTAGAGCGCGTCGAAGTCGGCCTCGTGGTTCGACGTCGTGGCAACGGGCACCTCGGTCCGGTCGGCCAGGTACCGCGTGAACTCGCGCAGGTCGGCGATGCCCTGGTCGCCGGGGAAGCCGTTCTGCCACGCCTCGTTGGCCACCTCGAGGAGGATGACCTTCCGCTCGCGTCCGGCCACTACGTCGGCCAGCATCCGCCGCATGTGCTCCAGCCGAGCGGCCCGTTCGGGCATCATCTGGGCGTCGGCGAAGATCGTGACCTGCGTGCGCATGCCGTACCGGTCGTAGGTCAGGTCGACGAGCTCGGCCAGCCGCTGCCAGTAGTCGGGCCAGGCCTCGACACGCTTGCCGGTGCGGCTGGTGTAGGCTACCGGGGCGATCTCCAGCCCCTCCCAGGACGGGTGCCAACCCACCATGGAGAGGATGCGGGTGTAACGGACGCCGCTCCGGGCGAGCGTGGCCAGGTCGGCCTCCAGCCGCGGGCGGTTGTTCCGGCAGCGCCAGAGGGCCGTGAAGTATGAGGCGCCGAGGCCGAGGAATGGACCTGAGCCGTCCAGCAGGCAGTGGTCCTCCACGCGGACGAGGCCGCGGGGCGGATGCGCGGCGGGTGTGACTGCCAGGGCCGCAGAGAGCGCGGCGACGATGAGCAACTGGGGTCCCATGCGACCTCCGGTGGGCGGGGCTGCCTGTTCCGATGCAAGTTGGCTATACTTGGCGTACCGACGTTGCGGCCGTATCCGGGTTCGCGGCCCTGCGCTCTAACGTACCTCGCGCCCGGAGATATTGGAGGCTGCAGTGAGCGTGTCCATGCCGAAGAGGTCCTTTGACTGGCTACCGGTGGCGGCCGCGGCACTCCTGTTGGTGGGCTGCGCCAAGGCGCCGGACACCAGCGCGGTCGACGCCAAGAAGGACGCGGCCGGCCGCGAAGCCTACGAGCGCATCGGCTGCGGCCGGTGCCATGGCTCGCTGTCGGGCGGTGGGGGACAGGCCCCGAACCTCAGCAAGGTGGGCGCCGACCCGCAGCATACGGTCACCTGGCTTGCCGACCACATCCGGACGCCGCAGACGCACACGCCGAACAGCGCCATGACCGCGTACGGCGACCAGATCTCCGACGCCGACCTGGACGCCCTGTCGGCCATGCTCTCCCGGATGAAGTAACAGCGCCCGGCGCTACCGGGCCGGCTGCTTCGCCCGCACGTCGTAGCAGCGGAGTGTCTCGTGACTGCGGAGGTAGAGCCTGCCGGCGCAGATCACGGGGTGCGCCCAAACGTCGTCGCGCCGCTCCTGCACCAGCGGGAAGCGGCTGACGACCTCGAAGCCCGCCGCCGTGGGCCGGGCCAGCATCATTCCGCCGGACTGGCTGAGCATGTAGAGCCGTCCGTCGGCGTAGGTGAGCGAGCCCATGTCGCGCTCGGCGCAGTGGGCCACTTCGCGGCCCGTGGCGGCGTCCAGGCAGCCCCACGCGGGCTTCCGGTACCAGGAGCTGTAGAGGCGCCCGCCTACGGCCACCACGCCGCCGTGGCAGGTGTCCAGCGTGGTGGACCACGCCTCCTCGGCCGTCACCGTCCCTCCGGCCTCGGCCAGGCGGTAGAGCTTGCCGCCCTCGGAGTCCGGCCCCGTGACGAAGACGCCGCCGCCGGCAACCGTGGGCGTGATGCCGATGACGTCGAACTGCGTCTTCAGCGGCCGGGTCCAGAGCAGCTTGCCGTCGTCGGCATCGACGCAGAAGGCGTGGCGAAGGGAGCACTGCACGAGGAGGCGCCGCTTGCCCAGCGTGAGGAGGATCGGCGAGGCGTAGCTGGAGCTGTCCGGCTTGCCCGCGGGCTCGGCCACGCGGAGGTGCTGGGGCGGGCTCGAGGCGCCGCAGAGGATCGGTTCCGACGCCCAGAGCGTGGAGCCCGTGCGGGCGTCCAGGGCGGCCATCATCGCCTTCGGGCCGCCCACGGTGACGTAGACGCGGCCCTCGTCCACCAGCAAGCACTCGGAGAGGCCCCAGGTGATCTGCTCCACGCCGAAGCGCTCCGCCGTCTCCACGGCCCAGATCTCGCGCCCCGTGGCCGGATCCAGGCAGGCCACGCGGCCGTGGCTGTTCTTGTGGTAGAGCCGTCCTGCGCGGTAGGCGCAGCTGGAGCGCGATCCAGGGTACGAGCCGGTCCACGCCTTGCCGTTTGCAGCCTGCCAGAGCGGCTTGCCCTGCAGGTCGAAGGCAAAGATGCGGAGTTCCGGCCCCACGTCGCCGGTGATGAAGAGGCGCGCTCCTGCGATGATGGGGGAGCTATAGCCCCTGCCAAGCCCGCCGGCGAACCAGAGCTGCTTTGGTCCCTCGGCGGGCCAAGCCTGCAGGAGGCCCTTCTCGTCGCTGACGCCGTCGCGGCGAGGACCGCGCCACTGCGGCCAGCCCTTCTCAGGCGAGGCCACGAGGGAGGCGCCCGGCGGAGGCGCAGGAGCGGGCAGTGCGGCCAACGCGGCCGCGGCGAGGAGGGCGGAGAGGGCGTTCATGCCTCCATGATACGCGCAGCGGCCGTCTGCCCGCACCCCCGCCGCCACTATTGGCAGCGCTGTCAATGACGTATAGGCCTTGACTTCACTGATCGGGTTGACGAGATTAACCGAGCCGGCGGCGTTGAAGTGGAGCCCAAGAGTGGGCCACGGAGGCCTGAGACCCCGCCGTGGCGAGGGTGGGGTCGGGTGCGACAAGCGTGTCGCCATCCGTCGGTCCGCACGTCGGTGGATGACCTTGTGGCCCGGACGCTTGTCGGCCCTGCTCGCGGAGTGTACAATGGGTTTGGCGGTGGTGTTCCGCCACCGGAGGTCGGCCATGCCACTGAGGGTGTTGCGTCTGCTTGGCGTCGTGTGTTGCTGCCTGGCGCTTGCGGGATGCGGCGGGGGCGGCGGAGGCGAGAGCGGGCGGGCCATCATCGTCAACTCCGCCGCTGACCCGGCCTCGCCGCCTGCCGGCGTGGTCACGCTGCGGAGCGCCATTGCCGCCGCGCAGCCGGGCGACGCCATCGTCTTCGCACCGGGCCTCGACGGCGCCGTCATCGAGCTCACGCAGGTGGGCGAGGCCCACAGCGTCCTCCTGGGTGAAGCTTACTCGGGCATGAGCTACCTCGGTTACCAGGAGCGCGACTACGGCCGCTCGGGCATCTACGCCCGCAAGGACGTCTCGCTGGACGCTTCCACTCTGGCGCACGGCGTCACGATCCGCTGGGCGGGCGGCGATGCGAACCCCGCGCGCGTGCTGGCGGTCTACGGCGACCTGACGATGCACGGCGTCACCCTCTCCGGCGGGCGCTCCGTCGCCGAGGCCACCGGCAGCGCCGACCAGCCCTACACGCTGGCCCGAGGCGGCGGACTGGCCGTCTGGGGGACGGCACGGCTCACTCGCTGCACGGTGGCCGGCAACCGGTGCGTGGGCGATGCCGTCGCCAGCCGCGACCGGGGCGCCTATGGCGGGGGCGTCTACGCCGACGGGCTGGAGATGACCGATTGCGTCGTCAGCGGCAACATCGCCTCGGGCTACGGCGCCGCCGGCGGGGGCGTCTACTCGGTGGGCGGGGCCGCGAACGCCACGGGCCGCGGCAACGACGCCGACCTGACCCGATGCACCGTCTCCGGCAACCGCGTCACGGCCCAGCATGCCTACGGCGGCGGCATTTTCACGCTCTCGGGGGGACCCAGCAACCTGGCGGCGATGTACCTGACCAACTGCACCATCGCCCGCAACCTGGTGGAGGACAACCCCGACCTGCCCCAAGCGGGCCAGTACTACTACCGCGGCGGCGGCCTCTACATGGGAGGCGGTTCCCTGGCGGCCATCAGTTGCACCATCGCCGAGAACGAGGTGAACGGCACGCCGGCCACCTTCTCCGGCAAGCCCAACATGGGCGGCGGGGGCGTGGCCGCCACCGTGGGCAACGCGCATACCGTGGAGACCGTCTGGGTCCAGCACTCCATCGTGGCCGGCAACCGCATGAACGGCGAGGCGGCCGACTGGTTCGCAGGCTCCCTGCTGGACTTCGTGAGCCTCGGGTACAACCGGTTCGGCGCGCTCGACTTCAGCCAGATCCTGGCGCCCGTGCCGGACTGGATGATGCTCAGCCGCAAGCACTACCCCAAGGTGGGCGACCAGGACGGCGTGGCTGCCGCTGCGGCCCTCGACCTCGCCGGCGCGCAACTGAGCGCCACCGTGACCTCGGCGGGGACCGACGCCGGCCGCCCGGCCCTGCTCTGGTACGCGCCGGGTGCGGCATCGGTCGACCAGGCCCCGGCGCACAAGGTCACCGTGCCTCTGGTCTCCGCAGGCTACACCGGCTTCGGCGAGCCGACCGACGACTTCCTGAACCACGCCCTCGCCCGTGTCCGCGCGCGCTACTCCGCCACGCTGGGCGACGGCTTCGGCGCGGGCTTCGGCGACAAGGCCGGCGTCACCTGGTACGGTCCGCGCGTGACGTGGCCCAGCAACCCGCAGAACGCGGCCTGGGTCGCCTTCTGGCGCGACCTGGACGCCGAGATCGGCGGGAGGCTCGGCTCGGAGGGGCTGAATGACGACTACTGGGCCTCGTTCGCCTCGGGCCCGCTGGGCGAGCATCTGGCCATGACCGTGACCACGACCACCCGTACCGTAGACCTGACGGGTTCAGACCAGCTGGGCGTGCGGCGCCCCCGCGGCTCGGCGGGAGACATCGGCGCCATCGAACGATAGAGCCGCCCACGCGGGCGAAGGAGGGAGACCCATCATGTTCATGAAGCATCGACTGGCCTGCGTTGTGGCGCTCCTGGCGTCCGCGGCCTGCTCGGCTCAAGAGACGCCGCAGGCCGTACGCAAGGAGGCCGACGCGGCCCTGCGGAAGTGGGGCCGGTCCATGGAGTCTATCGCGCGTACGAAGAGCGCCACCGAGATGAAGGCCGCCGTAGAGACGCTCTTCACCGCCGACTGCGTCAGCATCTGGGCCGACGGCTCGCCGATTCGCGGCCGCGTGCGCGTTGCCTCCACCTTCCTCGACTGGCTCAAGGAAGTGGAGACCATGAAGCGCTTCGCGGGCCAGACACAGGATATGTCGCTCCGGCCCGACGGCACGGCCGTCTCCACGGGCAAGTACGAGGTGACCTATACCGCCCGCGACGCGGCCACCGGCGCCTCGCACGCCATGGTCGTCACCGGCCGCGAGCGCGACACGTGGGTCAAGACCCCGCAGGGCTGGCGGATCAAGCGCGCCCAGTGCCTCTGGGAGCGCATCACCCGCGACGGCAAGCTGCAGAAGTAGGGCCCGAGGCGCTTCCCGCTCCCTCCTCCTCCCGCATCCCGGCAAGGGGAGGGAGCGGACGGTTGCCCCTCGCCGCGGTCACCGGGCCGTCCGCCGCCGCCGTGTGTGCCACAATGCAGGCGTGAGTATCGCAACACCCATGGGGATCCTGCACGTGCCGCCGGACCCGACGGAGCTTCGCCCACCGCGGCGAGGCGTTGCTTCGGGCGCTGGAGGCGCGCAATGATCAGCCTGACTGCCGATGAACTAGCCAAAGTGCAGGCCATCCTGGCCCGGCTCCTGCCGGACCGAGAGGTCTACGCCTTCGGCTCCAGAGCCACCGGTCGCGCACGCGAGTTCTCCGACCTGGACCTGGCCGTCATGGGCGATGAACCCCTGCCGGCGGCGGCCAGGACGGCGTTGCGCGAGGCCTTCGCGGGCTCGACCCTGCCGTTCCGCGTGGACATCGTCGACTGGTGCGAGGCCGGCGAGGCCTTCCGCACAGCCGTAGGCGATCGGCTGGAGTGCATCTCCCCGTCCGCGCCCGCCGTCATGGCGTAGCTCGGAGACGACCGCCTGAGGCCCCCTACAGGGGCTTGCTGGTGATGAGCCCGATCCCCCGGCCCTTGTCGCCCACGGCGCAGTAGTAGAGGTACCAGACCCCGTTCGCCGGATTGCGGACCAGCGAGATCTTGTGCGCGTAGGTCCTGTCCAACCCGCTGGGGTTGCCGCCCGCCTTGTAGAGGGGCTCCGGATCGGCGGTCCAGTGGAGCAGGTCCCGCGAGTAGGCGGCCATGATGTGCGCGCCGCCCCGTCCCACGCCGAAGTAGAGCATGGTCCAGTGGTCGCCGTCGCGGAAGACCTTCGGGTCGGAGCAGAAGCCCTCGTCGTATCCTCCCGGCACATTGTGCAGAACCGGGTTTCCGGGCACGCGGCTCCAGTTCAGCAGGTCGCGCGACGCGGCGATGCCGGTCTGCTCCTGCCCGCCGTCGGCCGCGTTGTAGAAGCTGTAGAACCGTCCTCCGCTCTCCACCACCCAGGGCTGGTAGATGCAGTCCTTCTCCCAGACCCCGCAATCGGGCTCATGCACGCTCAGCGTGTAGCCCTCCTTGGCCCGGCGCCATGTGCGGCCGTCGTCGGAGCAGGCCACGCCGTTGTAGCCCGGCCGCAACTCGTAGCCCCCTTGCAGCGGGTAGGCGCCGTAGAGCGACCAGTACTTCCCGTCACGCTTCTTCAGCGTCCGCGGACCCGCCACATCGTAGGAGACGTAGAGGTAGGCGCCCAGCACGCAGCCGCCGTTGTCGAACTGCCCCTGCGGCCCGAAGCCCATGGCCAGGCGGTAGTCGGACCAGTGGATCAGATCATCGCTCGCGGCGGTAAACGAGTTGTAGCCCTTTCCGTCGAACGCGATGAAGCTCATATACCATCGCGGGTCGCCGGGGATCTGGTAGATCGTCGGGCAGTCGGTGGACTTGAACTCCTCGTGCCCCGGCACCTTGGGCTCGGCGGGGATCACGTGGTCCGGGTGGTGGACCCATCCGCGGTAGGGCGCCGACCAGCGCCGCACGGTCTCGGGGTTGATGGGCGCCAGCGCCCGGAAGCCCTTGATGCGCTGGAAGGTGAGGTAGTTCGCGTCGTGCTGGTTGTGCGCGCCGCCCAGGCCGTCATCATACGCCGTGCGCGAGGCGACGATGATGTCGGAGCCCTCGAAGAGCCAGTCGACGTACTGGAAGCCGTGCGTCACCGCGTCGTCGTGCTGCAGCACGATGGAGCGCACCTGCCACGCTCGGAGGTCCGGCGAGCAGATCAACGCCAGCGTGTTGCGCGTGCTGGCCGGCGGCCGGTTGCGGTTGCGGACCGGCACATAGTTGGCCAGCGACCAGTAGAGCTTCGTCCGGCCGTCCCAGCGGATGGTGAACTTCTTGGCGCCGCCGGGGAAGGCCGTGAAGCCGGCTTCTGGGTCGAAGGTGGCCGTCTTGCCGTCCGGGCTGATCTCGACCAGCGCGGCCTGCTCCTCGTGGTCGGGCGTCTGCACCCGCAGGATGTCGAGCATCCGGTCGTCCGGCGCCACCACGGCGTTGCCCTCCAGCCATCCGCCGAAGCGGCCGTTGAGCCACTTCGTGCTGCTCGCCAAGCGGTTGCTGCTGGTCCAGCTGGAGGCCTTGAGCAGGTTGGCCCCCTCCGGCGCGGACATCATGAAGGCCCGGAAGGTGGTGCCCCAGGTGCGGCCGCCGGTGTTGTCCTCCATGGCGCGCCAGAGGCGGCCCTTGTGGCGCAGAACGGGCATGGGCGCGCAGTGGTAGTTGCCCCCGGCGAAGAGGAGGCCCGTGTCGGCGTCGCGCGGCTCCGTCCAGGTGGCGCCGCCGTCGGTGGACCGCATGATGACCAGTAGGCCGTAGTGCCTGTCCGGCCCCATGAGGTAGGCGGCGCCCTGGTGCACGAAGATGCTGGCCCAGAAGAGCCCCTTGATGTCGGTGACGTGGCTCCACGTCTTGCCCCGATCGCGGGAGCGGAAGACCTGGGTGGTGGCCTTCTCGAACTCGCCGGAGTTCGGCCCGAAGAGGTCACTCTTCGCCAGGTAGTCGCCGTTGGGCAGGATGGCGATGCCCGGCGAGCCGACGTAGCGGCCCGTGGAGGCCGGCACATGGGTGATGATCGAGCCGGGCACGCGGGCATGGTCCGGTGGGGCTTGGCCTGCCGCGGCGGCCGCCGCCGCGATGACTGCGAGCATGTTCATACCTACCGCCAGTGGAGTTGAGATACGCCTATGGTGGCACATCGGGCGGCACGGCAGGGCGGTGGAGCCGCCGGCGTACCGGGCCGTTGCCGTGTCGCGATCGATGGGGCATCGTGACGGTGCACAGAAACGGCCTTAAGGTCCTGTCCATCAGCTGGGATTGGTGAGATAATAGCAGCAGTGACGTCGTTCCGTCCGTTATGCTCTGTTCCGGCAGCCCCTTCGTACCCGAGGGGTTGCCCTGCCGCCAAAGCACCTGAGGGACCTGCATGGGCATCACTTCCGTGTCTGCCGAGCTTCTGCTACGCCTGTTCGGACCGATCGCGTTGGACGTTGACGGGTCGCCGGCCGCCACCCTTCGTTCGCGCTGCGCCGACCGTGTTCTGGGCTACCTGGTGGTCCAGGGCAGACCCGTTTCACGTTCGTTGGTGGCCGATACCATCTGGCCGAAGACGAGCAGTTCCGAGTCGCTTCGCCAGAGCATCAGCACGTTGCGCCGGGCGCTGGGCTCGCACGCCTGGCGGCTCGGATGCAACAACGGTACGTTGAGCTTCGATTCCGCGGGTGCCGACGTGGACCTGGCCGATTTCTACCGGCTATCGGCTGGCGACGATCTGGACGGCATGGTCAAGGCGCTGGAGATCAGCCGTAGCCCCCTGCTGGACGGCAGCGACGAGCCGTGGGTCCTCAAGGCTCGGTCCGACGTGCGCCGCCGACGGCAGGAGGTCGCACACCGCGCCGCCCACGCCGCGGCTGCAGCCGGACGGTGCGAACTGGCCCGCGACCTCTTGGCCCAACACATCAGCATGACCCCGGCGCTGGAGCACGGCTGGCATGATCTGATGGCCATGTAGTGGAGGAGGGCGACCTCGCCGCGGCCATCGGTCTCTACAACAGGTACTGCGAGTACCGGAAGAGCCATGACGGCATCGGGCCGTCGCCGGCCATGGTGGAGCTCTTCGACCGGGCCCGCGCCGCGCCGGGCGGCAACGACGAGGCGTCCGCGCCCACGTGGCCCGAGGCCCCCACGGTTGGCGGCGCCGTGCCGCTCACCTCGAACCTCTACATTGAGCGGCACGTTGATGCCGTCTTCGCCGAGGCGCTGGCCCGGCGCGAGAGCATCGTCAGGCTTCAGGGACCACGGCAGACGGGCAAGTCCTCCATCCTCGCCCGCGGCCTTCAGAAGGCTCGCGGGCTCGGCTCCGCCACCTTCGTCGTGGAGTTCGGCCGGCTGGCCGAGGCGGACCTGGCCTCCATGGACGCGCTCTGCCGCAGGCTTGCGGCCGTCATCGCGGCCCAGCACGAGGAAGAGGTGGACCCCACCGAGACCTGGCTGGAGGCTCTCGGCGCCGGGCTGAACCTGGAGCGGTTCGTGCTGCGCCGCGTCGTCGCGCCCCGGACCGAGCCCGTCGTCATCGCCATCGATGACGTGGACCGCCTGTTCGGCCGCCCCTTCGCCGACGAGTTCTTTGCCCTGCTGCGGTCGTGGCACGAGTTCCGTGCAAAGGACCCCGTCCGCCCCTGGGATCGCCTCACGCTGGCGCTGGTTCTCGCCACCGACGCCCGCCTCTACCTGCGCAACCTCAATCACTCTCCGTTCAACGTGGGGCGTCGCGTGGCCGTTGAGGACCTGCGCCCCGCCGAGATCGACGAGATAGTGCGGTGCCATGGCGTTGACCTCGGCGGCAGTGAGGACCTGCGGCGATTCCATCAGATGGTCGGCGGAAGCGCCTACTTCGCGTGCCGGACGCTCCAGGCGATGGCGGAGCAGGGCTGGAGCGTGGAGGAGGTGTGCGCCCACGCCGGTCGCGACGACGGCCCGCTCGCGGGCCCGTTGCGCGACATCCACGCCAAGCTCGCCGGCGACGCCGAGCTGTCGGGCGCCGTACGGCGCGTCCTGGCCGGCCAGGGCTGCGGCGACGACGAGCTGTCGCGGCTCCGCTCCGGCGGCGTGCTGCTGGGCGAGCCCGAGAGCCCGCGCTTCCGCAACGCCGCCATACGCCGCTACCTGGAAGACCACCTGTGACTCGGGAGGGCGCGGCCTTCTACGTCACCGGCGGCAGCCTGTCGCCGAGCGCGCCGAGCTACGTGGAGCGGCAGGCCGACCGCGACCTCTACGACACGCTGAAACGAGGCGAGCTCTGCTACGTCCTCGATACGCGGCAGGTGGGCAAGTCCAGCCTCATGGTCCGAACCGCCGCCAGGCTCCGTTCGGACGGCCTGCGCGTCGCCTCGCTCGACCTGAGCGCCGCGGGCCAGAACGTGGAGCCCGAGCAGTGGTATATGGGCCTGCTCTACATGCTCGCCGCGCAGATGGACAGGGACGAGGCATGCGAGGCGTTCTGGGCGGCCCACGCCAACATGAGCCCCGTGCTGCGGTTCATGGCCGCCGTCCGCCACTGCCTGCTGCCGGCGGCGCCGGGGCCATTGGTCGTCTTCATCGATGAGATCGACGCCGTGCGGAGCCTGCCCTTCATCGCCGATGAGCTTTTCACGGCCGTGCGCGCCGCCTACAACCAACGGGCCGACCACCCGGACATGCGGCGCCTCACCTTCTGCCTCATCGGAGTGGCCACGCCTCCCGATCTGATTCGCGACCCGCGCACCACGCCGTTCAACGTGGGCCGCCGCATCGAGTTGACCGACTTCACGCCGGAAGAGGCCGCGGGCCTCGCCGCGGGCCTTGGCGGCGGCGAGCAGAACGCCGTGCTGTTCCGGCGCATCATGTACTGGACCGGCGGCCATCCCTATCTGACCCAGCGCCTCTGCCACGCCGTCGCGAGCTCCGATGGCGAGCGGTGCGAACGGCTGGTCGACCGGGTGTGCGGCGCCACGTTTCTGACGCGGCAGGCGCGCGAGGTTGACGACAACCTGGGCTTCGTGCGCGATAGGCTGCTCAGCCCCGACGCGGTCGCCGACGTAACGGCCACGCTGTTGCTCTACCGCTCACTGCTCGGCCGCCGCCGATCGGCGGCCGACGACCCATCGGACCCGCGCGTGGCGGCCTTGCGACTATCGGGCGTGGCCAAGCCCTTCGACGGGCGTATCGGCGTCCGGTGCCGCATCTACGGCCGGGCGTTCGACCGCCGATGGGTCGACAGGAGCCTCCCCGGTGAGGAGGTGCGCCGCCTGCGCCGGGCGGTGCGGACCGGGGTGTTTCGCGTGTCGCTGGTCTGGGCCGCGGCAGTGGCGTTACTGGCGGTGGCTGTGGGGCAGAGCTACCGCGCCGGGCTGCTGCAGAAGTCGCTGGGCGCCGTGCGCGGCCAGGTGGCGTTGGCCCGGCGCGAGCTCGCCACCATGGCTGGGCAGGCCGACGCCCTCCTGCGCCAGCGGGACTCCATCCGGGCCGAGATCGGGCGCTCGGTCAACCAGCGCACCGCGGCAGAGGCGCAGCGTGTGCGGGCCGAGGCGCGCCGGGCGGCCGCCGAGGAGCGGCGCATTCGGGCCATGGCCGCCGCCGAGGCGATGTCCGGAGCCGTGGCGTCGGGCCTTTCGGGCATATCCGGCCGCGAGGCCGAAGCGCTGCGCTATGGCCTCAAGGCGGTCGAGCCGGCCCTGGCTGAAGGGCGGGAGCCGCCGCCCGAGGCCCTGCAGGGCCTGGCGGACGCGGTGAACCAGGGCCTCATCCGCCGGTGGCGGGTGCGGCTCCCGCACAGACTGACCGGTCTGGCCTTCTCATTCGACGGTCGACGCGTGGCCGTCTGCTGGGATGGGCCGGAGGTCCTGCTCCTCGACCCAGCGACCGGGCGCATCGCCGCCACCGTGCGGGCGGGCGGGGCCGTGCACTCGATCTGCTTCACGGACGCCGGCTCCCGGTTGGTGACGTTCAGTCAGGCGGGCGACCTGCGGCTCTGGGACCTGGGCAAGGCGCCGTGGCCGCGCCCGCGCCCGCTACGTACCTGGAAGATGGGCGCCCAGAAGACGCCGCTGGCCGCCGTCTGCCTGGGCCAGACCCGCATCGCCTGTAGCCGGCCCAGCGGCGGCTGCACCGTTGTGGGGATGGACGACAACCATCAGGTGGACCTGAGGACGCCGCACACCAGGCCGCTGACCGCCCTGGCCACATCGGAGGAGAAAGGCGTCGTCGCCACCGCCGGCGAGGACGGCCTCGTGCAGGTCTTCAGCGACCAGACCGGCGAGGCGGTGGCCAAACATGACTACCATCGGCGGGACGCCTTTCCCGGCGAGCCGCCCGTATACCCATCGGCGCTCGCCTTCACGCATGATCGGCTCGTGTCGGCAGGCTCCGACGGCACAACCCATGCATACGTGTGGCATCGGAACCAGCATCATCAGAGCTACAAGCCCGTGTCGACTCGAGTCGTCTCGCTCGCAGCCGTGGGTAGCCCGTACCTGCTGGCCGTGTCGGCTCGCGACCGTAGCGTGCGGCTCTGGGTCTCGGCCTACCCCCATGCGCCGATCGCGTCGATCAACGCCGCGACTGACCCGAACGTCATGGTCGGCGGCGCTGTCGGCGGCGACCTGGCCGTGGCCGACGGCGCCGGTATGGTGGAGCTCTGGCGCTACGTCCCCCCGATCGGCGGCGCCGTGTGCGCCCAGGTCCTATACGCCGAGGAGGCGTCGAACGGTGACGTGTACTTCAGCGAGAGGTCACCGTGCGTCTACGAGTGGCAGCCCTACGGTCGCGGCTACGCCCACCTGTGGGAGTCCGCGTGGGGGCCCAGCCTCAGCAACGCCGCGTACCACGTAGCGCCGAGCCCCACCAGCCGGGCGGTTGCGGCCGCAGTCAACGGCGATATCGTCCTCTGGCCTGACCGTAACCCCGACTCCTATGCGCGATGGGTGGGTGCCCTGCCTTACCTATGGGCGCTGGAGTGGACGCCCGACGGCTCCGGCCTGCTGTCAGCCGGTCAGGACAAGGTCGTCACCCTCTGGAACCCGAGGACGCATGCGATGCTCCGGCGGTGGCGCCTACCTGAGGTGCCGCACAGCATACGGGTCACCAGGGACGGTCGCCGCCTGGTCGCGGGATGTACCGACGGTGCCGCCTACGTCTGGGAGATGGAGGGCGACGCCCCGCCGCGGATTCTGGTCCCGCCAGGCCGTACGCTCATCCGGGGCAGCCGGAACGGCGTTTGGCAAGCGGCTTGGTCACCCGACGGCACGATGGTCGTCACCGCCGACGACGACGGGTCTGCTTACCTCTTCCATGCCGCCGACGGCAGGCTTCTTCAGACGTTGCCGACCGAGACGGGCCGCCTGATGAGCGCCTACTTCTCGCCGGACGGTAGGAGCATCCTGACGGCGGGCACCGACAATGCCATTCGCATCTGGGATACGGCGAAGGCTCTGGCCGACGGCAGAGACGGGCGCGCGCCCAGTCCCCGCCTCCTGCTCCGCGGGCACGTTGCGGCCATCAACGCCGCAACGTGGTCACCTGACGGCCGTCGGATCATCACCGGATCGGTCGATACCACCTGCCGCGTCACGCCCGCAACCGCCGACGGCCTGGCGCGCGCCGCCCGCGAGATGCTGGCGCTGGTTGCCGAGCCCCGCGTCGATTCGAAGCCGGTCACGCCGTTGTCACGCAAGCGTCCGCCGCCGCCGCGCATACTCCCCCCATAGGCCGCAGCGACGCGGCCGGAAGCTCAGAGGGAGGTACGGAAACCATGCTCTACGTGACCGTGCGGGTGGTGGACCCGTCGGGTCGGCCCAAGGAGTACTCGCGCGTCTCTGTGAAGACGCCGGGCTTCCTCGGCGGATGGATGGCGGAGGTGCGGACCGACGCCGATGGAGAGGCCGAGTTCGAGCTCAACATCGGCGCAAGCGATCGCATCGAGGTCTACGCCGACGGCCAGATTCTCTACGAGGACTACCCGAAGTCCCGCATCACCGTCACCGTGCGCTGACAGGCAAGGCGGGCGCCCCCTTCTACCCCGGCTTCTGGTAGACCCGAACATAGTCGACCTCGAACCGCGCCGGGAATGTGGTGGATGCCGGGTCGCCTCCGTTGGCGCCGCCGATGGCCAGGTTGAGGATGATGTGGTGCGGCCGGGTGAACGGGTTCGAGCCGTCTGGGTTCAGTGTCGTGGTGAGCAGCGTCTCGTTAAGCAGTTCGCCGTCGACGAAGAGGCGGATGGCCTCCGGCGTCCAGTCCATGCGCCAGACGTGGAACCGATCGGACCAGCGCTTGTCCTTGAACTGGGCGATGGGCTTGCTGGCGGCGTCCCACTTCGCCACCCATCGCCGGTCGGTTCCCCACGCCACGTTGGCCAGGAGCATGCCCCGGTAGTACTCCATGATGTCGATTTCGCCGCCGGCGGGCCACTCGCCCTGATCGCCCACGGTCCAGAAGGCGGGCCAGAGCCCCGCGCGCGTGTCGATGCGGGCGCGCGTCTCGAAGCGGCCATAGGTCCACGAGTGGAGCCCGGCGGTCTTCAGGCTGGCGGAGGTGTACTCGGCGAACTCGCGTTTGGCCCGCCAGTCGGCCGCTCCGGGTTGGTAGCCGGGGTTCGGCTTCCGCTCTCGGCGCGCCTCGATGATGAGCCGGCCCCCCTCGCACCGGGCGTTGTCTGCCTGGTACCACTGCGCCTCCTCGTTGCGCACGAAGCCGGTCTCATAGGTCCACTTCGCAGGATCAGGCCGGCCGGCCCGGTTGAAGTCGTCGGACCAGACCAGCCGATACCCATCCGGCGCACCCCCGGCGCAAACAAGGCAGAGGGCCGCAAGGGCCACGCAGGTGAACATGGCAGGAACCTCCGGAAGGTCAGGTTTGGCTTTCGGTGGCCTTCGTTGTACCTGTCGCGGTGGAGGTGGAGCGCTAGGGGACCTATGCGACCCATGGGACGGATGCGACCGGGCCTGCGAGCCGCGCCGGGGTTGGAGCCTGCCTTCCCATGCGTCGTATAGGTCCAATCAGTCCCATTCATCGCTCCTCCTGCCCGCAGCAGGAGCCCGCGCCTGCTGCGGCGAATCCTACGGCACTACGCGCTCTGGAGGGCAGCATGAGACTGGGTGGACCCATCTTCGCACCGGCGGCCGACCCCGCCGCCTGGGTGGCGGCGCACCGCGCCGAGGGCTATACCGCGGCTTTCTGCCCGCTGGGACCCGACGCCGACGATGCCGCCGTGGCCGCCTACGAGCGCGCGGCCAAGGAGGCCGGCATCGTCATCGCCGAGGTGGGCGCTTGGAGCAACCCCATGAGCCCCGACGAGGCGACGCGCAAGGCCGCCATCGAGAACTGCAAGCGGCAGCTGCACCTGGCCGATCGCATCGGCGCGCGCTGCTGCGTCAACATCGCCGGCTCGCTGGGCGAGCAGTGGGACGGGCCGCACCCGGCCAACCTCACGCGGCCCGCCTTCGACCAGATCGTGCAGACCGTCCGCGGCATCATCGACGCGGTCCACCCGAGCCGCTCGTTCTACACCCTCGAGACGATGCCCTGGATGTACCCCGACTCGCCGGAGAGCTACGCCGACCTCATCAAGGCCATCGACCGCAAGGCCTTCGCGGTGCATCTGGACCCCGTGAACCTGGTCTGCAGCCCGCAGCGCTACTTCGGCAACGCGGACCTGCTCCGCACCTGCTTCAAGAAGCTGGGGCCGCACATCCGAAGCTGCCACGCCAAGGACATCATCCTCCGCAGCAACCTGACGACCCACCTGGACGAGGTGGTGCCCGGCCAGGGGGGCCTCGACTACGGCGTATACCTAAAGGAGCTGAGCAAGCTGGCGCCGGACATCCCGCTGATGATGGAGCACATGGCCAAGCCCGAGGAGTACCGCGCCGCAGCCGCGCACATCCGTAAGGTGGCCGCCGGGAAGGGGCTGGGCGCGCTGTGAGCGCGGCGCTCCACTCGGTGGCCTTCACGGCGCACCGAACCGCCGAGATGATGACGCAGCCCGCCGATGAGGCGCCCCCCGGCCCCGGCGAGATTGCCGGACCCACCCTCGCGTCGCTGGTTAGCCCCGGCACGGAGCTGAACTGGGCCTATCTGGGCCAGGAGTTCCCCTCCTACCCCGGGTACGCCGCAGTCTTCCGCGTGGAGGAGGTGGGGCCGGATGTCTGCGGCTTCGACGTCGGCGACCGGGCTTTCTGCATGGGCCCGCACCGGAGCCGCCAGCGCACCGTCGCCCGCGACGCCGTCCGCGTGCCGCCGGACCTGGGCGCCGCGCCGGCCTCCCTCTGCCGCCTGATGAACGTCTCCATGAGCACCCTCACCACCACCACGGCGCGCCCGCCGCAGAGCGTGCTGGTGACGGGCCTGGGCATCGTGGGCCATCTGGCCGCGCAGGTTTTCGCCTCTTGCGGCTACCAGGTGCTGGCCGTGGACCCCGACGAGCCGCGCCGGGCCCTGGCCCGCGACAAGGGGCTGGAGGCGGTCTTCGCCCAGACGCCGCTGAAGGACACCGACCTGGCCGGCCGCGTGGCGCTGGCGTTGGAGTGCTCGGGCCACGAGGCCGCGGCCATCGACTGCTGCCGCATGGTGCGCCAACGCGGCGAGGTGGTGCTGGTGGGCGTGCCGTGGCGCCAGAACACCGAGCAGAGCGCCCATGAACTGCTCCATGCGATCTTCCACCAGTACGCCGTGGTTCGCAGCGGATGGGAGTGGGAGGTGCCGCGCCACCCGGCGCCCTTCATGACCGGGAGCCTGCAGGGGAACATGGCGGCCGCCCTGCGCTGGATCGCCGCTGGGCGGGTCGACGTTTCGGGCCTCTATGAGACCGTCTCGCCGGCCGAGTGCGGCGCCGTCTACGAGGGCCTGCTGGACCGCAGTTGGCCGGCGCTCTCGGCCATCTACGACTGGGCCGCCCTGAGCGAGGAGTAACCCACATGAGCAAGACAGCCGTCGTCACCGGGGCCAGTAGCGGCATCGGCGAAGCCACCGCGCGGGCGCTGGCCGCCCAGGGCTACCACGTCATCGTCGCAGCGCGCCGCATGGATCGCCTGACGAAGCTGGCCGGCGAGATCGGCGGGACCGCCGTGGAGCTGGACGTCACCAGTCAGGCTTCGGTGGACGCGCTGGCCGCCGCGCTGCCCTCTGAACTCCAGGTATTGGTGAACAACGCCGGCGGCGCGCTGGGCCTCGAGCCCATCGAGGCGGCCGACGAGGCCCACTGGGTGGGTATGTACGCCACCAACGTGCTGGGCCTCATGCGCATGACGCGTGCGCTGCTCCCGGCGCTCAAGGCCGGGCGAGGGCATATCGTCAACATCACCAGCATCGCTGGGCGCGAGGTCTACGTTAACGGCGCAGGCTACACGGCCGCCAAGCACGCTGCCGTGGCTGTCACCAAGACGCTCAGGCTTGAGCTGAACGGCCTGCCCGTCCGCGTGACCGACGTGGCGCCGGGGCTCGTGGAGACCGAGTTCGGCCTGGTGCGCTTCGACGGCGATGCCGACCGCGCCGCCGCGGCCTACAAGGGCATGACGCCGCTGGTGGCCGAAGACATCGCCGAGTGCGTGGCGTGGGCCGTGAGCCGGCCGTGGCACGTGAACATCGACGAGATCGTCGTGCGGCCCGTGGCCCAGGCCACCGTCAGCCTCGTGGCCCGCGACAAGGGCTTGTAGCGCGCGCCGAAGGGGGCGCTTCCATGAAGAGGGCATGCCTGATGGCGATCACGATGGCGATGGGCGCCGCGTCCCTGGCCGCACCCGGCGCGGATAGGCGGGCGATCCCGCCGCATGCGGCGTTCCGGCGTTTCGATGCGGCGGCCTTCGCCAAGCCGGAGGCCTTCTTCTGGCCCGGATACATGTGGATATGGAACGACAAGCTTGACCCGGCGGCCACCCGCGCCCAGCTGGCCGACATGGCCTCCCACGGCGCCATGGCCCCCATGGCCATACCCGAGCCCAGGGAGTTCCGTCCCGTCAACATGCCCACGCTCCTGGAGCCCGACTACCTGAGCAGCGGCTTCATGGACCAGGTTCGCGTGGCCGTGGACGAGGCCGCCCGCCTGGGCATGTGTACCTGGCTCTACGACGAGGGCGGCTGGCCCAGCGGAAGCGCCTGCGGCCGCGTGGTCGCCAAGGACCCAACGGTCGTGCAGAGGCAGGTCCGTTGGAGCTGGTCCAAGCCGAAGCCCGGCGAGGCGTTCCGCGCGCCCGCCGACTGCCTGGTGGCCTACACGCGCATCGGCAAGGAGCCCTGGCGGCGGCTGGAGCCCGGCGCTGAGCGCAGCTTCGCCGAGGCGGGCCGCGCCCTCGTCATCACCGCGCCCACGTCCGGTCGCTACCCGGACCTGACCAATGCCAGGGCTACGCGCCTCTTCATCGAGCTCACGCACGAGGCCTACAAGCGCGCCGTGGGGCACGAGTTCGGCAAGTCGATCCCGCTCATCTTCACCGACGAGCCCGGCTGCGGGGGCCTGCCCTGGCCCGAGGATGCCGTGGAGGACTTCCGCGCGAAGAAGGGCTACGACTTGCGCGACCGCCTCTTCGCCCTCATCGAGCCCGAGACCGACGCCGAGCGGCAGGTGCGCGTGGATTACTTCGACTGGTGGTCCGACCGTTTCGCGCAGAACTACCTGGGCCAGATTCAGGAGTGGTGCGGCAGGAACGGCATCCTCTCCGGCGGCCATCTGAATGGCGAGGACGTCACGCTGGGCTCCCGGATGTACGGCTTTGGCCAGATGCTCCGAGCCCTGCGGCGGCTCGACATCCCCGGCGTCGACGTCATCTGGCGGCAGCTCTGGCCCGGCCAGGCGAACCACTTCTTCCCCAAGTACGCCTCCACCGTGGCACGGCAGGAGGGCGGCCGCTTCGCCATGAGCGAGAGCTTCGCCGTCTTCGGCAACGGCATGACGCCCGAGCAGATGAAGTGGCTCGTCGACTACCAGCTCGTCCGCGGCATCCAGCTTTTCGACCTGGCCGCCTATCCCTACTCCTCGCGCGACTGGTTCATGGGCGGCGAGCGGCCCCACTTCGGCCCTGCCAACCCGCTCTGGAAGCACATGCCGCGCCTCCACGCCTACATCGCCCGCATGGGCCGCCTGATGAGCCTGGGCCGCGCCGACTGCCGCACGCTGCTCTACTTCCCCGTACGCGACATCTGGGCCGGCGCACCCGATCTGGAGCAGGTGCGGGCCTCGCAGGACGACCTGGCCAACGCCCTGCTCTCGGCCCAGCGCGAATTCGACTTCGTGGATGACGACGCCCTGACGCGCCCCGCCACCCGCGTCGCCGGCGGCCGCCTCCGCATCGGCGAGATGGAGTACGACAGCGTGCTGGTGAGCCGCGCCTCGTGGATCCCCGAGGCGTCCATGCAGCGGCTGAAGGCCTTCGCGGCAGCGGGCGGGCGCGTCGTCTGGGTCGATCGTCCGTCAGGCCTCCCGGCTCCCGGCTTCGGTGTGGCGGCCACGCGCAGCGACGCCGTTGCCATGGTGACCCCCGTGGTGCGCGTCGAAGCGGCCAATGCCGCCATACGGGCCACCGGGCGCCGCTTCACCGGCGGGGCCGCCTACCTCATCACCAACGAGGGCGCCGGCCCGACCCGCTGCTCCGTCGTCATCGACCGGCCCCAGCGCCCGCGCCTGCTGGATGCCGAGACCGGGCGCATCCTGCGCATTGCTACGGCCCAGCCCTGCGGCGAGGGGTGGCGCGTGGAGCTTGACCTGCCCTTCGGGGGCTCCGCGGCCCTGCTCTGCGGCGGCCAGGGGCGCGCCGAGGGCGAGGCAGTCCCGGCCATCGCCGAGACCGCCTCCTTCGAAGCGGCATGGACCCTCACACCCCTCCGAGCGTGGAGCTTCGGCGAGCATGACTTCGAGGAGCGCCCCGGCGACGGCCGCCCGGTGGCCGCGCTCCCGGCCGACTTCTCCGGCGAGGCCGAGTACAGCGCCGCCCTCCCCTTGACCGAGCAGCATGCCCGCCTCGGCGCCGAGGTCGAGCTGAGCGGCGTCCGCTTTGCCTGCGAGGTGGAGGTCAACGGCAAGGCCGTCGGCTCGCGGCTCTGGGGCCCCTGGCGCTTCCCGGTGAAGGGCCTGCTCAAGCCTGGCGCCAACATCGTCCGCGTGCGGGTAACCAACACACTGGCCAACCTCTACGTCAACAGCGACGCCCTGAGCCGCTTCACGGCTAACCAACTGGGTCCCTACCACCCCCGCGCGGTGGCCTTCGAGCGAGAGAGCGTCACCACCGACCTGCTCGGATCGCGGCTACTCCTCCACCTGACGGATTGAGCCGGACTCGGGCCCGGTGGTGCGCCGTTGCTGGTTGCCCGGAGTGCGTAGCGCGCCGGGCCGTCGGTTGAGTAGGTCCGCGCCGCCGTTCGCGCGGACCGTATCGAAACCACGGCGCGACAACTCGGAGGGCAATGACAATCGGCCTGCGTGCAGCTTGATATCGTCCGGGTATGCTATAATGTCTCCTGCCTCGGGGTGTGGCTCAGCTTGGTAGAGCGCGCGGTTCGGGACTGCGAGGTCGGAGGTTCAAATCCTCTCACCCCGACCAAGGCGAAGAGTTCGAGGGCACAAACATCTGGTTTGTGCCCTCGAAGTCGTTTGTGCCCTGTTTCAACCCCATCACGTCGCGTACCCACACACCTCCACCGGCATGGCGGCTATCTGGGCGGGTCGCTCCGGATGCCCTTGCCGGTCACGAACGCCAGGTCCTCGAAGATCACTTCGGCGCCCGGTATGCCTGAACAACCGATGTACAGGCCCTCCAGTGGCGCTCCGGCCCGGGACATCTCCTGCACCGCCGGGTCCAGTGTGGTGGCGTAGCGGCCGAGGTGCGGGAACTCGCCGAAAGGGATATAGTCGGCCAGGGGGCTGTCGGGCGCGTCGAACCGGCCCTGGAGCTTGATCACCCACGAGCCGCCCGTCAGCCATCGGACCGTCATGTTCATCTGGCTGCAGCCGGAAGGCAGCAGGAGGCCGGGGAGGCGCGCCAGTCCCCACTTGGCCTCAGGCGCGAGCTTCACCCGGATGCCGCGCGCGGTGGCGGCCACCGTGGCGCCGTTGACGCCCTGCCAGTTCTCTGCCCGCCGCCAGATCGTGTCGGACCATGGCAGGGGAGCTGTCGTCCGCGTCTCGGCCGGGCGCCCCGCGACGCTGCGGCGCGAGGCCGGCGCCTGGGCAGCGAGGTGCATCAGCGTGCCGAGGTCCACGATCTCGAACCGCTCGGGGTCCAGCCGCTTCCGCAGCTCCCCCAGCGCCTCGGGCAGGTCGTTCTGGAGCCCATAGAACTCCAGGAAGGCGGGGAGGCTTCGCTCGGCGTAGGCCTTGTTCAGGTACTCGAGCAGCTTGTCCCAGTCGATGGTCCAGTGGTTTCCCCCAACCTTGCCCCAGGTCATCATCCAGTAGTAGGCCTCGCCGGCGGACAGCACTGGCGTCCGGTTTGGACCCGCGAAGGAGAGCCAGCCGTACCTGTGCGCGCCGGAGGGCTTGGGGAGGATGCCGCGAACCCCGGGCAACTCCCGCGCCAGCGCGTCGAACGCGTATTGCTGGTTGCTCCCCCAGAGCGAGACATCCCGCACGTTCACCGTTTCCCGGATTACCCGCGCGGTGTTGCGGATGTGCTTGTCGACCAGGCCGGGCGGCATGAAGTCCATGTGGACATAACCGGCTCCGCTGGGGGCGCAGGCGAAGTGATCGGCCGGCGTCTTGGTCATGAAGTAGTAGTCGAACAGGGCCGGGAAGCGAGCCACGAGCAGCGGGTTCAGGTACCAGGTCCGGGGCACGTCGCAACGCGGCCGGTGGTCGGACCAGTCGAGCCTGGGCGCCTCGTCGCCGTCGAAGCGGGCTAGGGCATCGTAGACCTGGCTGCCCGGCCACCCCCACCACTGGAGGTTAGCCTTGAGGCCGAGGGTGTCGCCTTCGTTGCTCGTGAAGGCGATGTAGACCTTCTTCTTTGGCCTGTCGACGCGGGGGCGATCGTCCTGCCGGAACGGCAGCTTCACCAGGGGCTTGACGGCTGCGTGGAACGAGAGGTTGCCCGCGCCCGGCGTGTGGACCATGGAGTGGCCCCAACGGCTCTGGTCGGCCTCGGCGGTGCCCCAACCGTAGCAGATCGCCGGGGCGCGGAGCTTCCGCATAATCGCGGCGAACGTCGCGGCGTCGTCGGGCGACCCGGCGAGGCCCGTGCCCTGCGGGTTGGGGCCGCCGGCCACCAGCGTCGATGAAGCCTGGAGGCTGCTGATGTTGTACAGGAACGCCTTCTGGTGGAAGCCCACATCGGCGCCGATCAGGTAGTCGGGCCACTCGTTGGGTCCCATGAGGTTGTCGGGGAACCTGGCGTCCGGGCAGTATGAGCAGCCGGGGGCGAGCCTCGGGAGGCAGTTGGCCAGCAGCCAGCCATAGGCGGCGCGGCGCGACGGGAACTGGTTGCGCCCCACGGTCGCCACGATGCGGGCCGCACCGAAGGCGCCCCGATGCCGGCGGTAGAGGTCGGTCGAGACCGGCACGCAGAAGTTGGCGGAGGCGATGTTGCCCGCCACAAAGTGGTTGTCCGAGTTCGCCGCGTCGTAGAGGATCAGGCCGTTGAAGTGCGGCACGAGGGTGCGCACGAACGCATCGAAGGACGGCCCCTTGTTGACGAAGCGGAAGCCGTGCTTGTCGCGGTACCAGGCGCGCCAGACGTACTCGGTCTTGTAGCCGTAGATCGTGTGGTCGAGCCAGACTAGCGGCCCGCTCCGGTTGACCATCCCCTGGATGGCGTAGCGCGTCCACTTCTCGTCGAAGAGGGGAAGCAGGCGCGCAGCGGCGCCGGGCGCGAACTGGGGCTCGCCGTGCCAGACGAAGCTCAGGACCTCGCGCGGCTTGAGGCTGAGGTCGCGGGGCGTGACGCGCCGCGCCGGGAGGCCGTACCAGCCGCGAAGAGGGGCTGCATCGACGCGGCAGGCCGGCGTCACCGTCCCGAGAAGGCCCAGGACGCAGAGGCCGACGGCGGTCAGTCGGGTCATGCGGCTCTCCAAGCGCGGGTCCTGCCGGACGCCGGGTTCAGGCGTCCGGCAGGGATCGGGGTCGTCGTCTTCGCGCCGCCCGGTCCTGCGATGCGAGCAGGACGGCGGTAGCTTACTTGACCTTGATGAACTCGTCCTTGGAGCGGGCGCAGACCGGGCAGTCGGTCGGAGCGCTGCCCTTGTAGGTCGAGCCGCAGACCGGGCAGACGTAGAAGATGGCCTTCGGCTTGGCGGCGGCGAGCTCCTTGAGCGCGGCGGCGTAGAGAACCGCGTGCTGGCGCTCGGCCGAGATGGCGTAGGTGAACGAGCGGAGGGCGCCGTCCTGCCCTTCGGCCTCGGCCTCCTTGATCATCTTCGGGTACATCACGTCCTTCTCGTACGTCTCGCCCTTGACGGCATCCTGGATGTTGGCCGCGGTGGCGGCCGGCGTTGCGGTGTACTTCCCGGGCTTCGGGTCGGTCACGCCCAGGTCGACGAGCTCGCTCATATGGTTGGCGGCATGGATCTTCTCGGCCGACGACGCGGCTCGGAAGAGGGTTGCGGCGGCTCCGAAGCCCTCCTGGTCGGCTTTCTTGGCGTAGGCGGCGTACTTGGCGCACGCCGTGGACTCGCCGATGTAGGCGGCCTTCAGGTTCGCTACGGTCTTCTCCGACTGGGCGGCTGCCGGCATCGCGATCGCGGAGATCGCGAGCGCTCCCAACGCCGTCCAAAGTCCAACGCGCATGGTGGTTCTCCTTTCGGGTGCGCCGCGCGCACCTCAGTTCCGGATGCGGGTCGCCCCTCGGCACGGGTTTGCCGTGCCCTGTTGAGTATAGCGACTTGGGGCCGCAAGCCGCATGGAGCCCCCTGTCCTATCGCGCCTCCAGCCGCACGTCCGCCCACTGGGCCCAGTCGCAGAGGTTGGCTCCGCTGCTGTCGGTGACGAGGCTCAGGAGGATGGGCTTGCCGGACCAGGCGCGCAGGTCTACGGAGCCCTGCTGCCAGCCAATCGGGTAGGGCATGGGCAGGTTCCAGACCGCCTGGCCGTTCACCTGCACCTGGAAGGCCACGGCATTGCCTCCCTGGCGCACGCGGGCGCGGAACGTGAGGCGCAGCGGCTGGGCCGGGAGGCGGAGCGGCCAGTCGAGGACCGTGCGACCCTCGTCCGGCGTGTGGCCGTTGATGACGCGCGTGGGCCTGCCGTCGATCTCCTCCAGCGTTACCTCGCCGCTCCCGAAGACCGACGCCTCGCGCATGATGCCGCCGGATGCGGATCCGACGATAGGCGGCAGCGCGGCCAGCTCGACGCCGGGCTCCGCGGGGAGGGCGCGGAAGAGGAGCCCGAACGGCTGCGGGCGCGGCAGCTCGACCTCCAGCACTGCGCCGCCGCCGGGCGTGGGCTTCGTGCCGACGATGCGGCCGGGGCGGTCGGGATCGCCGAAGCAGGCTTCGGTCGTCCCCCCGGGGCTGTAGACGCTGAGCCGCAGGGGCTGCGCCGAGGCCTCGCCCAGGTTGATGACCCGAGGCTGGCCCCAGACCGCCCAGTCGAAGCTGACGACACCCTTGGGTCCGGGCGATGTGGAGAGGCGCAGGACGATGGAGCGCCCTTTGAAGGCCGTCAGGTCCGCCTCGCGCCAGACCCACTTCCCGCGCAACACGTGCTCCGAGAAGAGGCGGCGGCCGTCGGCGGAGACGATGAAGGTCGCTCCGTCGCTCAGCGGCGTCACCTTGTCGTCGGCGGCCTGGCGCGCATCGGTCAGGTCGCCCAGCCCCATGGCGAAGCGGAGAAGGGTCCGGCCGGACGCCGGGACCGACACCACGTACTCGCCGTAGGTCAAGCCGCCGGCGGTACTGCCCTCATAGGGCGGATGGGCCAGGATGCCCGGAAGGGCCTCGCCGCCACAGGCCGTCTGGGCCACTTTGAAGGAGGCGCCCGATCCGACGGGCTCCTGCCGCCCGCCGACCAGGATGCCCACGGCCGCCGACGTGGCGTTCTCCACCAGGTCGGCCACCACGGCGCTCTGGCCCGACAGCACGAAGAGCGCCCGCGCCGGGTTGTCGCGCACCTCCTGCACCACGATGGGGCTGGAGGCCGATGTCAGGTGGAGGAGCTTGGGGTTCGGCGGATCGGGGCTGATGGCGTAGAGGCGCTCCGGGTCCAGGCCGAAGAGGCGCTTGCCGTCGAAGGCGCGCCAATCCAGTACGGAGCCCTCTCCCTCGTAGGTGTTCACCTTGCCGAAGAGGGCCCAGGCGGGACGGTCGGGTGCGGATCGCGGGGCCAGGCGGCGGCCCGGAGGCGTGTCGAAGATGGCGCTGACGCCGCGATCGCCGCGCCAGGAGTAGAGCTCGGCCGGGAAGCGGACCTCCTCCGGAGCGGGGATCAGGCCATGCTGCTGGAAGTAGCGCGCCTCGGAGATGACCAGGTTGGTGCCTTCGGCGCGCGGGTTCAGCGCCCCATCGATGCTCAGGGTCGGCCAGGCGCCCATGCGGTCGAAGAAGTCGTGGTGGTTCAGGAAGCCGGGCAGGGAGCTCTCTTGCGAGGGCATCCCCAGGTGCCCGTAGAGGCCACAGAAGGGAGAGAAGAGGAGGCCGCGCACCGGGTGCATCTGCACACCGGGCGCCTTGCTGAACCAGAAGGGCTCACCGATCTGGGCGAAGGAGCAGGCCAACAGCGTTTCGTTCAGTCCCTCGGTGCCCAGGGCCACGCCGGGCAGCGCGGCGCGTAGCTCGTTGAGGTAAACCTCCACGCCCCGGGAGCTGCTCATGCCATCGATGTCGCCCTCCACGGTGGAGACCAGCGTCGGGAAGTCCAGGTGGATCGCGTCGAACCCGACCTCCTCCCAGGCCTTGCGGAAGCGCTCGATCAGCAGCTCCCGCACCGGCGCGGCGGCGGGGTTGAGGCAGTATATCTGGCAAGGGTCGCCGGGGCGGTCAAGGTACCAGCCCGCCTGCGTGCCGGATGCGCGGTCGGTCTGGATGTACCGCTCCACGCGCGGCAGGTCGGGGCTCTTTGGGCCGATGCCCACCATGTTGCCGTGGACCATCACTCGATAGCCCAGGCCCTGGACCGCCCGGCTCCACTCCACGAAGCCCTCGCGCGGCGTGTAGTCCGGGTAGAGCACGTCGTAGGGGAGCTTGCGCCACGTGGGAACGTAGATCAGGGTCTGCCGGGCGTCGACCCGTGAGGCGAGGTCGCGCAATGCCTGCAGCGTCGTGCTGTTGGGATCGGAGACGCGCACCAGAAGGCGTATCTGCCGCGCCCAGGCGGGGTCGCGCAGGGCGATGGGCTTCCGGCCCCGGCCCCAGGCCATGCGGGCGCGGTAGGCGAGCGCGGGGACCTTCCAGTCGCCCTTGTGGGCCTGGATGCGCCAGACCGGCGACGTCACGCTCCGTGCGTCGGCCAGGGCCTGGCGGCTCTCGGTTCCGAAGCTGAGGGTCAGCTCCCGGCCGACGCGCCTTATGGCGAGGCTCTTGTAGATGGCTTCGGGGTCATCAGCCCAGATGGAGAGCCCGCCGCGTGCGCCCTGCAGCGTGACCTGCGCCGCCTGCCAGTTGGAGGGCCAGTTCCAGAGCAGGGAGCCTGGGCCGCGCATGCCGTCGATGGCCTGCCCGCCCAGGAACGGGGCCACGATGCGGGCGCGCGCCGCGTCGATGCCCGCCACGCCCCAGTGCGCCGAGAACAGGGCCGCGGCGTCGCGCTTGCCGGTCAGTTGCACGGTGAGGGAGCCATCCGGCTCGGAGCCGAGGTCCAGAGCGAGGAGGGCGCCGGCGTCGCCGGAGAGCCCGCGGAGGGTCACGCGGACGCCCGCGCCACGCCGAACGGCCGAAACACGCGTGGTGCGGTCCACCGAGGAGGCGCCCTTGGCGTCGCGCAGTGAGGCGGAGCAGGCCGACGTCGGCTTCGGCGCGAAGAGGCTGTCGCCGCCCGTCAGGTTCGCCACCGAGACCAGCGCGCCGTCGCGGAACGTGGCCCGCAGCGTCTGCGTGGTCACTCCGACGGTCCGCTGGTCGGGCGAAACCGTCCAGAATGCGGCCCGGCCCGCAATGGGCAGCACGCCCAGGATAAGAGTCAGCAGCCCCAGCGCGCGTCGCGATCCCATTGGTGGTGTCCCCCTACGCAGGCAGGATACCCAAGGGTGGTTGCGGCCGGGCGGCCGATGCTACTCGCGCCGCGAGATCGTCACTGCGGCTGAGGCCTGCGTGGCGGGGAGGCCGAACGTGACGTAACGGCGCTCGCCGATCCTGTGTACCCTGGATCGCAGAGGGGTCGTTCCCAGTTGAACTTGCGCCGCCGGCCATGCCGCCGGGAGGAGCATGCGCACCCTCGCTGCACACCGTAGCGGAGTGTCGATGCGGAGGGTGCGCGGCCCGATTGCGGCCGGAGCGCCTACTCTCACCCGAAGCGGATGCTCGCCGATCCGGCATGCGATTTCGCCGGAGCCTTCCAGCGACGGTTCGATGCACAACATCCGCGCGGGGGCGTCGTAGCGGATACCGAACAGCCCCTCAACGAGCGCCTGAATGTAGGACGACGAGGCGCCCGCGTAGTGGAAGGCGCCCTTGCGCGAACCGACGGCGTCGTCCTCGTAGTACTCCGCGAAGCCGCCGTCGCGGCCGGCCACCTCGGCCTGGGCGCGGAGCATCCGCCGCGCGAGGGCCGGATACCCCAGCCGGTAGAGGGCGATGGGGTACTTGTTGGAGAACCAGGTCCAGACGTCGCCGTTGTGGTAGCCCCCGCCGTCGAAGATGCCGTTGCGGCAGAAGAAGCCGTCAGGATAGGGTGGTGCGACCATCCGGCCCCAGACCTTCAGGCCCTATTCGCTCTTCGCGATCGACTGCATGAGCCGCCCTGCGCGCGTCGCGCTGTCCGGTATCTCGTAGACCAGCGCCATCATGTTGTCGACTACCGGGAAGCGCGTGTCGCTCCGGACGGCGCAGGCCTGCATGGCGGCATCCGTGGTCACCGGGGTGCGCAGGATGGCAGGCTCATAGCGCCCCCTTGCCTTGATCCAGAGATGCCGGTTGATGGCCCCGCGCAGTTCGGCGGACCTGGCCCGGCAGCTCCGGGCCTCCGCGTTCGCGCCGAGGTCGGCCTCCAGCTCCGATGCCTCCCGGTACGCCGCCACATACAGGATGTTGAAGTAGACGTGCGCCGTGGTGCGCGGCACGGCATGGTCGATGCTCACGTCGCTGTTGGGAGGTCCGTATGTCGCGAGGATGAGGCCGGTCCCGGCATCGCGCCGAACCTCCAGCGATGCCAGCGCCCTGCGGACGGCGGGAAGCTGCTGCACCACGAAGCTACGGTCTGCGTAGCACTTCCAGAGCACATGGCAGGCGTGCGTGAAGGTGTAGGCGCTTTCCATGTCGCGGTTCTGCTTGCGGTCCTGCGCCAGATCGTACCGGACACCGAAGTCCGGCACGCCCTCCTTGCCCCAGAAGGCCATGGGTATATTGCCGTCCGGCTCTTGGGCTGCGGCGAACTTCGTCACGACGGCGCGCAGGCGGTCCCGGCAGTCGGCGCCCGTATACCTGTAGGCGTCCGCCGTGAAGACACTGTCCGTAAGCCAGATGCCGTCGTAGTGGCCGACCGAGTCCGGCACGAATGCCGGCCCGCTCCGGCAGGCATCGATATCCCGCACCGCGATGGAGGCGGCGCGGCTCAACGCGGGCTCAACGGTGACCGAGAAGTCGCTCGCGGAATCGGGCAGCGCCGCGCAAGCAAGGGTCGCGATCGCAAGAGCACAGAGCGTGAGCACCGGGTGCGCTCCCTTCCGGGCGTGGCCGAACCGCCGCGCCTTCGGCAGAGTATAGCCAACGGGGACGTCGGTCGACACGAGGGGCAGACGCGGTCCGGCCGAATCTACTCCCTGACCCTCCGCAGCACCGGCACGGTGGCCAGGCCGAAGGCGTCACGGCCGTCGACCGGGAGCCGCGCGCCCTTCTCGGCGAACCGGTAGGTGCGGCCGGTCAGCGGCCCGTCCACGGTCAGGGCGGTGGCGCCGATGTACTCAAACTCGACCGCAGACGACACGTCCAGGCTCGCCGGACGCACGGTCGCCCGGACGCTTGGGGTTCCTACGGAGACGGCGCGGCGGGCTTCACCGCAGCATGGCCTATTGCTTCCCATCGGGGGGATCCTCGGTGTAGGTGATCGGCGGCGACACGGCCTCGTCGCGCGACGTGACCCGTTCCAGCAGGATGGCGCCGGCCGAGAACGCGAGCCACAGGAGGCCGCGCATGAGCCGATCGCGCCCGATGATGAGCGCGAACGGCGCCGATACCCAAAGGCTCAGGCACTGGAAGCAGTCCATCAACTGCCCCCAGAAGCCTGAGCCCGCGGCCTTGCGTAGTGCGACCAGCACCCGCCCCGGGCCGTCCTCGGCGTTCAGCAGATGCGTGATCCGCCAAACGCCGAGTATGCCCAGTGTGAGGGCCAGGTAACCCGGCTCCATGTGGCTGACGGCTACGCGTCGATCACAGCGAATTTCCAGTAGTCGTAGCTGTAGACCGGGCTGGGGCAGTCATACTGCCAGTCGGCTGGGCCGAAGCCGCCGTCGCCTCCTGCGGGGCTGAAGGCTCGGCTGTTGACCCTCAGCGAGAAGTCGTAGGCGCCCTGCAGGCTTGCGGCGCCCAGAGTGAAGATCGCGGACCGCGTGATGTTGTTGTCGAACGGTCCCGTGTGCCAGTGGGTGTAGGGGCTCTGCGAGACGCCTGCCACGGACGCCGGAGAGGCCGGGTCCGACCAGGCCGTCGGGGCCAGCTGGTTCAGCGCCCCGCCGCCGCATCCGGTGCCCCACAGGATCATGTCGCGCAGGTGCAGCGCGGATGCCTGGTAGGTCACCCGGAACTCAAGCCCGACGCCGTGCGGCCGATGGACGATGGCGCACGTCCTGGATAGGGCCGGATGGCCGTTCCAGCCGGTTTCGCCGGCAGAGCGCCAGCGGATCTCCGCGATCATCGCCGTGGGAGCGGTGTTGTCGACGTAGAGCCGCACCGGCGACGTCTGCGAGCCCGCGATGAGCGCCTTGCCGGCTGTGGCGAACTCCATCTGGACCTTGTAGACGCCCGGCGCTCCCGAGGGCCAGTTCAGCAGGAGCCGCGCCGGCATCCACCCGGCGGCCACGGGGAGGATGTCGTACCAGCCGTTGGCGTCCGGAGTGACCGTGAGGCCCTCCAGGTGCCCCGGCGCTCCGACCCAGCGCCAGAGCGGCCACGTGAGGTCCTTGAAGACGACCGACGCGCTCTCGACCCCGCCCGGCGGCTGGTGCGTGTAGCGCAGGCGGTAGTACTTAGCGCTCTCGCGCTCGTTGCATCCGTAGAGCTGGAGGACGCCTGTGAACGGCGCGGTGGAAGCCGTGCCGAGCGGAGGCTCGATCGCGGGATCGGCCGTCGCGTGCGGCGGGTTCGGCCGCTGGGCGTATCCCGTTCCGTTGTCGATGTAGGGTGCGGCGCTGGGCAGGTTATGCAGCGGGTACAGGCCTGCGAGCACGATGGCCGGGGTCTTGCAGGGCACCTCGACCTCGCCGCACATCGGGCTGTCCGCCGGGACCGGCGACGCGATCGCCACCGGAGACGCGATGATCTTCACGTCCGGAATGGAGCCGGAGTCCCACCGGACGTCGCCGAACCCTTCGGAGTAGATGGTCTCGAGGTCGCCGTCGCCGTCCACATCCTGGCTCACCTTGATGGTGATGTCCGGCACGTCCAGGATGCGTTGCCATACCGGCACGATGTGCGTATGGCACCGGATGAACGGGCCGATCCATCGGTTGGCATCGACCTTGCCGAGAAGGTCGGCGATCTCACCAGCGACCCCGAGCGCCTCGGCGATTGGAGCCGCCGCGCCCTTGATCCGCGTCACGGCCAGCGCGTCGGGCATGGGGGGCGGTATGGGAGCCGCGAACGCCGGCTGGTCGAGCGTCGATGAACGAACCGCGGCGCGTGTCCCCGCCTTCAGCACCGGCGCCGCACGAAGCCCGGCGACCTGCTCCCTGCCGAGCAGGGGCTCCAGATGCTGCAGCACCGTCTCGTTGAGGAACGGTAGCGGGTCGGGATCGGGGCCCGGCCATCGGATCGGGGGCCATGGACCGGGCTGCGGGATCAGCTCGGGCGGGATCACATGCTCGATGATATCCCAGATCGTCGGCTTGCGGAACATGACCGGGTAGCAGTGGCGAACCGCCCGCCATCGGAGCACCCAGTCGATGTCGAACGACGGCACCCAGATGCAGAACCGGCCGCAGGCGTCGGTGGTCGTGGTTCCGATGACCTCGCGGTGGCTCCAGAAGGGGAAGTGCCAGACCCACGGGTGGCCGGGGGGTGCGAACGCGAGGAAGTGGCAGTCGGTGTCCTCAACCTCGACCGTGGCATGGGGCACGGGGTAATCGACCCCGGTGGCCGGGTCCTTCTTGACGACCTGCCCGCAGACGCGTCGGAAACGCAGCAGGTCGGGATCGATGCGCCACTTGAACTTCTCGGCGATCTGCCCGATCGTGCCCTCTCTGATCTCGGCCACCGGCAACCCGGCCATCGAGGCCAGCCTCGCGGCCTGTGCTTTGGTGATCCTCGTAGAGTCGGGTGAGACTGGACTGGTCTGGGCGGTCCCGTTGGCGGCGCCGTCCCTGCCGGCTGCGGAGAGCGCTTTCGTGTCGGTCTTGCTCATGGCTCCGAGCCTCCTGTGGGAGGAATGGCTGCGCCGGCGGTCTCTGCCGATCGCATCGGTCACAGCCGGGTTGAGGCTGGCGGCCGACGGCAGGCGCCACACGGTGGCAGTGGCTTCCTGTCGTTGCCGGTCGTCAGGTCGTTCCGTTCCGTACGTGCTGAGGTCAGATGTCCTGCTGATCGAGATCAGAGCGGCTAGAGCGATATGTTGAAACAGCTCAGACCATACTACGCAGTCCGACCGCACGGGAATGGCTACATAAGTCCCCGAATGGGAGTTGGCTAGGTACCGGGGGGCTTGTTGCTGTCGTCTGCCCGGATACGAGCCGAGCCCTGTGCACGGGTACACACAGGAGATCGGCGGCGGGCGGCGAACCATTGGCTCGAGCCAATCCCCCACGGAGCCACCGCCCATGACCGCCACTGCCTGCCACGCCGTCCTGACCGCGCTGATGCTTGCGGGCGCCCTCCTCTGTGCCGTGCGGCCGGTGGCCGCTGCGCCGAGGATGGAGCCCAAGTTCTGCAACTTGATCTTCGCAGACACGGAATCGGACCAGACCGGGCTGCGGCGCTTCATCGACGGCGCACGGGCGCGCAAGCTGGAGGGGCGCCTTAAGCTGACGCTGTTGCTCCATTCCGACACCGCCCGGGCCGACAAATCTGGCAGTCGGGCCTTCTACCGAGAGATGGCGGACCAGGGCCACGAGATCGGCGTCTTCTTCGCCGATGCCCGGCCCATCGTAGCCGCCTGGCTGGGGCTGCCCGAGGAGCGCATCACGACGGTGGGCTTCCAGCTCTTCGGCGACGTGGACGTCGAGGAGCAGGCTCGGGCTACGCAGCGAGGGTTCACGGCATCGGTGAACGCATGCATCGAGGGCGACTCGTTCGTGGAGGAGCGCTGGGACATACCGCATAACTGGGAGGGCGCGCCCTACCTGCCCTACTGGGTGCAGTGGGACGCCGCGAGGCCCGAGACGACGGCCCGCGTGAACCGCGAACTGACGAAGCGGCGGGCCACGCTGGAGTTGCAGTGGGCCACGCGCACCATGTGGCACAACTACGACCGCATCTGCCTGCCCCAGTGCTTCCACTTCGGCGAGCCCGTGAAGCACAGCCAGTGGCCCATCCAGCAGCTTTCGCGGCGCGGCGACATCGGATGGTGGAAGGCGGAGGTGGCCGAGCTGGAGGCCAACCTGGCCGCCGGGCGCACGCCGCTGCTCTATCTGAACACCGCGTCCGAGGCCAACGTCTTCGTGCCAGGCGGCCCCTGGACGCCTATGCTGGATACCGACGAGGCGCTGGAGTGCGCGCTGGACCTTGCGGAGTACCTGATCCAGCGGGGCTGGCAACTTGTGACCGTGCAGCAGTTCGTGGACTGGTTCTCGGCCCGGTGGCCCTGCCCGTCGGCGCCGTCGGCCGCCTACCTGATGAAGGACACGCTGGCCGGCCTGGTGGACAAGCAGGGCCTGGCTATCCCGTCGCATGGGCGGTTGCTCCACGCCGAGACGCGCCATTTCCAGGTGATCGACCATGAGAACCGCATGTCGCCGGAGATGGTGGTGGCCTACGACCTCGCCACCCCGAACCTGCTGCGCGGCGGGTACACCTTCGGCGACCCGGCGGTACACGGTGCGGGCCAGAACCCCGGCCAGTATGCGGCCACTACAGGCAACGCGCTCTTCTGGAGCCCCTCGCCTCCGCTGGCCAACGCCAAGGGCGAGCCCTTCTACCATGTCAACAAGCCCGCGGCGGCCCGCGACCGCACTTTCACCCTCTACGTCGGCGATGAGTGGGCGCCATACCAGTTCGCGGCGGCCCGCTTCACCCGGGTGCGACGGATCGGCTCCGAAGTGCGCTGGACCAAGGAGATGGCCCGGCCCGTGGCGGGGTCCGACGTGCGGCTGCGCATGACGCATCGACTGGTGGGAGAGCAGCATCGGGTGCGCGTGGAGGTGCTGGGCAAGGGCGCCCTGGACAAGCCAGTCCGGCTCCGCCTGAGCCCCATGTTCCATCAGGGCTGGGACCGCGACTACCGCCGGGAGGCTCCGCCCTCGGACTCTATCGCCGATCCGGCTACGGCCGGCCAGGAGCGCAACGTCTTTGGCCATGCGGCGGGGGTGGAGTTCGCCTATTCGGAGAGCAACGCGGAGCGCACCGTTCGGCGTGTACCGCTGCCCCGCGGAGCGTGCCGCATCGGCTTGTTCAACCGGAACCCGGGCCACGCGCCGGGGTCGCCGGGATGGACCGTCGACGACAACCCCGACATGAACCGCGGCGTCACCCTATCCCTTCGCGCCGAGCGGGGAGCCTCCGTGGCGTTCATCGACGAGCCGGGCCCGGGCAAGTACGTCACGGTGGAAGTGGAGTTCGGCGCCCATCGCGCGGGACAAGCGTACGAGTTCACGTTCACATACCGGCATGGGGATGTGAGGTGAGGCGGAGGTGGATGGGCTCACCAACACGGCCCGAGCCGTCCAGCTCGGGTGGGGTACCAGGGCAGGAATCCTACATACCTCATCGGACGCCACCATGAAGAAGCTGATGTTCGTCGGGGCCAGCCAGGATGATCTGCGCGACTTCCCTTCGGAGGCGCGGCGCCAGGCCGGGTTCGAGCTGTTCGCGTCCAGCTGGGCCTCTCGCCGTCGGACTGGAAGCCCATGGATGCAGTCGCGCCTGGCGTCCGCGAACTGCGCCTGCATGTGCTCGGGGAATGGCGTGTGGTCTACGTTGCGGCGCTTGCCGACGCGGTCTATGTGCTGCACTGCTTCCGCAAGAGGGCTCGAAAGACACCGCAGGCCGAGCTGGAGTTGGCTCGCCGGCGTTACCGGCAGATAGGGGATCGATGATGGACGAACCTATGGTTGAGTCCAGCGGCAACGTGTTTGCGGACCTCGGCTTCGCCCCCGATGAGGCGGCCGTCCTGCAGATGAGGGCAGCCCTTATGAGCGACCTCCGCGAGTACCTGAGCGCCACTGGGATGACACACGACCAGGCGGCCTCGGCGTTGCATCTCACCCGATCGCGCGTCGGCGACCTTGTGGCGGGTCGGTGGGAGAAGTTCAGCCTTGAGTCGCTAGTCTCGCTTGAAGGCCAGGCTCTCAAGGCCCGTAACCCTCCAGTTCGCCTGACGTGCATATCCCTACGGTAGCTGTCCGTGATCGGCCGTGCCTGCCCAACGTGGCCGGCCGCGACAGGGCCTGGGCGAGCCGGTTAACCCAGAGAAGACGATAGAATCGGTCGTGGGCCGCTACCATGGCGACCGGCAGGTCCCGACAACCGTGTCGTCGGAAGGAGGCGCTCCGATGACCTGCACAATAGACATCACCAGGGAGCAAGAGGAGGCCGTGCGGCTCAGGGCGTCCCACCTTGGCCTTGACCTGGCAGGCTATCTGGCTCGCTTGATCGATGCCGATACCGGGCGCGCCGGCGACGAGGCCAGCCGGCAAGCCTGCAGCTGATCCGTCTGTGGCAGGCCGAGGATGACGCCATGCCGGCCCAAGAGGCCGAGCAGGCAGAGGCTGACTGGCGGGAGCTACAGGCCGGGCTGAACGCGAACCGGGCCGCCACCGGCGAGAGACCCCTGTTCCCGTGGCACGCAGCGTGGTATTGGACACGGGGCCTCTCGGTCTGGTGACGCAGCGCCGGGGCAAGTCCTACGGCGCAGTTCTGAGCGCAGACACGTGCCTCAGGTCTGCCGACTGCGGCACGGGATGCCCTCGACGCCGAAATCATCCTGGCGGCTCAGGTGACGCTGTTGGCCGCTCCCGATGCCGTGGTAGCTACTTCCAACCCGGCTCATCCGGACCGCTTTGTTGACTCTCAGGAGTGGTCCGACATCGACCCGTAGGCCCTCTTCCCCCTCCTACTTCGCCACCATCTGGGCCTTGAAGACCTGGATGCCCAGCGTGCGGTCGTCGTTGGCGGTGGCCGTCTTGCCGGGCACCCAGGCCTTCACGGTGATCTTGAGCTCCGCCTCCGCCTTTCCGGCGGTGAGCGCCTTGGGGATGCGGAACTTCAGTTCCTGCGCGCCGGCCTTGTCAAGCTTCACGCTCTCGCCGCCCACGATGGCCACGAGGTTGGTCGGGTCGGCCTTGGTGACCGATACCCATAGCGTCAGCTCGTAGTCTGTATCAGGCAGCACGGGCAGGCGCAGGCCCGCCTGAGCCATACTCCAACGATAGCCCTTGGCGCCGCCGGGGCCGTTCGGCGAAGGCTCGGGGCCGTTCCATTGGCCGGTGAGGTACTCGTCGCTGTCACCCAGGCCCAACTCGATGGAGTAGGCCTTTGAGGCGGCCAGCGGCGAGGGGTAGGGTTCGTTGTCGCGGATGATGGCCTTCTGAGCCGGGTCCTCGATCAGCACGCCGTTGGAGCCGTTGTTGCCGGTGATGATGGCGTGGCGCACGCCCGCGCCGAGCCGGATGCCCAGCTTGCCCACGAAACTGCTGCCCTGCACCTGTAGCCGGCCCGAGCGCGCATCAATGGCGGGCAGGCCCTCAGCCTTGGCGTCCCATCCGCTGAAGTAGCACCCCGTGAAGCCCACGAACGAGCGGCCGCGCAGGTCGGCGACGGTGCGGAAGCTGCCCCAGTAGTTGCAGTTTACCAACCGCACCTGGCCGGTACAGGTCTCGCTAACCACCAGGCCCCGGGGGTTCGTGCCGTTGAACGAGACGAACTGGCCGTTGGTGATGAGCAGGCCCATGGGCTGCACCTGGTCAACCTGCACCGCCACCTGCGATGCGTCGGACCCATTCCCGGTGAACTGGCCGTTGCAGGCGCCCGCCTTCGTCTCGATGAAGCGGTAGCCGATGTTGGTGGGGAAGACGAAGTTGTTCGTCACGAACTCCCAGTCGGTGCGGCCGAAGACGAAGGCCTCGAGGTTCTTCCACATGAACTCGAAGACAGGTTCCCAGGCGCCGCCCACAGAGGGGTCTGACCACCAGTGGCAGTGGAACTGAACGTTTTCGACCCGGCCGATATCGCTGCAGGCGTCGATGAAGATGCCGCGCCGGAGAGCGCATCCGTAGACGCTCCGTATGCGGTGCCGCACGTTGCCCTCAGGCCCAACCCGGATGGCGTTGTAGCTGTTGATCAGCGTGACGTTCTCCACGGTGTTGTCGCCGCCCTGCAGGTGGAAGGTCCAGGAGTAGGGCCGAATGGCCGTGGGCTTCTGCTCGGGGTAGTAGACCGTGAGGCCCTGAACCGTGGAGCAGTCGCCCATCTCGAAGAGCGCCGGACCGTCCTCCTTGTCGCGCCCGCCCGTTGCGAGGACCACGCTGCCCAGCAGCGGCTTGATGTAGAGCGGCGCCACCGCGACGCCCACCAGGGCCACGCCGGGCTTCACGCTCAGGCTGCCGGACACCAGGTACTTGCCCGCCGCCAGCCGCACCTGTCCGCCCTTCTCGGCGGCCTTGTCGATGGCGGCCTGGATGGCCTTGGTGCAGTCGGTGACGCCGTCGGCTTTGGCGCCGAACGCCTCCGCTTCGTAGGTGCCGCCCAGCGCCGGCGGCGCCGGGGCAGGAGGCGCCTGCTGCGCCGAACACGGCGCGAGCGAGGCGAGTGCGAGTGCGAGGATAAGCACGGTTGCGGTCATGGCTCCAGCCTCCTTGGGCGGCGACGGCGCGGTCCCGGGTGGACGAATCTGCCCAGACCATAGGTTCGCCGGAGCTACTCACCCCTCCTGCATGTACCACAAGCAGGACTTTGGTCCACATGACGTCGTGTATCAGGCTCCTGTGCCCCTACCTCCACGTAGGTGCGAGGCGTAGGATTATCCGGGGTGTGAGTGCCCCACCGCTCGACTGCGGCTTGGCCGCTCATTTCGATCAGGCGTACATCTGCATTCAGGAGGCTTGTGTTGAGCGACACTTTGCGAAAGATGCGAACCACTGTCTTGCTGTGCCTATGCATGGGCGCTCTTGCGGCCCACGCGTTTGCGGCAGGCGAGGTCAAGGCCTGGGGCGATAACGCCTTCGGCGGCCTTGGCGACGGGTCCACCACGAACCGATCGACACCCGTGGCGACCTCAGGGCTTACCGACGTGACCGCAGTTGCCGGCGGCGACGGCTTCAGCCTGGCCCTCCGGTACGACAGCACGGTCTGGGCTTGGGGATACAACGCCGACGGCGAGCTCGGCATCGGCACCAACGTCGGCAAGCTGACGCCCGTGCAGATCCCGAGTCTCTCCAACGTCGTTGCCATCACGTCGTGCAACCACCATAGCCTGGCGCTAAAGTCCGATGGGACCGTCTGGGCTTGGGGCAAGAACACGTATGGACAGCTGGGCGACGGTACCACCACGGACCGCTGGGCGCCAGTGCAGGTGATCGGACTGACCAACGTGCAGTCGATCGCCACCGGCGTCAACCACTCGCTGGCCAGCACGACCGGCGGCCTCGCCTACGCCTGGGGCCGCAACGAAGCCGGGCAGGTCGGCGACGGCTCCACGACGAACCGCTGGAACGCCGTGCAGGTGGCGACCATCACCAATGTGAAGGCCGTCTCCTCCCATGGCAACCTCCACAGTCACGCGCTGCTGAACGACGGCACGGTCTGGTCCTGGGGCAACAACTTCAACGGCCAGCTGGGCATCGGGACCACATCCAACCAGTTGACCCCCGCGATGATCCCTTCGTTCACCAACGTGAAGGCCATCGCCGGCGGGCACATCCACGGACTGGCCCTGAAGAACGACGGCACCGTCTACGGATGGGGCTACAACAACAACGGCAGCGTCGGCGACGGGACCACCACCAAGCGCCTCTCGCCGGTGCTCGTAGCGGGCATCAGCGGGATCGCCAAGATCGCCACCGGCTTCTACCAGTCGTTCGGCCTGAAGTCCGACGGCACGCTCTATGGCTGGGGCAAGAACTTCAACTGGCAGTTGGGCGACGGGACCTATGACGACCGCGTCAGTCCCATCGTGGTGCCGGGCCTCTCCGGCGTGGCCGACGTGGCGGGAGGCTGCGTCCACAGCCTGGCCTGCCTGACCAGCAGCAAGATCAACACGTCCACCTACGTGCCCGACCGCACCGGCGTCATCACCACCACCCTCGCGCTGAAGGGCTACCTGAAGCGGCTCTCCGACAACGCCTGGCTCTCGGGCAAGGCGCTGGCGTTCAAGGTGGCGGGCACTGACGTCGGGTCGGCCAACACCAACGCCTCCGGCGAGGCTACCCTGAACTGGGTGATCACCGCAGGCGCCGCCAGCCGCACCATCCGCGCCGACTTCGCGGGCGACGCCACCTACAACGCCTCGTTCGGCACGGGCACCCTGACGGCGCAGACGCTGGCCACCAAGATTTACGTCGTCGACCGTACGCAGAAGATCAAGCAGTATGTCGTGCTGAAGGTCTACCTCTACACCCTGGCCAACGTGATCATCCCCGGCAAGCCCATCACCGTCAAGGTGGACGGCACGACCATTGGCACCAGCAACACCAACGCCTCCGGGTACGTGCAGTGGGGCTACACGGTGCCTGAGGGTGCGGGCGCCGGCCTGCGCACCACGAACGGCGCCTTCGCGGGCGACGCGGGCTACCTGGCTTCGTCCAACAACGGCAAGCTCACCGTGACCAAGGGCGACCTGTACATCTGGCCCTACATCCGATCGGGCAAGCGTGGCACAAGCCACCCGCTGAAGGCCTACGTCCGCAGCCTGCCTGACTACGTGATCCAGCCCGGCAAGTCGATCACCTTCAAGGTGAACGGCTCCGCCATCGGCACCACTGCGGTGGCCGTCGACGGATGGGCCACCGTCAACTGGGCGATCCCGGCCCTGGAGCCCGTCGGCGCCCACACCGGGGCGGCTGAGTTCACGGGTGATGCGTGGTACTCGGCTGTTACCGCCACCACCTCGTTCAACGTCGTCCTGTAGACCACGGAAACGCCGCTCCCGGTTGGCCCTTAACCGACCGGGGGCGGCGCCCCCTCTGCCCCGCCGTTTTACCCTCCAGGCGGAGCCGGCATCTTGCCTGCTTGGAGCAGCCCCGTCACATCGGTCAGGCCGTAGGGCGCGTTGGCCGTGGAGTAGTAGCTCCGGTCCGGCAGCAACGGGTAGTGTGCGCCGAAGAGGCGCGTCAGCACCAGCCGGAACGTGTTGACGGGCGAGATCGACGGGTACAGGTACTTCCGCACAGCCTCGGGAGCCCGATAGGCGTTGAGTATTGAGTAGGGCTCCTGGACGTCGGTTAGCTCGAGGCTCTCCCAGTCGAGGTTCATCCGCGAGCCGTGGTCGCCCTGGAGGATGATCACAGGGGGCCTTTTCGACTGCCGGATGATCTGGTCGATAGCCTCCAGCGTGCGTTTGTTGATGTACCGTAGCTGGTCGATGTAGCCCTGGCGGTACTGCTCTCGCGACAGGCCTTGCAGCAGCCGTGATCCATCGTCGGCCGAGTAACCCCGGTCGGTCTTGACCTCCGAGCCGTCCGGCATGAAGGTGAACGGCGGGTGCGGCGCCATGATATGCGCGAAGACGAACTTGCGGTAGGGGAGCTTCGCCACGGATTCCAGGTGTTCGAATGCGGCCAGCACCATCGCGCGGTGCCGCTCGAAGCCGCCGACGCTCGTGCCGGGCGAGGCGTCCAGTGCGCTCAGTCCCAGCACCTGTCCCTCGAACGACGACACCCCCGTATCGCTGTCCAGCACGAGGTCGGCCGTTTCGACGCGGGACTGGCCGGCGCCCGTCCAGATGTAGATGTACTTCAGGCCTGCGGCGCGGAGCTCATCGGCGACGCGGCTTCGGTCGATCATGGCCCGTAGCGGCTCCATGTTCGTGCCGGTCCGCCCCATGCGCTTCGCCAGATCGTCCAGGTACTCCATGTTGACCGCGCTGGCCAGGCACAGTGGCGTCTGCTCGTAGTTGGCCCGGCTCTCCCGAGTGATGGTGAAGCCGCGCTTCTCCAGTTCCCGCAGGAAGGGCTCGTTGTCATAGCCGTAGTAGGCGCGCAGGGCGTCGGCACGACCGTAGGCGTCCAGCACGATGTAGTAGACGTCGGGCTTGACGGCGGCCACAGCTGAGGGAATGGGCCGTACGCGCCCCATGGGAACCGTGGGGATCGTCCGTGCGTGCTGAGGCGGCCTCGGTGGCGCCGGTCGCGCTCCGGCGCCGATGGCCCAGCACGAGGGTGCCACAAGCGCGATCGAGGCCAGGTTCAGGGCCGACGTCAGCGTCGCCATGGACCCTTTGCGCCGCCAGGCCCAGACCGCCAGCGTAGCCATCGCCAGGACAAAGAGCGGGGCCAGCCAGCTGTGCATTGCCGCGGGAGCGAGGTTGCGCGCGTGGCCGTAAGAGAAGAACGCCAGCGCCGCGCCCGAGGCCACCAGCCCGCCTTTGTGGCCGCTGCGGGTGAGCAGCCCCACGATCAGCCAGACGGCGCAGGTGGCCGCAAGGGCCAGGGCCAGCGGGCGGATGATCTCGGCCGGGGTGATCTGGCCGAGGTTTCCGGCGTAGAGCGCCAGGATCGGATAGGCCGCGATGATGGCGGGGTGGATGATCCAGCTTCGGCGACCGCCATGGCTCGGGCCGTCGTCGCGTGGTTCTGACGACATGCCGGCGCCTCCTGTTTCTAGTTTAAGTACGGCGCGGGGCCGCTGTCCTCGAGGTGCGCCGCCATGGGCCTGGCCCGCAGCAGGAACAGCGACCGCTGGGAGCCCGCCACATCGGCCACGCGCACGGTCTCGAAGTGGGGAGCGAGGGCCGCCTCGAAGCCCTCCCGCGTGTATCCATCGAAGACGTCAGGCCGGCTGGCGAGCAGACGCTGCACCTGCGAGTCGGACTTCGGCACGAACTCGATGATGAGCCACTTGCCTGCGGCCTGCAGGAACCGCGCCACCGCCGGCAGGGGCACGTTGTTGCCGATCGCCAGGTGATGTACCAGCGCCAGGGCCAGCACGACGTCGGCGGGTCCGCGCTGCAACAGCGAGCGCCGCTCCGCGGACGCCCAGCCGAGGCCGGGACTGGGGCTGGTGAGGTCCTGCAGCAGCGGCAGGATGCGTGTGGCGCCGGACTTGCGGCACTCCAGGTAGTTGCGCTCCACGGCCGCGGGGTCCACGTCCCAGGCCACCACGTCGGCGCCGCGCTCGGCGGCCACGCGGCTGAAGGCGCCGGTATTGGCCCCCAGGTCCCATACCCCGCGGGGCGCGGGCGACACGGCGTCCAGCATCTCGCCCACCAGCCGCCGCTTGCTCTCCATGGCCGCATCGGTGTAGTTCGTGTGGCCGTAGTAGTCCGCCCACTCGGTGCCCTCGGGTTGCCAGTTGAGCTTGCGGATCGTTCCCTCGAGGCTGTCTAGCAGGCCCAGGATGGCTGTCCGGCTGACGGTCCGCCCCGCGGCGTGCCGCTGCGCCTCGCCGTCGCCGCACCGCTTCTGTGCGCCGCCGTGGAGGTGGATGTGCGCCAGCAGGCCCGGGTTGAGCTTGCTGGAGCCCGGCAGGAGCCGCGCCGCCAGATCGAGCGGGATGCCGTCGACGTAGAGGCGCAGCAACTGCCCCTGACGGATATCGACCCGGCTCATCAGGGCCAGCGGAGCCAGGAAGTGTCGGCAGAACTGGCCGTAGGCCGCCCATGGCGCGCCCTCTTCGTACCGCTCGAACGAGAGCGTGTCGATGAAGACGGGCCGGCCGGCCACGAACTGCACGTTGTATGCGCTGGCATCCTTCAGGCCGAGGCCGAGGCCCAGGGCTGTTTTCTGGATCCGCAGCGTGGCCAGGGCGGCGTCCTTCAACTGGCTGAAGCACCACTCATACGGGTAGGAGATGAACGGCACAGGCTCGGGCCGCAGGACGCGGTAGGCCCCCGGCGAGACCGCCGCCGCGGCGTCTACCTCGCTGTGCCGCACCAGCAGTCCGGCGTCCGCGAGGCTATCGTAGAGCCCGGATCCCAGGAGCAGGTCGTAGTCCCGGCTATAGCGGGGCTGCACCTGTCGGTACAGCACGCCGTCGCGCCGGAAGACGAACCCGCAGGGGTCCCTGAAGGATGCCGGGTCGACGCTCACGCTCATCCCTGGTTGTGCTTCTTCCCATGGCTGTGCGCTGCGATCATTACCGCTGTGCGCTCTCGCAGGCGGTGCCACTGGGTCTTGAGAGTGAAGAGGGCGGCAAGAATCCCCGCGAGGCCGATCTGCAGCATGTAGCTTCCGCTACCCGGATCGATGTACGCGTGGGCTGGGGCGCTGCTAATGATGAGCAGACCAATGACAAACGCGATAGGCATGGTAGTACACATCCCTTCATTGGGTTGGCCGTTACCGGATGGAGATCCGATCGTGCCGCGTATCTCACAGACGGCAGTTCACCGGTCCGGGAACACCACGCGCCGGCTGCCTGTGCTTGGATAACCCTGAGTTCCGGTGGCAGGTTTCCAGTTGGCCGGACCGGTCGTCTGTTCACTTGAGGGCTGCAATGGCCTGCCATACTGAGTCGGGCGCCGGTTCTGCCGCCGCCCTACTTCCGCGCACCCAAGGGAGGTCACGTTGACGGCAACCCGCACTTTGTTCGCGGCCGCCCTGGCCCTTGTTGTCGCCGCCGCCCCGGCCTGCGCCGCGCCGTACCCGGCCGATCCCGTCGCCGCGGCGCTCAAGGCCGCCGGCAGGAACCGCGCCCAGATCCAACGCGTCCTCGCGCACTACGCCGCCGACGCGCAGAAGCTCGAGGCCGCCCGCAGCCTCCTCTCCAGCATGATCGGCAAGGCGTACAAGGTCGTGACCCAGGTGGACGCCCGCGGCCGCAAGGTCGACTTCGACTGCCTCCGCTACCCCAACCTCGAGGCGGCAATGCAGGCCTACGAGGCGCTGGAGAAGCAGCACGGCGCCCTGAGCGACCGCCCCACGCCGACGTTTGACCTGGCAACGCTGAAGGCCGACTTCCTCATCGACCACATCGACCGAGCCTTCGCGGCATGGAAGACGCTGCCCTGGGCCCGCGAGGTGACCTGGGAGACCTTCCGCGACTACGTGCTGCCCTACCGAGCCGGCAAGGAGCCCGCCGAGGCCTGGCGCGGCGAGCTGATGGCCCGCTATGCCGACCTGCCCGGCAAGATGAAGGACCCCGCCGACCTGCGCGAGGCCGCGGGCCTCATCAACGGCGACCTGGGCGGCTGGGTGGGCTTCTGGGACCTCTACTACATGCATCCCACCGAGCAGGGCTTCTCCGAGATGAAGCTGAGCCGCAAGGGCCGGTGCGGCGACCTGAGCAACCTGGCCATGTTCGCCCTCCGCGCCAACGGCATCCCCTGCGCCACGGACTACACGCCCTACTGGGCCGACGCAGGCAACAACCACGCCTGGCCCGTGACGCTGGATGCCCAGGGGCGCGGCCACGACAGCGTGGGCAAGGCAGCCAAGATCTACCGCAAGACCTTCGCCAACCACGCCGAGAACCTCTGCTACCAGCGCGGCGCCGCAGAGATCATCCCGGCCTGGCTGGACCGTCCAGACTATGTCGACGTCACCGCGCAGTACCTGCCCACCACCGACGTGACGCTGGCCCTCAGCGGCCCGCAGGCCCAAGCCGCCCACGCCTACCTCTGCGTTTTCAACGACGGCGAGTGGCGGCCGATCCAGTGGGGCGCGGCGCAGCAGGGGCGGGTCACCTTCGCTGCCATGGGCCGGAACATCGCCTACCTGCCGGCCACGTTCGGCAAGGCAGGTGTGCAGTCCGCGGGCCCGCCCTTCATCCTCACGCCGGAGGGACAGGTTCGCCCGCTGCCGGCCTCTGCCGCGTTGCCGTCGGCCATCACCGTCGCCGCCACCGGTCGGGGAGCCGAGGGCTACCGGCTGACCACGGGCAAGGCATACGAGCTCTTCGTCTACGAGGCAGGCTGGCGTTCGCTGGGCAAGCAGACCGCCGAAGGCAAGCCGCTCACCTTCGCCGGCGCCCCCTCCGGCGGCCTCTACTGGCTGGTGGAGGAGGGCTCCCGGCGCGAGGAGCGCATCTTCACGGTGGAGGCCGGCAAGCAGGTCTGGTGGTAGGTGCGGCTGTCAACGGCGTCAGGCCTTTGACGCTGTTGACCGTGCTGACCGTGCTGTCGGTGTGACGGCGGAGAACTGGAGGCGCGCTTGCTGAGCATCCTGCCGGCCCTCGTCATGGCCCTGGCCCCGCCTGCTTCGCCGGGCTTCACCGTGGGCATCGAAATGCCCTCGCAGGTCCCTGTGCCGCTACCAGTGGAGCGGGCGCTGAAGGACATGGGCATCGGCTACGCGGGCTTCTATGTGGCCAACACGCCCGCATGGGAGCCGCCCGAGGCCGGCACGACCGAGGCCATGGTGGCCCTCTGCCGCCGCCTCGGCCTCAAGTTCACGCTCGACTGCCACCACCGCGACCCCTCGGCCGCGAGCATCCGGACCGCCGCCGCCGAGCCGGGCTTCCTGGGGGTGAAGATTGACGAGCTGACGCACGTCCGCCTCCTCTACCCCGAGTTCGCGCCGCCGGAGCGCGCCGCCATGCTGGCCGACCCGGCCACGTTCACGAGCCTGGAGCAGGCCAGTGCCGCCGCCGAGGCGGGCCTGGGCGCCCTGCGGACCAAGCTCAACGCGGTGGGCGCGCCCTCGGTCATCTCCGCCGAGGTCTGGCCTTCGCTGCTCCACGCCGCCGCGCGGGTGGGGATGACGCCCTGCCCCAAGGTCTGCAAGGAGTTCTACTCGCCCGTCAGTCTGGCTGTCGGCATGGGCGCCGCCCTGCAGTACGGCCGTCCGCTCTGGGTCGATGTGGATATGTGGTACTTCGCCCTGGTGCCGGGCCACCCCGCCGACGAGGTCCGCGCCAACCTGCAGCTGGCCTACTGGATGGGCGCCGACCTGGCCTACCTCGAGGGGAGCGGTTACAACCTGATACCCGCCGGCAAGCAGGGCATCCCCTTCTCCCTGATGACCCAGGTCGACGCCGAACGCTACCAGCTGACCCCGCACGGCGAGATGCTGAAGGAGTTCTGCACGAAGTACCTGCCCGCCAACCCGCGGCCCTACACCTTCCGCGACGTGCGGCCCACCATGGCGATCATCCGGTTTGACGACACCGACGTGGGCCAGAAGTCATGGGGCGCCGACCGGCTCTACGGCACGACGCGCCTGAAGCCCGACAGCGACACCGCCGCCTGGCTGGGCCTCTGGAACGTGCTGACCCACGGCCGCACCGGCGCCGACGGCATCGCCTACTTCAAGGCCTCGATCAAGCACACCGGCGATGATCAGCGCTACCACCAGTCCGTGACGCCCTCCTACCTGACGGAGCCCGCCAGCGCCGAGCACCGCTTCTTCGTGCCGCTGAACGGCGCCGTGGTGTTCGACGAGAGGGTGGAGTACGATCGGCTGCGCGGTATCCCGTTGCTCTTCCTCACGGGCAAGTCGGTGAGCCCCGCCACGCTGGCTGCCATCCGGCGATGCGTCAGCGAAGGCGCGCTCTGCGTGGCCTGGGCGCCCCTTGCGCGCTCCAGCGGTCTTACGCCGCCCGCCGGTCACAGCGCTGTTCGCCGCCTGGGCAAGGGCCGCCTGATCCTCACCGACGACTTCCAGAGCCCCGCGACCGTGACGCACTACCGCCGCTTCCTGGGCAAGCCCGACGAGATACGCTACACCTTCGGAGCGCGGAGCGTCGCCCTGAAGCGCGTGACCGACAACACCGTGGATGTGCGCGTGAGCCCCGCGCGGTGATGTGCGGATCGATGCAAAGCCCAGCGCCCCCGGAAGCCGAAGCCTCCGGGGGCGCTGGGTGCGTCTCAGGCTGGAGCGCCGGGCTACGGCGCGACCGTCAGCGTGCCGCTACCGCTGCCTGCGTTGTAGTCGGTATCTGCCGTGAAGGTCACGGTGAACGGGAAGGCGCCGGCCGAGGCCGGGGTGACCGAAACCGTGGCTCTGCCCGCCGCATCGGTGGCGACCGTGCTGTCCAGGCTCACGCCGGCGCACACGAACCGGAGTGACTTCCCGCTGACCGGGGTCAGCGTTCCGTTCTTCTGGTACCAGTAGAAGTAGGCGATCAGCGTGCCCGCCGCGCCCACCTTGCCGGATCGGTTCATCGTGTACACGTAGACGCTCCGCTTGGCCGCAACGGTCAGCTTGGCCGTGCCGGAGGAAGCGGCGTAGGTGGCGTCGCCGATGAAGCGCGCGTTGATGGTGTAGTCGCCCGCAGTCGCCGGAGCGGTGACCGCGAGCGTGGCCTTGCCGGTGGCCTCGGTGACCGCCGATGCCGGGGTCCACGCGCCGCCGTTGAACTGGAACTCCATCTGCTTGCCCGCAATGCCCGCCCTGTTCTGCGTCTGCAGGTAGGCCAGAAGGCTCACCGCGTCGCCGGGGCCTGCCGTGCGGTCCATGACGGCGGTGGTGGTGGCCAGGAGCGATGTGGTGGTCAGCGTGCCGGAGCCGGAGCCGGCCAGGTAGGTTCCTGCAGCCTCGAACCGGCACGCCAGCGTGTGGACGCCCGCAGCCGGCGCCGTGATGGTGAGGGTAGCGTAGCCCGTGGCGCTGGTGAGCACCTCCGAGTTGGCCCAGGCGCCGGAATCGATGCTGAACTGGAGGCGCTGGGCGGCGATGCCCGCGCCGGCGGCGTCGGTGAGCCTGCCGCGGAGGGAGATGCGGGTGCCCTCGGTCACGTTGAGGTCATCCACCGTAACCGTGGTGGGATCGCCGCTCGAGAAGGAGAACTTCATCAGGAAGGCATCCCTTCCACCCGCGTTCACGGTCTGGTAGGCGCCGGGGGTAACGGGGAAGGTCGGGATCGGGAACATGGGGCGAATGTCGCCCATGCCCGCCTGGTCGTCCGCAGGCGGGTCCTTGTCGGTACTGCCGGTCACGTGAACCGCGCCACCGCTGAACGCCACGCCGTACACTGCGTCGTCGTTGGGGCCGCCCAGGTAGGTGCTGTAGGTCAGCGCCGAGCCGTCGGGGCTCAGGACGGAGAGGAAGCCGTCCTTGTTGCCGGGGCGCGTGGCGAGGAACGCGTCGGGAGTAACGGGAAAGGCGTCTCCCGCTGCGCCCACCACATAGGCCGATCCATCGGGTCCGAGCGCCAGCCCCTCGCCTTCCTCGGCGCCGGTGCCGGAACCGAGGTAGGTGCTGTAGACGAGGGCCGAGCCGGCGGCGTTGAGCTTGGTCACCACGCAGCCGCTGGAGGCCGCGGGCATATAGGCGCCGGGCGTCGTGGGGAAAGTCGCTGCTTCGCATAGGCCGGTGATGACGGCGCAGCCCGCCGAATCCACCACCACCTCGTAGGGCTCTTCGTAGCCGTTGCCGCCCAGATAGGTTTCGTAGACCAGCGCGGTGCCCGAGGCGTTCAGCTTGGCGACGAACCAGTCCCAGTCCCCTGCGAGGCCGGGCTGGAAGGCCCCTGGCGTGGTCGGGAGGTTGGGTGCATCGGTGACGCCCACCACGTAGGCGCAGCCGGCGCCGTCAATCGCCAGGTCGGTCATGCTGTCGGAGAAGTTCGCGCCCAGGTACGTGCTGTAGATCAGGGCCGAGCCCGCGGGGTTCAGCTTGGTGACGCACCCAACGATGTTGGTGAGGACGGCCTTGCTGGGAATGGAGCCCGGCGTGACCGGGAAGTCAGTCGAGAGCGTCCACGAACCGACGTAGGCGCACCCGGCAGCGTCCACGGCGAGGCCGTCTATCCCATCGGCGCTCGCGCCGCCCAGGTAGGTGCTGTAGACCAGGACGGAGCCCGTCGCGTTGAGCTTCATCACGTAGCCGTCCGTGTCGTTGCGGACCTTGTCGAACGCGTCGGCGCTGGTCGGCAGATCGTCGCTACTGGTCCCACCCGATGCATACGCGCAGCCCGCGGCGTCGACCGCCACGTCATAGGCATAGTCGGAGCCGGTGCCGCCGAAGTAGGTGCTGTAGACCAGGGCCGACCCATCGGCGTTGAACTTGGCCAGGAAGCCGTCGTCGTTCTGAGTCGCGTCCGGCGTCGCCTTCACGGCGCCGGCGGTGGTCGGGAAGTCGAGGCACTGGGTGCCGCCGAGGACATAGGCGCAGCCCGCCGCGTCGACGGCTACGTCGTTGCCGAAGTCCCTGGTCGTGCCTCCGATCAGCGTGCTGTAGGTGAGCGTCGGGTCGACCACCAGCGGGCGGCTCGCGTCGTAGCGGGCGATCTGGAAGCCGACGGCGTTGCGCTCCAGCGTGAAGGAGCAGGCCACCTGCTTGCGGACGCCGTTCACGGTCTGGTACGCGTAGGGCCGGTTCAGGGTCACGTCGCCGCAAGCGGTCGAAGCGATGAGCTTCCCGCCGACGGTCCGAAGCGACTTCGCGCCGGAGACGGCCATGCGGATCCTCGACGCATCCGCGCCGGGCTTCACGACGAAGTCATACTCCAGCGTGCGTGACTTGCCTGCGCCGTAGGTGACCAGGTCGATGCCGGGGTAGACGCCCGCCAGCTTAACGCGCGAGTAGGTCGGGACGTTGGTGCGCCACTTCTTCGCGTCGTTGCCGAGGAAGTAGTTGACGACGCCGGGCTGTTTGTCGAGGCCCGAGGCCACGGCCCCGGCGTTGGATCCCTGCAGCTTCAGCCGCAGCGCCGTTGCCTTGTCGCCCTTGCGCAGCGACAGGACCATCTCGCGGCTCGTCAGGAAGAGCGCGCCGCCACCGCTTCGCGCGACGAACTGCACCTCCTTCGCGTAGCGCCCCGTGTTCTTCTCGAACGTCAGGGGCAGGTTCGCGTTGAGCGACCTGGCTGGGCCGGCCGAGGGCGATGCGACGCCCGGCACGGCCGCGATGAGGGCTACCGAGCACGCCGTAGCGCGCAGCAGCCTGCGAGTGAAGTTGAGCATGATCCGCCTTTCAACGACAGTGGTTATGGCCACCCCGAGTTCGGGGAGTGCGCCCGCTGGTTCTGCACGCTTCTAGCCGGGCCGCCGATCGTGCAGCGCGCCCTGACGGTGATTGTAACACGTTCGGTGGGAGTACGCAAGCCCTCTCTCATTTCCGAGACAGGTCCGCAGGAGCCATATGGAGGCGGCGCGCCTGTGCCGTCATCCTGAGGAACGAAGGATCCCCGTAGCTCGAGGATGAGGCCTGCGCTGACCGTGTTGAGGTTGTTGATTGTGCAAACGCAGCAGCGCCCCCGTTGGCCGAAGCCTCCGGGGGCGCTGGGTGCGTCTCAGGCTGGAGCGCCGGGCTACGGCGCGACTGTCAGCGTGCCGCTACCGCTGCCGGCGTTGTAGTCGGCGTCCGCCGTGAAGTCCACGGTGAAGGGGAACGCGCCGACGGTGGCCGGGCTCACGGTGAGCGTGGCCTTCCCGGCGGCATCGGTGGTGACCGTGCTGTCCAGGCTCACGCCGGCGCACTGGAACCGGAGGGACTTGCCGGACACCGGGGTCAGCGTTCCGTTCCTCTGGTACCAGTAGAAGTAGGCGATCAGCCTGGTGGAGCCGCCGACGGCCACGGAGCGGTTGATCGTGTAGACGTAGACGTTCCGCTTGGCCGCGACGGTGAGGTCTGCCGTGCCGCTCGATGCGGCGTAGGTGGCATCCCCCGCGAACCGGGTATTGATGGTGTAGGATCCCGCCGCGCCGGGCGCCGTGACGGCGAGGGTCGCCTTGCCGACGGCGTCGGTGAGGGCCGAGGCCGGGGTCCACGCGCCGCCGTTGAACTGGAACTCCAGCGCTTTGCCCGCGATGCCGGCGCCGATCGACGTCCCGCTCGGGATGCGGAGGTAGGCGACGAGGCCAAGGGCGTCTCCGGGGCCCGCGCCGATGCTGTTGACCGCCGTGACCGTGGCCAGGAGCGTCGTGGTATCCAGCGTGCCGGGGCCGTCGGCGGCCGCGTAGCCTTCGGCCGCCTCGAACCTGCATAGCAGCGTGTGGGTGCCCGCGGCCGGCGCCGTGATGGTGAGCGTGGCCACGCCGGCCGCGCTGGTGAGGATCTCGGAGTTCACCCATGGGCCGGAGTCGATGCTGAACTGGAGGCGCATCCCGGAGATACCGGCGTCTGCGGCGTCCGACAGGCGTCCGCGGAGCGTGACGCGGCCGCCCTCGGTGGCGCTCAGGCTGTCCACGGCCACCGTGGGCGTCGGCTGGCCGAAGCTGAACTTGGCCACCATGCCGTCGTCGCCTCCCGTTGACTGGGTCTGGTACGCGTTGGCGGTGCAGGGGAAGCCGGCGCCGCTATAGCCGCCGATGATGGCCGCACCCGTGGCGTCGACGGCGACGCTGGCGCCCTCATCGGCATACGTGCCACCCAGGTAGCTGCTGTAGGTCAAGCACGTCCCTGAGGGGTCCAGCTGCGTCAGGAAGGCATCGATCTGGCCGCCGTCCGCCGCGTGGGTGGACTGGGCGGCGCCGGCGGTGACGGGATAGCCCGCGCTCTTGGTGGAGCCCGTGATGAAGGCCCCGCCGACTGCGTCCACGGCGATGCCCTTGGCCTTGTCGTCGCCCGCCCCGCCGATAAGGGTGTTGTAGACCAGCCCGGTACCGGTGGGGTCGAGCTTGGTCACGAAGCCGTCATAGCCGCCCGCGTTGACGGCCTGGTACGCGTTAGGGGTTGTGTAGCTTTCACCGTTGGTGTAGCCGGCCAGGTAGGCCGCCCCCTCGCCGTCGATGGCGATCGCATAGCCGTAGTCGGAGCCGGACCCGCCCAGGTAGGTGCTGTAGATCAGGGCCGTGCCGCCGGCGTTCAGCTTGGTCACAAAGCCGTTAACGCCGCCCGGCTTGATGGTCTGGCATGCGTCCGGCGTGGTTGGGAACCAGTCGTCGCTGTAGCCGCCGATGAAGGCCGCGCCGGTGGAATCGACCGCGATGCCGCGGGCGTAGTCGTTGCCGGTCCCACCCAGGTAGGTGCTGTAGGTCAGGTACGTCCCTGAGGGGTCCAGCTTCGTTACGGTGGCGTCAATGCCGCCTTCGCGTACGGTCTGGTAGGCGCCGGCGGTCGTCGGGAAGTCGCCGTCGGTGTAGCCGCCGATGTATGCCGATCCGGCGGTGTCCAGAGCGATGCCGTATGCGGAATCGGCGCCCGTGCCGCCCAGGAAGGTGCTGTAAGCCAGGGACGCGCCCGATGCGCCCAGCTTCGTTACGAAATTGTCAGTGCCGGCGGAGTCGGCCCCGTGCGTGGTCTGGAACGCGCCGGTGGTCGTCGGGAAGGCGGCGCTGTTGGTCTCGCCGCAGACGTACGCCGCGCCCGTTGCGTCCACCGCGATGGCCTTCGCCTCGTCGTACTCAGCGCCGCCCAGGTAGGTGCTGTAGACCAGCTTTGCGCCCGAAGCGCTCAGCTTCGAGACCACGGCATCGGTGCCGCCCGCGGCGGCCGTCTGGTAGGCGCCGGTGGTTGTAGGGAACGGCGTGCTGGCCGAGTAGCCACAGACGTACGCCGCACCGGCGGCGTCCACCGCGACTGCCTTGATCTTGTCGGCGCCCGAGCCGCCCAGCAGCGTGCCGTACGCCAGCGTCGGATCTACGACCAGCGGACGCGAGGCGTCATACCGCGCGACCTGGAAGCCGATGGTGTTCCGCTCCAGCGTGAAGGCGCATGCCACCTGCTTGCGGATGCCGTCGACGGTCTGGTACGCGTAAGGCCGGTTCAGCGTCACGTCGCCGCAGGCTGTGGAGGCGATGAGCTTGCCGCCCACGGTGCGGAGGGACTTCGCGCCGCTGACCGCCATGCGGATGCGCGATGCGTCCGCGCCGGGCTTCACGACAAAGTCATACTCCAGCGTGCGGCCCTTTCCGGCGCCGTAGTAGACCAGGTCGATGCCGGGGTAGACCGCTGCCAGCTTGACCCGCGAGTAGGTGGGAACGTTGGTCCGCCACTTCTTGGGGTCCTTGCCCATGAAGTAGTTGACGACGCCGGCCTGCTTGTCGAGGCCCGAGGCCGCCGCGCCGGGGTTTGATCCGGCCAGCTTGAGGCGCAGGGCCGACGACTTCTTGCCCGAAGTGAGGGCCACGACGGCCTCGCGCCGGGTCAGGAAGAGCGTGCCCTGACCCGAGCGGGCGACAAACTGCACGTCCTTGGGCCAGTGGCCGGTGTTCCTCTCGAACGTCAGGGGCAGGTTGGGCGCCTGCATCCTGGGCGTGCTGGGCGCCGCCATGGCAGATGCGGCGGCGAGCAGCAGGGCCACGGGAGTGGCACACCGGAGGAGCCGTCTCAGGGCGTCTTGCTTGGGCGGCGATGCCGCCGAACAGTGATGGCACATGCGGTCAAAGTCCTTTCTGTGTGGGCGGCGCCGCCTAGCCCCATCGATCGGCGAGCGCTCTCCCCCGTCGGCGCCAGTATACGGATCGACCGTCACGCTACCGTAACGCAACGCATCGCTACCGTAACGCTTCGACCAAGGACCGCCGAACCGTACGCCGTTCCGGGCATCGTCTGTCTGCGACGGGGTGCTATCATGAGATGGCGCCCCCATGGTGCGCCGTTCGTGGCTGTTGCCCTTGCGCTGACGCTGTGGAGGGTGGCCGTGGAGATGAGTGTCTGGCGTGTCACCATGCTTGGTCGGCTCGCCTTGCACAGGCATGGCGGGTCCGAACCCATCTATCCGACCCGCATGATCGCGCAGTTGCTCGCGCGCCTCGCCTATCCCGGGCGCCATCGGGCGCCGCGGGTCGAGCTCGTCGATGAGTTCTATCCTGATGCAGGCGAGGAGGAGGGCCGCACTGCCCTGCGCCAGGTGATCCTCCGCCTGCGCCGCATGCTTGAGCCCAGGGGGATCGAGCCCGGTTCCGTGCTGGAGTGCGGCCGGCAGGACGTCGGGCTGAACCCCGCGCTCTGCAGCAGCGATGTCGTCGAGTTTGATGCCGCCATGGACGCCGCGTCGGGCCTTGACGGTCCCGAGGCGGTCGAGGCGCTGGTGCATGCCGTGGCGCTCTACGGCGGCGACCTCCTACCGGGCGTGGACGCCGAGTGGGCGGCGCCGGAACGACGGCGGCTCCGCGGACGCGCGCTGGATGCGCTGCTCCGGCTGGCCGGCCTCTGCGAGGAGGTTAGTGACTACGCCGGTGCAGCGAACTACGCCCTACGCGCCGTCGCCGTCGACACTTACAGCCAGCCGGCGCATCTGCTCCTCATCCGGAGCGCCGCATCCATGGGTGACGCCGCCGGTGCGCGCCGGCACCAGGCCGCCATGGCAAAGTTCTGGCGCGAGGAGCTCGGCTCCGATCTCCCTGCGGAGGCGCACGCGGCTGCCGCCGGCCCCTCTCGGATCGCTACCCGGACGCCGCGCCCTGGCCTCGTGCCCGTGCCGGTGAGCCGCTTTTTCGGCAGGGAGGCCGAGGTCGCAGAGATCTGCCGCCTGCTGACGCCGGCTCCCCAGCGGGCTCGTCTGCTCACGCTGACCGGGCCGGGCGGCTCCGGCAAGACCCGGCTGGCCACAGAGGCGGCCATGGCGCTGATGGAGGCCTATGACGGTGCGATCCGGTTCGTGCCCCTGGCCGACATGACTGGACCGGGCTCCGTGGCCCCGGCCGTGGCACGGGCCCTGGGTGTGCCGGACAGCTCCGACGAGGCGCTGGTCGGCGCCATCAGTCGCGCGGAGCGTCCTTCGGCGGGATGCCTCATGGTGCTCGACAGCCTGGAGCATGTAGCTGCCGAAGGCGCGGCGCTGGTGGAGACGCTCCTGTCGCGCTGCCCCCGCCTGGCGGTGCTTGCCACGTCGCGGCGCTCGCTCAGTGTGCAGGGCGAGCGCAACCTCTCTGTGGCGCCGTTGGAGACGCCGCCCCAGTCCGGGCCGGCTGAGCGCATGGCCGGGTACCCGAGCGTCCAGATGCTGGTGGACCGCATCCAGGCGCGCAGGCCGGGGTTCGCCGTGACTGACCGAAACGCACGAGCCGTGGCCGAGCTCTGCGCCTGGCTCGACGGGTTGCCGCTGGCCATCGAGCTGGTCTCGGCCTGGGCAGCCACGTATACCCCGAAGGAGATCCTGGCGCGGGTCGATGCCGGGCCGACGCTGCTCTCCAACCCCTCGTCGACGGTCGCCCCCCGCGTGGCCTCGCTGCAAGCCGCCATGGAGTGGAGCCTCAATATGCTGGATGCTCGGCAGCGCCGATTCTTCGCCGAGCTCTCCGTCTTCCGCGGCGGGTGGAGCGTGCAGGCGGCCGAGGCGATCTGCAGCGGCGGTAACGCCGTCATGATGCGCACCATGCAGGAGTGCTCATTGGTGACGGCCACCGAAGTCGGCGGCCGCATGCGGTTCGGCATGTTGGAGACGCTGCGGGCCTTTGCGGCCCAACGCCTGAGGCGGCCCGCGGCCGACCGGGTGCGCGGGAGGCACGCCCGCTGGTTCGCCGAGATGGCGGAGCGCGTGGTGTCGCAGGGATCGGACAGCACCGTCGACGGCTGGCCCACGTCGCTGGAGCCCGACCTGCGGAACTGCATCGCGGCGCTCCAGTGGTGCCTGCGGGAGCCCGGCCGCGCCGCCGAGGACCTCGAATCGGGCGTGCGGCTGGCGGCGGGCCTGTGGCCCTACTGGGGCACCATGGGCCGGTTCGACGAGGCCCGCGAGTGGCTCACCGCCGCCCGCGAGGCGGGCAATGGCGCACGCACCGCGGCCTACGGAAGCGTCCTGCAGGGGCTGGGGCTTACACTTACTATGGGGCCCCCGTGCGCCGCCGCGCTGGAGTGCGGTTCCGAGAGCCTGGCCATCGCCCGCGAGCTGGGCGATGCGACGGGGGAGGCCCGGGCGTTGGGGTCGTTGGCGGTTATCCATCAGAACAGGGGCGAGACCGCTGCGGCCCGGTCCATCTTCGAGCAGGCGCTGGAGGTAGCGGAAGCCACCGGCCAGAACGATGTAGCGCTGCAGGCGCTGCAGGGCCTCGCACTGGCAGCCGAGTCAGATGGCGAGCCCGGGCACGCTGCCGACCGTCGGCGTCAGGCGTTGGCGCTGGCTCGGCGGATCGGCAATGCACGGCACACCGCCGTGGCGCTGCACAACCTGGGCTTCCTCGCGTGGCGCAGCGGCGAACTGGCTACCGCTCAGTCGCACCTGGAGGAGAGCCTTACCTTCTGCCGCGAACTGGGCGATACCTACCGCGAGGCTCGCTGCCTCTGGGGCCTCGGCAACATCGCGCGGGCGCACGGCGACGGGCAGCGGGCGCAGGCGCATTATCGACCCATGCTTGCCCTGGTTCAGTCGGGCGGGCACCGCGTCCTGCGCGCGCCCTGCCTGGAGGGCCTTGCCTACGTGGCCGAAGCCCATGGGAACCCGGAGCGCGCCGCTTCGCTGCTCGCCCACGCCGAGATGCTCCGCGAGGCGCCCGGTACGCCGCCGGCATGGCCCGCCGTGACGGAGGAGAACGCCGCCCTGCGCGAGCGCCTTCAGACAACCATGAGCGAAGAGGCTTTCAGGAACGCCCGCGAGTGCGGCAGGGCCCTCTCCACCGATGAGGCCCTGCATCTGGCCGCCGAGCAGGCATCCACCGCATAGCCCGGCATGTCGGGCCGCGCCCGATCGTCCTGCGGGCGCCACGCCCGTGCCGCTACCGCCTCGTGCGCTTCGGCTTGGGCTCCTTCGGCGGGAGCAGGGAGACGTAGGCGTGCGCTCGCGCCAGCCATGTGCCGAGGGCTGCCGGGTCACCCACGACGCTATCCGGCGGGACGATGTACTCGCGCATGGCTCGGCCAGGCATGGGCTCGAAGTGCGAGGCCCCGTCGAGAGCCAGGCACTCCTCCCGGTCGGCGTCTCCCAGCCGCACGAAGATGCCCGCGAAGTGCGCGCCGGCCAGCGTGTTGCCGTTGACGAACAGGCAGGGGCATCCGAACATGGAGCGCCGGTGCACGTCCGGCAGCCCCACCGCCGCCTCCTCCAGTGCGTCCGCCACCTGCTGTGGCACCTTCTTCCAGTCTCCCAGATTGGCCTGAGCCAATGGCTGCTCCTTGTGTGCGGCGGCTATGGAACCACCGGAACGGTGAGGCTGCGGTCCACCACGCGTTGTCGCCAGTGCCGCCGCCCAACCAACGATGCCACGTCCCGTGCCTACCTCCTAGCCACACTCCCGGCCCACCGGACCTGGCCGTGGGCCTGCCGCCGCACTGCTCGGCGGAGCCACATGAATGCTACCTACTCAGCCCTCAAGATCGCCACTTCCGTGCCATAGCAGGTGGTGGCTCGGGCCTACTCAACCAGCGGCTGGGCCCGTGCGGCGCCGGCTGCCCGCCGCCCCAGACCGTCGGTCGAGTGCCTGCCCGCCGCCAGGCGGGCAGGCGTTTCGAGACCACGGCCGCACGCGCCGCCCTTGACGTCATCCTGACGCGAAGCGGAAGGACCCCCCGGCGTGAGCCGCCGCACCTGCGGGGCCACCCCGCCCCGCCGTTCATCGCGACGCCAACGGAAGCGCCGTGCAACGCGGATGCGCGGCGGGCTACTTACGGGGGGTCCTTCGGCCAGACGGCGGCCTCAGGATGACGGCCCGGGGCGGGCAGGCGTATCGAGACCACGGCCGCACGCGCCGCCCTTGACGTCATCCTGACGCGAAGCGGAAGGATCCCCCGGCGTGAGCCGCCGCACCTGCGGGGCCACCCCGCCCCGCCGTTCA
>CAJBBX010000084.1 GCA_903951425.1 uncultured Chthonomonas sp.
CGTATCGCGCCTATCCGCTCAGGGCAGCAAAGGCCTCATCGACCAATCGGCGCGCCTCGGCGTCGGTCGGGGCCTCGGCAAGGACGCGGATGATGGGCTCCGTGTTGGACGAGCGCGCCTGCACCCAGCGATCGGGCCAGGTCACCTTCACGCCGTCGGAGAGGTCCATCTCGTGCCCCGAGTAGCTCTCGCGGAACCTGCGCAGGGCTGTGGCCACCTCGCGGGCCGGAAAGGTGATCTTCTCCTTGAGGAAAGAGTAGGTCGGTACTTCGGCCCGGAAGGCCGAGAAAGCGCCGCCGCGAACGGCAAGAGCCTCGAGCAGGATGGCCATGCCAACAAAGCTGTCACGACACGCGTTGGTCCGAAGGCTGATGACGCCCCCGTTGCCCTCGCCGCCGATGGGTGCGCCCACGGCCAGCATCTTCTCAACGACGTTGACCTCGCCCACCTTGGCACGATGAACCGTGCAGCCATGGCGGGCGGCGACGTCGTCGACCATACGGCTAGTAGACATGTTCACAACCACAGGCGACGGCTCTACCTCCAGACGGCGTAGGACCGCGAGGGCCAGGCCCGCCTCTTCGCCGATGGGCTCGCCGCGTTCGTTCACCACGGCGACACGGTCGGCGTCGGCATCCTGCGCGAAGCCCACGTCGGCGCCGCCTTCGCGAACGGCCCGGCACAGGTCGCCCAGATTGGCGGGAACGGGCTCCGGATTGTGCGGGAAGGGCTGATCCGGGTCGGTATGGATGGCCGTGACCCGGCACCCGAGCCGCTCCAGGAACTGCGGCGTGGCCCGAGATGCGGCGCCGTTGCAGCAATCGACCGCGACGTGCAGGCGCCGGCTACGGATCAGGTCGACATCGACGGAGGCCAGGACTGCCTGAAGGTGCAGTTCGATGGCGGTATCGTCGAAGAGCACCTCCGGGATGTCGGGTCCGGCGATGCGCGGGAAGACGCCCTGATGGTAGAGGTCCGTCAGCTCCTCGGCCTGTGCCGGTCGCAGGAGGATGCCGTCGGCGCCGAAGAACTTCAGCGCGTTCCACTCGATGGGGTTGTGGCTGGCGGTGACGCAGACCCCGCCGAACGCGCCGGTGGTGCGGATGTGCAATTGGAGCGCCGGCACGGGCAGGATGCCCAGGTCGACCGGTTGGCAGCCTACGCTGAGCAGTCCGCTAATGGTGGCGTGCCGCACCATGTCACGCGAGGGCCTGCTGTCGGTGCCGACCAGCACGCGGCCGCGGCCGATGTGGGAACCGAACGCCGCCGCAAAAGAGCTGATTAGCTGCGGGGTCAGCGCCTGGCCGACGACGCCGCGCACGCCGGAAATCCCAATCTTGAGGGCCAGTGGCTTTCTCATGGCTTGCCGCTCCGCACGGCCGATCCAGCCGCGCCATGGTCGGTGCGGCCGAAGCCAGATGCCCCGCGCCGAGCCGCGGTATCAGCCCGGCTGAAGAGCGTATCCAGCGTGGCCTGATCGGGCGCCTCAGCGATGATCCGCACGATGGGCTCTGTATTTGAGGCACGCACGTGCAGCCACTGATGCGGCCACGCCAGGCGAACGCCGTCGGCCTCGTTCACAGCCGCGTCGTCGAACTCCTCACGGACCGCCTCGATTACGCGGTACACCCTATCCGGCGAGCAGGCGAGTTCGCCCTTGCGCATGGCCAGTACAGGCAGGTCTGCCGTAAGGTCGGCAAGGGTTGCGCCCGAGAGCGCCATCGCCTCCAGCACGCGGCCGAGAGTCTGCAAGGCGTCGAACGTGGCGCTCTGCGGCGTCAGGGCCACTCCGCCGCATCCCTCACCGCAGACCACCGCCCCCTCCAGTGCTGCACGGTCCATCACATACCCCTCACCCACCTCGGCCCGCAGCACTGCAGAGCCATGCCGCGCGGCGACGGCGTCTACCATCTGTGATGTCGAGAGGTTCGTCACGACGAGCCCGGGCCGTCGCCCCAGCACATGGTCGGCAACGAGCGGCAGCGCGATCTCCTCCGAGAGGGCGCGCCCGTCGTGGGTCACGAACCCGGCGCGGTCGCCGTCGACGTTGATGGCGGCGCCGACATCTGCCCTGACGTAGGGCAGCACCGCTTCCAACTGACGCATGTTCTCGACCTGCGGCGCAGGGGCATGGGAGAAGCGGCGGGCAGGCCGCTCGTTCAGCGGGACCAACTCGCAGCTGAGCTGGCCCAGGAAGCGGCTGCAGACACCATGCGCCGCGCCATTGCTGAAGTCGACAGCAACACGGTAACCCTTCGCCCGAATGGCAGCGGCGTCCAGGTCGCGCACGAGGTCATCGACATAGCTTGCGACGGCGCCGTCGTCGAGGACCGTGCGCTGGAGGCCATCCCAGCCGCTGAAGCTGTAGGCCGAGGCATGGTAGATGTCGAGCAATTCCTCGCTGTTGGCGGCGTTGAGGAGCGAGCCGGTTGGGCCGAGAAACTTCAGCGCGTTCCATTCGGCGTCATTGTGGCTACCGGTGATCGAGATGCCGCCGGCCGCGCCGTGGCGCCGGACGGCGTGGGAGACCAGCGGCGTGGTGCAGACGCCCAGGTCGATGACGCGACATCCCGTGGAGATGAGCGCCGACTGCACCGCCGCATGGAGCATGGGCGATGAGCGCCGCGTGTCGCGCCCGAGGACTACGGAGCCGCCGTCGCAGTACGTGCCGAATGCGCACGCAAACTGGATCGCCAACTCGGGGGTAAAGGCGTCACCGATGACGCCGCGGACCCAGCTGGTCCCGATCTTTAGTTGTCTCATTGCCTCACCACCGCGCCGCGCCCTTAAGACAACCGCAGACTACTCAAGGTAATCCTTCAGCTTGCGGTTCTTGTTGGGCGTGCGCAACTTCTTCAGCGCCTTGGCCTCAATTTGCCGGATCCGCTCACGTGTCACGCGGAAGTGCTTGCCCACCTCTTCCAGCGTCCGTGAGCAGCCGTCGTTCAGGCCGAAGCGCATCACCAACACCATACGCTCTCGCGGAGATCGGAAGAGCACACGTCTGAACTCCAG
>CAJBBX010000085.1 GCA_903951425.1 uncultured Chthonomonas sp.
CAACGACGGCGGCGTCTTCGGCTACACGTACAACCCTACGGCAGATGCCTGGAGCTTCGACAGCACCCTCAGCTCGACGCTGGGCGTCACCGAGTTCTACCGGATCGCCCCGCACCCGACGAACCCCGACAAGATCCTGGGCGGCACGCAGGACAACGCCTCGCCGCTCTCCACCGGCGACCTGCTGAACTGGCGTAATGTTGGCCAGGGCGACGGCGGCTTCTGCGCCATCAACCCGCAGGACCCGCTGACCCAGTACGCCACGGCCCAGTTCCTCGGCGTCTTCCGAACCAAAGACGAATGGGCGACGACCATCAAGACGACGCCGTCGACCGGTTCGGACACCAAGGCCTTCATCGCGCCCATCGCGATCAGCCCATCGCAGCCACGCTACGTCTACGCCGGCACCAACTACCTCTGGCGGTGGGATGAGACCACCGCATCTTGGACGGCGCGGCTGGGTGGCCAGGCCCTTGCCGGGGCCATGCACTACGTCACCGCCATCGCGGTCTCGGCCACCGACGCGGCGCGCATCTACACCGGCTCCGATGACGGCAAGCTCTGGATGACCGCCAACGGCGGATCGAACTGGCAACTCATCGGTGCGGGCATCGTCTCGCTGCCTCCGCGGGCCATCACCAGCATCACCGTGAACCCGACGGACCCCGGCGACATCTTTGTCGGCCTGTCGGGGACCGGCGCTGGCCATCTCTGGCGCTGCGCCAGCACTCAGGCGGGAGCGGCCCGCACATGGCGCAACCTGAGCGGCAGCGGGGCCGCAGCCCTCCCCGACGTGCAGGTCAACGCCATCGCCCTCGATCCCGACGCCCCGTCCACAACGTTCTACGTCGCCACCGACGTGGGCGTCATGGCCAGCCAGGATGGAGGAGCCACCTGGGGGAATGCCACGCAGCCGCTGGGCCTGCCCAACGTGCAGGTGAATGACCTTGTGATGGTCCCCGGGACCCGCACGCTCTATGCGGGCACCTACGGCCGCGGCATCTGGCGGATCGGCCTTCCGCGCGGGCTGGCGACGCGCCTGTCGATCGCCGAGTGCTCCGGTCCGGCCGGCTCGTCGGTGAGCATGAGCGCGACCCTGACCAAGAGCCTGGACACCTTGCCGCTGCAAGGGAAGACCGTAGGGTTCACTGTCGCGGGCTCAAGCATCGGCTCTGCGGTGACCGATGCCGCCGGCGCGGCCTCAGTACCGCACACCATCGTGGACGCCTTTGCCTCGCCGATGGTGGGGACCGGCGCCGCTTTCGTGGGCGACGGCACCTACGGCGCGTCGAGCGCAATCGGCAGGCTGACGATCACGCAGACTACGAGCAGCCTGGCAGTGACCAACGCGAGCGGCCTCGTCGGCGGCGCCGTGAACCTGACCGCTACACTCACGCGTGGTACCGACAACGCGGGCGTCATAGGCCGCCTGGTGGCATTCACGATGAATGGGACGGCGGCAGGCTCGGCGGCTACCGCGGCAGGCGGCGCCGCAACCCTGTCGTACCTCATCCCGGCCGTGACACCCGAGGGCTCGCACGCCCTGGCCGCAGCCTTTGCGGGCGACGCGCTCTACGGTCCGTCATCAGGCTCCGGTACGCTCTCAGTGACCAACTCGGGACTACCGGTCACTTACCTCACCGTGCCCAACCGCAGCAACATCGGGGGGCTTCAGAGCGTGCCGCTGGGTGCGTTCCTCAAGCGGGCAATCGACAACGCTGCGCTGGGCGGCAAGACCGTCACGTTCAAGATTGACGGCACGGCCGTGGCCTCTGCTGCGACGAACGGCAGCGGCATCGCCCTGGTCTACTGGACCACGCCCGCAGGCTACTCGGGCACGCATGAAATACGCGCTGAGTTCGCCGGGGACGTGGCATACCTTAGCTGCTACGGCATCGGTTACATCAATCCGGGGACGACAGCAGCCACGTCGTTGTCGGTGGGCTCAGCGTCGGGCTCCTTCGGGCAGACTGTGTCGCTCGCGGCCACGCTGACGAAGAGCGCCGATGGCTCGCTCCTCTCGGGCAAGACCGTTGCCTTTGCCGTGGGCGGAGCCTCAGTCGGCTCTGCCACCACGAGTGCATCGGGCGTGGCCTCGATCAGTACCGTGATCACCGACAACCTGGCGGCCGGTGCGAACACGATCTCCGCTGCCTTCACCGGCGACTCCGGCTACTCGGCCTCGAACGGTGCAGGAACGCTGACCGTGGCCCGTACCGCCTCCGTGACGGCGGTGCAGGACGCAGCCGGCGAGGCGGGCGGTCCCACGAGCCTGCGCGCCACGCTCTCCCGATCGACCGATGCCGCAGCGATTAGCGAGCGGACCATGGCCTTCACGGTGGCGGCAACATCGGTCGGATCGGTCGCCACTGACGCCTCGGGGCTCGCAGCCCTGAGCTTCGCGATCCCGTCCGGTTGGGGCGCCGGAACCTACGCCATAGGCGCATCCTTCGCCGGCGATACGAAGTACTCGGCCTCCAGCGGTTCAGGGAGCCTGACGGTCTCGTTGTCCGCACCGGCCGCCACCACCCTCGTTGCGCCGGATGTCACGGCGGCCACAGGGGCGAGCGCAATCCTTACGGCCACGCTGACGAAGAGCAGCGATAGCTTGGCGCTGGCCGGCCGCACGGTCAGCTTCACGCTGGACGCCACCGCGGTCGGTACAGCGGTCACCGGCGCCGGCGGCGTTGCGCCCCTGCCCTACGTTGTCCCCGAAGCGGCCGCGCTGGGCGCCCATGCCGTGGTTGCCTCCTTCGCGGGCGAAGCGGCGTACGGAGCCTCGACGGACCCGGCCACGCTGACGGTTACGACGGCCGGCGCCGCCCTGACCGTGGCCAACGCCTCAGGCGACCAGGGATCCTCGGTTACGCTATCGGCCACGCTGAAGCGCGCCACCGACAACGCGCTCCTGGCCGGGCGCTCCGTGGCCTTCACGGTCGACGGCGCTACCGTCGGGTCAGCGACCACCAGCGCCTCCGGTGTGGCCTCGCTGGCCTATGCCGTCCCTGCCGCCGCGGCGGTCGGAGCACACCCCATCGCCGCCGCCTTCGCGGGGGATGCCAAGCACGACGCAGCAGGTGGCTCGGCCACCTTGACGGTCGTAACGGCGGGAACCAGACCCACCTACGTTGCGCTCTATACTTACGCTGCGGCGGTCGGCATCAACAGCAAGTCGATCTCGTACCTCTACGAGATTGCCGCCGGTGGCTCGTTGCCGCCGGTCGCCGGCCGAACGCTCCGCTTCACGGCGGCAGGTACCCAGATCGCCACCGCCGTCACCGGGACTGACGGCAGGGCAATCTTCTGGTATGTGCCGTCGACTGCGGGCACATTCACCGCGCAGGCCCTGTTCGACGGCGATACCATGTATAGGGCCGGGTCCGCGACCGGCACGTTGACCGTCACGTCGTCCTCGGTCTCACCGACGACCCTCGTTGCGCCGGATGTCACGGCGGCCATAGGGGCGAGCGCAAGCCTGACGGCCACGCTGACGAAGAGCAGCGATAGCTCGGCGCTGGCCGGCCGTACGATCAGCTTCGCGCTGGACGCCACTGCCGTCGGTACAGCGGTCACCGGCGCCGGCGGCGTGGCGGCCTTGGCCTACGTTGTCCCCGAGGCGTCCGCGCTGGGCGCCCATGCCGTGGTTGCCTCCTTCGCGGGCGAAGCGGCGTACGGAGCCTCGACGGATCCGGCCGCCCTGACGGTTACGACAGCCGCCGCCGCCCTGACGGTGGCCAATGCGTCGGGCGCCCAGGGATCCTCGGTTACGCTGGCGGCGACGCTGAAGCGCTCCACCGACAGCGCGCTCCTGGCCGGGCGCTCCGTGGCATTCACGGTCGATGGCGCCGCCGTCGGGTCAGCGACCACGGATGCATCCGGCGTGGCCTCGCTGGCCTATTCCATCCCCGCCGCCTCGGCCGTCGG
>CAJBBX010000086.1 GCA_903951425.1 uncultured Chthonomonas sp.
CAACATCACCAAGGTCGTGCCGCCGCCTTTCGCCCCAGGCCCTTGACGTCATCCTGAGTGAAACGAAGGATCCCCCGTAGTCGAGGCACAGGGGTCGTGCAGTGCGCCGGGCCGGTCGCTCGCGTACGGGGGATGCTTCGGCTTCGCCTCAGCATGACGGTAAAGGAGGGGCGCGATGATCTGGGCGGTCGTTGCGGCTGTGGCGCTGGGGTTCGCCGCACTCGTTGCAGTGTGGGTTCGCCGGTCATACAAGGTGGTGTACCTGCAGACGCCCAGCATGGAGCCCACCATCATCGGCCACGCCGCAGGGCAGATGGACACCCTGCACGATCGCGCCTTCGATGCCACCATGCGCGACCATGTGCTGGTGGACCTTCGCGCGTACCGACGCGGAGAGCCGGAGATCGGCCATATTGTGGCATTCTGGTCGCCGCCTGAGCTCAGCGCCCAGTTCGGCGGCGCTCAGTTTGTCTGGCTTAAGCGGGTCGTCGGTCGCCCGGGTGACAGCATCCAGTTTGTGGGCGGGATGCTGCTGCGGAACGGTGAGCGCATCACTGAGCCCTACATCGCGGAGCCGATGCAGCCCGACCGCGAGTTCCACAATAGGTACGGTGGGGAGGCTCCGGTACTGCTCGCGGCGTCGGAGTACTTCGTGGTGGGCGACCACCGCAACAACAGCAACGACAGCAGGTTCTGGGGCCCGGTCCATCGCCGGTACATCATTGGGCGCGCGATCCGGATCACAGCCCCCCGCGCACGCCGAAGGCTCCTTGCCTGACGGACGAGGGGACGATGAGTGAGGGCGCCAACGACTGAACGGCTACGGATGCACCGGCGCAGCCATGCTCCTGGGCCAGTGGGCGCAGCTGCGTGATCCGCGCGCCGAGCAAATGGTTGCCGGCGCAGGTAAGGGCTACATGAGCGACTACGGCTTCGTGCCCTACCTCACCTGGACCTGCGACGACCTGCTGCCCTACTACGTAGGTTACTCGCTACCGGCGGTGTTCGGCCCGAACGGCTACTGCGGCCCGCCCGAGCCGCTGGGCCTGCAGGACTTCGTGGCGTACGACGCGGCGGGCAACATCACCAAGGTCGCGCCGCCGCCTTTCGCCCCAGGCCCTTGACGTCATCCTGAGTGAAACGAAGGATCCCCCGTAGTCGAGGCACAGGGGTCGTGCAGTGCGCCGGGCCGGTCGCTCGCGGACGGGGGATGCTTCGGCTTCGCCTCAGCATGGCGGCAAAGGCGGGGCGCTGGGCGCGGGGCTCGGAGGCAGGCGCGCCGGCCCTTACTCCACCGTCCGCATCACGGCCCGGTCCATGCTGAGCCAGATGCGCAGGGCTGTGGCCATGGCGCCTACGAAGATGCCGAAGTTCACGGCGCGGACCACCGCGTTGTTGGAGACGAAGAGCACCCAGGCCATGATCGTGGGGATCTGCATACCGTGCGGCAGGTGCTGCGTGAGCCAGTTGCCCACCGGCACCTGCCCCAGCATGATCAGCATCGCCGACGCCGCCATGAGGCCGCCCTCCAGGTTGCGGACCTTGAAGGCGCGGTAGGCCGCCGAGACCAGGTAGCAGGCGAGCAGCGAGAACATGGCCGCGCCCAGGGGCTGGAAGAGCCCGGTGAAGAGCAGTTCGTAGCCGCGCTTGCCCCACGTGCCCTGCAGGTCCGGGTGCATCCGGTCGTAGACCGTGAAGGCTGCCATGGCGCCCGCCGCCACGAAGAAGGCCAGGCTCTCGGGCCAGCCCCGCTTCAGCTTGGCCACGCGCTTGCCGTGGAGTTGCCCCAGGCCGATGAGCCCCAGCCCGATGGCGAAGGAGCCCACCACCACCAGCAGGTCGTCCACCTGCGTTCGCGCGTCGGAGAGATACGTGCTGCGCGGCGCCGGGCCGGGCGCGACCAGTGGCTTCGGCCGCAGTTCCAGCCGCGCGGCGTCGAGGCCCTGGCGCAGGTCCATGGAGGCCTCGGCGATGTGCGGCTTGCCGCCGGGCGCCTGCAGCGTCAGGAAGAGGCGCGTGGCCTCGGTGGGCAGGCCCAGGTGCGCCCGCGCGTCGAGCAGCCGCAGCCCCGCCGGCCACGGCTCGGCCCACGCCACGTCGACGGGCGTGCCCACCGGCGCGCCGGTGCCGGGGTCCATCATGGCGGTCATCAGCTTGCGCTCGCCTTCGCCGCGGGAGAGCGTCATCCAGCCCCGGAAGCCCTCGGGCCAACGGGCGACGGTGACGCTCTCGACGCTCCAGCCGGGCGGCGCGGTGTAGACCGGCCCGGGCGACTTGCGCCAGGCCTCGCCGGTCTTCGATGTGGCGTAGCCGACGCGGCCGAGGTCGCCCTGCCGCCCCACGGTCCACATGCGCCAGAAGCGGTCCTTGACGTAGGGGTCCTGCACTTCCACTCGGTCGATGCCGGAGCTGTCCCACTCGCCGGTCTTCCCGCGGTCCAGCACGGCGCGCGGCGCGGGGACCCAGCGGCCGTCCATGTCCCTCTCGGCCATGCAGACGCGCGGCGTCTTGTCGTCCCAGCCCAGCCCGATGTAGAAGAGGCGCGCGTCGCGGACCACGCAGGGCGCCGTGCATCCGCGGTAGTCGTCGCGGCGTAGGCGCGAGGGCGCGAGGAGGACGCGCGGGCCGGGCATCTCCGGCGTCGGGGCGAGGGGAGCCTCCATGAGGAGCGGCGGCTCGCCCTCGCGCAGGCCGGTGTAGCAGAGCGTGCGCGGCATCCAGGCGTTCAGGCGGCAGACGGCCGGCTGCGCGGCGCCGCTCCAGTCCGGCGAGCCGCCGATGCGCGGGGGCAGCAGGAACTCCAGCACGTAGTAGAGGCCCGCCAGGAAGGTGGCGGCGACGATGGCCTTGCGCTTCACCCCTGGCCCCCGAGCAGGCCCACAAAGGGGGTGAAGCCGCCCCCGCCGCCGCCATGCAGCGAGGCCCAGAGCGCCACGCCCACGCCGACGAGCAGCAGGCCCACGATGGCCAGCTTCCCCAGGTCCTGCCCCGTCAGGCTGCCGAGCATGGTGGGCTCGCGGGAGAGGTAGGCGCCGGCGGCGTATAGCTCCTCGCCGATGATGGTGTAGTCGCAGGCCGTGAGGAAGAACGGGACCTGGAAGAAGCTGTCGGTGGCGGCCACCTGGATGGCGCCCACGCGCTGCCCGGTCTCGGCCAGCAGCAGCGACTCGAAGCCGTAGGAGCCGAAGTAGAAGGCCGCGCCCACGTTCTCGCGCTCCATGAGGCCCGTGACGGCGGCGGCGAAGGCGTTCTGGTCGCCGGAGAGGTAGAGCACGTCGTCGGCGTTGTATAGCTCCGGCCGGCCCTTGGCCTCGTAGGTGTCGCGGACGGTGTCCTGGGCCACGGTGAAGAGCGGCGCGGCCGAGGTGGGCACGATGACGCGGATGCCGAACGAGGCGCACCGCTCCACGGCGTACTCCAGCACCGCCAGGCCCGCGTAGGTCGACATGGCGCCCAGATCGCCGAAACCGGGGCTGAAGAGGATGGGCCGGCCCATCTCCGTGGCGCGCCCAAGGGCGTCGTCCAGATGGTCCAACCCCGCGATGCGCCGCACATAGATAGGCCGCCCCCGCCGCGCCGCAGCGATGCGGGCCAGGATGGCCCCGCAAAGGAACAGAAGCAGCACGGCCGCAGGCAGGGTGGCATGTTCCATGGTGGCGGCGATAGATTCGGCAGGGGCGGAGGGAAATCCTCTTCGGGCACCCGGGTGGGCGGCTCGCCGCGGTTTCGATACGGTCCGCGCGAACGGCTGCGCGGACCTACTCAACCGACGGCTGGGTGCGCTCCGCACTCCGGGCAACCGGCGGTCCGCGGCTGCGCTGCGGTGCGGCGGGACCCTCCGGGGGGTCCTTCCGCTTCGCGTCAGGATGACGTCAAGGGCTGCTCCCGCCGCCCCAGACCGTCGGTCGAGTGCCTGTCCGCCGCCCGGCGGACAGGCGTATCGAGACCACGGTCGCACGCGCCGCCGCACCATATCTCCCGAAAGGAGCCTCAAACCATGCGCCAGACCAGCCGTTCCCGCGCCATCGAACCCGATCCGGTGGCCGCCGATCGCCGCGATCCCGGTGTCCGGGAGATCGCTGTGCTGCTCCTCACCGATTGCGCGCGCCGCCTGCGCGACGAGGGCATTGAGGTGAAGGGCATCGCCGACCTGGAGCGGCTACTCAAGCTCCATGAGGCCATCGCGCCGGCCGCCGCGCCGGAGGAGGGCGACTTGATGGGCCTGACCGCGTTGCCGGATGCCGAGCTGGCCGACCTGCTGCAGGCCTGTGCCGCCGATGCCCGCCGCCGGGCCGAAGGGGGCGCCGAATGAGCCGAGCCGCGCTCGCCGCCGCCGAGGCCATGCGGCGGAACCCCGGCCTCTACGCCGCCCACGTGCTGCGCGTCCGCTGGTGGGAGAAGCAGGCCCAGATCGCCGAGGCGCTGGTGCGCCACAAGCGCGTCTTCGTCAAGGCGGCCCACGCCGTGGGCAAGACCCACCTGGCCGCCGGGCTGGTGAACTGGCATTTCGACCTATACGACCCCGGCATCGCTCTCACCACCGGGCCCACGCAGAGCCAGGTGGCCGACGTGCTGTGGCAGGAGGTGCGCGTGCAGCGGCGCGGCCGGCCGGGCCTGCTCCCGCGGGCGACGCGCATGGAGACCGGCCCGGCGCACTTCGCCGTGGGCTACACCAGCCGCGACGATGCCGCCTTCCAGGGCCGCCACGCCGAGCGGGTGCTCATCGTCTTTGATGAGTGCACGGGCATCGACGCGCCCATCTGGGAGGCCGCCGAGGGCATGGCCGTGGGGCCGGGATGCCTCTGGCTCGCTATCTGCAACCCTACCGACACCAGCTCGCACGCCTACGAGGAGGAGCAGTCGGGCAGGTTCCACACGCTGACCGTGAGCGCGCTGGAGCATCCCAACATCGCCGCCGAGCTGGCCGGGCTGCCCGCGCCCTACCCCGGCGCCGTGAGCCTGCGGTGGGTGCGCGACCGGCTCCGCGACTGGTGCGACGAGGTGACGCCCGGCGACGCCGCGGCCACCGACGTGGAGTTCCCGCCCGGCAGCGGCAGGTTCTACCGCCCCGGCCCGCTCTTCGAGGGCCGCGTGCTGGGCCGCTGGCCGCACCAGGGCTCGCGGGCGGTCTGGAGCGAGGCCGCCTGGCAGGCCTGCTTCCGCGAGAAGCCGCTGGACCCCGGCGACGGCCCCACCTGCATCGGCTGCGACGTGGCCCGGTTCGGCGAGGACAGCACGGTCATGGTGGTCCGGCGCGGCCCGGCGGTGCTGCACCACGAGAGCCACAACGGCTGGGACACGGCCCGCACGGCCCAGCGGCTGAAGGAGCTGGCGGCCCGCTTCGCCCAGCCCGACGAGAACCCGCGCCGCGTGGCCGTCTTCGTGGATGACGACGGCGTGGGCGGCGGCGTGGTGGACCAGCGGGGCCGGTACGCCTTCGCCGGATGCAGCGCGGCGGCTCGGGCCAGGGCGCCGAGGGAGTACCCGAACCGGCGCAGCGAGCTATGGTTCAGCCTGGCGGCCCGCGCCGCATCCGGCGAGCTGGACCTGACGCGCCTCCCGAACCGAACCGCGGCAGAGCTACGCCGCCAGGCCATGGCCCCCCGCTGGCACGTCGACGACCGCGGCCGCCGATCCATGGAGGGCAAGGAGGAGCTGCGCCGCCGCCTGGGCCGCTCCCCGGACGACATGGACGCGCTAAACCTCGCGTACGCGGGCGAGACGGCGGCCGACGTGGAGAAGTCGGGCGATACGTGGCTGTAGCGCGTGAGGGGGTGAGGGGGCGTCGTCCGTGGCGGTCCGTGGGTGTCCGTGGTCGTCCGTGTGCTGTGGGGCCTGGAGCCTGCACGGACGGACACGGACGGGCACGGACCAACACGGACGGCGCGGAGGCGCGGCGGGCGGGCGATGTGGAGAAATCGGGCGGCGCGCGGGCGGGAGAGGCAGGTAGGGCCTACCCCTCCTGCAGGAAGCGGTCCAGCAGGATGACGGGGAGGCCCGGGACGCGCCGAAAGCCGGGGTCATTGGTGATGAAGCCTGCGCACCCGCAACCAATGGCTGTCGCCGCATGCAGGGCGTCCGGCGTGCGCAGGGCCGGAATGGCGGCCCGTAGGCCGGCAGCCCGGCAGAGCACATCACGCGTGAGGGGGAGTAGTCGCAGGTCTGTATCGAGTAGCGCATGCTCGTAGGCCTGCTGAAGGGCTACGTCGCGGAGCCGCATCGGCACAACCAGCGTTTCGAGGAGGGTCAGTTCGCTGCTTACCAGGTCCAGCCGCTCACCGGCGCATGCCCATAGGTCCCTGAGTAGTGGCTCATAGAGCGTGTGTCGTTCCACGGAGTAGATAACTACGGCGGTGTCGACATAGACCGTACCGGACTTCGGGAGCGCTTACGAGCCCATGCGTCGCGCTCCGCCCGTAGGCCCCGCTCAACGGCCTCCCAGGTGGGCGCCGAGCGCGGGCCTCGAGGCAGGCTGTCGATGAGGTCCAGCATTGACATCCGGGTCTTGCCTCCGGGTTCGGCAACCTCAGCCGATGGCCGGGGAGCACGGTGGCATCGAGTCGCAAGGCGGTAGGCATCGTGGGCACTCCGTAACCCATTGTGGCACACGCCCGCCGTGGCACGCTGAACCTCGCGTACGCGGGCGAGACGGCGGCGGACGTGGAGAAGTCGGGCGATACGTGGGTGTAGCGCGTGAGGGGGTGATGGGGAGAACCGGAGAACGGGAGAAGGGGAGAAGGGGAGAAGGGACTGGGACGTGAGTGGTGGTTCTGGTGGCTCGGGCCTCCGTGCCCGAGGCCGGGGAGGTCGGGCGATGGGGTCCGGCTCTCTGCGCTACAATGGTATGAGGGCCAGCGGCATGGTATCAGAGCAGACGCCTCGCGATATGACCAACAGCATCGTCAGGGAGTTCAGCCCCGAGCGGATCGTCCTGTTCGGGTCATACGCCTACGGCACTCCCACCGACGACTCTGACGTGGAGCTACTCATCGTGATGCCGCTGACAGAGGAATGGACACGGTGAATCCGGGTGACCTCTGGGCCGACCTCGTCTACTTGGAGGTGTATCATGTCGCTTCCTCGAAGTGCGGCCCCAGACGGATCGGGCTTGGCGCTGGATCGCCAGACACGGCATTACGAACGGCGCCAGAGAAGGCCTTGTCCGGATCGACGGTCTGGACGCACGCGGGTTGCACCGTGCCGGCCTGACCATGCAGAACACACGGGGCGAGGTGGTGCGCTGGCGATACTGGGCCATCTGGATGTACGGCCCGGTTCTCTAGCGGTATGACCAGAAACGACTGGACCCTTGCCGAGGTGCTGCCGGCATTCGCGTACTACTGCCGCACACCCTACGGCAAGCTGCATCAGCGCAACCCCGACATCATCGCTCTGGCCGAGCGGTTGGGCCGCACGCCGGGGGCCGTGGCGCGGAAGCTGACCAACATCGCCTCGTGCGACCCCGACCTCCGCGCCAGCGGACGGGCGGGTAGCGCCAACGTGGCTCAGGTGGAGAAGGACCTGTTCCACCGGTTCCTGAGCGAGCACGATAGGGTGATCCTTGAGGCGAACGATGCCCTTGAACGGTTGATGACAGACGGGTCGGAGCCCGTGCCCGTTGAGCCGGCCTTCACGCCGCCCGTGGGACCGACCACCAACCTGACTGAGGTGGCCGTGCGCCGTGTCCAGGGCATCTTCCGGCGCGTGGTGCTGTCTAGCTACGTGAACGGATGCGCCATGTGCGACGTGGATGCGCCGCAGTACCTAACCGCCGCGCACATCATCCCGTGGTCGTCCTGCGAGTCGCGTCGGTGCGATCCGCGCAACGGCATGGCCCTCTGCGGCATCCACGACCGGGCCTTCGAGCACGGCTTCGTGGCAGTGGACGACGATCTGCGGATCATGGTCGCCGCTCCAGCCATGTGGACCCACAGCAAGGTGCTGACCGAGATGGTGGCCAACCTGGGCGGAATCCCCCTGCGCCTTCCGGAGCGGTTCGCGCCGGACCCAGAGGCGTTGGAGTGGCACCGGGAGCACACATTTGTGGTGTAGGTGCGGGGCGTAGAGCGACGGTAAAGCTGGCTTTGGGAGGTTCGCAACCCATGCTGAAGCAGTTGGCATCAGGCCTGTACGAGTCGTTGGTGACCGATCGGCTGGGAGGCGAACTGGCGCGTCTGCCTGCGGAATTGGCCGCTGAACTCACTGATCTGGACCCCGGCGACGCCCATGAGTACCTGGCACGCCATGTCTACGAGCAGGTGCGGGAGGCGCTCCGGCATGTGGATGCGAGCGACGAGAATCGGCTGGCGACGCAGATCACGGCCTGCAATCGGCTGATCAGGTCGACGCAGTCGCTGCTGACCAAGGCGTCAACTGCGGGTGAGACCGTGCGTGAACCCGGTGAGATGCTGCAGCAGGTACGGAGCACGCTGTTCGGCGCCATGCCGGTACTGACGCCCGTGGTGCCACTCTCAACGAGTGCGCTGATTACGAATGACGGCGAGCACGTCAGCATCGCCGAGGCCCTGAAGCGCGAGACTGCCTCTGCTGACAGCATTGATCTGATTTGCGCCTTCGTGAACTACACAGGCGTGCGGATCCTAGAGGAATCGATTCGGGAAGTCTGCCGTCGCGGGCCGATGCGCCTCGTTACCACCACGTATATGGGTGCCACGCAGCGACGGGCGTTGGATGCGTTAGTAGGGTGGGGAGTTCAGGTGAAGGTCGCCTACGAACGCCCACCAGCCAACACCAAGCTCCACGCCAAGGCGTGGCTCTTCCGGCGCAAGACCGGCTTCCACACTGCATTGGTGGGCTCCTCGAACCTTTCGTACTCGGCCCTGATGGATGGCCTCGAGTGGAACGTGCGTCTCTCCAGCGTTGAGACGCCGCACGTCCTGAAGCACTTCGAGAGCACGTTCGAGCGCTATTGGACGGATGACCTGTTCGAGAGCTATGACCCGGATCGGGACAGTGATCGCCTTGACGCTGCGCTTCAGGCGCCCAACCGCTCGCCGGACCTAGCCTTCGTTGCAGTCGACATCCATCCGCGGCCGCATCAGGTGGACATTCTTGAGGCGCTGGACGCCGAGCGAGAGCTCCACGGCCGGAGCCAGAATCTCGTGGTTGCAGCGACCGGTACCGGGAAGACCGTGGTCGCTGCACTGGACTACCGTCGTCTGCGGAAGGCCATGGGCACGGCAAGCCTGCTCTTTGTTGCCCACCGGAAGGAGATTCTGCAGCAGTCGTTGCAGACCTTCCGGACCGTGCTTCGCGATGGGTCATTCGGCTCCTTGTGGGTCGACGGGCAACGGCCTGATGACGGACGGTATGTGTTTGCCTCGATCCAGTCGCTCTCCCAGTTCGATCTGGCCCTGATGCCCCGCGAGCAGTTCGACGTGGTCATCGTGGACGAGTTCCACCACGCCGAGGCGGTCACGTACCAGCGGCTCCTGAAGCATCTGACCCCGAAGCAGTTGCTGGGCCTGACCGCTACACCGGAACGTACCGACGGTACGAACGTGGCTGCCTTCTTCGACGGCCGCGTTGCCTATGAGATGCGTCTGTGGGACGCGCTAGACGAGGGCATCCTCTGTCCATTCCAGTACTTCGGCGTGGCCGACAACACGGACCTTAGTGGCGTTGAATGGCGGTCAGGTAAGTACGACGCCGCGGCACTAGAGACACTCTATGTGGACCAAGGCGTCGCCCGGGCGGCCCTCATCGCCGAGAAGGTGGACAGCATCGTTGATGACCGTACGGCCATGCACGCGCTCGGCTACTGTGCCACCGTTCGGCACGCCCAGTTTATGTCCGAGCAGTTCAACAAGATCGGCATTGCCAGCCAGTATGTCACAGGCGACACGGCAAGTCAGGAGCGCGCTGAAGCGCTGATGAAGCTGCGTCGTGGCGAACTCAACGTGATCTTCGCGGTAGATGTGTTCAATGAGGGCGTCGACCTTCCCGAGGTCGACACGGTCCTCTTTCTGAGACCCACGGAGAGCGCCACCGTCTACCTCCAGCAGCTTGGGCGTGGCCTTCGGCTCTGCGAGGGCAAGCGCTGCCTCACGGCCATCGACTTCGTGGGCCATCATCATCACCGCTTCCGGTTCGACCTTCGTCTGCGAGCCATGACAGGCCTATCGCGGCGAGCGATTGAGGAGCAAGTGGCCGGCGGGTTCGTTTCGCTGCCTGCGGGCTGCCACATTGAGCTGGACCGAGTTGCCCGAGACCGGGTGCTGGAGAACCTCAAGGGCAGCCTGCCATCGCGGACGCCCTTCCTTCGGGCCGAGTTGCAGAGCTTGGCTTGTGGTCGGGCGGACTACCCGCTTAGCACGTACCTGGCGGAAACTCGCGTCGAGCCCGGCGAGTTCTACACCGGACAGCGCTACTACACCATGCTCAAGAGGCTTGCCGGGCTGATCACTCATGAGGGGACCGAGACTGAGAGCAGACTCGGCAAGGGGCTGGCGCGGTTACTCGAAGTCTCGGACCTTGAACGGTGCCAGTTCTACTCTGATATGCTAACCGGGACGTGCCCACCGGCCTTGGACCGCCTGTCCATCCGGCAGCAGCGCCTGCTGTACATGTTCGGTTGTGCGCTCGTATCTGACACGAAGCAGGCGACCGTCGTCGAGTCGCTGCAGCAGATATGGTCGGAGCCCCATATCACCGATGAGGCCCGCCAACTGCTGGAGGAGATGCTGACGCGGACCCGCACAAAGACGCTGACCATCGAGCGTGACGGTATGGTCGATGTGCCGATTCAGACGCATGGCGTCTACTCGCAGGATGCTGTTGTGGCCGCTCTTGGGATCGAGAATCCGGCGTCGATGCGGCAGGGCGTCTACTACTCGAAGGATCACCGATGCGACGCCTTCTTTGTGACCTTGCGGAAGACGGAGAAGGACTACTCACCCACCACCCGCTACAACGACTATCTCATCAGCCCGACGGAGTTCCACTGGGAGTCGCAGAGCGGCACGCCGGAGGGCTCGGAAGTAGGGCAGCGGTACCAACGGAACAGCCCTGAGCAGACGGTGCTGCTCTTCGTGCGGGAGGCCCGGCAAAGCGATCGGCGCACCAGCCCCTACCTGTGCCTCGGCCCGGCTACGTACCTGTCGCACGAGGGCGAGAGACCCATGCGTATACGGTGGCGACTGGAGTCGCCGGTGCCGGCCAGCCGGTACATGGCGCTGAAGAACGCCGCCGGGTAGCCTCGGGCCGGCCAACTGGTTGTGGTGCGGCCATCTTGGCTGCACGTGTCCGGTGCCCGCCGCCGCAGGCTGGAGCCCTGCACCACTGGCAGGTAGGATGTGGTCGGCGCGGGGCCGGGCGATTGAGCCGGGCTGAGGCGGCGCCGGGAGCGCGGGACCATGCATTCCATGCTGCACACAGATGCCGGACACGGACTGCTTGAGATTGTGATCCGGACGTCGGCGGTCTACTTCTGCCTCCTGCTGGGGCTGCGCCTGTCGGGCAAGCGGGAGATCGGGCAGATCACTCCGTTCGACCTGGCGGTGCTGCTGCTCATCAGCAACGCGGTCCAGAACGCCATGACGGGCGGCGACAACAGCCTGACGGGGGGGCTCCTTTCGGCCGGGGTGCTGCTGGCGCTCAATGCCCTGGTGGCCGGCATCCGAATGCGCTCGCCCCGGCTCCAGCGCTTCGTCGAAGGCGTGCCCACGGTGCTCATCTCGCGCGGCACGGTGCAGGAGGCAGCCCTGGCGCACGAGCGGATGACGAGGGATGAGCTGGACGCGGCCCTGCGGCAGCACGAGGTGGCGGACCTGGGGCAGGTGGAGATGGCGGTCCTCGAGATCGACGGCAGCATCAGCGTGGTCCGCCGAGACCCGGACGGGGCGGTCCCGGTCGTGCATACGCGCAAGAAGCTGGTACACCACCACAAGGCGGACGACGGATAGGTTGGACGGCGGGTACGGCGGGTACGGCGGCGAATGGCGATTGGCGAGTGGTGCGTCCGTGGAGGTCTGTGTGCCGGCGCCCGCTTGCACGGACTGACACGGACGACGGCGGTCGGTCGGGTTACGGTGCCGGGCGGAGGCCGGCCAGGACCGCCGCCGGGTCACCGGCCAGCAGCGCGGCCACGTTGAGGGTGAGCCCGGGGAAAGCCGCGCTACGGAGGATCTCGGAGCCGGCCGGGGCCAGCGGCTGGTACTCGCCATCTTCGAGCTTCCACCAGTCCAGGGCCGCGTCGTCGATGCGCCAGACCAGGTACTCCTGAACGCCGGACCGCCGGTAGACGCGGCGCTTATCATGCAGGTCATACGAAGCCGAGGAGACGGCGACCTCGATCACGAGCTCGCCCTCCAGTTAGCCTCGTGCGTTCACACGGGATGCGCCGCCGACGGTTCGCCGAAGCACCAGGTCGGGCTGGACCTCGTTGTCGGCATCGAGGATGACGGTGGCGTTGTCGAGCGCCTCCACTCCGGGGGTGTCGGCGGCATAGGCGAGCGCCCAGCCGGCGACGATCGTGTGCGCCCGCACGTGCTTCGCACCGACCGGCGAAGCCAAGTACACAACCGCTTCCACGAGCTCCGCCTTCTTGATGTGCGGCATCGCCTCGTACCGGCGCTGGAACTCAGCACGGCTCAGGCGGTCGCCGGTTTCGAGGGCTGGAACGCGCGGCATCGGCCGGTAGCCGGTTGCCTCGACGGTCTGCACATGGCCCATCGTCACCCTCCCGTGGCCCGAGCGCGGTCCCACGTCCGATTGTTCCCAAACGGCCGGACCCCGCCCTTCCTGCTTACCTCTTCCCGGCGGGCGCCAGAAGGGGTTGGAGGCGCTGGGCGTATAGCTCGTAGCCGGCCGGGGAGAGGTGGATGGCGTCGGGGGCGAACAGGTCCGGCTTGAGCGTTCCGTCGGGACGGGTGAAGTCGGCCCAGAGGTCGAGGATGCGCACGCGGGGGTCGCGGTCGAGCTTCAGCTGGTCGAGCGCGGCGTTGGTCTTCTTCATGTCCTCGTAGAAGCGGACGCCGGGGGCGTGGGCCGGGAGGATTTTGGCGACCACCAGCGAGGCCTTCGGGAACCTGGCCAGGAGGTTGGCAGCGCAGACGGCGACGCCCCGGGCGGCGGCGTCGGTTCCGGTCTCCGGGGTGAAGAACATGTTGTTATTGCCGATCATGAGGACGACGATGCGGGGGGCGAGGCCCTCCACGCCGCCGTGGTCGAGGCGCCAGAGGACGTTCTGGGCCTTGTCGCCGCCGATGCCGATGTTGACGGCCTTGAGGCGGGGGAAGCGCGACTGCCAGGCCGCGTTGAGCTTGCCCGTGTCGAGCGGGCTTCCCCACTGCTGGGTGATGCTGTCGCCGACGAGCAGGACGTCGACGGGGCCGCGGTTGGCGCGGACGTGCTCGACGAGTTTGGCGTGGGTATCCAGCCAGCGGGTCCCGCCCCAGTAGCCGGCGGCGGGCGTCACGGGCCAGAGGGCGGGGTCGTGCTTGCCGGCCTCGGAGCCGGGGCGGCGGGCGAACTCGGGCTTCAGGACGTAGGCGCGCTCGGCGTCGCTCAGGGGCCAGCCGGTGCGCCGCGGGTCCATCTTGCCCTCGTTGTAGGGGGCATAGGGGTACGCAAAGGGCTCCTGCGCGGCGGCGGAGAGGGGAGCCAACAGCGCGACGGACAGGGCGAGCATGGTTCGGATGGGTGACATGGCGGCTTCCTCCGCGTCGGTCGAGGGACTGCCCGGCTACCGGTGCGCGCGGTAGAGGGCGTCGTAGGGGCCGAGGCCCAGATCGGCGGGCTGGATGTCCTGATGGGCTCCGGCGCGGGGTGCGAAGGCCCGGCGTACGGCGTCCAGCGGGCCGAATCCGGCGGAGCGGGTGGGGAGCAGGTAGTGGCCCTCGCCGAACTCGTTCCAGTTATCCAGAAGGACGAGCCTGCGGGCCAGGCCGGTTCCCTCCCCTGCGAAGGCGCGAGCCCGGAGGCAGAGCTGCTCCAGTGCGGTCGGCTGCAGGCTCCAGGCGGCCTTGCTGAAGGCGCCGCCCCAGGGGCGCGAGTCCCAGCCGGTTGAGGCGGTGACGATGTGCGGCAGCGGCCCGGCGGCGGCCTCGCGCCAGCAGGCCTCCTGAGCCTGGACGAGGGCCTCCTGGGTGCGGCCTTCGGGCGGGGGCATGTGCCGCGTGAAGGTGGGCCAGTGGTAGGAGTAGCTATAGTCCATGCCCATGCGAGCCATGGCCGCGGTGGCCTCGGCGCCCGAGCCGGTGTTCTCGCCATGGTGCTCGCCGGCGACGACGAGGCCCTTGAGGCCGGCCTTGCGGCAGGCGGCGCGCATGGCCGCGATGGCCGCGCGGGTGGGCTCGGCTCCGCCCAGGTCGGCGATGAGCTTCTCGGGCCGATAGATGAAGAGGACCGGCTTGCCCTGCTCGCGGAGGTAGTTGGGTCGGCGGAAGTAGTTCTGGATCCAGAAGGGCAGGAGGTTCTCCAGGAGGTCCTTTTCGGACTGGACGCCGCAGGCGACGCTGTTGGCGTTCTCCCAGAGGATGGCGAACTGGATGCGGCTGCCTGTGCGGGACTTGAAGAGGCCGTCGTGGAGCCAGTGGCCGAAGATGGGGCGGGCGGGCTTGCCCAGCGTCTCCGGGGCGCGGTACCAGCAGGAGACGAAGAGGCCGATGCCGTGCTCCAGCGCCCACTTCACCTCCCAGTCCGTGACCTCGGGGTCGCCCTCGTCATAGTAGCCGAGGAGTGGCGTCCGCTCGGGATAGGCCTCCAGTGCGTTCCAAGCCTTGCGCTGGGGGCTCTGGCGCCAGATGGGGCACGCGATGACGCCGACGAGGAGGCGGCCGGTGGAGGCGGGCCTGGGTTCGGGCACGCGCGAGGCGGGGCCGGAACCCGCGGCGCAGGCGACAACGATGAGCGCCAGTGCGGCGGCGAGGGTCATGGTCATGGCTGGCTGCGTCCGGGCCTAATCCTCGTCAGCGGCGGCCGCGCGGAGCCAGTCGCAGGCTTCGCGGCAGAGGCCCACGACGTGGTAGTCGACCTTCCACTCGCTCCCCTTGTCGGTGGTGGGAACGGAGCCGTCGGCCTCGACGCGGTCGTACCAGCCGCCGTGGTCGGGGTCCAGGAAGCGGCTGCGGAAGCTGTCGATGACGCGGCAGAAGCTGTCGAGCAGGTCGGCGCGGTGGTGGGCGAGACCCAGGCGGAGCATGGCGCGGGCGGTCTCGCACTGCTCCCACCGGCTCTTGTGGCGGCTGATGATGGAGCCGTCGGGCCGGGCGGGCGAGAAGAGGCCGGGCTGCTCTTCGTCCCAACCCATGCGGAGGCCCAGGTCGGCCAGGCGGTGGGCGTGGGGCAGCCAGGTGTCGTCGAGGCCCTGCTGGAAGCCGCGGCAGAAGAGCCAGGCCCACTCGAGGTGGTGGCCCAGGTCGTAGCGGCCTCCGGCGGCTTCGGGCAGCGGGACCCAGCGGGCGTCGTAGACCTCGGGCAGGGGGCCCCTGCCGGCGATGAGGAGGCCCGCGACGAACCGGGCGGTGCGGCCGGCCTCGCGGATGCCCTGGCGGCCCATGGTGGCCTCGGCCAGGGCGAGGTTGGCCTCGAACCAGTGCATGACAGGGTTCTGCGAGCGGGTATCGGCCAGGGGCTCCCAGTCGGCCGTGGCGGAGGGAATGAGGCCGCCCTGGGCGTCGGTGAGGTGGTCGGCCACGGCCTCGCGGACCTGCTGTGCGGCGGCGAGCATGCGGTCGTCGCGGAGGACGCGGGCGGCGTGGGCCAGGCCGAAGAGGGCGAAGGCGTGGCCGTAGGCGTCCTTGCGGTCATCCAGTACGGCGCCGTTCAGGCCGACGGCCCAGTGGCAGCCCCCCTGGGCGCGGTCCATGAAGTGGCGGATGAAGAAGAGCGAGGCGCGCTCCACGGCGTCGAGGTAGGCCTGGTCGTCGGTGATGTCCCATCCGACGGCGAAGTTGTAGATGAGGCGCGCCTGGCTGACGAGGGTGGCTCGCGGCTCGCCGTAGGGGCGCCAGGTGCGGTCGAGGCGGCATCGGAGGAGGCCGTCGGGCCCGGCGGCGAGCAGCCAGCGCGGCAGGAGGTCCTCGCGCAGGTGCGCCCGGAGCCAGCGGAGGCGCTTGCGGACCTCGGGCGGGATGGTCAGTTCCTCGGGCATCATACCGGCGGCGCCTCGCCCACTTCGACGTAGTGGGAGACCCAGTTGAACTCCAGGTTGTCCCACGACTTCGTGATCTCCAGGGCTTCGGGGAGGAGGGCCTCGACCTCGGCGGGGGCCAGCGGCGCGGGATTCGACTTGGCGACGCGGAGGGTCTCCTCGACCTGGGCGATGCTGTCGGCGCCGACGATGGCGCAGTCGATATCCTGCTGCAGCGAGTAGCGGAGGTAGGGCTCCATGGCCGCGGCGTGCTGAACGCGGCCCGCGCCGAAGGCCTTCATGCCGAGGACGGCCATGCCGCGCTCGCGGGCGATGGGCAGGACCGAGTCGACGAACGAGTAGCGGTAGGCCAGGTTGAAGACGCCGGCGGGGAGCAGCACGGCGTCGAAGGCGACCTCGCGGACCAGGCGCGCGAGGACGTGGCGGACCCAGTGGCCGGAGACGCCCATGAAGCGGATATGCCCGGCGTCGCGCATCTCGCCGATGGCCTGCAGCACGCTGTCCGGCGCCATGATCCGCTGGTACTCCTCCTCGGTGTCGACCCCATGCACGTGGACCAGGTCCAGCGTATCGGTGCGGAGGCGGGCCAGCGAGGTCTCGATATCGCGCAGGGCGTTGTCGCGGTCGCGCTTCATGGTCTTCGTGCAGAGGAAGACGCGGTCGCGGTAGCCCTCCTGCAGGGCCACGCCCATGCGCCGCTCGCTCTCGCCGCCGCCGTAGTTGAAGGCGGTATCGATGACATTGACGCCCAGGTCGATGGCGCGGCGGATGAGCGCGGTGGCGCCCTCCTCGCTGAGCTGAGAATCCCACTTAACGCCGCCAAGCCCCACTACCGAGGCCTGCCAGGGGATGCGCCCCAGCGGGCGAGTGGGCATGGGGCGCGAGAGGATATCGTCCATGTTGGCTCCTGTGGCGCGGCCGAACGCCGCGTGGGGTCATGATACCGGACGGTGGTGCTTGAGGAGGTGAGGGGGTGAACGGGGGGAAGGGGGGCGGCGTTGGTGGCTCGGGCCTCTGTGCCCGAGTCTGGTGGGCTCCGGCGTCTTGGGCTATCGGGTACGATCGTGCCATGGCACCTCCACCCTTGGGTCGTCCGCTTGGCCGTGTGACCGTTCGCGGCGTCGTGCTGGGGACGGCGCTGGCGGCGGCCCATACCGCGTGGGTGGTGTATGACGAGACGGCCTGGGGGCATCTGGGCACGTCGATCACGGGCGCCTCGCTGCTGGCCAGCGCCGTGGCCCTCCTCTTCGTGCTGCTGGCCGCCAACGGCCTCCTCAGCGGGCGCATGGAGCGGTTCAGGCTCAAGCCGCCTGAGATGATGGTCATCTTTACCATGGTGACCGTCTCGGCCATGGTGGCGGGGTTCGACCTGCTACAGAACCTGATGCCCACGCTGCTCATGCCGTTCTGGTACGCGACCCCGGCCAACCGGTGGGAGCGGTTCCTGCCCAACATCGCGCCCTGGCTCGCGCCGCGCGATCCGGCGGTGGTGCGCGCCTTCTTCCTCGGCGGCGGTAGCTTCTTCGAGGCCCGCGTGTGGCATGCGTGGCTGGTACCGCTGCTGGCCTGGGGCGGGTTCCTCTTCGTGCTATGCGGGGTCATGTTCTGCCTCAACGTGCTCATGCGCCGGCAGTGGGTGGACCGGGAGCGCTTGCCCTTCCCGATCCTCGAGGTCCCGCTGACCATGGTCTCGTCCGGCACCCTGGGCGGGCTCTTCTCGCGGCGGACGCTACTCCTCGGGTTCGCGATACCGGTGGCCGTGGAGTCGCTGAACGTGCTCAGCGGCATGTTCCCGTCGCTTCCCGGCGTGCAGCTCAACCTCTGGAACCTGGGCCACTTCATCACCGAGCCGCCCTACAACGCCGCCAACCCGCTCTACATGATGTGGCAGCCCTTCGGCATCGGTCTGGCGTTCCTGATCCCGCTGGATGTCTCCTTCTCCTGCTGGTTCTTCTACCTGGCGCGCAAGGCCTTCGAGGTGCTCTGGGTGTCGCAGGGCTGGGGCGCGGCGGGCGGGGCGGGCGCGGCGTTCCCCTACACCCGGGAGCTGGCCTACGGAGCGTGGCTGGGCCTGTTCGTGACCCTCATGTGGAGCGCCAGGAGCCACCTGCGGTCGCTGCTCGGGCTCCTCATGCCGCGGCGTGGGAGGGCTCCGGAGGACGCCGGCGAGGCGATCTCCTATCGGCTTGCGGCGGCGGGCGTGCTGGCGGGATACGCAGCGCTGGTCGGCTTCGCGGTGGCGGCGGGGATGTCGGCGCTCCTGGCGACCGTCTACTTCATGCTCTTTCTGCTGGCCACCGTGGCCATGACGCGGGTCTATGCCCAGGTGGGGATGCCCGTCCTGGAGCTCTACTTCTTCAACACCGAGGCGGCCATCGTGGCGGCTGCCGGAAGCCGGAGCCTCACCGCGGGCGACCAGGTGGTCATGACCAACTTCTTCTGGTTCAACCGCTGCTACCGCCAGCACCCGATGGCGCACCAGCTAGAGGCGATGCGCTTCTCCGACCTCACGGGCACGAGCCGCCGCTGGACCGCCGGGGTGTTGCCGCTGGCGGCGCTGATCGGGATCGTGGTGGGGTTCCTGGCCACGCTGGAGATCTACTACACCCGCGGGGCGGGGACGGCCAAGGTGCTGGGCTACCAGCTCGGCGTGGGCTGGGAGGCCTACGGCCGGCTGCAGGGCTGGGCCGACGCGCCGCAGGCGCCGCAAGCCAAGGCCTACATCGCCGCCGGAAGCTCCTTCGCCGTGGTGGGCGGCCTGGCGCTGCTGCGCGGCGCGATCCTGGGCTGCCCCCTGCACCCCATCGGCTACGCGCTGGCGGTCTCCTACGCCATGGAGTACTTCTGGGCCCCGTTCTTCGCCACGTGGCTCCTTAAGCTGCTGATCGTCCGCTACGGCGGGCTCAAGGCCTACCGAAACGCCATGCCCTTCTTCCTCGGCTTCGTCATCGGCGACTACGTGACGGTCATCTTCTGGGGGCTCGTGGCCAGCGCCTTCGGCCTAAAGGGGATTTCACCGTACCTGTTCCACAAGTGGTAGGGTCGGCGGGGGTGTAGGGCGGCGGCAATGGGACGGATGTGCCGCTGGGATTGGATTGACGGTACCGAGGTCGCTTCTGGGTGGCGCCTGCTGGGATTCGCGTTATGATTGGGCGGTTGGATCGCTTTGCGCTCTCTTTGCGACGGAACCGGCGCGGAGTTTGCCCATGCATGCGCCTGCTACGGCGCCCGTTACACTGGTCTACGCGGACCTTGCCGGCAGTACCGTCGGCTGGCGCGAACATGGCCCGACCTTCGGGGCCTCCATCGCAGCCATGCACGCGGTGGCCCGTGAACGCGCCGAGGCCCGGGGCGGCGACTATGTGAAGAGCACGGGCGACGGCTTCATTCTGGCTTTCCCGTCGCCCCTCTTCGCGGTGATCTGTGCGGCGGAGATTCAGCGGGAGATCCTCTGCGGAGAGGCCTTCGCGGACCGGCCGCGCCTGGCCTTGCGCGTGGGCGTCCACACCGATACGCCGACGGTGGTCGACGGCGAGTATACGGGCTTCGCCATGTGGCAGGCCCAGCGCGTGATGGATGCCGCCCAGGGCGCGCAGATCCTCATGTCGGAGACCACCTACATCCTGGCGAAGCGCGACGTCTCCGCCGCGCACGACTGCTCCTGCGAGCCCCTGGGGAGCTTCCAGCTGCGGGATCTGCTGGAGCCGATCGCCCTCTACCGCGTCATTGTGCCGGGCGTGCCGCTGAGCGAGTTGCCGCCGCGCGTCATGCCGGCCGGATCGCACAACCTGCCGGAGGAGGAGAGGCCTTTCATCGGGCGCGCCCGGGAGGTGGCCGAGGTGGCCGGGCTGTTGGCGCACGAGGGCACGCGGCTCGTGACCATCACGGGGATCGGCGGGATCGGGAAGTCGCGGCTGGCCAAGCAGGCTGCCGCCCAGCGGATCGACGACTATCCCGACGGCGTCTGGCTAGCCGACATGGAGGACGCCCGTTCGCGCGAGGACGCTGTGGCGGCAATTCGCGCGGCCCTGCCGGTGGAGACGGGGCCTGAGTTCCCCGGCTCCGGTCGCAGCGGCGCCCTCGGTTCCGCCCGCCTGCTGCTGATCCTGGACTGCTTCGAGCGGCTCGAGCCCCACGCAGCCCTGGTGGACGACCTGTTGCGCGCAGCGCCGAGCATCCGCTGCCTGGTCACGAGCCGGTGCGTCCTGGGGTTGCCCCGCGAGTTCGAGTATCCGCTCCTGCCCATGGACGCGGGCGGCGCCGACGATGCCGACAAGCTGCCCGAACCGGTTGACGCCATGGCTCTCTTCTCCGAGGCCGCTTCCCATGTGGTCCATGACTTCGCGGTCACTCCGGCCAACAGGCCCATGGTTGCCGAGCTCTGCCGCGAGCTGGAGGGCATCCCGCTCTGCCTCGTCCTCGCCGCGGGCCGCCTGCGGCAGATGAGCTTGCCGGAACTGACTGCCGAGGTGCGCACGCACCGCCTGGCGGTGTTGAAGCGCCGCATGCCGGGCGTCGACCGCCACGGGGCCATGCGCGATGTGGTTGCCGCCTCCATCGATATGCTGCAGCCCGAGACCCGCCACCTGCTGGAGCAGGTGAGCCTCTTCCAGGGCGGCTTCTTCCAGGACGACGCCGCGGCCGTCTGCACGTTCGACGACGGCATCGACCTGCTCGACGGGCTCGCGGCGCTGCGGGAGAACTCGCTGCTCCACGCTCAGATCGTGGATGAGCGGACTAGGTACCGCCTTCTGGACACCGTTCGCGAGTACGTTACGGGGACGGTGGCTCCGGGCGACGAGGCCATCGAGGCGAGCCGCCGGCGCCATGCCGAGCGCTACGCCGCGCTGGCCGCGTCCATCGGCACGTCGATGAACGGCGGGCGCTGGGCCGAGGCGATGGCCCATGTGCGCCGCGAGAGCGCGAACCTCCGTGCGGCCGTGGGCTATGCCGCCGGTGTGGGGTCATTGGAGCTGCTGATCGCCTTCGGCGGCACGCTGGCCCGGATCTACTTCGAGGCGGGCCTCTGGGATGATTTCGGCCGGCTCGTGGAGGCCGCCGCCCCTGCTGCCGAGGCGCTCGGCCGCGAGGATGTGGCCAACCTGCTCCTGGGTCTGCGTGGGGCGCGTGCGGCGCGGCAGGGCGATATCCCGGCCGCCCGCGCCCTCTGGGAGCAGCGCGTGGAGCGTGCCCTGGTCGCCGGCGACGTGCCGGCCGCGGCCGACAACCTCTTCGACCTGGCCAACCTGGCGCGGGAGGCGGGCGACTACACCGGCGCCAGGAAGCTCCTCCGGCGGGCCATGGGGATCGCACGTGACTACGGCGACAGCGGCCTCCTCGGGACCGCGTACGCCGTCCTGGCCGCCATGAAGCTGGCCGAGGGGGCCCCGCAGGAGGCCCGACGGGCGGCCGACCGCGCCGTGCGGGCCGCACAGGTGAGCGGCGACGTGGAGGCGCGGCTGTTCATCCAGACCAGCGTCGGCCGGGTCTATCTCGAGACCGGCGACGAGCGCCGGGCCGAGGCTGCACTGCACGAGGCCATCGGGCTCGCCATGGACGGCGACCGCGACCTGGCCCTTATTGGCGCGCTGATCGACGTGGGCCGCCTCCACGAGCGCGGGGGGCGCCCCGAGCGGGCTGCCATGGCGTATGCCGCCGCGGCGAGCATCCGGCCGGGCCTGCCTTGCGCACGCACTGCGCTGGCGCACAGCGCACTGGACCGCTTCAGGCGGTCCCTGACGGACCCGCGGATCCTCTCAGTCCTCGATGAGGCGCGGGAGGCGCCGTGGCAGCAGTCTGTGGCATCTCTGCTAGCCGACCCTGGCGGGGACCTCCGGCCGGGACCAATCAGAGGGAGAGTGTAATGAGATCCACGTACATCGGGTGGGACCCGCGCGACCAGGCCTGGTCGCCCGGGGATCTGATCTGGACGCACAATGGCGGTTGGGACGACGTGGACGGCCTGCTGACGGACCCCGTCGCGTGGCTCGCGAACATCAAGTTCGAGGTTGGGCCGCGGGCCATGCTGGCGCCGAAGCCGCCCACGATCATCGCGCGGTACCGCGTCCCGACGGAGGCGCCGGGTCCCGAGGAGGGACCGGTGACGATCGCCGGGGCCAACATGTCGGACATCATCATGCTGCGCGTGACGCCTGAGCCGCCGAGCACCGAGGGTCCGGTAGCCATTCCGGGGAGCGAGGAAGCGGATTGGCGCATGAGCGCCACCTACTGCGCGTCGGACGGTGGAGCGTACGTCCACTTCCCGGTGCGGCGCACCGACCCCACCGCCATCGCGCCGTTCCTGCGGGAGATGCTGAGGAGCCCGCAGGGGCTGATCGACCAGGTCAACGGCTGCCGGAACCTGTACGAGTACGATGGAGATGCCGGCGAGCCGGTGCCGATCTCAAGCGATGGAGTGCAGCGGGAGCAGTACTGCATCGAGTACTCGGACCTGGCAGTCGTGATCCAGGCGGTGTGCGTTCCTGCGGGCGGCTACCCGGCCTGCTGCAAGGTGTCGGCATCGCCCTGCACCGATGGCGTCTGCTATCCGGGATGCACCAAGGTGGTGAACGGCATCCTCTACCTCTGTTACAACTACCTGCCGTAGACGGGCAGTAGGCTCGCGATGGGTGGCGAGATGCCGCCACCCATCGCCGCCTTGCGCCTGCTTGCGACGAGGGCCCGGAGCCGGTACCATAGCAGCACGCCCGCGCACGGGCTGGATCCGGGAGGCCGCTATGGTTCCGCTCATTGTCATCGCCGTTCCGTTGGCCGCGCTGCTTGCGGTGCAGGCCGCGCCCACGCGGGAGCAGGTGATCGATACCGTCCTGAAGCCCTACACGGGCCCGACCACGCGAGGCGTGGATCGTTCGACGCTCACCGGCAAGGTGATGTGCGGCTACCAGGGCTGGTTCACCGCGCCGGGCGACGGCGCGGGCCGGGGCTGGTTCCACTGGGGACGCGGCGACATGCGGCCCGGCTCGGTCACCGTGGACCTCTGGCCCGACGTGAGGGAACTGGACGCCGACGAGCGCGTCGATACCGCCTTCCGCCATGCCGACGGGAGCGTGGCGCAGGTCTTCAGCTCCTTCAACCGCAAGACCGTGCTGCGGCATATGCGCTGGATGCGCGACTACGGCATCGACGGTTCCTTCGTGCAGCGTTTCGCCGGAGAGACCATGCACCCGGCGGGGCTGCGGCAATCGACCACCGTGCTGGGCTATTGCCGTGAGGGGTCGAACCTCTACGGCCGCACCTACGCGGTGATGTACGATCTCTCGGGCCTGGGCGCGGGGCAGATGGAGCGCGTGAAGGAGGACTGGCGGCTCCTCTTCGAGCGGATGAAGATCACCAAGGACCCGGCCTACCTGCACCACAAGGGGAAGCCGGTGGTGGCCGTCTGGGGCGTCGGGTTCAGCGACAACCGCAAGTACACGGTGGCCGAGTGCCGCTCGCTGGTGGAGTTCCTGAAAAACGACCCGCAGGTGGGCGGCTGCACGGTGATGCTGGGTGTGCCGACCTACTGGCGGACGCTGAACCGCGACAGCCTGGCGGACCCGGCGCTGCACGAGGTGATCGCGCTGGCGGACATCGTCAGCCCCTGGATGGTGGGGCGGTACGGGACGGTGGAGGACGCGGCCCGCATCGGCCGCGAGGTCTTCGCGCCGGACCTGCAGTGGTGCCGAGGCAAGGGGCTGGACTACCTGCCGGTGGTCTTCCCCGGCTTCAGCTGGCACAACATGATCCCGAGCAGCAAGCAGGATCAGATCCCCCGGCGCGGCGGCAAGTTCCTCTGGGCGCAGTACGTGGCGGCGAAGAAGGCCGGGGCAACGATGGTCTACCAGGCGATGTTCGACGAGGTGGACGAGGGGACGGCCATCTTCAAGTGCACCAACGACCCGCCGGTGGGCGAGTCGACCTTCGTGACCTATGAGGGCCTGCCGTCGGACCACTACCTCTGGCTGGTGGGGCAGGCTGCGAAGATGGTGCGCGGCACGGCTCCGTTGAAGGATGAGATGCCGAAGCGGTAATGGGGTTCGGGTCCGACGCTTGGTGCAGGGGCTTGCGGCGAGCGTTGGTTGAGGTGTACAATTGTCATCGAGGTGTGGCCCCATGCAGATTGTCACCGACACGTCCGTCTTGCTTGCTGTCATTCTAGGTGAGCCCGAGCGCGACAGGCTGGTAGTAGCGACCGCCGGGCACGAGCTCGTTGGCCCCGCGTCCATCCCATGGGAGATGGGCAACGCGTTCAGTGCCATGCTGAAGCGCCGTCGGATCAGCCTGGCTACAGCGCTTGCCGGGGCCGACACCATGGGCCGCATACCAGTGCGGTTGCTCCATGTCAATGTACGAGCAGCGCTGATCGTCGCTGCAGACCACGGGCTCTATGCCTACGATGCCTACTTCGTGGAGTGTGCACTTATGCTCGGAGCGCCGCTCATTACGCTCGATCGCCGCCTGCAAGAGGCCGCCCAGCGTGCCGGCGCCCAGATCGTCGAGGTCTAGTATGGAGGTCTACACCTACTCAGACGCGCGTCAACATCTGGCCGCCCTGCTTGATTCGGCCACGGTGACGGGCAAGGTGATCATCAGGCGGCGGGATGGGACAACCTACGCGGTAGTGCCGGAGAGCGCTCCGGCGAGCCCGTTGGACGTGCCGCCCATCATGGCCCCGGTCGGCGTCGCGGAGATCATCAGTGTCGTGCGCGAGTGCCGCGAACGGGATGGAGCGCCACAGCCGCAGGGCTAGGCGCCGGCTACCGGGCGGGGCCGCTTGGGCTCGCGGCTCATTCATTCAGCCGGAACGTGAAGCCACCCGCGTCCACGCCGACCTCGGCGCAGAGCCACCGAAGGCGGGTGAGGAGGCCGGCTGCCGACCCATGTGTCTCCAGGTAGAACGCGGTCTCTCCGACTGCAACGCTGTGCGGGGAGTGCATGGGCTTGCCGGGCGCCGCCTCCGGCGTCCGATTGGTGTAGCGATGGCCCGATCGCCCAACCAATGGGACGGGTACCGCGCACGGGGCGTGGGCGACCATCCACTCGACGCCGACTAGGAGCGCCTGCCGCCATGCCTTCACAGGGGACACGCTCCCGTCAGGACAGCGGACCTCAACAATCGAGGCATTAGTGGGGTTCAGGGTCTCATCACTGAGGGTTACCCAGCCGGTCGGTTGCAGCGGGGGCTCCGCCTTGACCGTGACGGCCACAGGCGCCGCCGATGGCTGTCCGCTGCGGGTCATCGGCGAGATGATGGCGCCGAAGACCTCCGCCTGCGTCACCGCCGTGAGGCCGGGCTGCTTCCGGGCAAGGCTCCAGATCTGCTTCACCAACGCCGAACCAGGGCTTGCCAGTTGCTCCCGCACGAAGCGTGAGAGGGTCGCTCGGCGCGCCGCCTCCGCGAGCCCGCCGCCCGTCACGCTTTCGCGCGTCAGGGCCGCGAGAAGCGCCTCCATCTCTTCCGGCTGGTCGCGGTGTGCGCGCATTGCCAGCTTGTTCGGAGGCTCCCCCGGCAGATCGAGGTCATACAGCCGCCACTCGATGCCGTTGGTGAGCGCGACCCAGCGTTGCCCGCTCTGGTGGGCGTACGGCGTCGCCTGCCGGACATGCTGCTCGGTGAGAGCGATGCTGTAGCTCTTGGCCTCCAGGAACCATGTATGCCCGGTGTTCGGCAGGATGGTGTAGTCCGGCTTCGTTCCAGCCTTGTCGGTCTCCTCCGGCACCCATTCCGTGCGCCCATAGCCGAGCACCTCAGTAAGGACGGGATCAATGATCCACCGACACGTAGCAGCTTCATTTGGTGGCGTGCCGGCCATCTCGAGGATCGCGAGGTACTGCGTGTACAGGCTCATCAACAGGTCCCCCTTCACAGTTGGCAGCATATTCGGTCTGCTCTATCCTGTATCCTCCTTGGGCGCGGTGGCGCAGGCTGGCGCTGACGCCAACGGACGGCACAGGGTCACCCGTTGACGACTAGCCGGCACGGCATTGACGCTCCATGGGGCCCGTACAATGCCGGTGTTTCGTGTATCATACGTCCATTGCTACTAAGACAGTGACCCTCACCCTCGATGCCTATGAATGCCTCCGCCGGGCTAAGCGCACGCCCGGCGAGTCCTTCTCGTCTGTTGTGAGACGAGCGCAGTTTCCTGAGGACTCGATCACCGGCGCGGAGGTGCTGGAGCGGCTGACCCGCAAGACGGCGACGCGCGAGAACATCGTAGACGACGAGACGCTGGACAGGCTGGAGGAGGCCCAGCGCAACCCACGGATGTCTTGCCCGCCCCCGGGACTGAGTCGTTCCCGTCACTAGTCCAGCAATCCACCTCCTCCGGGCGCCCGGCCTCAGTTGGCCCCCCTGCCGCAAAATCGTCCCTCGCCGCCCTTCCGGTTCTTGGCTTCCCGGCACAGTAACAGAGTGTCGGAGATCACCGGGAATGGAGGCAAGAGACAATGAGCGCATCTGTACAGACGAACCACAGCAGCCAGAGCCGATCCGCCACCGATCCAGTGAGCGGGGTGCAGGCTGCGGCCGTTGAGGCGTGCCGGGCGCTGGAGCGGGCCAGGGAGGCCCGCAAGGCTCGGAACGAGCTCGACATACTCGTGGAGGAGCTCCTAGCCGAGCGCGAGATGGCCGCGGCCGATGACGACCGCACCAACGTGCGCGTACTGGATGACGCGATCCGCAAGGCGCGGCAAGCACGGGCTGCGCTGCTGGGTTCTGCAGGCAAGCCCGAGCCCGGCGTCGGCCCTGAGGCGGCCGCGGTCGAGCCGTCCGCTACCCCGAGCCGCGAGGAGCGCAAGGCCGTCTCCACCAGGGCGCTGGCCAGCATCGCCGACCTGCGCGAGGCGTGGAACGCGCTGGCCGCCGCCGGGTTCTGCAACCCTGAGACAGGCATCGAGCGGCCCAGACTGCTGCGCGCCCGGGGGCTCCTGTGCGGTGTGGCGGCTGTGGTCGCCCGAGCCGTGGACGATGGCGCCGACGGGGCAGCGCGCGACGCGGCCGAGCCGCTGATGGCTGAGATCACGGAGTGCATGGGCCAGGCGGGAGCGCCCTGGCAGGCGCCGGACGCTTGTGTGCTGGCAACGCTGGGCGGGTCGCTGACCCCGGTCGTTCGCCTTGAGCGGCTGGCGCAGGCCTACGAGACGGGCGCGCAGGCGCAGGAGGCATGGAACCGGTACCTGCTGATCCGAGGCGACCTGAACGGTGGACGGAAGGTCCTGTTGGAGCACGTGGCAGCGGCGCAGTCCCTGCTCTTCAAGGCTCTCCGGGGCTGCTCCGTTTCGGACGTCCTCCAGAACACGCTCTACACCGACCTTGAGGGCGAGGCGCGCCGCGAGCAGTTCTACCTGGTCCACCTCTCGTCAAGCTCCGACGAGGCGCAGGCCCGTGAGCTGGCGGACGGGTTGCCGCAGGCCCTGGTGGACGCGGAGGCCGCGGCGGTTGAAGGGCGTGCCGCCGACGTCAGGAAGCAGCGGCGAGCGCGGGCGGTGGAAGCCGTGCTGCGGTTGCTCTCCGCCAAGCCTGACCTGGGGAGCCACGAGCACCGGATGGCGGCTGACCGGGCCGAGATCCTGCCGCTGCTGCAGGAGTTGCTGGACTCCGGCGAGCCCGCCTCCAGCCGCCTGGTCCGGGATGCGCTGGTCGGGCACGACCGGGCCCTGCTGGAGGGCGACCCGGCGGTGGCGTCGGTACTGGCCGAGGTGCAGAAGGAGCGCGAGCGGCGCGGCATCGGCGTCGAGCCGCAGCCCGAGGAGGAGGAGGATCCCGAACTCACCGACGAGGAGATGCTCCGGATGACGGCCGAGGTGATGCCGCGAGTGGAGGGCCGTTCGCTGCTGCTGCTTGGAGGCACGCCGCGCAAGCGCCTCTGCGACCAGATCAAACGCGCGCTGAACTGCGACGACGTGGTCTGGCCGCCCAGCAAGAAGAGCGACTCGCCCAGCCGGCACGAGCCCGACGTGCGGCGCGCCGACGTGGTGGTGCTGATCAAGAACTTCGCCCGCCACGGCACCGGCGACATGGCCCGCGATGTGACCCGCGAGACCGGCGCGGACTTCCTGATGCTCCCCAGCGGCTACGGCCTGAACCAGGTGATCTACCAGCTCCACCGCTACTTCTCGGGCTGCCGGCGGGAGGCCGAAGCGTAGCGTCGGTCCATCGGGTGGGCGGCGTCACGAGGAGGGCTTGTGACGCCGCCTCCCATGCGGCGTGGCTTGACACCGGCCGGCCGGCGGGGTACCCTCTCGTCACATTTCGGTATGACCAGAACCGGACAGCGGATCACCGAAGGAGAGAGAGATGCCCGCCGCCGACCGTGCCGCAGCGTGGCTCCGCGACGCGATCGCGAGAGGTGATTTCCCGTCCGGGGCGTGGCTCCCCGCAGAGCGGGACCTGGCGGAGCGGATCGGGGTTGGGCGTCCGGCAGTCCGGGAGGCGATCGCCGCGCTTCTGCGGGAGGGCGTCTTGGAGCGACGCCCGGGCGGGCGTCCCCGCATCGCGTCGTGGGCGGCTGGCTCCTACGGGCGGGCATCGACGTCCGCCGCCGGTCGTTTCATCGTAGCTGCGGTGATCCCGCAGCCGCCGACCTACACGACGGCCCATGCCATCCAGGCGGGCCTCAGCAGGGCGCTCGGCGGCTCAACCCCCCGCCCTGGCTTGCTGGTCTATGATTCGTACCTCGCGGGCCCACTCGGCCCTGGGCTGGGCGTCCATCCGGAGATTGAGGCGTTCCACAGGGCGGAGGCCGAGGGCGCCGCCGGTGTCGTGGTATGGGGCTGCGGCGCCGACGGGGCCGAGGAGATGCTCCTCAGGATGCAGAGATCGGGCATGGCCGTTGTGTTCGTCGACCATCGGCCGAAGAGCCTGGCGTTCGATTTCGTGGGCGTGGAGAACCGCTCGGGCATCCGGGCTGCGGTGGAGCACCTCCACGCGCTCGGGCATCGGCGCATCGCCTACCTTTCGCATCCCGATCGCGGCTCCGCAGTCGTCGAGCGCGAAGAGGGATACACGGAGGCGCTCCACGACCTCGGGCACCGGGCCGACCCGGCGATGCTCTATCGGGGTGGACGTTCGCTTTCGGTCCGCGCCCGCGAGGCGTTGGAGCAGTTCATGGCCCACCCGACACCCCCGACCGCGGTGGTCGCCGTCAACGACCTGCACGCCTTTGAGCTCATCCAGGCCGCACAGGAGCGCGGGCTTAAGGTGCCCGGGAACCTGAGCGTCGTCGGCTTCGACGATGCCGAGCAGTTCTCGCCCCATCAGTCCATGCTGACCACGGTGCGGCAACCGTTCCGCGAGATCGGGTACTGCGCAGGGGAGCTGCTGCTCAGGCGCATCGCCGAGGGGTCGGCTCCTGTCGGCATCCGTATACACACGCTACTGGCGCCAACCTTGACGGTGCGAACCACGACGGCTCGACCGTCCAGGAGGAGCTGACCGCCGGCTGCAAACCGGCACAGCCCATCGGCGCGGCCGGCGCGCGGCACGACCCGCATCCCGGCATCCCGGCGGGCATGTCGATGTACCTGCTGGCCGATGGCCATGTGAAGTTCCTTCACGCGGAGTCGGTGGCGGCCAATTGGGCTCCCGTCAGCAACACGGTACTGGGCAACCTGGCAGCGACCTTCGCCCTGTGGTAGGCTAACGCCCGGCCGGAGGGAATGGATGAGAGCCATATCAGCGCATGCCTTGGCGGTACTGAACGACCCGCGGCTCATCGCCGCCCGGGACCGGGGCTACGCGCGGCTGGAACGAGTGGGCGGCCCTGATGCCGTGGCGCAGCCGTTCGTGCTCTGGGGCGCCTATGGCTCGTCGCCTGCCGATCCCATGGCCGAGCCGGAGAGGTGGCTCACCGAGGCGCTGGAGGACCTGGCAGCGCAGGCGGAGCGCCTGCTGGACGAGGAGGTGTTCAGGCCGCCCTGCGTGGAGTTCGGACCCTACGGCGTCCACTTCATCGACCGCCTGTTTGGTGCGCACGTGCACTTCCACGAGGGCCAGTGGTGGTCGGAGTGCCTCGGAGCCCCCGTTGGCTCGTTGCAGACCCCTGACCTGCGGGATGACCCGACATGGGATCCGGCCAGGCTCGTCGCCGAGGCCTTCGTGAGCGCCGGCGTGAGCGTGCCCGTACTGGGCCTGCCCACCCTCAGCAGCGCCCTGAACGTGGCCGTGAACCTCTACGGCGAGGCGTTCCTCATGGCGATGCAGGCCGAGCCCGAGGCCGCCCGGCGCGACCTGACGACGATCAACGACCTCCTCCGCTCGATCCACGGCTGGTACCGGCGCACAGTTCCGGCCGCCCAACTCCAGCAGGTGGTGGTCGCCCAACGCCTGCAACCGCCGGGGTGCGGGCAGCTCTGCGGCTGCACCACGGCGCTCCTTTCGGCGCACGCCTACGCCGATCTCGTCGCCCCGCACGATGCCGCGCTGCTCGGAGACTATCCGCATGGCGGGATGATCCACCTGTGCGGCGCGCATACGCAGCACCTCGGCACCTGGAGCGCGATGCCTGAGCTCCGGGCCGTCCAGCTCAACGATCGGGCCGCAGCCGATCTGGAGGCCTACTTCCATCGCCTGCGGCCGGACCAGGTGATCTACCTGAACCCATGCGACGAGATGCCCCTGGAGCAGGCCCTGGCCATCACGGGCGGCAAGCGCCTCGTGGTGGTGGCCAACGGACTCGGCGGAGCGGCGCGGCATTGAACAGGCGGGCGGCCATCAAGGCGCCCGGAGGCTGCATCGCAACCGACCGAAGCCAGGGAGCGCGGTAGCTCAAACCGACCGCCTTCGACCGAACCCACGGGCAGCAGCGGCGCCACGTAGCTGTGTGGAGGCCTGCCCATCATCCGCTGGGCGTGCGCAGGTTGTGTGCCTCCACGCGGCGCTCACATCTGTCGCGGATATGGACGCGCGCCGGTGTGTGAAAGCGCTCGCGAGTGAGCCACGCGCACGCTCGGTCAGGTCCACCTCTTCGCCGCGACACCCATCAGGAGGGCCGTAATCCCGGCTGACGCCGCCAGAGAAAGGGCCTCCAGAGCCGCAGTCAGCAGCATCGCGGGCGGTGTGCTGGGTCGGCGTAGAACCAAGACGAGGGGAACCACGTACACCGCCAGGGCGGTGGCCGCAGCGTACCAGCCGCACCTTCGGGTTTCCCACTTGGCTGCGGCACAACAGGCCGCTGCCAGGACGGCGACGGCTGAACCGATGCCGAGCGTAAGCCCGGCATACCGCGTCAGGCTGAAGCTGCTGGTGATCCCGATGCCGAACCTGATGATTGCAGCTGCATACGATGCTGTTGGCCCGATGATGAGCAGTCCAAGAAACACACTTGCCCAGATGCCGCGCCGGGTCATGGCCGTACGCCTGCCTGGGGGCTTGCCGCCGGACTAGTCGCAGGCTCGGGGCCATCACAGAACAGCTTCCAGGGATGGGCGGTAATGGCGAAGGGCTCGTGGATCCAGTGGACCTGGCGAACGACAACGGCTCCGTCCTTCTGGAGGCGGAGCACGACGCCCTCGAAGCTGAGCAACGACTCACTCGCTGCCGGAGGCCGCATCTGGCGCTCGCCGTGCAGTTGGCACGCGACGGCGCCGGAGCTGCCCTCATAGGCTTCGAGCGCGCTCCATGAAGCATCCTTCCACTGCCAGGCCGTCAAGTACGAGTACTTCAACGTTTCCGGCGCCGATCCACCACACGCCTCGTAGTAGAGGCCACCCCAGTTGCCGGTAGGATCGAGCGCACAGTGTACGATTGTGTCCTGGCCCGTGCCGCCGGACTCCATCAGCGACTGCATTGATGGCGGCCGGGACCCATAGTCCTCGTGATACATGCGCTCAGCCAGGCCGATCTGGCGCAAGTTTGACGTACACGTGGCACGATGGGCCTGCCTGCGAGCTGAGCCTACGGCCGGCAAAACCAGGCCCGCAAGGACGCCCACGATACCTATGACCACCAGGAGTTCCACGAGAGTGATGCCTCTTGCATCCGCCGAGGCGGTTACCGCGCCAAGTGTACGCATCTCAGCCTCCACGGTCCATTGGGCGCGCCGCAGATCGACCAGGCCGACCAGCGGTGCTGCCTTGAGAGAGCGATTGTGCGTTGTGCGCACCGCGAGCAGAGGGTGCGCCGAGGGCCCGAGGGCGACTCGGCGCACCGATCAGCGCCCTACTGCTCCGGTGGCAAGCAGGTATTGCCAGGACAGGTGGACGAGCCCCCGATCGTGTTGCAGCATCCGTCTGCTTCGTTCTGCTTCACGCACTGAACGGAGTAACCAGTGTTGCATTCCGTTCTGTACCATTCCGCATAATACTCGAAGTTGGCAAGACATAGACTCGTGAAACAGATCGATGGTGATTCGCTCTGACACTTGAGCGAACTGCGCAGAGTTGGTTCACCACAGCCAGTGCAGACTGAGACCCCTAGGGACAGTGTCGGAACAAACAGGACACCGGCCAGCAGGGCAGACGCGAGTACCCGTAAAGATCGCCTCGCAACTCATCACCTCCTTCCTCCCGGTACGCTACCGGTTGATGTACTGCCAGATCGTCGGTCGTGTGTTCGCGAGGTCAGCAGAACGGCAGATCCTAGCTCAGCCTCCAGCAACCCGTTGACTGCTGCTTCAATCGGCATTGTCACGAAAACCCTGCCACGCTGCGCGAGCACAACGCTGCTGCCAAACTGACGAAACGCCTCCTCCGTGCCTAAGGAGTGCACATCCAGGTTAGCGGTGCTCACGAGGTCCCGCGGCTTTGTGCGCGGATTGCATGTTAGTGCCATGAACCGTGCATTTCTGGCACAGCGAAAGCGAGATGCCTGACCTAGTATAAAGGTGTCCTCCTGATCATTGCCGCTCAGGAGCATTATGACCACAATGCCCGTTCGGGACCCTGCAAGAAGGTTCGTGCGTTTGCCGAGTCTATCACGTATCCAGAGTTGTGTCGAGGTGAAGCGATGCACCTGTGTTATGGCAACGGAATCTGGTCGCGCACCACTGAAGTGTGCGAGGAGCACGTCCGACAAGTAGCTAGAGCCTCCGGCGGTGGGACTGTGGCCGGAGCCAACTAGCCGTACGCGGGCACAGGGATCGGTAAGCACGTATGCCGGAGCGTACCGCCCCAGCCCCATGCTACTGGCAACCGTGCCCATCGGATCGACGCCGATGGCACATGCTGTGCCCAACTGGCGTGCATAGTTGCGGGCTGCGGCAGCGGGATCACCGATGAGGGGACGGCCGGCCAGCACAACTACGATTCGAACGTGGGGCCGCAGCACCTTGCTAGCACGGTCTAGGCACCGAAGTTCGCGCTGACATGGGGTGCACCACGTGTTTGCCATCACAAGCAACGTCCACTTGCCACGCAAGCCGGCATCGGTCAGGTTTCCACCGTGAGCCAAAGCGATGCCGAATCCTGGCATCGGAGCCAGATACGCCAGCGGTGCTTGCCTGGCGAGCGCCTGGCTGTCGGCGATGCGGTGGCGCTCACGCCGACTGCCAACCAGCAAGCAGATGGCAAGGAACGCCAGGATTGCTAGCGCTGCCGGTACCATGCGTGCTGCACCGCCATTCCCTCGGCTATGATCGTCTACTGGTTCCCCTGCCGGGCGCGGCGGGATGTGTGCGCCTCGATGCGATCTCACGGATAGTCTTGAGTGCCGTCACCATGCTCTCGGTTCGCCGTTGCACGTAGCGAAGACGGCGATCTCGGTCGAGCATGTATGCGCGCGGTGCAAACGACGGGCGGAGTTCGCTTGCCACAACTCGACTGGTCTCGATAGCGACCTGGTCTACCACGGTACCGGGCATGCCTAACGCAGCTCGTGGGTCTAGCTCCTCGGTCATTGGCACGATCCATGCATCGGTAGCTGGCAAATGACGCGCGGAGGCTGCCCAGTGCTCGATGTCACCGATGTTGCATGAAGTACACGTACCGACGACGAGGATAGCCAAGTGTCGCCCTGGTCGGGGGAGGGTCATCCGATGTCCAGCGTTGGTGGTTACGTGCAAGGGCGGCATTACAGTGCCCAGTGAGGGGTCGGGTCCTTCTGGCGTTGGTGCTGGATCGCTCTTGGCGGCATCTTGGCGCCGAAGACCGCCTGCAGGTCGGTGCAACCCCCATTGGCTGTCAGCCACACTCCGGCCACAAGCTCAATGCCCAGTACTGCAAGCATCGCGCCCCGCAGGATAGCACTGCGTCCCTTCGTGCCTTGGCTCTGATTAACCAGCATTTCCATTGCCAATCTGCATGGTCTGTACCGTGCTGAGCACACACTCTGACTGCACTGTCAAGCAGAAGCCATCGTACAGCCAAATGTCCGCGGTGTCAAGCCCAATCCTCAAACTCAGCAGTGGACGTTCGGCGTGGGCTGCACAAGGGAGCGATGCGGCACTCAGTCCAGGTTGCGCTGACAACAGTGACGAGGTGGGTGCTCTGGCGGTTAGGGCGTCTTACCAGTTGGGGTTCGGTGCGTTGATCTCACGGATCCGCGCCTTCCAACCGTGGGTAGCGCAGGTCGGTCACCGCTGGGAGGGTATCCTCACGGACAGCGATGCGGGCGAGTGAGGCACGAGCATGGTGAATCGGCGGTCAGCCATCAAGGCCATGGTGGCGGCGGCCCTGCCCGCGATGGCGGGCTTCGGCGCTCGTCGCGACGGCAGGATCGTGCTCCGGTTCTGGAACGGGTTCACCGGACCCGACGGAACCACGACACTGGCCCTCGTGCGGCAGTTCAACCGGGAGAACCCGGACCTCGAACTCCGGATGCAGCGCATCGAGTGGCCCGTCTACTACCGGAAGCTCTACGTTGCCGGCCTCGGCGGTAGGGCGCCGGAGGTCTTTGTGCTCCACACCGACTCGCTTCGCCGGTTCGCCGAGGCAGGAATGGTGCGGCCCATTGACGATCTCGTCGCGTCCGGTTTCCCGGTCTCTGATATCGACCGCAACGTGTGGCAGGCCGCAGGCCTGGGCGGCAAGCAGTACGGGCTGCCCATCGACGTCCATCCGCTCTGCCTCTACTACAACCGCCGCCTGCTGCTCGAGGCCGGCGTCGATCGACCTCCCACCGACTTGGCCGGGTTCATGGCCGTCGCGCGTCGCGTCACGCGGCCCTCGCGGGATCCCGAGCAGCTGCGATGGGGCTTCAGCATCTCCAACCCGTCGCCCACGGCCTACTCCATCATGCGGCAGTTCGGGGGTCGGGTCTTCACCCCGGACGCCTCACACTGTACGCTCGCTTCGCCGGCCAATGTGGCGGCCCTGCAGCTTCTGGCGGACCTGGTCCACAGGGAGCGCGTCGCCGCTCCGTTCATGGACTTCGACCCCTGGGTGGGGTTCAGGCAGGGCAGGGTCGGCATGACCTGGAACGGCATCTACATGCTCCCTGACCTGCAGAAGCAGCGGGACCTCGACTTCGCCGCCGCGCCGGTGCCGCGCCTGGGCAAGCAGCCCGCCGTCTGGGGGAACACGCACAACTTCTGCCTGAAGGCGGGCCTGGAGCCGCGTGTGGCCGACGCCGCCTGGCGGTTTCCCCGGTTCTACTCCGACCACGCCCTGGACTGGGCCCAGGCCGGCCAGGTGCCCGCCCGCAGAAGCCTGCGGGCCTCGCGGCGGTTCGCCGGCATGGCAGCGCAACGCCACTGCGCAGCCGAGATCCCCTATATCGCCTACATGCCCCAGATACCGTTCCTCTTCGAGTTCCAAACGGAGTTCGACCTGGCGGTGGAGCGCGCCCTACGAGGCACCGCGAGCGCCGCCGAGGCCCTCAGGGCAGCGGAGGACAACGTCAACAAGATAATCGCGCGCCGCATCGCTGAGGGCGCGGACGGGCCGGGCCGATGACCGGGCGGCGCCGACGCGACTGGCTGGGCTACCTGTTCGTAGCGCCTTACCTGCTTCTGTTCGGGGCGTTCCTGGTGGGGCCCCTGCTCTATGGCCTGCGCCTCAGCCTGTTCCGCTGGGAGATGCTCAGCCCGGCGCCACCGGCGTACATCGGCCTGGGCAACTACCGCGAGGCGCTGGCCGACCCCTACTTCCGGCAGGCGTTCTGGGCCACTCTCCGCATGGTGGTCTGGGTCACGCCTTGTACGGTGGGGCTCGCGCTGGCCGTAGCTCTGGGGCTGCACGCGCTTGCAGGGCGTCGGCAGGGGCTCTATCGGGCCGCCTACTTCCTGCCGACCATGCTCACAATCAGCGTGGTGGGCATTCTCTGGCGCTGGTTCTACCACCCCGACATGGGGCTCTTCAACGCCGGTCTGCAGGCCGCGTTCGGCCTGAAGGCGCCGTGGTTCTCCGACGCCGGCTGGGCCACGGCCGCCGTCGTCATCATGACGGTCTGGTGGACCATGGGCGGTCCGATGGTTATCCTGCTGGCCGGTCTCCAGGGCGTCCCTGTGCAGTACGACGAAGCCGCCAGGCTGGACGGCGCGGGGCCGTGGCAGCGCCTCTGGCACGTGACTCTCCCCATACTGCGGCCCGTGTTGCTGTTCGCTGTTACGCTCAATACGATCGGCGCCTTCCAGATCTTCGGCCAGACCTACCTGGTCACGCGAGGTGGTCCGGAGGGCGCCACCCGGACGCTCGTGCATCTCATCTACGACACGGCCTTCCAGCACTACCGCCTTGGCTACGCCGCGGCGATCAGTTGGCTCATGTTCCTGCTGATTGGCGCCTTCGCCCTCCTGCAGTTCAGGCTGCTGCGCGACCGATGAACGCACCGCGCCGTACCGGCCTGCTGGAGGCGACGATGCTGCTGGGTGGGCTGCTCTTCCTTGCGCCGATCGTAGTGATCCTCCTCACCGCCCTGAAGCCGGACAGCGAGGTCGTCCACTTCGGCTCCCTCCTGCCGCGTCACGCGACGCTCGCCAACTTCGCCAGGGTGCTGGGCACGCCCGAGGAGTTCCCCATCCTGCGGTGGTTCGGCAACAGCCTGCTGGTCTCGGGTGCAACGGCCCTGCTGGTCGTGACCGTCGATGCGCTCGCCGCCTACGGGCTGGCCCGCCTCAATCTGCCGGGCAAGCGCTGGGTCTTCGCGCTTATCGTGGCGACCCTCATGGTGCCGGGGCAGGTCCTGCTCACGCCGGTCTACCTGATGCTCTCCAGGTTAGGCTGGCTCGACACCTACCAGGCCCTGATCGTGCCTGCGGGCGCAGGCGCGTTCGGTGTCTTCATGCTTCACCAGTTCTTCCAGGCCATCCCTCGGGATATTGAGGAAGCGGCCATGATCGACGGCTGTTCACGCCTCAGGATCTTCCTCCAGATTGTCCTCCCCCTGTCGCGCCCCGCGCTGGCGACGCTGGGCATCTTCACGTTCGTGGGCTCGTGGAACGACTTCCTGGGTCCGCTTATCTTCCTCGACTCGGCAGAGAAGTACACGCTGCCTGTCGGCGTCGCCATCTTCCAGAGCTCGTACTACACCGAGTACGGGCTGACGCTGGCGGCGGGCGTAATCTGCACACTACCGATCCTGCTGGTGTTCCTGGCCTTCCAGCGCCACATCATTGAGGGCATTGCCATGTCCGGGCTCAAGGACTGACAACGCCCGCGGCCACCGCGAGAGGAGACGCGAAGCGATGAAACCGAAGGGTTCGGATGGCGGGCGCGCCGCGAGCCCGCCAACGCGCCGGGACCTGCTGCAGGCCTCCGCGGGAGTGCTCCTGATCGGCGGATTGCCGGCCGAGAACCAGCCGAAGGCCATCACGTGGTCAGGCGAGGTTCGGCCTGGGCCGGGGCCCAAGGGCGCCGCGATCCTGCCGGACGGGTCGATTCTCTGTGCGCGCAGCGTGGCGGCGGCGGACTCCGTCTTTGTCGAGTGCATGCGTAGCGCGGATAGGGCCCGCACCTGGAGCAAGGTCGGTGTCATCGTGACGAGGCCGCCGGGAGCCGACCTGGGCGACGGATGCCTGCTCCGCGCGCGCGACGGTCGGGTCCTGTACACCTATCGGGACAATCGGGGCAGCGGCGAGGCCGCCGAGTACGCTATCCGCGTCGCCGTCAGCGCCGACGGCGGGGCGACATGGGCGCCGCACTCCACCGTCGCCTCCGGCTCCGGCGCGACCGGCGGCCTCTGGTCGTCGTTTCTTCTGGAGACGCGGACCGGCCTGCAGTGCATCTACGACGACGAGCGGACGCCGTGGCAGGCCGGCCTGGCCAGACACCAGTGGCTCACGATGCGCACCTGGGACGCCGCGGCCAAGTCGTGGGTGCAGCCCGTGACGGTGAGCCGGGCGCACGACCCCGCGCACCTGAGCCGCGACGGCATGCCCGCCATCGTCGAGTGGTCCGACGGGCGCCTCCTCTGCGTTCTCGAGACCGTTGATGTGCGGCCGCCACACTGCGGCGTGGTGATGGCGGTCACCTCCGACGACGGCGGCAAGACGTGGAGCTGGCGGGACAAGGAGCGGAGCCTGGTGTACCAGCCCGCAGATACCCGCTTCGGCGCCTTTTCCCCGTGGCTGGTGCGCGTCGGACCCAGCCGTTTGGTCTGCGTGATCGGTCTCAACGAGGGGCGCGACAAGCCGATCGCCCCCGGCACGCCGCCGGGCGACCTCGGGCTGGACATGGCCTGCGTGGAGAGCGACGACCGCGGCCGGACGTGGAGCAAGCCGAAGGTGGTGTACGCCGGAACTCACCGGAACGCGCTGCCGGGCGTGTTTGCGCTTCCCGGCGGCGAGGGCGTCGTGGTCTGCCACTGGGTCGACGTGGACCGGGGCTACCTGACCTGCGAGGGGCGCTTGTAGGTGGTCGGTGCAGGGCCTGCGCAGCAAGCCGGCCGGCGGCGGCGAGATCGCTTGACGGCGCCGATCGGGCGCGGTATGATGTTCGACACAGCCGAACAAGGCTGGGAGGGTACTGCTAGGCGGCCGGAAGAGAAGGGGCAGCGCCAGGAGAACGAATGCCATTACCAGAGGACTATCAGACCAAACTGCTTGCGGCTCTCCAGCAGAAAGGTGTGAACCCGATCTGCGAGGTGTGCACGCACAACGACTGGGCGGTGGTTGAGCAAGCAATCTCCGTCCAAATCACAGACCTGTCAGGCTCTTTCAGGCTTCCCCCTCCCCAGATTCCCTCGGCAGGCCTCGTCTGCAACAACTGCGGCAACATCCGTCTGTTCGCGCTCGGCGCTCTCGGGCTGTTGCCGGAAGCCGACGAGGAGAAGAGGGGATGACGGCTGGATCGCCGACGGGTGGGCGGCAGTACATCCACTACAATCCTGATCGCACGGATTACTCCGTGAGCACCGATGAGTTGACAAGGCTGGAATCCGCAGGGTCCAACCTGTGGAAGGACGTCTGTCTCGTATCAGGCCCCTTAGGATTATCCTGTCTTATCAACGCGCTCGCGGCGACTAAGGACCCGTTTAAACTCACAATCAGTCTTTTTCTCAACTACTTGTTTGGTGTGCTGGGCATCATACTCGCAGTTGTATTCGCCGTCGCGTGGCATAAAAGCCATAAAACGTTTTCCCAACTCATATCGGACATCAAACAGAAGCCAAAGATACAGATCGATTTTCCGGGAACCGTTGACGTTGGCCCCATGGTGGGAGCCACCATAATACGGGAGCCCGCAGGTTCGAGCGAATCCCAAGGCAGCAGCGGTTTGCTGGCTGGCGAATAGCAGCGTGAACCTGACGAGCCAACCTGTCACGGCCCGTGCGTGTGCACTGGGCGCGCCAAACCGGCTCGCCGGTTGCGCTCAGCGTTAGGCGGCACGGGGCGCCTCGACCAGAGGCTCCGGCTATCCTATGACCACGAGCCGCGAGGCCGAGCCTTGGTCGCCCGGATCTCATCGTCCGCAATCCCTCGCCCATAGAGCCAGACGCCGCGCAAACCACCAAGGCACGCCTCCCCGAGACCTCGGGCCTGATGTGGCCTGCATCTTCGCCCTCCCCGGCGGCGACGGCGTCGCGGTCTGCCACTGGGTCGACGTGGACCGGGGCTACTTGGCCTGTGATGGGCGGTTGTAACTGGGGTCGGGGCGGGGCCTGCGCCTGTAACCTTGCGGGCCGGGCCATGATGCCACCCGCCTTGAGGCCAAGCAGCGAGGCGACGTGCTTCGCGATGCTGCTGTTGCCTAACAGTCTGTCGCGCTCGCGCACGGTCGGCGGCGGCGAGATCGCTTGACCGCGCCACCTGATCGTGCTACGATGTGGGTCAAAGTGGCAGACGGTTGCCAAGGTGCTGCTAGGCCGCCAACAGGGAAAGAACGCAATGGACAACCCTTTCGACCTCTCCGAGTTCGAGAACGCGCGACATGGGCCTCACTGGCACTCCGAGGTGGCCGATGGCAAGGCCCATGCATGGTCACTGATCGCCGCCTATGCTGAGGGTTTCTGCTACAACTACGAGTACCTCGTTCGGTTCTTTGCCGAGCGGAATTCGACATGCGGCTGGGGTAGCGACCCGAACTATTTCTCGCCCTGTCCTATACCGACCGCGCTTGAGTTTCTCGAACTCCTTGAATTCCGAGAGCGCGAGTTCGAACGCGCGTTGGACCATCCCGGCGTCGAATGGAACTGGCCGACAGATTGGGGTCAAGTGTCCTGGGGGCGGCCTGTGGTTGCTGGGGGACCGGTGGTCGCTGGGGTGCCGTCTGTCGATCGGGCAGCTCTGTGCGGTCTCCGGCTGCAGGAGACGCAAAGAGCCATCGCCGTCCATAAGGCCCTCCTCGGGCACAGATCCCCCATACGGTGGGGTCACGGCCTAGCCGATCAGTACGTGGCCGTACTCTTCAAGATATTCTTCAGCCACAGGCCGCTGTTCAGTGACGGCAACCAGGGCTACGAGTATTCGGTTCGAGCCGCAGTTCGTTGTTCTCCTATCCTTGCCTCTTACGATCCTCCGGATGTCAGCCGTGGCGACGATCATCACTGGGATACCTGTCGGCTTCTTGGCTTATACCGCGGCTACGTTCCAAGCTACGACCCTTGGCAGTTTCCTAGGCCTGAAGTGCCGGAAATCGTGATTCTAGAGCGCGGTCTCAACCGGTGCTCGGTCGCTACGAGGATCCCTCGGCAGGTGCTGGAGAGGATCGTTCTAGCTCATGAGCTCTCTCACTGGATGGTCCATCTATGCCCAGACAGAGCCGGCAACACATGGGAGCGCACGGCATTCGATGCGACCGCGTCTGATGTACACGAGGGCTGGGCTCAGTTGCTTACAAGTTGGGTGCTTACCGACGTGCGCGATGCTGAGGCGCTCGCCGCCTTCAACCACCTCGCAAGGCGCCAATCGCCGGTGTACGACCCATTTGCGAAGTTGCCAGCCGCTGGTGCTGACCGTGCATCCATGCTGGGGGCACTGCCGTCAATCCGTAGTCAATCCAGAGGTGCTACGATGGCCGACTGGCTGGCAGCGTTGTGAGCGGCCTAACAAGGCGATGCACTTGACGGCGCTGTGCGCCGCCGGTGAGCCCTGCCGCCTGTCGCCCCACACGACCAGCTATCCACCCCCGCGCCCCAGGGTCATCGTGGCCCAGCTTGCCCGGCGCCCACCCGCCCACCCGCCGACCGGCCACTTCCTTCACCACGTCCGCCTGCCGCTTGAGCCTCGCGCCGTAAAGCGCTCCGTGATCGCCCGGACCTCATCCTCCGCCATCACTCGCCAATAGAGCCGAACATCGTGCATATCGCCCCGGGCACGCCGCCGGCCTACCTCGGTCTTGTGGTGGCCTGCATCTTCGCTCTCCCCGGCGACGCGCGCGTCGTGGTCTGCCACTGGGCCGCCGTGGACCGGGGCTACCTGAGCTGCGAGGGGCGGTTGTAGGGGGGCGGTGCAGGGCCTGCGCGGCGCATCGGCGGGCGCAGGCCCGGCAACAGACTACTTGGCCGCGGCGGGGATCAGTTGCCCCACCTTCAGGCCCAAGAGCGCGGCGATGCGCTTGGGGATGTCGGTGTTGTCCAGCACGCCGCTGAAGCGATCGGCGCACGGCCCGTCGGCCAGCAGCGGCACCACGGTGGCCGAGTGGCCCTTGGTGCCGAAGGCGACCGAGTACTCGCCTGTCGTGCCCGCGGCCGGGCCGACGATGGCCATGCCGCCGGTCTCGTGGTCGGCCGTGACGATGACAAGCGTGTCGCGGTTCTTGTGCGCGAACTCCAGGGCCTTGCCCACGGCGGTGTCGAAGTCCAGGGTCTGCTTCAGGGCGCCCGGCGCGTTGTTCGCGTGGCAGTAGCTGTCGATCTGGCCGCCTTCGACCATGAGGAAGAAGCCCTTCTTCCGGGCTGAGAGCGCCTCCAGCGCCTTGACGGTCATGTCCGACAGGGAGGGCTCAGGGGCTTCGGTGGTCATGTAGGACATGCTGAAGAGGCCCAGCAGGCGGCCCGAGCGGGCGGCGGATAGCTCGGCCGCGCTCTTCACCACCGTGTAGCCCTTGGATCGCGCCTCGGCCAGCAGGTCGCGCTCGTCCTTGCGCTTGCTCCCTTTGGCCGACTTGGGCAGGAAGAAGGCCTCGCCCCCGCCCATCAGCACGTCTATCTTGCGGTCGAGGTACTGCGGAGCGATGGCATCCTCGTCGCCGCGGGCGCTCTCGTGGGCGCCGAAGCCGGCGGGCGTGGCGTGGGTGATGGTCACGGTCGTTACGAGGCCCACGGCCTTGCCGGCGCCCATGGCGGCCTCGGCGATGCTGGTCACGGCCGCGCCGGTGGGCAGGACGCCGAGCATGCCGTTCTTGGTCTTGTTGGCGGTGGCGAGCGCGGTGGCTGCGGCGGCCGAATCGGTGATGACGCCGTAGAGGGCGCCGGGACCGGCGCTCTGCGTCTTCACCATGGCGGCGTAGCGCATGGTGTCCATGTTCAGGGCCGCATCCGGCTTGCCGAACGAGAGCCTGGCCAGGCTGGTCTGCGCGAAGCCCATGCCGTCACCGATGAGCAGGATGACGTTGCGGGGTCTGGGCGCGGCGGTACAAGGGGCAAGGCTCAGCGCCAGCAGCGCGGGCGTGAGCCATCGAAGATGCTTCATGGGTTCGGGACTCCTCCAGCGTTATGATGACACACGGAGCGGGGCTACGGCGGCGGTGGGACGGCCGGACCGCCGTGGCCGTCCCCTTTCGACTTTGAACCCTCCCCTTTCAGCTTCCTATCTGGCGGGCGCCTTGCGGTACGTGACCAGGGCTGACCCTGGGGCTTCCCTGGCGCTTACTCGCAGGTTGGCCAGGGCGGCGCCGGTGAGGGTGCGGCGCTCGCCGGTATCCTCGAAGGTCACCTCGTAGCGGCCAATGGGGCGGAGGCCGCGCAGGCGTAGCTCCTGCTCCTCGGCGCAGGCGGCGCGACGGTAGGCTATGACGTAGCCCGCGTCCAGATCGGCGCGGTGGAACTGGTAGGCGAACCAGCGGCTGGCTTCGGCGGTGTGGGGCAACGTGTCGTAGAAGTCGCCCAGCACGTAGGGGCGGAGCTTCTTCTGCACTTCGACGCTACGGCGCACGCCGGCCTCGTTCTCGGGCGCGTGGGCGGCGAGGCAGAGAACGTTGCCGGTGGTGGCGGCGCTGCGGAAGGCGTAGCTCGGCTCCAGGCCGAAGAGGCCGCAGGCGTGGAGCGGTAGCCAGCGGTAGAGGCCCGCGTTCTGCAGCTGGTCGGCCTCGGGGTGGGCGCCTTCGCACTGGAGGTCGCTATGCCAGAGGGGCAGGCCGCGCCGGAGGGCCTCGATGTCCAGCCGCCGGCCGCCGCTGGCGCAGAGGTCGATGAGCTGGCCGGGGTGCCGCTTTGCGAGTTCGTCCCACATGGCGTAGAGGCCCTCGATGTGGCGGATCTCGGTCATGCCCTGACGGTCCGGTGCGTCGCACCCGCGCCAGTAGCCCAGGGGCTGGATATTGAAGTCCCAGCGGATCCAGTCGAGGCCGGCCAGGGCGATCTGCGTGTCGATCTTGTCCGTGATCCAGCGGCGCGCCTCGGGGAGGTCGAGCCGGAAGAGGCCGCCTCCCGCGCCTCCGGCCACCCACTCGGGGTGTTCACGGGCGATCTGGGTGCCGGCGGCCACGCGCTCGGGCTCGAACCAGAGCAGGTAGCCGAGGCCCGCCGCGCGAGCCGCGTCGCCCACGGGCTTGAGACCGCGCGGGTACTTGGCCAGGTCGGGCTCCCAGGTGCCGGTGCCCGCGGGGAAGCCGCCGGGGTACCACTGCTGCGGGTCCATGTCGGACCAGAAGACCTCGACGCCGCGCTGGGCCAGGGGCTTCATGACGCGGATGTGCGGGCCCTCGTAGGAGCCGTCGGGGTCCACCTCGCCCACGGAGCCGCAGATGGGCGCGAAGACCACCTCGCCGTTGCGCCGGGGCGTGTTGAAGTCAAAGAGCGTCCGGCGCAGCATCTGGGCGCCGCGGAGTGGATCGGCGCCGCGCCAGAAGACGAGGAGGATGCGCGGGGTGCGGATCTCCTCGCCGGCGTGGAGGCGCAGGTGGGTCAGCTCCATGCCCGCCGTAGCGTGGGCCACGCCTGCCTGGTTGCGGATGCGCGCGGCCCACTGCCCGCTCCAGCCGATGGCCAGCGCCGCCCCGCCGCTCCCCGCCTGCACGTTGAAGAAGGGCATGTGGCCGTCAGACGAGCGGCCGCCCACCGGCGCGAAGCCGAGGCCGTCGCCGGTCGGGATGGGTTCGGCGACGGGCCGGAAGCTGTCGGCCGAGTTGCTGTCGCCCAGGGATCGGTGGAGGGTGAGGGCGCCGCCGCGCGCGCCGGTGAGGGCGGCATCCAGCGCCTGGAGGCCCTCGATGATGGGCGTGTCGGCGGCTCCGGTGTTTGTCAGGTGGAGGGTCCACTCCAGCGCGGCGGAGGCGGGGTAGGCCACGGCCTCCATGCGGACGCGGAGGCCGGTGGGCTGCTCCTGCCAGGTCAGCGTGAGGGCAGTGCGCCGGGCGTCGATGCGGCGGACCGTGCGGGTGGCCTTCCAGCCCGCCATGGCCCGGCGCGAGGGGTTGCCGCCGTACGTGAACGAAAACGGCGCGGCGGCGGCGGGACCGGCGAGGTGGGCGCGGGTCCAGGCGGCGGCGTCCTGCCTCTCGGCGGGCGTGGGTGCGGCCGAGGCCGCGGCGGCGAGCAGGGCGACGAACGCGGCGCACAGGGCGCAGGCGGCGGCGGAAGGCATGGCGACCTCCTGGGGCGGTGTCAGAGCTGTTTGGCGATCTGCAGCATCCAGCGGTGGAGCCCGTGCGGGAAGCCAGCGCCGGGGATATGGAGGCAGGGGCAGCGCCCGGCGACGGGGTCGAGGCCCTGCTCGCGGGCGATGGTGATGGCGGCGGCCGGGTTGCCGTCGGTGTAAATCCAGAGGCGCGAGATGCCGGCGGCGGCGCACTGGCGGGCGGCATCGGCGGCGAAGGCTGCGGCGGAGGCGTTCCAGGGCGAAGGCGGCAGAAGAACGCAGCCATCCACGGGCCCGGCCTGGGCCAGCGTCGGGGCGCTCGAGGCGCCCCTCACGGCGGCGCCGTCGGGCTCGACGGCCACGGCGCGCTTGCCTGCCTTGTTGAGCGCGGCGATGAGCACGGGGCCCTGCATGCGGCCGGAGGCCCGTGCGCCGAAGATGGCGTAGGTGGAACCGGCGAAGAACGCGTCTGACGGTTGCATGGCCTCTCCTTCGCCCGCGGAACGGCGGACGCATAGGAGAGTCTAGCAGGCTGGGAGGCGCTTCGGTTGGCGCCGCCCGAAGGAAGCTCCGCGGCCTGAGGCTCGGCACACGCCGACCCCAGGCTGCGGACCAGGGGGCTTGCGCCCCCGACCGGCCGGGTCACGGACCGCGATGCACTCGCGGCGCACCCGGGCGGCCGCGCCGTGGGCGCTCTACCAGCGCCGACCGCCGCCGCCGCCACCGCCGCCGCTACGGTTGGGCTGGCGCTCTTTGGCCTCGTTCACCACGATGGTCCGGCCACCGAGCTGCGTGCCGTCAAGCTGCTTGATGGCGGCCTCGGCCTCGTTGTCGTTAACCATCTCGACAAAGGCGAAGCCCTTGGCCTGGCCGGTGTCGCGGTCCATGATCACCTGTACGCTGCTTACCTGCCCGTGCTGCGCGAACATCTGCTCCAACTGGGCGTCGTCGATGCTGTAGGGAAGGCTCCCCACGTAAATCCTCTTGGCCAATGCAATCTCCCATGGTACGTCGTTGCGCCTGCAGGCCGGATGCCTGCGGGCGTCCTCCGCGGCTGGACTGTCGTCCACTGGGCGCCACAGGATGGGCCCAGAACCGCTTGTGGCATTGTGACGGTTACTACCGCCCCTGTCGCTGGACCTGAGCCCAGTCCTGAGCCGGCGATTAGGCCGGGTCTGGTCCTACGGCATGGCCCGGCCGACGGCGTCCAGCAGGGCGTCGCCCGGCATGGCGCCCAGGGCGAACGGGTCGCCGTTGATGAAGAGCGCGGGCGCGGAGCCCACGCCGCTGCGGATGCCGGAGCGCAGATCCTCGCGAACGCGTTCGGCGTGGATGTGCCCGCTGAGCTCGCGCAGGAACCGGTTGGTGTCGAGTCCCAGCTCGCAGGCGTGCTCCACCAGCCGCCCGGCGTCCAGCACCCCTCCGTCGGAGAGCAGGCGCTCATGCATCTGCCAGAAGAGGCCCTGCGAGGCGGCCGCTTCGGCGGCCTCGGCGGCCTGCTGCGAGTGCGGGTGTAGCTCGGTGACGGCGAAGTGGCGGTAGACGAAGCGTAGCCTATCGCCGAATGCGATGCGAGCCCGATCGACCTGCTGGTGGGTCGGCCCGCACGCGGCCGACTCGTAGTCGCCATACATGACGAGTGTGACCGGGGCGGTATCCGCGCCCAGCGCGTGCTCGTCGTGGCGCATGGGCTGGGCCGTCAGGACGGCTGCGGACCGCAGCCCCGGCGCTACGGACATGCCTTGATGGGCGTCAGCTTCACCCAGCAGAATCCGCACGTGGTGGCTGCGGCCATTACCTGCCTTTGGCACCTGGGGCAGGCTCGACGAGGGGCGTTGCGGTAGTGCTGCATCTCGGCGCTGTCCCATCGGCTGCTGCCGTCGTCGATCACACGGGTCTCCACGCCCACGTCGCCGGGCTTCATGGGGCGCAACTCCGACCAGCACTTACCGCAGCGAACCGCGGCGGCGCGGCACGATGCGCCGCAGATGGGACAGGCTCGGAAATCGGCGGTCTCCGCCGGGGTATCGGTCACTTCACCCTCCCACGGCGTTCGCGGGCTACGGACAGGAGCCGCTCCTCGCTCGAACGCACGATGCCATGGTAGCCCCGGCGGCGCGACCTGTCGCCGGTCGGAGGGTGCGTCCTCCGCCGGAGTATGGGACGGGCGGGAGCCGACCCAGGGGCCGGGTCGGGGGTGGGCTCTACTGGGGTCAGTCGAGGGTCGCGAGGCCCCTCCGCAGGGCGACGATAACGGCGTGGGTGCGGTCGGCCACGTCGAGCTTGGCCAGGATGTGGTTGACGTGGAACTTTACGGTGCCCTCGGCGATGAAGAGCTCGGCGCTGATCTCGGCGTTGGTCTTGCCCTTGACCAGGGCGCGGAGTACGTCCAGTTCGCGCTCGGTGAGCTCGGGGTACTCGGCCCGCTCGGCCAGCTTGACGCCTACGGTGGCAGTGATGCGCCGCTCGCCTGCGTGGACGGCGCGGACGGTGTCGAGGATCTCTTCGCAGGGGGCGTCCTTCACCAAGTAGGCACGGGCGCCGGCGCGTAGGGCTCGGAAGATGCCCTCGTCGGTCTCGTAGGTGGTGAGGAGGATGATGCGCGCCTGCGGGTGCCGGCTGCGGATGGCCTCGATGGCCTCGACGCCGTCCATCTCAGGCATGCGGAGGTCCATAAGCACCACGTCGGGACGAAGCTCTGCGTACATCTCGGCGGCCTCGCGCCCGTTGGCGGCCTGGGCGATAGGCTCCATGTCGACCTCGTACTTGAGCATCAGCGCGAGGCCGGCGCGCACCACCGGGTGGTCGTCGGCGATGAGCACGCGGATGGGTTTGGCGTCACTCATGGCGTCGTCCTCCGTTCGGTTGTGGGCAGGATTGCGGAGATTTCGGTGCCGCGCTCGGCCCGGCTGGTGATGGTGAGGCTACCGCCCACGCGGCGGGCGCGCTGGCCCATGCCGAGGAGGCCGAAGCCGCCCTGGTCGCCCTGGCGCTCAACGTCGAACCCGCAGCCGTCGTCCTGGACGCGGAGGCGCACGTCGACGGCTCCGAAAGAGATATCGACCCAGACGAGGTGCGGGGAGGCGTGGCGGAGGGCATTGGTGACGGCCTCCTCGGCCACGCGCACGAGGCTGAGGCCCACGTCTGCGGGCACGCGGCGGGGCGTTCCGGCGATATGGAGGGCGATCTCCACCGGCGTATCGCGGCGGGCGCGCTCCACGGCCGCGGCCAGGGCGAGGTCGGGGCGCTCGTACTCGGCGGCGTCGGGCTGCAGGGCCCAGACGGCGCGGCGGGCCTCGGAGAGGCCCTGCTTGGCCAGCTCGGCGGCTCGGTCGATGAGGCGCCAGGCGTCGTCGGGCCGTTGGGCGGAGATGCGCTGCGCCACCCTGAGTTGGAGGAGGATGCCCGTGAAGGCCTGCGCCAGGGTGTCGTGGATCTCCTGCGCCAGGCGCTCGCGCTCCTCGCGGACGGCGGCCTCGATATGGCTCTCGGCAAGCTGGTCGGTCTCTACCAGCCGGGCGAGGTCGGCGTCCGGCAACGCGTGGGGCTCCATGGCGGCTGCCCTCCTGATAGATGATACGCACGAATCGGCTCGACCGGCATGGGTGCGCGAGCCTATGCCATGCGGGTGCTGTACCCTATAGGGGGCGTCGAGCGCCAATCGGGCGCCTGTGCAACGCGCTGAGGGGAGGGCCGCCGGCCTGCAATGAAGGACCTGATCAAGTATCTGGCCGTGGGGCTGGGCGGTTTCCTGGGGGCCAATGCCCGATATATCGTGGGTGGGTGGGTGCAGCAGCGGCTGGGGCCGGGCTTCCCGTACGGCACGTTGCTCGTGAACGTGAGCGGCTGCTTCATCCTGGGGCTCTTCGCCACGCTGGCAGTGCGGACGACGTGGGGCGAGCAGTGGCGGCTGCTCGTGGCCATCGGCTTCGTCGGGGCGTACACGACCTTCTCCACGTTCAGCTACGAGACCCTGCAGCTCATCGCCGAGGGGAGCCGCTGGCGGGCTGCCGCCGCGAACGTGGCGGGGAGCGTGGCGGCGGGTTTCGGGGCGGCCGCCCTGGGCGTGGCGGCCGCGCGGGCGCTGTTGCGGCTGCGGCTGTAGGGCCCGCCGACTGCGTCAGCGCGGGATGTAGCCGTGGTAGACGCCGAGCCAGTAGGCGATGAGCCAGGTGCTTCCGTCGTGCTCGACCGCGCCGTCCGAGCCTCCCGCCGCCTTCCAGGGGTTGCCGTTCCAGCGTTTGAGGAACCTCTCGCCGGGCGAGACGACGCGGTCCAACTGCACGGGGTCGTCGAGGCCCTCCTCGCGGCGCACCTGCACGTCGTGGCGGCGGCTGTTGTCCACGGCCCAGTCCACCAGGTCCCAGGGCCACTCCCGCAGGTCGGCCAGGGCGTCCTCCACGGCGCAGGGGTTGCCCGTCATGGCGCCGTAAGCGAAGTTGTAGAAGCTGCTGCGCTGCAGGCGGATGGGCTGCTCGGCCCGCTCCTCGCCCTCCCACGTCCGGGCGACCGCCTGGGTGAGGATGCGCCGGCGGGCGGGGTCCTTCTCCAGCATGAGCAGCGGGTAGGCGGCGATGCATGCGAGCTGGTCGTCGGAGTGGTTGATGGTGCGCCACTCGCCCAGCTTGCCGCGGCGCAGGAGCAGCGTGTTCTGCAGGTAGTGGTGCTTCTCGATGAGCTCGTCGTAGGCGAGGTCGTACTTCGCGTCGCCGGTGATGTGCCGGGCGACCTTGAGGTGCGAGAGGATCTCCAGCGAGTTGAGGCCGCGCTGCTCGGCCCACTCGGGGTCGCCGTTGAGGTACTTCGGGGCCCAGACGCCCCAGCGCGTCTTGCGGCCGGTGTGTCCGATGAGGACATAGCCGTAGTCGATGATGTGGTCGGTTGCCCGGCGCACCAGGGCGGCGAGGCGCGCCTTCTCGGCCGCATCGGCGACGTGGGCATAGTACATGTACCAGGCGAAGTAGTGGCCGTCCATGGTGTCGGATGAGGTGTCGGAGCGGCACCAGACGCCGGGCTCCACGGGCGAGCGGACCCAGTCCTTGTCCTTCTCGCCCGGCACGGCCACGGTGGAGTTGGGGTTGTAGCCTTTGATGCCTGCGCGGATTTCGTCCTCGGTTACCACGGCGCGGGCCGGGTAGCCGGGGATGCCGGTGAGGCGCTCCAGGTCAAACATGGCGTCCATCGACTGCCGGGCGTGGCGGCGGGCCTCGGCGTCGTGCGTGGCAGCGTACCGTAGCGACATGGCGGCGACGTAGTAGCCGGTCCAGAGGCCGTCGCTGGGGGCCGCCTCGTGGTTCCAGCCGCCTGCGGGGTCACCGGGCCGCTTCAGATAGATATTGCCGATGTAGCCGCGGCGGTTGTGGCGCTCCTGGGTGATGCGGTCGAAGTGCGCGGCCTTCTCGGCCAGGGTGGTGGGGCGCTCCTCGATGCAGGCGTAGCCGCCGTCGGTCTCCAGCCATGTGCAGTTCGCGCTCTCGCTCCAGATGGATGCGACGCGGTTGCCGGGCATCCAGCGCTTGCCCCAGAAGGTGCTGTATCGCCCCGCCCGGAGCCGCCAGGCGCCCTCGGGAGTGCCGGCCCAGAGGTCGCCATTGGGCGCCAGGTGGAGGCAGGAGATGTCGTCGCAGGGCATGCCGTCAGTGCGGTCCATCCGCTGCCAGCCATCGGAGCTGTTATAGATGAAGATGCCGTTGCCTGCGGCGGCCCAGAGAAGGCCATGCGCGTCGGCGACGACCTGGCGGAGGCGCGTACCTTGGGGCAGGTGGCGCACGGCGTCGGCGGGGAGGTCGATGGGGTGGGGCCGCGGCTTGCGGATGCCGTTGGGCAGGCGCGTGCCCGTGGGGTAGCTGGTGGAGCGGAGCTGCAGGTAGGTGTGGGCGGGCGTGGGCGGGGCGGCGGGCGGCGGCAGGGCGAGCATCGGGCGGCACCTCCGGATGGCGGCGACACGGAACACGGACGAACACGGACTGACACGGACCGATACGGACGGCGGTGATGCAGAGGCGCCGTCCGTGTCGGTCCGTGGGCGCTGGGTCTAGAGCGGGTACTGCGGGATCTTCATCAGTTCGCCGCCCTTGAGCGCGGACTTGTGCGCGACGATGCCGCCCGCGGTCATGGTCAGCGCCTGCGAGATATCGACCAGCGGCTTGCGGTTCGCCAGGATGGCCTCAACGAACTCGGCCATCAGGTAGCCGTGGGAGCCGCCATGGCCGCCGGCCTCGACGCCCGGGGGCAGGGGCGGCCTGGTCATGTCGGGCACCTTGATGTTGCGCCCCTCGGTGGCGAAGCTACCGTAGTAGGTGCCCTGCTGGGTGCGGATACGGCCCTTCTCGCCGCTATCGCCGGGGGTATCCCAGCTCACGGCCATGCGGGCCATGCCGCCGTCGGCGGTGCGGAAGAGGGCGACCTCGGTGGCGAAGGGGTTCTTGTAGCGGTTGTTGGCGGGCTTGAACTTCTCCACGATGCTGGGCATGGCCATGCAGGAGACTTCGGTGAAGGGGAGGCCGGTGACGCCGGTGTAGTAGGCGTTGGAGTGGGTGGGATACCACTGCGGCGGCAGGCCGATGCGCCAGCCCTTGTACGAGTCGATCTGCTCCACGGAGAAGTGGAAGTACTCGCCCTCGGCGTAGACCACCTTGCCCAACAGGCCCGCCTTGTACATCTCGCGCATGGCGTAGAGGTCGTCGTGGAAGTAGGAGGTCTCGAACATCATGTACTTGCGGCCGGTGGCCTTGACGGTCTTGTAGAGCTCCTCGGCCTCTTCCAGCGAGCCGAAGACGGCGGGCACGGCCGAGGCCACGTGCTTGCCGGACTTCAGCGCGGCGATGGCGAGGCGGGCGTGGCTCACCGCGTCCGTGGCGATGAAGAGGGCCTCGAGCGAGTCATCCTTGATCATCTCCTCGCAGGAGGGGTAGGTCTTCTGGCAGTTGCAGAGCTGTGCCAGCGTGGCGCAGCGCTCCGGGAAGAGGTCCGTGACGGCGGCCACGGTGACGTTGGGGTGGTTCTGGAACCCGAACGCCGCGCCGAACTGGCAAACGCCGTAGCCCGCGATGCCGACGCGGATCTTGCGGTCGGAGATCGGCTTCCACCGCTTCTGGGCCTCCGTGTCCGTGACGGCCTTCTCGAAACCCGGTATCTGAACCTGCTGCGCCATAGCCCCCTCCTTCAGCGCAAGCGCCGCGGCGCCCGCGCTCAGCCCGATCCCTGTGATGAACGCTCTTCGCGTACTCTCCGTGCTCATAGTGCCTCCTGACAGGCCGGGGCCGCGTGCGCCCCGCTCCATCAGAAAATTCGGCGCGGCGGGCGGAATACCCTTCCCATGCGGCCAGGCAGGTAACCTGTGGGCAGGTCTGGCGCGGCCAAGTACTCAAGCCAGAGACGGGGAGGTCATGACATGCGTTCGGTACGACGGCTCATCGCCTGCTTCTGCATCGTGGCTGCCGGAGTGCCGGGTCAGTCGCAGGGCGCTCCTGTGACGCACTACGTGAGCCGCTCGGTCGGTCGAGACGCGTACGACGGCCTGGCCCCGAAGCCCGCGGGTGGCCACGGGCCGTGGCAGACACTGGCCAAGGCGTCGTCGTTCACCTACCGGCCCGGCGACGCGCTGCTGCTGAAGTGCGGCGATACGTGGGACGAAACCCTGACCCTCCGGGGCGGCGGCACGGGCGCTGTGCCAGTCACCGTGTCCGCCTACGGGACCGGCAACCGCCCGCAGATCCGGAGCTCCGAGCCGGGCGTGGCGCCCTGTGTGCGGCTGGACAAGTGCGCGGGCGTCCGCATCGCCGGCCTTGAGATGGCCGACGGCCGCAACGCCGTTCGCCTTGATGCCGACTCCCGCGTGAGCCGGGTCTACCAGGGCATCACCATCGAGGATTGCTTCTTCCGGCATATCGCCAACCCGCTCTTCCCCAACGTGGCCCAGCGCGAGGCCTCGCAGCACAACCACCTGCGGAAGATGGGGTGGGCCGTCTACGTGGACGCCTTCGATACCCCTGAGGCCGTGGTTGTGAAGGACCTGACCGTGCGCAATTGCGTCTCGCTTTGGGCGCAGGGGCTATACATCCATATGGGCGCCGTCAGCGGCGACAACATCGTGTTCGACTCGGACAGCCTCGTCCACAACAGCTACAACTCCATCTACCAGGTGAGCTCGCGCCGCTTCAGCATCAAGAACACCGTGCTGGTCTACGGCTACCCGTGGGATTTCCACCCGAACGGCGCCACGCAGGTGCTGGCGGGCGGTCTGGAGGGCGATGCAGCCAACCCGAACGAGGTGATCCACAACGAGTTCGGATGGGGCGGCGACTTCCCGGGCTGCCCGGACGGGTGCGCGTACGACTTCGAAGGCGCCACCAGCGGCGTGGTCTTCCGCGACAACTTCATGCACAACGCCTCCGGCGAGCCGGTGCTCTTCATGGGCGGCTTCGTACACAAGGACCTTGTGTTCGACCGCAACACGTTCCGGAACAATGTTCGGTTCAGCCCGAGGTGGGACTCCTACGTCACGGTGACGGCGTCGAACACGGGCAACGGCTCGTTCACGAACAACCGCTTCTTCATCCAGCCCGGCAAGCATGCGTTCATCGCCAAGCCGCCATCGTTCACCTTCAGCGGCAATGACGAGAACGCCACCGGCGCCTTCGCGGAGATGCCGCTGGTCACCCGGATCGCGTCCGGACGGGGCTCCCGCGCCTATACGCTGGGCAGCCGAACCAGGGAAGCGACGATCCGGTACACCACCAACGGCGCGCTACCTGACGAGAGGAGCCCGGTCTACGCACGGCCGATCAAGGTGACGCGATCATGCGCGATCAATGCCAAGGCCTTTGCGCCGGGGATGAACCCCAGCTATGTGAACTGTGTGGCCGTGGACCTGCGCGACGCCGAGGGGCGTGCGCCCATCACTGCGGCGGCTGCGTCGGGTGTGACAGACACGTTCACGGTGGCCTTCTGGGTCAACCCCACGGGTGAGCGCGCCCCGGTGCGCGACGCCTCGGTTCCCGCCGACATGGCGGGGCAGCGGTTTGCCCTGAGCGGCGAGGCGGGCCTGGGCGTCTCCCTGGCGGGCAACGGGATCAGCGTCTTCGAGAGCTCGGCCAAGCCCTCCACCTGCCTCGTGACCGACGATATCGCGCTCGCCGGCCGGCACCACATCGCCGTCGTCTATCGCAACCGCCAGCCGTCGCTCTACATCGATGGCGTCTTCGAGAAGGCGGGATGCCGCAGCGCCGTCCCGGTTCGACCGCTCTTCACCGCTGGGCCGGAGGCGTCGGGTGTGACGGTCTACGATCGAGTGCTGACGGACGCGGAGATACAGGCGCTGGCGGCGGGGGCGGGCCGGTAGCTGCCTGGCGCGCAACCGCCCTGTCGCTTGGTACACTGGAAGCATGGCTGCAACGCGAACGCTTACGCCGGAAGAACTCGCCGTGACGGAGCGGGCGCTGGAGCGCGCACGGACGATGGCGGTGGCCGCCGCGGCCGGAACCGGGGCCGATGTCTACCTGTTCGGCTCCAGGGCGCGCGGCACGGAACGGCCCACGTCAGACATCGATATCGCGGTGGACGGGCATGGCGCGCCTGCGGGAGGAGTACGAGGAGAGCAACATCCCCTTCACCGTGGACGTGGTCGACCTGGCCCACGCATCCACCGCGCTGCGAGTGCGGGCGCTGGCCGAGGGCGGCTAAGCCTGCGGCTGGCCGACGCCTTCTTGCGGCACGTTATGGACGAGGGCACTGCGCTGTATGTGGCAGCGCCCACGCGTGTCGTCTGACGGGCTGGACTAACGGACTAGTCAGACGAGCAGGACCTGCCCCCGCTTGTTCCTCCAATGCAGGGATGCGGCCGTTGCGCGCCGAACTGCTTGGGCATGGAACCACTTATTGCCTCCTTGGCCGCTCTGGCCTGTGCGCTGGCGCTTGGGTCGGCGGCTACGGCCGATGTCGGGTTCGGCGGGGCTCCGACGCTGGGCCCCAAGGACACGCTGCGACAGGCCCTGAAGCCCTATGACCTCGTCAAGCTCAACGTGCTGGGCGCGGCCTACTGCGAAAACCTGCTGGACAGCCGCAACAACATCACCAGCTACAGCCAGCTGAACTACGACGCGCCCTGGGGCGACGGCTACAACCTCCAGTTCCCCGACGACGCCGCGCGGTTCATGGAGTGCCTAGCGTGGGAGGACCAGTTCTCGCCGGTGGTCCGTCTGGAGCTGATGCGACGCCTCACCAAGGGGATGATCGCCGCCCGCGTGCCCGGCTCCTTCGCGGAATCCTACTTCCGGCACCGGAGCGGCGGCAAGACCTTCCTGGCGTTCGGCGACAAGCAGGGCAAGGAGGGGCGCTTCCTCCTCTCCATGTGGGGCGATGAGCTCTCCGGTTCGCTGAAGGTGGGCTTCCGGCTTCGCGAGGGCGGCGCCTGGCGACCCATGGGCGACTTCGCGCACAAGGCCGAAGACGACGTGCTGACCGACGCCGCCACGGCCCGGTCGGACCGCTACTGGCACGCCTCGCCCATCACCGTGAAGCGCGCCTACAGCGCCGGGGCGGCACGTGTGCAGGGGTCGGCGCGCTACTGGCTGAGCGACGAGGACAAGCCGGTGGAGTACGCCTTCCAGTCCGATACCGGCGACGGCGTGGAGCTGACCGTGGGCGAGCCCGGCTGCCCGCTGCCGCTGCTGGGCGACTACCGCATGCCCACCACCATCCACCTGCCGGACCGCGCGATCTCGTACCGCAGCGACCGCGATGGCGACAGGGCCTTCGTGCGTCCTGCGTTCCGGTACCTCATCCTTCGCAAGTTCGGCGGCTCCTGGGGAACCACGGGCTACTCGTCGGCCCTGCTGGTGATGTGGGAGGGCTCGCCCGAGCGCGTGGAGGTGATCGCAGACAAGGGCTACGGCGAGGTGCGCGTGCAGTACGCCGGCCGCAAGGGGCGCATCTGGCTGAACCCCTACTACTGGCTCGACGACAACGACCTCGAGATGATCCACCGCAACGCCGAGAGCTTCCTGAAGCGGGGCGTGCTGCTGCAGAACGGCTTCCCCACACAGCAGATGCTCAACGCGTTGCCGTCCGGGATGGCCTCCGGCGCCTATCTGCTGACCAAGTACCGCGATCCCATGGCGATCACCGCCCGGGCTAGCGCCGCCCGCGCCGTGGACCGGCTCTTCGCGGCCGAGGATGAGGGTAAGACGCTGGTGCGCAGCTTCTTCCCGGTGAAGGCGGCGGCGTGGATGGCCAAGACCGCCGCGCTGATGAACGACCAGCCCCTCCGGAGGCACTACGCGGAGCTGGTTGACCGCGCCGTGAAGCGGATGTGCTCGCCGGCCATGGGGTATGACGGCTCGGCGTGGCCGGGAGGATGGGATCACTTCTGTTCGTCCAAGGCGCTCTGGCTCGCCTACGATGCCACGGGCAACTCCGAGTACCTGGCCGCCTATGAGCGCGCCGTGGCGGTCTACACCATCGACGAGAAGGGCATCTACCGGCGCGGGGTGAAGATGGACGCGCCGGGCGGGTTCGATACGTACTCCGGCAGCCTGGCGCTGGCCGTCTGGGGCCACTCGGGCAAGCTTGACTACGTGCAGAAGCTTATCGACCTGGCCGTGCCCAACGGGTGGCACCAGCCCGAGCGCCTGGTGCGGGACACCTGGAACGACGCAGGCGCCGGGCCCTGGGCGCAGGACGACGCCAACCCCGAGTATGTGGGCCTCTCGCTGAAGGGCGCCGCGCTGCCGACGACGCCGAAGGTCGTGACGCCCGTGGGCGCCTTCCCGAGCTACAACGCCCGGGGCAACGTGACACCGCGCAACGCTCCCCTGCTCCACAACCCCTACTTCCTGCCGGGCGAGGCCCCGCGCCGTGCCGCGAAGCCCACGTCGGCAACGCTCCTGCGGTCGCCGGTGACGCGAACCGCCGGCCGTCCGCTACTGGTACGGCTGCCGCTGGGCGACGCCTCGGGCGCCGGCGTGGACCTCCGCATACGGGGCGACGGGTACCGCGTCTCGGTCTCGGCGGACAGCAAGCAGTGGCTTCAGAGGCTGGACACCTACGACCCAAAGACCTCGCCGCAGTCGCTGGACCTCTCGTTCCTTTGCGGCTCTCGCGAGGAGCTGGTGCGCTTGCAGAGTGTGACGGCGCCGAACGACGCACGGCTGTTGGCCTCGCCCGGTGGCTCCGTACCGACGGCTGAGCGGCGGCGGTTCGCGGCGCGCGGTGGAAGCCTGGTCTACCGGATCCCCGCTGCCGGTGCGACGACCTGCCGGCTGGAGCTGATCATCGGCAACGGCTATCGAGTTGATGTCTCGTCTGACGGCAAGCGGTGGCGCGCGGCGGCCTCGGCGCAGGATGCCGACGGCGGCAGCGGCAAGCTCGTGGCCGACGCGGGCATGATCAGGATGGTGGACGCCACGCCGGAGGCGGCTCGGGGCGGTGTGGTCTACCTACGCCTCCGCGACGCCGGCGTCGCCGGGGCCTTCGGCGGGCGGACGGCCTTCCTGCAGCGCCTGACGGTCTACGGGGCGCTACGCTGCCGGCAGGCGTGGCTCAAGGTGGAGAACACGTCCAGCCGCGCAGGGGCCTCCTTCACGGTGGAGGGCATGACGCTGCGCCGCTGGTGAGGGCGCCTGCGACGGCGCAGGAAACAAGCCGGGGCAAGGTATAACCCGGTTGTGAACCGGCGGCCGCTAGGGGCTATCTAGGCCCTGCCGCGGCCGCCCATTGAAACGGAGCCGAGGCCATGGCGCACGTCCCTGCCGAGCGGCAGCTCACGCGGAGCCCCTTCCCGATCAACCTGGACAACAACATCAACTTCTCGCCGGACGGCCGGCTGGTGGTGGCCGATACCCGCGGCGACGGCGGTATCAACACCAACAAGCGGCTGGTCACGGTGGACGTGCAGACCGGCGCCGTCGATGTCTTCTACACGCTGGAGACGGGCCTGCTGGGTGTCGGGGCGGCCAGCTACCTGAACGACCAGGAGGTGGTGGCCATCCACGCGCTGGAGACCGGCCAGAAGTACGACTTCACCATGCGCGGCGGGATGATCATCGCCACCGACGGATCGCGGAAGCGCCGATGGCTGGACAGCCGCAGCGTCCTGCCGCCCTTCACGCCCGGGGCGCTGCGCGGCGGTACCCACAAGCATGAACCGGACGCCTCGGGGCAGTGGGTGGGCTTTACCTACAACGATGCGGTGATGAAGGCCCGCGGGTCCGACCTGCGCAACGTGGGTGTGAGCCGCCGGAGCATGCGCGTGGAGGTCCCGGCCGACAGCGGCGGCGGCGCCTTCGTGGGCGAGAGTTTCACCGTGCTGCTGACGGCCTGCATCGATGCGCCGAAGCCGGGGTCCGACCAGTATGGCCGCGCCGAGGGTGACTGCTGGGTGGGCCGTGACGGCTACACATTAGCCGACGGCAAGCGGCAGCGGGCGCGGGCGTTCCGGGGCGCCGTGACGGTGCTCGAGGACAGCGCCAAGAAGGTGTACAGCGAGGTCTACGTGGTGGACGTGCCGGACGACCTGACGCAGTCGGGCCCCGGCGGTCCGTTGCAGGGGACCGAGACGACCTATCCGGCGCCGCCCGCCGGCGCGAGAGCCCGACGCCTGACGCATACGGCCAGGGCCGCCGATCACGCCATGCGCGGCGTGAAGGGGCACCTGCGGGCTTCGGGCGACGGCCGATGGATCGCCTGCACCGCACCGGCGCACCGCGGCGGCGGCGTGGTGGACGAGGTGTACCTGATCGATCCGGCCTCGGGCGCCATGCGGCAGCTCTCGCGGATGCCCGGCGGCGTGGCGGGTGACGCGCGGTTCGACGGGCTGTCCCGGTTCGTGGCCGTGGGCTGCCCCGACGGTTCGGTGGCCGTGGTCGACGCCGGGAAGGAGCGCTGGGGCGTTGCCACTCAGATCGCTCCGGTGGGTCCGACGCCGGGCAACATCGTCCTCTCGCCGGACGGGCGGCTGGCCGTCTACAACCGCACTGTGGCCGGTGTGCAGCAGGTCTTCTGCGCCGAAACCGGGTACTGAGCCCCGAGAGCCAAGGGAGAGATGCCGTGATCGTTCCGACCCACATCGCCGACCGCCTGCTGGCCGAGTGCTTCGGCCGTCCGCGCGCCTACCAGGAGTTGGGCCGCCTCTGCGACACCGTGGGCGGCCGCGTGGCGGGGACCGAGGCGGCCGCGCGGGGCGAGGAGTGGGGGGCTGGACTGATGCGGGCGTGGGGCGTGCCCTCGGTGGCGTTTGAGGAGTTTCCCATCCGCGCCTGGAGCCGCATCTCGCTGGATGCGCGGGTGACCGGCCCCAGCGGCTGGGCGCTCACGGCCGTGAGCCACGGACTGACGCCCGAAGCCGCCGACGCCGAGGGGCCGGTCGTCGACATCGGCCATGGCGACCCGGAGGAGTTCGCCGCCCACGCCGCGTCGCTGCCGGGCGCCATGGTCTTCTGCGACGAAGGCGCCGGAGCGGGCCGCCGGAAGCTCCACCGCATGGAGAAGCTCGCCTTGGCGCAGGAGTACGGCGCGTCCGGCATGGTGATGATCTCATCGGCCTCCGGCATGCTGCCGCGCACGGGCGTCTGCCACCGGCAGGGAGCCGACATCCCGGCCATCGGGATCGCCCGGGAGGATGGTCTGCGCATCCAGCGGCTACTGGCGGCGGGCGACACGGTGCGGCTGGCGGTGAGCATGCGCAACCGGCTCTGGGACGGCTCGGCGCGGAACGTGATCGGCGAGATTCCAGGTAGCGACCTGCCGCAGGAGGTGGTGATCGCCGGGGCGCACCTCGACTCGTGGGATGTGGCGCAGGGGGCCACGGACAACGGGCTGGGATGCGCCATCGTGCTGGAGATGGCCCGGGCCCTGGCCGCGCTGGGCGAGCGTCCCCGGCGCACGTTGCGGTTCGCGCTCTGGGGCGCCGAGGAGACGGGCATCCACGGCTCGCGGACGCATGTCGAGCGGCGCGCTGATGAGCTGGACCGCATCGCGGGAGTGATGAACTTCGATATGACCGGCGACCCCTACGGCTACTGGACGCCGGGACGCACGGAGCCGGGGCCGATGCTCCGCGGGCTGGCCGAGCAGCTGGCGCCGCTGGGCATGCAGCCCGACTTCAGCAACGGCGCGGGCCTCCACAGCGACCACCAGTACTTCATGCTGGAGGGCGTGCCGGTGGTCTGCCTGGCGGCAAGGCTCGAGGGCGAGGGCGGCCGGTACTACCATGCCGCCGGTGATACGTTCGACAAGGTGAGCCAATCTGCGCTCTGCCGCGCGGCTGCCGTGGGCGCGCACACGCTCTGGGCCCTGGCCGACGCACCCGAGCGCCCCTTCGGACGTCTCGACACGGTGCAGGTCCGCGCCATGCTGGAGGAGGCGAAGCTGATCGAGGCGCTCCGTGCGGAGGGCTACGCGGGGCCGGCGGTGGCCTGAGGGCGATCGGGCTTCAGCGGTTGTGGCGGTCCGGGTCCAGTGTGGCCGGGGGCGCAGCAGGTATGCCGGCTGCACCGTCGGTCTGGTAGATGGGCCACTGGAATGTGGACGAGACGGCCATGCGTCGGCCTGAGTCCGACGATTCGCGGGCGGCCAGCATGACCTCGAGCACGTGGTACGCATGCTCCAGCGTCATCGCCGGCTCGACACCGGCCGCCCGGCACGCCGCCAGATGCGAGACGCCCTGCCGCCAGCTGTACCCCTCGGTTCCCTGGGTCAACAGCTCCCGCGGACCATCCGACGGGCGTAGCGCCACCCCTCGGGGCAGCCAGTCCCAGCCCAGGAGGCTCACGCTGCCGCCGACGCCCACGATCTCGACGGACAGCTCCTGCGCGTAGGGCCCGTAGACGAAACCCGACTGGACGCATGAGAAGACGCAGCCGCCGTGGTCCATGAGTAGCGCCACGTTGTCATCCGCCTCGACCTGGACGGTGACGCCCTCGACCTCGCGCGTCGGGATGGCCGAACCCATCAGCGCTGTCACTGCCCGCGCGGGTCCGAGCAGTCCGGTGAGGGTGGTAATGTTGTAGACCGCCAGATCGAACATGGCGCCGCCGCCTTTTTGGTAGAACCAGGGCCCCCAACCGGGCCCTCCGTGGCCATACCAGGCGCGGGCCGCGTAGACGGGGCCGATGCGGCCGGAGTGCAGCGTCTCGGCCATGCACCGGAAGGCCGGACTCGTCACGGTGGTAGGCGCGGCATAGAGGCGGGCGCCCCGCTCGTCGGCCAGGCGCATCAGGTCGCGGGCCTCCTCCAGGGTGGCCGCGAAGGGCTTCTCGCTCCAGACATCCTTGCCCGCCTGTAGGCCGGCCCGGTTCACGGCGCCGTGCGCGGGCATGGAGGTGGTGTTGACCAGCAGGCTGAAGTCGGCGCCGACCAGCATCTCGTCGACGCTGCCGAAGTGCGCCGGGATGCCGAATTCGGCCGCCCTGGTCCTGGCCCTCTCCGGCAGGATGTCGCATAGGGCCACCACCTGCACGTCGGGGTTGTCGCGCAGATCAGCGAGGTACTCCGAGCTGACACTGCCGCATCCGGCGATAGCCGCGCGGAAGATGGGCCCTGGGGCCTTCTCGGTCATCGCTCGGCGGGCCGCCGTACGGTCCATGCCCGCAGGTGGCTGAACGCCGCGGAGCCCAGCACGCCAAGGCGGCCGTCAGCAGCGGCGGGCAGGCTGTAGCACTGCATGAGCAGGTCGTTGACGTATAGCTCGGTTAGGGAGCCTTTGAGGAGTAGCCGGAGCCGCACCATGCTCCCGAAGGCCCGGTCGCGGGCCACACGGTTGTCGGCCGCGAAGCCGCTGCCGTCCAGCGCCATGGGCCCATAGGCGACCGAGCCGTCGTGCGCCAGCGTGATGGCCGTGCCTCCGTCGCCGTGGCCAAGCCAGAGCGCCACGGGCGGCGCGTCGGGGCCGGGGAGCGCAACGCTACCTTCGACGATGATGCCTGCGGCGGCATCGACCCGCGGCTCCAGCAGTGCCACGCCCGGCCCGGCGGCGGGGCGCTTCAGGCGGATCGGAGCGCCCTTCATCTTCTCGTTGACCCGCCACCAGCCCAGCCAGAGCGTGCCCGCCGTGTCGGTATAGGCGCGTTTGAGGGCGCCCATGGAGACTGCTCCGTCGCGGGCGATAGAGTGGTGGTTTGCCAACAGGTCGGCGCCGCAACGGAAGAAGCGGGCGAAGTAGGTGTGGCCGCTGAGCACCTCCGGGTTGCGTGCGGCCAGGCGGAAGGGGCCCTGGGGCTTGTCGGCCACCAGCGTCACCATGCGGCCGCCGGTGCCGTAGAGCATGACGTACCGGCCATCGACCTGCTCCACGGCGCCCACTTCGCCCTCGCCGGCGCCCTCGACCACGGGCGGCGGCAGGGCTGTCCAGGTCACGCCGTCCAGCGACTCGCCGAAGCCGAAGCGGCCGCCGGTCTCGGGCTTGGGCGTGGCGGTCCAGTAGCCGTAGAGGCCGCCGCCGGGGCGCGCGATGGTCCAGATGCAGTCCCACCGGCCGTCGCGCTGATACCAGCGTTCGTCCTGCCGGAACTCGGTCTTGTCCTCGAGGCGATCCCAATGGACCAGGTCACGCGATTCAGCGAAGAAGATGGTTTGCCGCGGGCCGCGCCACTCGGAGTAGTTCATGATGAACTTGCGGTTCTTGCCGGCGCCGGGCGCTTGCCAGACCGAGCCTGTGCCCATCCAGACAACGCCGCGCCGCTTGGTCAGAACGGGGCCCGACTCCTTCCAGCGCACACCGTCGGTGGAGGTGGCCATGGAGATGTTGTCCCACCCGCGCCGGGCGTTGGCCAGGTAGTAGAGGTAGTTGACGCCGCGGTGGCGGAAGAGCCAGGTGTCCCACATATTGCCCGTTCGGCGGCTGCGGGCCTTGTAGAAGAGCGACTGCTCCGTGCGGTCGAAGACATCATCGCGCGGGTCGTCGCTCGCGATGGCTCCGGCGTCGCGGGCCGCCCAGAGGAACCCATCGCCGTCGAGGATCAGCCTGCCACGCTCGATCCGGGCGCTGCCCATCAGGCGGTTGACCGAGAACCTGCCCATCACATCATCGGCGGAGCCGCCTTCGAAGCGCCACCACGCGACGGGCCTGGGGTCGGACTGGCGGCCCGGCTGCAGGGATGCGAGTTGTGCGGGGCTGAGGGCGCGATCATAGACGCGGGCATCGGCGACCTCGCCGACGAAGGGCCCCACCTCGCCCATCTTGCCCACGTACCGGAGGCCCACGAGGGCCATGGCGTCGTCGCCGAAGGGCTGCTGTGCGTCGACCGGGTAGGTGGCCAGCGTCACACCGTCGCGGACGACACTCACTTTGCCGGCCGAATAGACGACGGCTACCTGGAGTAGCTGGTCCGGCGCGGCGGTTTCGGCGGGCCACGCGGCCTGGTCGCGGTGCGTGCGGCGGAAGAAGTCGCTACCGGGCATCCACTTGGCGGCGGCGATCTCGCCGAGGACGATGGAGTCGAAGCGCTCCTCAGGGTCGATGAGGGTCAGCACGCCGGCGCCCTGCTGCTTCAGGTCCGCCACGGCCACCCAGGCCACGAGTGTCTTGTGTGCGATGCCCTGCCCGACGCTCATCGTAGGCGCCTCAACGCAGGGCATGGGGGCTGACGCAACACAGGCCAACGCAAGCTCAGCCATGAACAAGTAGCCATCCTCCCGGTTCGCCGCGCCCAACGGTCTGAGTATGTCTCTAGAACGTGGACGTGCGGAAGGCCGATCCAGTAACGCGGAACCAGTTCCGCAGGGGCACCTGGGTGCGCACCGGGCGGGGTAGAGTCTGCGGGCTAGAGCTTGATCACACCCATGTAGCGCGGCTCCTGGCTGGGCTTGGCGGCCACAAGCGCAGCCGCTCCGTTAGCAGCGAGAAACAGCTTGTGGCCGGCCATCGATAGGTGCATCGGCAGGCCGACTACCGGTTTGGTGGCCCCCATGCCAAGGAGGCCGGCATCGTTCACCAGATGGGCGCCGATTCCCGCCCAGATGCCTGCCGCCGACCGATCGGTGTAGCGTCTGGATGTCTCCGTGATCTTGGCCCAGACCGGATCACGGTCCTCCGGCATTCGATCCACGAGGGCGTCGACCATCGCCAGGCTGAAGCGGAGGCTGGTTTCGACCCCGAGACCCAGGAGGATGCTGTGCGAGAAGACGTGTCGATGGGCGCCCATGCCCGCGATGGCCATATCGAGGTCCGGCAACCCGCCCTCCAGATCGGGACCGCCGCCGGCGGCGAAGAAAGCGAGCCATGTGACCAGTAGCTGGGCGACCTCGTCCACCTGCTTCGCGCGGTCCAGGGCGCGGAACTGCTCGAAGGTGGCGGACAGCCGCGCCGGAAGCGCTTTGACCATACTCTTGGCTGACGCAAGGTCTTCCGCTGCCGCGGCGCGAACGCCCAACCGGACGTACCGCTTCGCCTTCGCGGTGGCAGAGCCCACCGAGGTCACAACGGCCGTCGCGCGCCTGCCTGCCGTGGTCACGGCCGCATGGCCGGCGCAGGCCGCAACCAGCCGTGCCCACTGCGCGGGGGTGAGACCCATGCATGCGCTTCGCAGGTCATCAAGCAAGGGATGTCGCGGGTCGGCCCCCCAGTCCGGGGCCTTGGCAGTGGCTGCAATCGTCGACATGGCTGATCCTCCCATACCGCTGCGAGCACGACACGGCTCCTTCGGCCCGTTCAGACCTTGATGGCCGTGTAGCCCTTCACCTCGCCTTTCCACCACCGCATGAAGTCCCGGTCATAGCGCGTTCCATCGTCCTCATATGCCTGGAAGTCAATGTCTGCGGATGCGGCGAGGACCTCGCCCAACGATGCGCTGAATGAGTATGCCCGGCCCGGCACGAAGACCCATGCGCAGGCGGGAAGCGCGGGACCGCTCTGTTCCACCAGAAGGGGCGCGATCGCGCTCACGGCGCCTGAACGCTTGGTCTGTAGCTCTGCCAACGCCGCGCGGAATGCCTGCCCGGCGCCGGAGAGGGGCTGCTGCCACGCCACGATCCGGATCGTCGCCCTGTCGGCTACTTCGAGGAGCATCCGCAGGTCGCCGACCGAAAACGCGCCGTCCAGAATTGACACCATCTCAGAGGACTGCGACAGAACGGTCTGGAGCAGCTCAAAGGCCGGAGTCCGCTGTCCAGCCCGTATCAGGCCTTTGGTGAGCCCAGTGGGAGCCGCCGGCAGGTTCGCGCCCGTCGCGGCGATGCTGGTGAGTACGGTCTCCATCTGGTATCGTGCAGCGGTGAGCGCCGCAACACGGGCTTCGATCTGGGAGGGCGAGACGCCACTCAGAACACTTTGTGTCAGATAGTCGTCATACCATATGGTAAATTTATCCACAATACTGATAAGTGCAGTTCTCAGCGTAGACATAAGTGCGCTTAGACGGGGCCCAGTGAAGACTTCAGCGATGGCCTGTCCGATCTGGTCCAAGCGCCTTGCACGAATGTCGGAGTCGCTCTCCGTACCTTTCATGGTGGTGTACATATAACCACCAATATATGCCGCGACCGTACCAGCGATCACGAACGGCCAGTGCGGCCCCGGCATCGTCAGGGCCATCAGGCTCAGTGCCGCTCCCGTGGTCGCGGCTGCGGCCACCGGAGCCATGCTGAACGATGGAGAGGTGGCGACCGACACATCGACGTCACCCGGCGCAGGGATCGCGTTGCTGCACTCGAGCGGGGTGAGCTTGGCGGTCAACGCCTGGTCACCGTCGATCGCAAGAGCCCGTAACGTCTCCTTGATGGTGGGGACCTGCGACGCGAAGTACTCATCGAGGAGCGCCTCGACTCGCTGATCGGTGACCACTTGCGCGGCAATCCGGGCGAACCCTCTGTCGTCCTTGAGCAACGCCACGGGTGCCTGGCCGACTGCAGTCTGGGCGTCAACGGCCAATTGCGCACGAACCGAGGCGATCAAGCCGTGCTCAAGCTCGCCTCCGAGCGAGGCCATCCTGTCCTTCAGCATGCCGGTCATCTGGTCGCGTTGGCTGGTGTACAGGTGCTGGAGGCGCTTGGCCTGCAACACCTCGTGATCGAGGTCGTCGCGGAGGGCGTGCGCGATGGCCCGCACATCGCCGGCGGCAGCCGTGGCGCTCAGACGGTCCACATCGGCTACGATCGCGGACCGTATCTGCGCCAGCAGGATCGACATGTTCCCATCGTCGGCCACCGCCAGGTCGGGGTCAGTCGGCCGCATGGGGTCGGGCCGCAGGGCAAGGCGGGCGCTGAACGGGACTATGGCGGCGAACTCCGCGCCGCTGTAGGCCCGACCGATGGCATCGGTCAGGCGAGCAAAGTCCGCCGTGCCGATGGCCTCGCACTTGTTGACAACGCCTACCACGAGCTTACCGCGCTGCCGGAGGCCGCCGAGCACCGAGACGAGGGCGGCTTGGCCGATGTACTGCTGGTTGAACACCCAGATCGCGGCATCGAGGCGGCCGACGAACTCCCTGGCCAGCTCGTCGTTGCGGTCGCTGCCGCTGAGGCCCGGTGAGTCCCATATCTCAATGCCGTCCAGGATGGGAGCGGGCAACGCCACATGCGCGTGCGTGATCCCGCCATCTTCGCCCTCCTCGGCCAAAGCAGCGAGGCGCGACCAGGCTTCCTGCGGCGTCGTCCGCTCGGTGGAGCCGTCGCTCATCTCCAGGGTGGCTTCCGGCACGTCGCCGTAGGCGAAGCTCTGGGTGGCGAAGGTACATTCGAACTCGCTGACGGGCGCGACCTCGGCGCCGAGCAGCGCATTTACGACCGATGACTTCCCGGCTCTGAACTCGCCGATGACGCCGACCCTGAATGGCTCGGCAAGGCGCTCACGGAGCTCGGACAGGTGCCCGAGGGCGCCGCCGCCCCATCCCTCCGGCATGATGCGGGCGGCTTCGCCGACGATGCCCTCGATCTTGCGCATGGCCGCGAGCACGGCCTGACGGTTCGCGCCGAGACCGGCGCGGTACCGGACGCCGGGGCTCTGGCCACCGTCGCTCGTGCAGTTCGGGTCCGAGGTAACGCGGCTGTCCTGGTGGCTCATCGTAGGGCGGGCTCCCATCTCATCTTCTTCATGGTTCGGATCGGTAGCGCAACGACCAGCGGGTCTACCAGCGGCTGCGCCATCGCCGAATCGATTGAGGATAGTGCCAGGTCCTGTGCGGCGTCACCGCCGACCCTGGAGTATTGTCGTTGCAGGTCGCTTTGGAGCGGGCCGCCAGCGTTGGCTATAGTGTCTAGAACATCGCGTAGCACTGCATTGCACATACATGATACTTGGTCGGGAATCGAGCATTTGAGCGATTCACGGATGGACAGGGTTGCGTTCCGCTCCGCGCGCTCTGCTTCTTCCACGAACAGGCCACCCAGAAACGGAATGCTGCTTAGCGCCTTCAGACCCGTGACCGCGAGGTCACGCCAGAAGTCATCAACATCGGGGATTCTCCACGTGATCGGTGGCGCGGCGAGCCGAAGGTCGACGCTGGTCAGGGCTGTGGTGCCAGTACGGTCGGCGACCCGGCCCGTAGGCGAGAACTCTGAAGAGATGTAGCCGGCGCTCTGTGACGCGGCCCAGTTCAGCACGGTGCTGCGGTACAACTGCGCCGAGGTGGTGACACGACTGCCAGCCAAGACGGAAATGTCGTTCAGGATGCGCTGTAGTCCCAGCCGGCTCTTGGCGCCGCGACGGTTCTCCCACGTTGTTGCCGCGATGGCGCTCTCAATCCCTGCAAGCGACCGTGTCGTGAATGCTCGTAGCTCCCAATCGGTTGCCTGCGTGCTCTCGCGCTGGGCCTTCTCCGTTCGCTGAGTGAGTTCGAGGAACAGCGCCTTGTTGGCGGCGGCATCCTGCCGCGCGACGGCCGCAATGGCTCGGAACTCCCGCGCCTTGGTGCGAAGCGCCGAGTAGACCTGCAGATTGCGCGAGTAGGCCCTGCGGCGACCGAGGAACCGCTGCAGATGGGTCTCCAACTCGGCGAAGCCGCTCATGGCGAGCAGCGCCTCAACGGTGGGATGGCCCTGGTCCCTCAGCCATCCCTTGTCGAAGTCGCTCTTCTGGTAGGCGGCGGGCGCGCGCGCGAGGAACGCCGCAAGCCCGGAGACGGGGACGATGGCAGCCACGGCGTCGCCGTAGTGCTTCTCGGCGCGCTTCATGGCGCCGGCCTTGTTGCTGATCGTGTCCATCTTGGTCAGCAGGAGGAAGACGAGCTTGGCATAGCGGCCGGCCTCCAGCAGCTCGTCGCGGGTCGACTGCGCGCCGATCTTGTCGGCCGTGACGATCCAGAAGACGGCATCGGCGCGTTCATACTGCCACTTCAGATGGTGCCGATGCGAGGCCGGCGCCAGCTGCTGGTTGATGCCCATCGTGTCCACGATCCGGACCTCGGGCACCAGAGAACGGCCGGCCTCGACGGACCACTCCATCTCCATGATCGGAGACCAGTAGGCGTCGCTGCGGCCCAGCGTCTCCGCCACTCGCTTCTCCTCGGCCGCGGCGAGGTGTTTGGCGACCTCCGGCGAAACGCAGTACTCATCCAAGCCGCGGAACGTTCCAGAGCGTCCTCGGCGAATCGCCTCCATGACGCCCGACGTCCGGGCATCTTTGCACAGCTCGGGATCCACGAAGAGGCGGACGTGCGGGTTCGGCTTGTGCTGCGCGACATAGCGGTTGAAGCACCAGGTCTTGGGGAGGAAGTCGGTGGGGGCCGCGTCGACTCCCAGCAGGGCGTTGACCAGGGTCGACTTGCCGAACTTGCCCTCGCCCACGATGAACAGCTCGAACGGTTCATCGGACTTGGCCTGAATAGCATCCAGACCGGCATAGAGGTGCGCGACTTGTGAACGGAGGCCGCTCCGCTCCAAGCCCGCGATGAAGCGTCGCTGTTCGCCGAGTACGGCCGGAGGGATGCCCGATGTGCTACCGAAGAGCGCCGTGGCGTGGCGGCGCAGCGCGGCCAGATCGGCAGTCGGCGCCTCCGGGGCCATGGCTACCTCGCCGCTGCGCCCGACAGCGCGGAGACGAGGTAGGCCGTACAGCCGACGATGACGGCGACGGTCACGCAGAAGGAGACGATCAGGGCCCTTGTCGCATGCTTGTGCAAGAGGCGCCGCTCCAACTGCGCTGCTTCTGAGGACCTGTTGATCGCTTCAAGCGCCTGGCGCGACGCTTCGCTGATGGCTGCCCCTACTTCGGCCCGCATGGCGGCCAGGTCTGATGCCAGGGCGGCGCGAGTGTCGCTCTGCCAGGCCTGCAGGTCCGAGTTCGCCCGATCCTGAGCCTGGCTGTGAGTCGTGGCCAGGGTCTCCGACAGCGACGCCACCGTTGTCTCGGTCTGCGCACGGAACCGTTCGGCCGATGCACGGCTACCGTCGTCGAAGCGAGCGATGGCCGGCGCGAACAGGTCCGCGTAGGCATCCCGGCTCGCGCTGACCGTCTTGGTGAGCGAGTCGATCTGCTCCTGTAGCCGTGCATGGCAATGCTGGGATGCTGCGGTGAAGGTACTGGTGAGGCTGTTCACCTTCGCCTCAATCGCTTCGGCGCTTCTCTCGACCTGTGTGGTGGCGCCTCGCGTGGCGGCGACGTAGACGGAACGGACGTAGCCCTCAAACTCCTTGAAGAGCTCTGCCTCCTCCGGCGAAAGGCCATCGACATCGACGGTCTGGTCTACAGGGCACATCGCGCGTCTCCAGGAACAGCCTGTATCGCCCTACACCCAGCCACCGGCAGGTTACCAGTGGATCAGCGTCCAGAGTGAGTTTGGCTTTGGTAGGTACACTAGATTACCGGACTAAGCGCGAGACCGTCAACGCCATGGCACTCCTTCTGGAGTGCCGGCGGATTGGACGCAAGCCTGCTCGTACACGTTGCGGGTAGCGGCTTGACCGGACATAGGAGAGTGGCAGATGCCGTGGGGACGAATCATCGGAAAGCTGATCATGGGTATCGTGGTGCTCGTAGTAAAGGGCTTGTTCCGGGCGCGGCGCTAGGGGGGCGAGACCGCAGGCATCGGAAGCGAGTGGAGTTTGACAGGCGAGCCTGACAGTTGCTCGCGGAGGCGCTGGTCGGCCGTCACCAACGGGAGGCCCAGCCGGACCGCGAGCGCCGCGTAGGTGGCATCATAGACCGACGTCCCGTGCTTGAGCGCCAGACCAAGGGCGTCACCCACAAGTTCTCGGGTCGGAACCGAGTTCAGTCGGAGCGCGCCGAGGTCCTCCAGGCAGTTCCGCGCGGCAACCGTGCTGAGCCGACCTCGTCCGACGGCCTTCCACAGGATGTTGGCGCACTCGACGTGGAACAGGTCGGGTACCCAGATGGCGCAGGCCTCCGGCTCCGCCGCGTGGCGATTGATCAACTCCTGCGCCGCCTCAGACCCTGCCTCGGGCAGGAAGAGCTTGATGCCGACGGAAGCATCCATCACGCAGGGACCGACCGGCGTCGTCAACGGTCGCGGTCCTCGCGGAGCAGTGCCAGGCTGTCGGGCATCTCGTGTGCGGCCGCAGTGCGGGCGCGCGCCTGGGCGATGCGGGCCGCAGCCGCGCGGCGCTCATCAACCGCCGGCCAGGCGTGGGCGTACACTTCAAGCACATGGACGACCTGTGCGCTCACGGACCGTTGATCGCGGGCGGCATCGCGCTTCAGCGCCTCAACCAGGCGCTCGGGAACGTCCCTGACATACAGCGTCGGCATGGACCCACCTCCATCGATGAGTATAGCGTAGTGCCGGCGCTCGGCTACCCACTGGGCCGGGGGCGCCGTGGACCGTCGGTGGCGGTCGCCACCCCAACCGCTGTTGCGGTGTATGATGGTGTGGACCCTCGCGGCCCGCCCGCGCCGCGGGCTATCAGGCGCAGGAGCTTTGTGTGGCCACAAGGAGGCACGCATGTCCACCACTCGTGGCGATATCATCGAGCATAGCGGCGGCGGGGCGGCGGCGCCTAAGCCGGAGTGGCTGCAACGGCGGCTTGAGTGGTTCATGGACCAGCGGTTCGGGATCTTCTTCCACTGGGGGCCCTACTGCCAGTGGGACTGCTGCGAGAGCTGGCCGCTGGTGCCCGAGGACACCTGGGCGCGGCCCGACGGCATGCGATGCTGGGCGGAGCGGGGGCGCGACCTGGAGCGGTTCCAGCGGGACTACTGGGCGCTGAACCGCACCTTCAGCCCTGTGGATTTCGACCCCGACGCCTGGGCCTCGGCTGCGCGGGCGGCGGGCGTGAAGTACGTCACCTTCACCACAAAGCACCATGACGGCTTCTGCATGTGGGACACGCGCACCACCGACTACCGCGTGACGCACCCGGACTGCCCGTTCCACGCGCACCCGCGCGCCGACATCGTCCGCGGCGTGTTCGACGCCTTCCGGCGGCAGGGCATGGCCATCAGCTGCTACTTCAGCAAGTCGGATTGGCACTCCCCGCACTACTGGTCGCCGCAGTGGCCGCCCGTACACCGCAAACCGAACTACGACACGGCGGAGCATCCCGAGATCTGGGAGGGCTTCGTGCGGTTTGTCCACAGCCAGGTGGAGGAGCTGATGACGGGCTACGGGCCCATCGACGTGCTATGGCTGGACGGCGGCCAGGTGCGGGCCGACAACAAGCAGGATATCCGCATGGCCGAGATGGCCGCCATGGCGCGGCGCCGGCAGCCGGGCCTCATCATGGCCGACCGGACCGTGGGCGGAGACTACGAGGACCTGATCACCCCGGAGCAGACCATCCCCGATGCGCCGCTGGACGCGCCCTGGGAGTCGTGCCTGACGCTGGGCCATTCGTGGAAGTATGTGGAGCACGATCAGTACCGCCCAGCGCGCGAGGTGATCCGGATGCTGGCCGAGGTGGTCTCCAAAGGCGGCAACCTGCTGCTGGGCTTCGGTCCCGACCCCCTGGGCCGCCTGCCGGAGGAGGCCGTTGCGCGGCTGAGCGAGGTGGGCGCATGGATGGACGTGAACGGCGAGGCCATCTACGCCACCCGCCCGGTGGCGCCCTACGGCAGCGGCGATGTGCGCTTCACGGCCAGGGGAGACACGACCTACGCCATCGTGCTGGAGATCGGCGGCGCGGCGTGGGCCGGCGGCGAACTGCGCGTGGCGGGCCTCCGCCCGGCGCCCGGCGCGGTAATGGAGCTGCTGGGCCAGTCCGGCATGCTCGCCTGGCGCGCCACGGAGGATGGGTTCGCGGCTGATCTGCCCGAGGGCATGGACAGAGAAGCGCCGGCGTGGGTGATCAGGTTCGAGAGGGGGTAGGGCGGAGCGGCGACCGAAAGGCGGCACGGCGTGACGGCGTTGACCGTGCTGCTCGGGAGGTCGACGGATGGCGGCGGGGGTGGGGCAGTCGGCGCCCCGCCCGCTCACTTCATCACGCGCGCCTCGGCCCAGGTGGCCATGTCGGCGTTGATGCCGTCGCCCGCGTCGGTGACTGACAGGCGCAGGATACGGACGCCTGCTATGGGTATATCGATGGTCTTGGCGGGTTCCAGGCCTCGGGCAATGCCGCTGTCGTAGAGCAGCTTGTCGTCGCCGTAGATTCGGAAGACTACGGAGCCGCCGGCTTCGGCGCAGGCGGCGAATGCCGTGAAGCGGGCGTAGGCGGCGTCGAGCCGGTAGGCGATCTCGGATGGGGCGTGCGTGCCGAGGCCCTTGCGCACGGCGCGCGTGCCAAGGCGGAGCGCGTTATCCTCCACATCGCGGTTGCGGCGGGGCTTGCCGTCGCCGTCGGCCGACCAGCCCGCCGAGGCGGACAGCCAGGGCAGGTCGCTCAGGTAGGCTCCCGCGAAGTCCGGGGCGTCGATGACGGCCTTGCGGCGGGGCGGCGGCGGCGGAATGACCACCTGCTGACGCTCGGCCTCTTCGCCGCGGAGGGCCAGGAGGTCCTCGCGCGGCGTGCGGCGCAGGCGGTCGGCCAGGGCGCTTAGCTCGGAGGCCAGGCGGAGGTAGTCGGGATCCTCCTTGGCGGCGAAGACGGGCCCATCGCACCGCTCCCAGCCGCCTGCGGAGCGGGCCAGCGGGGCCATGAGCGCCCGCGATAGACCGGGGTCGCGACGGTTGATCGAGAGCCACCAGGTGCCGTACTTGCCGTCGCCGCCCTTGCCGTGGCATGGGGCGCACCGGCGATTGGTGACCTCGGCCAAGGCCTGGCGGATCGGGGCATTGAAGATCACGCGGTCGGGGTAGGCGCTTTCGTAGCGGTCGTAGTAGACGCCGTTGGTATCGATCCACGCCGCCATGCGCCGCCACTCGGCCGGGGTCAGCGTGGCTCCGTGGTGGCCGGCTTCGAGCATCTTGGCCAGCCTTGATGCGCGGGACCCGTAGGTGTAGGCCGGCTGCGGGTAGACGTCGGACGGGTTGTCCCAGCGCATGGCGTTGGCGGCGCTGATGTGGGGCACCAGCTCCTCGTAGGCAACGCTGAAGCGGTCAGTCAGGTCGTCGGTGAGGATCACGCCATTGGCGGCGCGGTCGTGTGTGTGGCATCCGACGCACTTGGCGTTGAGGATGGGCTGCACGTCGCGCGGGAAGCTGAAGGCCCGGTCGCCCCACTCCGGCGGCGTGATCTTGTCCGGGGCTCCGAAGCCGGTGAGGGAGCGGGCGTTGTGCGGGGTGCTGGTGCGGGGCTCGTGGCAGCCGATGCAGGTCCGCCGCTCGCCGGGTTTCAGAGTGATGACGCTCCGCATGCGCTGGATCTCGCGGCCGTCGGCATCCAGCGCCTCGAAGTAGATGTTGCGATTGGCCGGGACGATGAAGTCGGCCGAGCCGTCGGGCCGGATGGGCACGGTCCCGAGCACGCGCTTGGCGGTGTAGATGTTCGTGGCGGCGGTGACTACGACGCCCCCCGTGTGGACGCCCTTGCGCGGCAGGTCCTCGACGATGCGCAGCGCCTTCACGGTCCCGCGCGGCACGGCCTTGAGGCCCCGGTAGACATCGAGCATCATCATGCGGCCCTCGCCTTCGGCGGCGGTTGCGGCCGACGCGGCGCCTCGGCGCAGGGGTGCGGGGCGCACGGCGATGGGTGTCGGCTCGGCGCAGGAGATCTCGGGGTCGCGGTAGACCAGGGCCAGGTTTCCGTGGCGGTCGCCCACGTAGAGCGCCCAGGAGCGCTCCAGCCAGGGCTGCACGGTGGGCGTGTAGGAGCAGAGGTAGGTGGTCTCGGAGAGCGGCATGGGGTCGCTGAACCAGCCGAAGCGGCTGTCCTCGGCCTTCTCGCCGGTGATGGGGACGCCGGGCGTCAGGAGCGTGAGCGGGTCGGGGCCATCGACGCCTCGGCGCACGTCGATGACGCCGATGGGGCCGTGCGTCTGGCCATGGTGCGCCGTGAGCAGAGCCATCACCTTGGTGGAGCCGGGGATCTGGCGCGGGAACATGGTGACGTTGGGCCGGATGGTGGCGTTGCCGTAGTAGGGCGCCACCTGCGTGCCGTCGGGGTTCATGGTGAAGAGCTTGTGGAGCGACGTGACCGAGCGCTCGTTGTACTCCCAGCGGCTGTAGAGGATGCGGCCGTCTGCCATGACGCCGGGGTTGAAGTCGTTGAACATGTTGAAGCTGAGCTGCCTCGGGTTCGAGCCGTCGGCCTCCATGATGTGGAGGTTGGCCGAATGGCGGTCGCCGCCGCACATGACGAAGTGCTCGGCGCGGTCGGATGTGAAGCCGATCTGGCCGGTGGGCAGGTAGAAGGGCTCGCAGTCGTTCTTGGGGCCTCGGGTTAGCTGCCGCAGGCCGGTACCGTCGAGGCGCGCCTCATAGATGTGGTAGCTCTGGCCGCCGTCCCAGGCGTCGTTCCCGTTGCCGAACGAGAACAGCAGCCGCGTGGCGTCCCAGTGGAGGTTGACGTCGCGGTATACGCCCTCGCCCAGGCCCTCCACCACCGGCGTCACCCGGCCGTCGGGCCGCACGGGCGAGAGCTGGTAGATCCCGCCGCCGGGCCGGTTCCAGAGGTGGTGAGCGTCCATGTAGGGCTGCTCGGAGATGAAGGGCTTGCGCTTGACGAAGAGGAGCTTGTCGAAGCGCACGAGCCGGAGCAGGAGCCGGTCGCGCAGGGCGGAGGCCTCCTCGAAGAGGGTGCGCCACTCGGGGCCCTGCGGTCCTGCGGCGGCGCGGCGCTTAAGGGCGGCAAGGCGCGAAGAGCCGGCGGCGTCCGGCTGGTCGGCCAGAGCGCGGCCGACGCCCGTGAGGATGGCATCCACATCCTCGACGTGGGTGAAGAGGGGTATCAGGTAGCTCTCGCCGCCGCAGGTTAGCGTCACGAGCAGCAGCGAACCGCCGGGGCGGCGCAGTTCGAAGGGCATCTCCACGACCTGCGTCTCGGAGGCCGCCAAGGCGATGGTCCGGCTACCCCGATCACGCTCACCGTCGGGCAGGAGTTGGCGTAGCGACACGCCGACCTGCGTGGCCGCGCCGACCGAGCGGAGGGTGAGGCGCAGCGCGTTGGGCCCGGCGCGGAAGTCGAACGGGGCGTCGAGGCCCAGCGCAAAGGCTGCGGCGCGGGGCCGGAAGGCCGTCATGGCGTCGAAGCGGCGCTCGTAGGCGTGGTACCACTGGTCCTTGGCGCCGCCGCCTGGGTGCTTCAGCCCCACCACCTGCGTGCCTGCCGCCACGGTGCGCGGCGCGGCGCCGTCGGGACCTGTCACCTCAAAGCCGTCGCCCGCGGCACGCACGGTCACAGCGGCGTCGGGGTCGAGGCCGGCCAGCAACGTGCCGGGGATGGGGTTCGGCCAGCGGACGGTCGCGCCGTCGGCGGGCACCGGCAGGACCGCGATGCGTTGGTCGGCGGGTGTGGCGGCCTGCCACCGTGCGAGGATCTCCTCCCAGTCGCCGATGGCTCGGAGCGTCTCGCGGAAGCGCCAGTCCTCCCGCACGATGGCGCTCGGAGCGGTAACCGGGGGTTGCGCCCTGGGCGCGGTGGCGGCGAGGAGGGCCGCGGCCAGTGCGGTCGCCGCGGCACAGGTCCAGAGCAGGTGGGACGCAGCGGCAGCGCGGGGCCGGTTGGGTCTCTTCGGGTGCATCATCGCGTCTCCTCTTGCCGTCCTACCCATCCCATGTTCCGGTCAGCCTGCCCGCCGGGCTGGGCGACAGGTGCGCCTCCCACTCCTTCAGCAGCTTGCGGTGGTCGGCCGCCACGCCCGCCGAGGAGCCCTCGGCGGCCAGGTTGTGCATCTCGCCCCGGTCGGCGCGCATGTCGAAGAGCTGCTCTGTGCCGTCGCCCTGGTACTTAATGAACTTGTGCCCCGCGGTGCGGACCATGCGTCCGGTGGTGGCGGCCTCGCTCACCAGGTAGTCGCGCCATTCGACAGGCTTGCGGCGGAGCAGGGGCGCCAGCGATCGGCCGCGGCAGTCGGGCGGGGCCTCGATGCCGGCCAGGTCGCAGAGCGTGGGCGCCACGTCGAGGCCCGAGACGAGGTGGGCGCGGTCCTGCTTCCCGGCCTCCAGCTCGCCGGGCCAGGAGACCACGAAGGGTACTCGGGCGGCCTCCTCGTAGAAGTACATCTTCTGCCAGAGCTGGTGGGCGCCCATGCCGTCGCCATGGTCGGCGGTGAAGATGATGGCTGTGTCGCGGTCGTGGCCGCTCTCCGCCAGGGCATCCAGCACCGTGCCGATGTGGGCGTCGACCATCTCGACGTGGCGGTAGTAGCTCCACCGGTAGTAGCGCCACTGCCACTCCTCCCACCGCTCCATGTTCTGCCGGATGCGCCCCATGCGCCAGTTCTTGCGAAAGGTCTCGGGCTCGCGGGCGTCAAAGCCGTGGTTGGGCCAGAGGGGCGGCAGCTCGCGCGCCAGGTCGGGGTAGGGCAGGGCGGCCAGCGGCTCGGTATGGGCGAATACCCAGTAGCAGATGTCGTGGGGCTGCAGGAAGCCGAGCGAGAGGAAGAAGGGCTTGTCCGTGCGGCGGCGCGACCGTAGGTACTCGCGGGCGGCGCGGGCCACGGTGGCGTCGCCATGCTCACCGAGGCCGTGGCCGTGGCTCAGCACGCGGAAGCTGGGGGTGAAGTCGCGCCCCGTGACGTGCCACTTGCCGGCGTAGAGCGCATCGTAGCCGCGGGCGCCGAACCACTGGCCCAGGTCGGGCATGGCCGGCTCGATCGGGAAGCGGTCGTTCTGCACCACGCCGCTCTCGCTGGTGCATCGCCCGGTGTACCAGGCCGTGCGGGCCGGGCAGCAGACTGGGTTGGCGGAGTAGGACTCGTGGAACGTGACGCCGCGGGCGATGAGCCGGTCGATGTTAGGCGTGTGCACGTCCGCGCAACCGTGGGCCGCAATGGCCCCGGCGAAGTGCTGGTCAGTGTGGATGAAGAGCAGGTTCGGCTTGCGCCTGGCCGCCGATGCGGGGGCGCCCGCGCAGAGCGCGGCGCCTGCGGACAGGGCCTGGCGGCGGGTGATGCCGGCTGGTGCGGGAGATGCGTGGCTCACGGCGTCACCTCCTGCATGGCGGCGGAGGGGTTATAGACGTAGGCGCGCAGGCCGGCCAGGACAAGCAGCGGCACGCCCGATTCGTGGAGCCACCAGGTGGTCGGCAGGATGCCGGGGCCGGTTTGGAGCCAGCCGCGGAGGCGCACGGCCCGGCCGCGCATGGTGACCTCGGCATCGCGGTAGGGCCTCAGCGTCTGGCCGGGCCGCACGGCGTCCAGCTCCTCCAGCATGGTGAACGAGAGTGGCGAGTTCAGGCGGCGAAGCGTGTCGAAGAGAGCCCAGCCGGGCACCAGCGGCGGAGGCGCCGCCAGCGGAGGGCCGGGCTTGCGCACCAGGCGGCCGGAGGAGTAGCCGCCGCCGTCATCGCGCACCGGGACGTTGAGCGACGGCGCGGAGCGGCTCGCCAGCTGCGAATGACGGCGCCACCGGAGCAGGCTGCCGGCCCCGTCGTCCTTGCACGTGAGCTGCGCGGAGATGCGGTCCGACTGCGGGCCGGGGAAGCCCAGCCAGAGGCCCACGTCCAGGCCGAAGCGCCCGGCGGCGGTCGCGCCCCTGCGGAGCCGCAGGCCGCCGCAGACGCCGCCCGTCCAGGCGCCCAGCGGCTCGCGGTGTACGGAGTGAACCTCGTAGCGGGCTTCCCATGCCGCGCCGAGGCCGGGCGAGGCCTCGGGGGCAGGCAGAGACGCCAGTCGCCGGGCCATGTAGGCGAAGGCTGGAGGCATGCTGAGTGGGTCATCCATAGGGCATCTCCTGATGGACCGATGCCCGATGGTACCTCCACTTGTGGGTTCATCATGGAGTGCGCCCCCGGAAGCCGAAGCCTCCGGGGGCGCTGGGTGCGCGTGCGATTGGCGCGGCTGCCGTGTCAGGGCGCGACGGTGAGCGTGCCTGAGCCTGTACCGGCGGCGTAGACCGCGTCGCCGGCAAAAGACATGGACTGAGCCAGGGCCCCGGTTGAGGCCGGCGTGTGGAGCACGAACGCCTTGCCGGAGCTGTCCGTGATCGCGCTGTTCACCGGCGTGCCCGCCACGCTGAAGCTGATCGACTTGCCGGGCACGGGGATCAGGTCGCCGTTGCGCCTGTAGTCATACAGATAACAGGTCAGCCGGGTGGCCGCGTTCTGCGTGGCCCCATGGTTGTGGACC
>CAJBBX010000087.1 GCA_903951425.1 uncultured Chthonomonas sp.
ATCAGGACGTGGGCCATCGTCTGCCAATCCCGCCGGCAGGCCGGCATCGCGCCAGAAGGAGACCCGCCGTGCCGGTTCGATTGGAAGTATTGCGACTTTCGCACGCATCGGGTCTGCCCATGCCCGGCTACGCCACGGCCGGCGCCGCCGGCTTCGACCTGCCTGCCGCCATCGACAAGCCCATGACCCTGGAGCCGGGCGACCGCGCCCTGGTGCCTACAGGTCTCTGCGTCGCCGTGCCCGAGGGCTACGAGGGGCAGGTTCGCGGCCGCAGCGGCCTGGCGCTTCGCCGGGGATTGGGCTTGGCCAACGGCGTCGGCACGATCGATTGTGACTATCGCGGCGAGATCAAGGTTATCCTTGTCAATTGGAGCCGCGAGCCGCAGACCATCGAGCCCGGCGCCCGCATCGCGCAGTTCGTGCTGGCTCCGGTGGCGCGGGCGGAACTGATCGACGTGCCGGAACTGAGCGGGACCGCCCGGGGCGCAGGTGGCTTTGGGCACACGGGCATATGAGAGCATCGCCATGGAGTGTCGTTCGGTGACAACGAGCAGCCGGGGCCCGACGCCCGCCGACCGCGGGCAGGGCGCCCTGCCGGACGAAAACAGCTTGGAACGCCTCCTCGCCGAGGCCAACCTGGCACGCATGCGGAGCCAGTGGCCCGAGGCCGAGGCAGGCTGCGTCAAGGTGCTCCGTGCTGACCCGAACAATCTCCATGCCCACTCCCTCCTGGGCGACATCTACCGCGACCAGGGCCGTTTTGACGACGCCCTGCAGTGGTACAGGCTGGCCCTCGACCTCGCCCCATCCAGTGCGGCCGACCGTGAGAAGCTGCTGCGTCTGGAGACGGACATAAACGAGGCCGAGGGCCGTTCTCTCACCGCCGCGGTTGATCGCAACGAGCCGCCTATGCCGCTGCGCCAGTTTCGGTGGCTCACCGCGGCAATCGTCGTCGTCGCCATCGCCGCCGGCACGATCACGCTGTCGGCCACGCGGCGTGCTACGCGCCCGGCCCGGCCCAACGATGCCGGTGGGGTGAGTGTCCGCCCCGTCGTCGCTCCCGCGGCGCGTCCCGATCCGCTGGGTCGGGCGCCGCAGATGCCACAGGCCGCCGCCGCTCCGCGCGTCGTGGAGCCGGGCCGCCAGATCGATGCCGACCTGCGGCTGGAGGCCGGGCTCACGGCTCGCGCCGACCTCACGCAGGGCATGCGCGTCCTGGCCGCCTCGGTTGGCGGCGGCGTGGGCGTCCTCGTGCTGGGCTTGCCGCAGGCCTCTTCCGGCGCCACGCTGGGGCGCAACGAGATGCTGCGCGGCGCCTCGTCCTCGGCGGAGTTCATGCTCAACGGGCCGGCGGACCCCGTCTCGGTGCAGGTCATGGTGATGGATGCCGACGGTCAGGGGCTCATGCGGCCGCTCTTCCGCGGCGTCGTCACCCGTGCGGCGCTGCAGTCCGGAACCAACTTCGCTTCAACCTGGTGGTCGCCCTCCGCCGAGCCCTCCGGTCCCGCCGCGTCCGGCGAGGCCGACCCGCCGCAGGGCTGACCTCCGCGCCGCTGTGCCCGATCTCCCTCCGCCTGCGCCGGACTGCCTCGACCTCGCCGCCACCGTGGCGGGCGGGCAAGCGTTCGGCTGGAGGCTCTCGCTTCGGGGCCGGTGGGTGGGCGTCTCGGGCGGCGTGGGCATGGCCCTGAGCCTGTCCGACGGCTGCTTGCAGTGCGAGACGTCACCGCCCGGTCAGGAGGCGTCCGCTCGCGACCTGCTGGCGCTGGACGTCGATCTGGCGCCGCTGCACTCCCGGTGGCTGGCTGCGGACCCCTCGCTCGCTCCCATCCTGCGCCGCTGGCGAGGCCTCCGCGTCATGCGGCAGCAACCCGCCGAGGCGCTCTTCTCGTTCATCTGCTCGGCCTGCAACACGGTGGGCAAGATCGAGCGATCCATGGCCGCGCTGCGCCGCCGATGGGGCGTACCCCTGGGCGCCCTCGGCGGCCTGCCGCTGCACGGCTTCCCCGAGATCGCGGACATCGCGGCCCTGAGCCCCGGCGACCTCCGGGCCGACCTCTGGGGCTACCGCGCCGAGTATGCCGTGGCGACTGCCCGAGGCCTGCTCGACCGCGGCGACGGATGGCTCGCGTCGCTTGCCCATGCCGGCCTGCCCGAGGCCCGTGCTGAGTTGATGCGGTTGCCTGGAGTGGGCCGCAAGGTCGCCGACTGTGTGCTGCTCTTTGGTCTGCGGTATGATGAAGCCACCCCGATCGACGTCCATGTGGCGCGTGAGGTGGGCGCCCGCTACCTGCCGCAAGCGCTGGGCCGCGCGTTGAGTCGCTGTGTTTACGATGACCTGAGCCAGGCGCTGCGCGATCGTTTCGGCGTTCGCGCCGGGTGGGTGCAGCAGTATCTCTTCGTCGACGCTTTGAGCCGAGGGCGCGCCGTGCCGCCGTGGCTCTGCAGCAACCATAGGGAGGACGATGCCGATGTGGCTCTATAACACCAAGTCGAGGACCAAGGAGCGCTTTGAACCGCTGGTCCCGGGGTGTGCGGGGCTCTACTGCTGCGGCCCCACGGTCTACAACTACGCCCACATCGGCAACCTGCGCACCTACGTCTTCGAGGATATCCTGCGGCGGACCCTGAAGCTCAACGGCTACAAGGTGAACCACGTCATGAACATCACCGACGTGGGCCACCTTGAGTCGGACGCTGACGACGGCGAGGACAAGATGGAGAAGGGCGCCCGCCGCGAGGGGCTGGATGTCTGGCAGCTGGCGCGGAAGTACGAGGAAGCCTGGCTCGTCGACATGCAGCGGCTCAACATCGAGCGGCCCGAGGTGATCTGCCGCGCCACCGAGCACGTGGAGGACATGGTCGCGCTGGTCCGTCGCCTGGAGGAACAGGGGCTCGCCTACGCCGCCACGGACGCGGTCTACTTCGACACCTCCAAGTTTCCGCGCTACGCCGACCTGGCCCGCCTGGACCTGCGCGGCCTCCAGATGGGCGGCGGCGGCCGGGCGCAGGAGCAGGAAGAGAAGCGCAACCACAACGACTTCGCCCTCTGGTTCACCAACAAGCCCCGCCACATCATGCAGTGGGACGCCCCGTGGGGACGCGGCTACCCCGGCTGGCACGTCGAGTGTTCGGCCATGAGCATGCGCTACCTGGGCGAGACCATCGATATCCACTGCGGCGGCGTCGACCACATCTCGGTCCACCACACCAACGAGATCGCCCAGAGCGAGGGCGCCACAGGCAAGCCGTTTACGCGCTACTGGCTCCACGGCGCGTTCCTCATCATCAAGGGCGACCAGGGCGACGACGGTTTCGTGAAGATGGCTAAGTCCGGCGACAACTTCCTCACGGTCAGCGTCCTGGCCGACAGGGGATACGACCCGCTGGCCTACCGCTACCTCTGCCTTCAGGCGCACTACCGCAGTGAGCTGAAGTTCTCCTGGGAGACGCTGGACGCCGCCCAGCAGGGCCTCCGCCGCCTCTACGCGCTACGCCCGACGAACGATCCGCTCACCGACGATGCTCGCTACGCCGACGCCCGCGCCGAGGCCATGGAGGCGATAAACGACGACCTCAACGCTCCCATGCTCCTGGGCGTCCTGAACCGTTACGCGAGCCACCGCCTTTGGACGGAGTTCGACCAGGCCCTGGGCCTCGACTTTGCCAAACGAGCCGTAGACCGCGACGACGAGTTGCCCGCCCACGTTGCCGCCCTGGTCACAGAGCGGAACGCCGCGCGCAAGGCCAAGGAGTGGGCCCGCTCCGACGAGATTCGCACCCGCCTGAACGAGCTGGGGTACGACGTAGGCGACTCCCCGCAGGGCACCACGGTCAAGAAGCGCCTGGGCTGACGGCTACTCGTTGCCACCGTTAGCCTGGTCAATGACGTCAGTGCGGTCCAAGGCCCTTACGATGCCGTGACGCCACTCGCCGGTCTGTCCACGGGGCGCGTAGGCCCGCTCCCTAGGCCCTCGTGTGGCCGTGGGCGCCCCAGACCTCGCGGGCGTGGGCGACAGCCTCAGCGCCGGGCTGAATGAGGCCCCGGATAGAGGGCGGAGGTTGGCCGGGGGCGGCGTCCTCGGGGAAGGGCGACCAGTGGTCGGCTTCCACGGCCTTGCGGGCCTCCTCGTCTCGGAAGTCCGGCACGGCTTGCGGGGCGCCGTCGGCCAGGCAGGAGCGCCAGGCCAGGATCCCAACTGCCGACATGGCGGCTCCCCGGTAGACATCGAGGTAGGGCTGCCCGCCCGCGCGAATGGCGTTGGCGAAGTGGAAGCTGGTCCAGAAGTCGCCGCCGCCGTGGCCGGATGCGCGGGCCAGGTCGCCGTGCTCGGGCCAATCGGGCCGATAGGTGATGTCGTTCGGCTCGCCGGGCCGGCGCATCCACTCCTCGGCATGGCGGCGGATCGTGCTCCAGTGATCCGGCTCAGCCGTGGCTATCATGCCCCGCTCACCGTGCAACTCGTACCGCACCCGGTGGATGGAGCCCATGGTGAGGCCCCAGAGGCGGAAGACCGCGCCGCCTACCGTCCGAATCAGGATGACGCTACCGGCGTCGGCCACCTTGACCGTGTTAGGCGACTGCGACGCCTCCTCGCTGATGGCCAGGGCGTTGACGCGCGCGGGCATCTCGTCGGTAATGCACATGAGCGGCGCCAGCGCGTGCGAGCAGTAGTAGGTGCATGGCATCCAGTTTCGCCAGTGGTTCAGGCCGGGCGAGATAGCGAGGCGCCAGCGCTCCTCGCCGGGGTGGTTGTACTCGCCCTCGGCGTAGCGCACAGGGCCGACCTCGCCTGCCTGATAGAGCCTCCGCAGCTCCTGTCCGGCAACCGAGTAGGGGTAGTTCTCGGCGAACATATAGGTGCGCCCGCTCCGCTCGACGGTTCGGCAGAGGGCTGCGCACTCGGCCAGCGTCTTGGCGGCGGTGGTCTCGCTCATCACGTGCTTGTCGGCATCCAGGGCGCGGATAGCCAGGGGCGCGTGCTGGTGGAAGTAGTTGGCCAGCACCACGGCGTCCATGTCGTGCTCAAGGAAGCGCTCGTAGTCGGTATAGGTGGCCACGCCCCACTGCTTGCCGGCCTCGGCCAGCCGCGCCTCCGCTGTGTCGCAGAGGGCCACCAGCTGCATACCCACGGCCTCGGTGGCGCCCGCCGCGAAGCTCTGGCCCCGGCCAACGCCGACAACCCCTACCCGGATCGGCTTGCTCATCGCCCTCTCCTCCAGAAGCCGTCAGTCCTTAACTGCCGACCGCGCATCCACGGGTACGCCCAGGCCGCCGAGCAGCACGTGTGCCATGAGGCTGTTGCCGGCGGCGTTCATGTGGACGCCGTCCGTAGTGAGAAGGTTGCCGCGCGGTCCCGCCGCACGGAACGCATCGATGACCGTGCGGAAGGGCTTCTGGTAGTCGATAAAGAGGGCGCCGCACCTCCGGGCGATCTGCCGGAGGCCGGCGTTGTAGCCCGCGAGCTTGGCGTTCTCCGGCGTCTCCCTTGCCTCATTGATCACCGTGGTGGATAGGATCACGACGCGCGCCCCGGCCGACCTGGCTCGGGTCACCATCTCCTCTACATTGCGGCGGTAGTCGGCAAGCGGCACGCCGCGAGGGCCGTCGCCCAGTGGGTGGTTATCGTAGAAGCCGTGCCAGACATCGTTGACGCCCACGCTGATGGTCACCAGGTCGGGCTTTTTCGCCAGTACGTCGCGGTCGAAGCGGGCCAACATGTCGTTGGACTTGTGGCCGGAGATGCCGGCGTTGAGCACCTCGATGCCCTGGTCGGGGTAGATGGCCTGCAGCGCGCGCCGCACGAGCCAGACGTAGCCGCCGGGCGCCTCGCCCTGCTGGGTGATGCTGTCGCCCAGGCAGACGATGGTCTTCACGCCGCGCAGGACGGGTGGCAGATCGGCGCGGGCAGTGGGTGCGGCAAGGGCGGCGGCCAGCAGGCCGGCGAGCATCAGGCGTCTCATAGCATCTCCTCAGGCGGTTGGTTGCCCCTCAGTTTCGCCGCGCGCGGCGAGGTTCCTGCTTCGGGTGGTAGCGGAGCACGGCTGAACCGGGGGCTCGGTCCAGGTGGACGGTGAGCCCCTTCTGCATCAGCGCCTTGCCGCTGAGGTACCGGGACGGGGCGCCGTCCATGTCCTCGACGACGTAGGCGGCGCCCGGCTTCAGCCCGCGCAGGCGCACCGTGAGCGCGTCGGCGGGGCATTCCGGCCGCCGGAACGCCTGCACGCTGCCTTCACCGGTCTTGGGGTCGTGGTACTGCCACGCCATCCAGTCGTATCGCGCGAGGCTGTACGGGGTCAGCGGGTAGTAGTCGGCCAGCATGGTGGGCGCGATGGCCCGGCACTCCGCCACGGTCTTGCGCAGCAGGGCCGGGTCGCGCTGGGCGTTGGCGGCGTCCCAGCCAAGCCGGAAGGCAGGGCAGTAGGAACTGCGCATGATGTACGGGTCGCCGCTGGGCGCGCCGGTACCGTGGTAGGGGATCCAAAAGGAGATGCCGTAGCTCTGCGCCTGCTGGCCGATGGCCCCTGCCTCGTGGAAGGCCAGCACGGCCCAGTCGCTGCGCAGGAGCGGCACCGACCGGCGGAGCGTCTCCAGATCGTTGCGGCGGCCTCCGCTGGCGCAGGTGTCGATAGTCAGGTCCGGGCGGCGGTGCAGCAGCTCATCCCAGAAGGCCAGGAAGCCGGTGACGTAGGCGTTCTCGGTCCAGCCCACGCGGTTGGGTGCGTCGGCGGCCTGCCAGTAGGGGAGCGGGTCGATGTTGTAGTCGCCGCGGTAGACGTCGATACCGCCCTCGCCCAGGAGCTTGTCGACGCGCTCGATGATCCACGCCCGGGCCTCCGGGTCACCCATGTTCGTGAGCCCGCCGGCCTTGCCTCCGAGCACCCACTTGGGGCGGTTCTCGGCGAGCCAGGTGCCCGCTGCCACCCGCTCGGGCTCGAACCAAACGATGAACTTGATCCCCTTGGCGTGCAGGTGGTCAGCGACCTCGCGCAGGCCCTTGGGGAAGCGCTCGGGGTCGGGTTCCCACGTGCCGACGTTGGGCCATGCGCCGCTGCAGGGGTACCATCCCGCGTCGATGAACCAGTAATCGGGTGTCACGCCGTCGTTGAGGTAGGCGTCGATCTGCCGGATCTCCTCCTCGGCGCGGGGCAGGGGATTGCCGAAGCAGCCGCCGTAGTGCGTGGGTATGGGCTTGCCGCCGGGCCGAGGCAGGTTGTGCGTGGTCATCCACCGGCGCCAGACGTTCTGGCCGTCGATCCAGTCGCCGCCCTGCCGGAACTGCAGGGCAACCAGCGGGGTGCGGATCTGCTCGCCGGGGTGCAGGACCAGGTGGGTCGTCTCCTGACCGGCCACCAGGCGGATGCGGCCGTCGGCCTCACGCGCCAGCCGCGCGGCCCACTGGCCCGGCCAGCCCAGCGCGAGGATGGCCCCGCCGGAGCGCCAGTCGAGGGCGAAGTAGCAGAGGTCGCTGCTCGTTGGGCGCCCGCCAGCCGCGGTGACACGCATCTCGGAAGCCGGTGGTAGCGGCTCCTCCAGGGGCTGGTAGTCGTTCTCCTGGCACGGGCTACCCACGAAGCGGTGGAGGGTCACTTGGGCGCCCTGCGGCGGGATCAGGTGGCCGTCCAGCGCCTGCATGCCCTCGATCATGGGCGAGTCGGAGGCGCCGCGGTTCCGCACGGTAACGGTCCACTCCACCGTGGGGAAGTCGCTGTACGCCACCGCCACGCATCGGACCTCCAGGCCGGTCCGGCCGTCGGTCCAGGTTCGCGTCTGCCGTATGCGGCCGCCCGTGAGGCGGTCACGCTTCTTGGCCAGGCGCCACGAGGGGGCCAGTTCGGCGAACTCGCGGCCGCCGGCGCGGAACGAGAAGGGGAGGGCCTCGCCCTGCAGGCGCTCGCGCATCCAGCCGTCGCGCGCGGCCATGTCGGCGCGGTTCGGGCCGGCGGCGGCCGCACCCATGGGCGCAAGGCAGGCCAGGACAAGAAGCAGCAGGCCGAGGCTGGTGGTCATGGGCGTCCTCCCCACAGACGGTCACGGACCGGCATGAGCTTGCGCTGAACCTGGGCGCGCCGCGTACTACGGCACCAGCATGGCCTTGCCCGTGCGCCCCGCGGCGAACTCGGCGAACCCCTTACCGGCCTCGTCCAGCGCGAAGGAGTGCGTAACGAGCCGGTCCACCGCAAGACCCGCGCGGTAGGCGGCGGCCATGTCGGCGAACTCGCGGAAGTGGAAGAACCAGCTACCCATGAGCGTGATATCGCGGCGGATCAGCTCCTCGCTGATGTCCACCGGCGTGGCGGGCTGCTCGCCTACGGCCATCACGGTTCCGCCGAGCCCAACCAGCTTCAGGCAGAGGCGCAGCGTCTCGGGCTTGCCTACGGCCTCGATGCAGGTGCGCACCTGCCGGCCGGCGGCGATGCGCGCCACGGCGTTGACGGCGTCCTCCAGATTCGGGTTCACGGTGTGGGCGGCGCCCATCGCGCGGGCCAGGCTGAGACGGTACTCGGTCAGCTCGACGGCGATCACCTCGGCGCCGGCATCGACCTGCACCAGCGTGTTGCCCAGGCCGATCGGCCCGCACCCGACAATCACGACGAGGTCTCCGGGCGCGGTCCTCAGTCGCGTCTGGACGTGCCAGGGAACGCCCAGTCCGTCGCCGGAGAGGAGCACGCCTACGGGGTCCGAAATGTCGTCTGCCAGCGGCAGCAGCACATGCTCGGGCGCCGCCACGTACTCGGCGTGGAAGGGGCTCGGGCCCAGCTTGGACTGGCACCAGGTATACCGGCCCTCGGCGCACCAGTCGCACTTACCGCATCCCCACACGGCGTGGAGGCCCACGCGGTCGCCGGCCTTCAGTCGGGCGGTTCCGCGCGTCTCCACCACCACGCCCATGGCCTCGTGGCCGGCGTTGGCGGATTGGGCGTGGTCGGCACGGTAGCCGTGCAGTTCGCTGCCGCAGAGGCCCGACGCCTGGATGCGGACCAGGGCGCCGCCCGGGGCCGGCTCGGGATCGGGGAACGTCTCGACGGCCACGCGGCCGCCACCCAGCATGCGTAGACCCTTCATCGCTTCTCCTTCGCTTCGGCTGCCCTGGCCAGGATGCGCTCCATGCGATTGCACGAGGCGCGCAGAATGGTCCGCACCAGGCCGCGCCGAATCAGCATCTTCAGGAACCATCCGCGCAGTCCCGGCTTGAACGAGTAGCTGATCCGGTGGTAGACCGTGACGCCGCCGGCCTTGCTCAGTGTGATGCCCACGTGCTGCTCGTAACGCTTCAGCGGTCCGCGGTACATGACGACCGTGTAGCCATAGTCGGGGTTCACTGAGACGTAGCGCATGGTGCACTTGAACGGGAAGATGCCCAGCCGGAACCGGTAGTTTACGAGGACGCCCTCCAGCACCGCCTCGTCGCTGTTGCAGCGGGCTGCCAGGTAGGACGGGGCCATCTCCGTCACGTTGGCAGTACCGAAATGGATGTCCAGCACATCCTCCAGGGTCGCACGGGACGTGTACGTATGGCGAATTGTGGGCATGCGCCAGGCTCCAGGTTGCTCGCGCGAGGCTAGGATTGGCCCCTCCACCGAGGAAGGCGGCCAGCCTGCGCCGATATCATGATACACGCTGGGTGCCTTGGTAACGGCTACACTATGGGGCCTTGCCACAGGAGCGCACGCGATGGCCCATCCAACAGACCCCACTCCATGCCCAACGTGTTGAGGCCGTTCGACGGGTTCCGTGACTGGGGTCTGACTGCCCGGCAACACAGCAATGTGCTATGGCTGCTGGTTGCCACGCTTACCAACAGCGTCTTCTGCCGCCTCACGGTCTTCGGCTCGACCTTCGTCCTCTTCCTCGATCACCTGGGTCTCGACAAGGGGCGCATCGGCCTTCTGCTCGGTCTCATCCCATTCGCGGGTCTGCTCTCGCTGGTCGCGGCGGGCTTCGTGGCGCGAGTGGGCTTCAGGCGCGCCTACATCGGCTTCTTTACGGTGCGCAAGGCGGCCATGGCCCTCGTCCTCCTCCTGCCATGGGTCTCCGCCCGCTGGGGCGCCGGCGTCGGCGTGCTCTGGGTTGCGGGCGCCATCGGGGTCTTCTCGGTCTGCCGGGCAGTCGGCGAGGTTGGCGCCTACGCCCTCTTCCAGGAGCTTGTGCCCAACGCGATCAGGGGCAAGTTCAACGCCCTCGCCTACGCCATGATCACGGCATCGGGCATCGTTGCTACCTTGATGGCCGGTTGGGCCCTGCGCGGCCACCCGGATACCGGGCGCTACCTGCTCGTCATCGGTGTGGGCGTGCTCCTAGGGGCGATCTCGGTGGTCTCGCTCCTGCCGCTGAGGGGAGGCGGCCCGGTCCGGCGCGGACCCGAGGGGCATAGCGCCCGTGGCGAGATGCTCCTCGCGATCCGCGACGTGAACTTCGTCCGCTACATCTCGGGCGTCGGTCTGGCCAACCTGGCGATCTCCCTGGGCGCGTTTGTTCCGCTCTACCTGAAGGAGAGCGTGGGCTTGGCGCCAGGCGTGGTGGTCTGGCTCGATGCCGCCGTCTCCGTGGGAGGCCTGGCCGCCGCCGGCATCTGGGGTCGCCATGCCGACCGGCGCGGCAGCAAGCCCGTGCTCATGGCCGGGCTGGCGCTTGCTGCCCTGGCTCCCGCCGCCATGGCCCTGCCAGGACTGGTGACCCAGGGCTGGGCGGCCCTGCTGGTCATGCTCTGGATGGGCGCCGCGCAGATCGGCTGGTACATCGGCTCGGAGCGCTACCTCTTCGTCAAGGGCATCCCGCCCGCCCGCAAGACCGGCTACATCGCCGTCTACTACTCGCTTGCGGGACTGACGAACGGGTTGGGACCGCTCACCGCCGGCAGGCTGGTCGAGGTCGCACGAGCCGGCGGAGCGCCGCCCTACGCCCTGGTGTTCACCCTCTCAGCGTTGCTCGCGATGACCTCCGTGGCCCTCATGCGGCGGCTGCAGAGCGACGCCGACGCCTGACCGGGCAGGAACCAGAGCCCTCCGCGGCCAACTAACCTCTGAACGTGTCGTTCGCCCCAAGGAGGCCCGCCATGCTCGTCGCCGTCGCCGTCGCGTGCGCGCTGTTCCCCGCCGCTCTGACCCGCCAGGCTCCCGCGCCCGGCGCCTTCAAGGCCGAGCTTGTCGGCGTGGACGTGACCCCTCGCCGCGTCCGGCCCGGCGCGCCATTCACGGTGACGCTGCGCTACCGCAACGCGGGCACTGCCCCCGCCCCGCGAGACTACCACGCCTTCCTGCACATCGAGGGCCCTGAGCGCCTCTGCGCAAAGATGGCCGTGCATGGCGACCACCCGCTGGATGAACCGACCTCGCTCTGGCAGCCCGGTGTGGAGGTGGTCGACGGCCCCGTGCTGCTCCGAGCGCCGGCGGCCCATCCCGACCACGCCTACCAGGTTCACGTGGGCCTGTACGACCTGGGCGGCACCGGCGAGCGCATGCTCGACCAGTACGCCGACGCCACGCTGGAGGTCTCCGACGATGCCCGTGAGACCGCTGACGTCGGCCCGCGTGCCCTGAGCGCCGGTGCGCTGGCCGCCCGCCGCGCCGCCGTGGCCTCCCGCATCCCCGCCGCACGGCGGCTGAGCCTCCAGGCTCCCGCGTGGCGCTTCGACGTCGAGCGTACGACCGGCGCCTGGCAGCTCGTCGACCGTGCCGGAGGCGCGCTCTGGACCTCCAACCTGGGCGCGGACCGCTTCGGCCGCGTCACACTGACCGACGGCTCGAGGAGCGTCGTCCGCCCCATCGGCCGGATCGAGGCCGTCGAGAAGCGGGGCGGCGCCCTGGTCCTTACGGCGCGTCCCACAATCGACGGCGCCCCGTGCGGCGTCACGCTCACGCTCACCGCCCGGCCTCGATCCGCCGCGCCCGGCGGGCCACAGGCGCTCTCGCTCGCCTTCGCTTCTCGGTCCACCAGCTCCTGGCGCGTGGCCGACGTGCGCCTCCTCGACGACGCACTGGCCGTCACTGACGCCGATACCGGCCGCCTCTACGTGCCCGATCGCCTGGGTATCGAGCTGGACCCGGCCACCGAACTACCCAGTTCGCGCACCTGGCGCACCTATGACGGCATTACCATGGCCATGGCCGGCGCCGTGAAGCGTGGCTGCGCCCTGTTGGTCAACTGGAAGAGCGTCGATGCGACGCTGGGCTCCCGCGGTTCCTGGTCCGACCGCCGCGCGCCCGGCGCTCGCTGCCGCACCCTCTCGCTGGCCGTGGCAGGCCCGGCGGGGGAGTGCGAACTCCAGCCCCTGGGCCGGGGCGGCTACGTCGAGATCGCCCGCGCATACCGCAGATGGGCTCGCGCCAAGGGGTGGCTCCGCACCTGGGCCGAGAAGCAGAGGGCATTCCCGGGCACGGGGCAGATTCTGGGCGCCACCAACTTCAAGCCCTTCGTCTTCTCGCGCACGGTGGGCTCCTCGGTCTACAGCCCCGACGGCAAGGAGCACAGCTTCCTCAGCTACACCTTCGACGAGATCGCCCGTGTGGCCGAGCACTGGCGGAAGGACCTTCAGATCGACCGCGCCTCGGTGACGCTGGCGGGCTGGGTGAACGGCGGCTACGATGTGCGCCACCCGGATGTGCTACCCGCGGCGCCGGAGTGCGGAGGGAACGAAGGGTTGGCCGACGCTGCCCGGCGCATCAAGGCCTGCGGCTTCCTCTTCGGCCTGCATGACAACTATCAGGACATGTATGCCGATGCCGCCTCATTCGGCCAGTCGTGGCTCAACAAGGATGCCGCCGGCGTCTCCAGGATGGGCGGCAACTGGGCGGGTGGCCAGGCGTGGCAGGTATGCGCCGTGAAGCAGGTGGAACTAGCCCAGCGCAAGGCGACGAACCTGCCCGAGATCGCGCGTCTCTTCGGACCGACCAGCTACTTCATCGATACCGTCTTCGCGTGGCCCTTGGTCACGTGCGAAGACCCCGCCCACCCCATGGCCCGCCAGGATGACCTCGAGTGGAAGAGCAAGCTCTGCCTGCTGGCCAAGCAGCACATGGGCATTTTCGGCAGCGAGGAGGGGCGTGAGTGGGCCGTCCCCTGCGCCGACTACTTGGAGGGCCTCTTCGGCCAACAGACCGACGCGGCGCCGGGGCAGGCGATCCCCCTTTTCCCGCTGGTCTACCACGACTGCGTGCATATTCAGACCCATCAGGGCAACCGCATCGGTCCTGGCGATGACAAGAAGATGACCGACCATGTCCTCTTCGCGCAGATGCAGCTTCCCAGCTTCGGACCGCACCTCTACTGGCAGGGAGCCCAGCCCGCCGGCGTCCGCATGGCGCCGCTGGCTCCTCGGGTCGAGCCTGCCGGCGGACGCTCCTTCCGAATCACCTACCGCTGGAGGGTCAGTGGGCCGGCCCCCGCGGGCGCGGTCAGCTTTGTCCATTTCACCAGTCCGCTGGCGAGCCGCGCCGAGGGGATCGCCTTCCAGCATGACCACGTCGCCTCGCCTGAACCCTCGCAATGGGCGCCCGGCGTCGTGGAGGACGGCCCATACACGCTGGACGCGCCCGCGGACGTGGCCGGCCGAGTGGCCATCTGCGTGGGATTGCTGGCCGACGGTCAGCGCCTTGACATGGCCGGCGTCCGGCAGGAGGGCGGCCGCTGCCATGTCGGCGACCTCGTGGTGGGGAAGGACGGCATCAGGTTCGAGGCGGTCGAGATGCAGCCCGGCGGCCTCTGGGCGCGCGGCGACGACGGCTGGGGCGCCGGCCTCTGCGCCACCGATCGGGTCATCAAGAACGCCTGGGAGGTCCTGAGCCCGCTCAACGTGGCCGCCGCCCACACGCCCATGTCCGGCCACCGCTTCCTGACGCCCGACCGCCGCCTGCAGCGAGCCACCTACGGCGACATCACGGTGACGGCCGCCTACGACCGCCCGGCTGCCGTGGGCGCGAACAGGCTGCCCGCCAACGGCTTCCTGGTGGAGAGCTCCACGTTCATCGCCTTCCTCGCCACGCGCTACAACGGCGTCGACTACCCCGAACCCGCGTTGTTTACCGCAAGAAGTCTCGACGGCAAGCCCATAGCCCAATCCAGCCGCGTCCGCATCTACCACGGCTTCGGCGACAAGCGCATCCGGCTGGCGGGGAAGGAGTTCGCGGTGGAGCGGGAGGCGGTGGTACGGGTGAAGTAGGAAACACGTACAGACCAGCAGCAACGCCGTACAGGGGATGAGCAACGATGCCGACGATCCGTGTGCCCAAGACGCTCGCGACTGCCATGCTGCTTGCCGCCTTGCCTGCGCTTGGCGCTGTCCCGTGCCTCGCCGCCGGAGGAGCCATCATGGACCTGACCCGCGCCGTGATCGTGACCCGCGGCGCTGCCGCGCCTGAGTTGGAGCGCACCGCCGCGGCCGTGCTCGGCGAGGAGGTGGGCAAGCGGACCGGGCGTGCGTGGCGCGTGGCGGGTCGTTGGCCCGTTCAGGGCTGGGCGGTGGTCGTCTCGTCGGGGCAGGGGACCGAGGTCGGCGGCAGGCAGGTCCCGGCGCGGGGGCTCATCACCAACGCCGAAGGCTATGGCTTGGCCACGGACCTGACCAATGCGGAGCGCCCAGTCCTCTGGGTCTACGGCGCCGACCCGCGCGGCGCACTCTTTGGCGTCGGCAAGCTCCTCCGGACGCTCGAGATGCGGAAGGGCTCTGCAACGCTGCCTGCGCCGCTGGACCTGACGACTGCCCCGGCCTACCCCATCCGCGGCCACCAGTTGGGCTACCGCGCCACGGCCAACTCCTACGATGCCTGGACGCCCGCGCAGTACGACCAGTACATTCGCGAGTTGGCCCTGTTCGGCTGCAACAGCGTGGAGGGCATCCCCGGCCACGATGCCCGCCCAACCGTGAGCCCCTACCCGCGCGACAAGATGAACGTCGATATCAGCCGCATCTGTGCGAAGTATGGGCAGGACTACTGGGTCTGGACGCCTGCCGACTTTGACCTGAACGACGCTGCTAAGCGTACCGAGGCCCTGACGCGCCTGGGCCGCTTCTTCGACGAGTGCCCGGAGCTGACGGGCGTCTTTGTGCCCGGCGGCGACCCCGGCAGCAACCCGCCGGAACTGGTCATTCTGTACCTGCGCGACGTATCGGCCCTGTTGGCCCGCACGCACCCCCGAGGCCGCGTCTGGGTCTCCATGCAGGGGTTCGAGCCGGAGCAGCAGGCGGAGATGGTCCGCTGGATCGCCGACGAGAAGCCCACCTGGCTCGGAGGCATCGCCGCTGGTCCCGGCAGTCCGCCGCTGGCCGATATCCGTGCGCGCCTGCCGCAGGCCTACCCGATCCGCGACTACCCCGATATCACGCACACGGTCCGCTGCCAGTTCCCCGTGCCCTGGATCGATCCGGCATTCGCCTTTACGCTTGGCAGGGAGGGGGTAAACCCGCGCCCGCTCTACTTCAGTCGCGTAATCCGCGACACGATGCCCTTCACCGACGGTTTCATCAGCTACTCCGACGGCTGCCACGACGACGTGAACAAGGTCATCTGGAGCGCGCTGGCGTGGGATCCCAAGGCCGACCTCCATGTCGTCCTGGGCGACTACGCCCGCGTCTTCTTCGGTCCCGATGTGGCCGAAGGGGCCGCCGCCGGCATTGCCGCCTTTGAACGGAGTTGGGAGGGTTCGCTGGCCGACAACGGCGGCGTCGACGCCAACCACGCGCTCTGGTCGGCGCTGGACCGCCGGGCGCCGCGGCTTCGTGCCAGCTGGCGCTGGCAGCTCTGCCAACTTCGGGCCAACTACGACCTCTACACCCGCAGGCGCCTCATCTTTGAGCGCGGCCTGGAGCAGGAGGCCAACGCGGCCCTGCTCGGCGCTCGCGCGGTCGGCGTGCAAGCCGCCACCGATGCGGCTGTGGCAACCCTGCGACGGGCCGATACGCACCGGGTGCGCCAAGACCTGAGCGGCGCGGTGGAGGACCTCTGCGAGGCGCTGTGGCGCTCCGTGGGTCTCCAGACCAGCGTGGCGAAGTACAAGGCCAGCGGCTCCGAGCGCGGCGCCGTGCTCGACTTCCTCCACTACCCGCTGAACAACCGCTGGTGGCTGGAGGACGAGCTCGCCAAGGCCAAGGCGTTGCCCACCGAGGCCGCGCGCGTGGCGCGCCTCCGTGAACTCGCCACATGGGAGAGCCCGGGCCCCGGCAGCTTCTATGACGATATCGGCAACGTGGCCCGCTCACCGCACGAGGTCCGCAATGAGCGGCTGACCGCGCCGATCCTGGATGCCGACAACACCATGGTGGCCAGCTTCATGTGGTGGACCGGCGACAGCCCGCTGGCCCGATCCCGGCAGTCGTGGGTCAGCTCCGAGGACTGGCCCGCGGCGCTGAAGTACGTCGCGTTGGACCGCGAGGCCGAGTACCTCATCCGCACTACGGGCTGCGGGCAGTGCCTCGTCCGCGTCAACGGTGTGCGCCTCACGCCCACCCGCGATGGCCGGGCGGTGGGCGACGTCAAGGAGTTTCCGGTCCCGCGCGGCCTCACTGCCGGTGGCGCGATCACGGTAACGTTCGACAAGGTGGACGAGCCGGGCGTTAACTGGCGCCAGGCGTCGCGGCTCACGGAGATCTGGCTCATCAGGAGGTAGCGCACGAGGGGCTCTGGGCGGGGCTTCTGCAAATGCCTCCGGGGAACCGCATTGCCTACCGTGATTGTTGGTAAACTCAGGTCATGGTTGCGCAAAGCTCGGTGGACGACGGCGTTCCTGTCGCCACGCCGAGCGTGCACCGGGAGGTCGCCATGCGGACGTCACTGTGGAAGGCCTTCGTGCCGCTGGTGGCGGCTGTTGTCGCGTTGGCCCCTCGGCCCGGCTCGGCTCAGACCGTACTGGAGTTCAGATCCGGCGTCGGCGAACTGGGTTCGCGCGACGTGAACGCCTGGGTGCAGGGCATCTCGTTCGACGAGCCCTACTGGTGGCCCGGACCGTTGCCCCTGCAGCACCCCTTCATCGTCGCGCCCCAGGCGACCTGGCCCGCTCCCATCGCTGGCTGCCAGTACGTCTCCGGCTACCCCGATGGCCGGAATACGGGCAGTCACGATGCGTACTCGTACCAGTTCTACTTCGACTTCGATCTGCCTGACCTTCTGACCAGCGTTCATGCGGACATCGAGTGGGCGGTCTGCCACGGGACGTGGATTTGGGTCAACGAGAGGGTCTGTGTTGATCCGTCCTTCCCCTCGACCGTGAAAACGGCCTCCGTGGACATCACCGACAAGGTCCACAGTGGCAGGAACAGGTTCGGCATTGGGCTCCTGGCGGGCGGCTTTCCCATGGGCGTCCAGTACAAGGTCCGCCTCACCTACACGGCCAAGGACCCCGCCCAGATCTCAGTCGAAGCTGGATCCGGTACTCCGGGTCTGCGGACCCGGGCCGGCGCCACGTTGCTCGCCGCAGGCAATCCTGCCGAGGGCAAGGCGGTGCAGTTCGCGTTGGGCGGGCGGGCGGTAGGCTCGGCGGCGACCGATGCGGCCGGCAAGGCCTCATTGGAGTTCGTCGTACCCGATTCGGTGGGCGGAGGCGACGTTCCGCTGACGGCCTCCTTCGCCGGTGATGCCGGCGTGGGGCCGGCGTCTGCATCGACCACGTTGAAGGTGATCCCGGCCGCCACGTCGGTCTACGTGGTGGACCGTTCGGGCCTCATCAGCGACCCCGTGCGCCTGAAGGCATGGCTCAAGCGTGCCACCGACAACGCCTGGGTCGTGGGCCGCACGGTGGAGTTCAGCGCCGGCGGCATAGCCCTGGGCTCCGGGACCACCGGATCCGACGGCCAGGCTTACTTGGACTGGACTATCACGGAGGGCGCCGCCTCGGGGCCGCTGGTCGCCACCTATGCCGGTGAGCCCGCCTATCTGGGCTCCACCGGCACGGCGCTCCTCGCCGCGCTCACGACGGCCACCAAGGTCTACGTCCCGGACCGGGCAGGCGCCATCTTGGAAGGGGTCGTGCTCAAGGCCTACTTCTACAAGAACCCGGGCAACGTGCCGATCGCCGGCCGGTCGCTCCGGTTCATCGTCGGCGGAGTGGACCTGGGCTTGGCAACCACCTCTGTTGGCGGAGAGGCCAAGCTCTACTACACGATCCCTCCGGCAGGAGGGGCCGGCGCCCGGACGATCCGGGCCGAGTGGGCCGGCAACGGCGGCTACCTTGCCAGCGCTTCGACAGCGGCCCTGAACGCCGCCAAGGCCACGACCTACCTCTGGACCGGTGACCGCACGCCGTACCTGGGCGAGACCACCACGGTGAGGGCGCTCTACCGATCCCTGCCCGGCTATGCAGCCTTGGCGGGGCTCGGCGTGGCCTTCTCGGTGGATGGAGCCTCTATCGGCAGTGCAGTAACCGACGCCTCGGGATGGGCGGTGGTTACCTGGACCGTGCCGGCCGACATGACCGGCACGCACCAGATTCGGGTTGAATCGCCGGGCGACGCCGTCTATTCGGCGGCCTCGGCGACGGCAAGCGTGAACCCACGTACCGTCTCGCCGACGTTCCTCTGGACCGGGGACCGTACCCTTCGGCCCGGCCGCGTCCTGGATCTTCTGGCCCTGCTGCGTCGCCAGCCCGACTCCGCGCCGGTGGCCGGCGCGACCATCACCATGTCGATTGACGGCACCTCCGTCGGCTCCGGGGTCACTGGCGCCGACGGCTGGTCCAAAGTCAGTTGGCTCACACCGGCCGACATGGCAGGGAACCACAGCATCCGCGCCAACTTCGCGGGTGACGCCTTTCACCTCGCCTCGTCCGCCACGGCAAAGCTGATCCCTGGCCTCTTCGTGGAGACGTACCTCTGGACGGGCGACCGCAAGCTACGGCCTGGGGTGATGATGACCTTCTCAGCCCTATTGCGGCGCCTACCGGAGTACACGCCTGTAAACTTCATGAGGATTGATTTCTACATCGATGGGACGTTCATTGGCCAGAAACTGACACTGAACAACAATATCAACCAGGGCGGCTGGGCCTTCATTGACTGGACGGCGCCCGTGGGGATGACCGGCACGCATGCCATCAAGGCGGAGTTTAAAGGGGAGAGCGAGTACACCGGCTCCACGGCAACCGCCACGCTGGCGCCCTGAGGCAGGGGCGTGGCTCAACTTGACCCCGAGCCTGCGCGATAGGGTATTCTGACCTTCCACTTTGCCCGGTTCCAAAGACGCCCGAGGCAGCTCCCTGGCGCGTCGTGCCTGCCCGGCACGTACGGCGTCGGGGTGCGGCCTACGGGCGTTCTCATATCAGAACGCGAGAGAGCGCTTATGACACGCCATGGCCTTCCGGAGCCCCAGGGGCTCTACGACCC
>CAJBBX010000088.1 GCA_903951425.1 uncultured Chthonomonas sp.
ACGCCGGTATTGTACCGGCTACGCCTTCAGGCCGACCGCCCTGAAGGGGGGGGATGAATGAGCCGTTTCGTTCGCGGACTTCAGCGCTTCGCACGATGGCTGGCCGGGCCGCTCTCCGTCAGCCTGCTGCTCGGCTGTGTGCCTAGGAAGCGCACCCCATGAGCCCACCGACGGTCAACGCCAACGGCGAGCAGACCGGCCGCACGCTGGGCGGCGCCGCCTACTCCCTGAGCTACGACTACGACGGGCAGCTCACGCAGATCACCCAAGGCCAGACCACGACCGACTTCGCGTACGACGCGCTGGGCCGCCGCTTCAGCCGCACGGCGGGCGGGACGACCACCGAGTTCGTCTACGGCGCGGGCGGCATGGCGCTGGAGAAGCAGGGCGGCAGCTACACCCAGGCCTACACGCAGGCCAACGGGCTGCTCCGCCGAGGCACCGAGTACCCGCTGTTCGATGGCCACGGCTCCGAGCGGACGGTCACTAGCTCCAATCAGACAGTCACCGGCTCGGTAAGCTACGAAGCCTTCGGGCAGGTGGCGGGTTCCACCGGCAGCAGCACGAACCCGTACATGTACGCGGGCGATTGGGGCTACCGCAACGACGGCGACGCGGGCCTCATGCATGTGGGCGCAAGGTACTACGACGCGCAGGTGGGACGGTTCATCACGACGGATACGGTGCTCAGCGAGCACCCGTATCTGTATTGCGAAGGCGACCCTGTCAACGCACTGGATCCTGATGGACACAAAACACTGTGGGATCGGATCAAGCGAGGCGGCGCCGACATCTGGCATGGTGGCAAGGATATGTTCGGGAGGGCCAAAGACCTCATCGACATCGGCGGCAAGGTCGGCAAGATCACAGTCTGGATACACGACTCCTGGACGATGGTTGACTGCAAAATGAGGATGCGGCGGATGTACCTTGACTGGGATCCCCGAGGCGAGCGTCATCACGGCGGCGCTGTGGACGACCTCATCGGTCGGCCGGACATCGGCTTTCTGCGCCGATTGTCGGAGATTACCGGTGAGGCCCACCAGATGATCAACCAATGATGGCCGTTTGGGAGCCCGGAGTACGCCTGCGCCGGCAACCGAGCCGACAGGACGGGGCGGCATCGCCACGGCTATGCCGCCCCGCCCCTCTCACCGAGGTACAACCCCAATGAAAGTCATCGCCATAGCTGCAACCACAGCTCTGCTCGTCCTCGTGGGAGTTGTCGCGTACATCGCCTTCGAGGCGAGCCGCCTCCCGGTTGGGGCGGCCGCGCCGAAGGACCATCCGTTCGTCGGGGCGCGCAACGATCGTCTGTGGGATGAGGCCGACCGGGTGTCGAGAGCGGCGCTCGGGATGGACCCCCTCACTCACCTCAAATCCACCACACCGAATGTCCACGCCGTGTCGCTGGTGGTGCGGGCGACGGACGGCGCTGCGCTGCCCGCACCCGTGGTGCAGGACTGCACGACGTCTTACTGTAGCGTGATATGGTCTCCGGCACGCTACGCGGACGGCCGGAGCGGCACCTACCTCTTCCGGATCTGGTGCACCCCGAACAGGCGGCACCTGGAGTACCCCGATTGCCTACGCGTGGCGCTCGTTTGGCCCGGGCGGACCGAGCAGGTTCGGGCCGTGTGCGGCCGCGTGATCCGGGACAAGAAGGGTGTGGAGATACCGCTCTACTCGAACCACTGGACGGGCGGCCCCACCGTAACGCCTGCGGGCAACCCCGTTGCCGACGTCGGCGAACCCGGCTCCTGGACCTGGCTCACGATGCGTGTCGCAAAGTCCGCGCCTGGCCTGGCCGGGCTCGTGATCACACCTCGCCCTGACGTCATGCGGACCTTCCTTCCGAGGCGCGCCGGCGAGAACGCTGTCGTCGTCGCAGGCTGGACGAAAGGTCGAGCCACGCAAGCCGCCACGAAGATCATGACGATCGATAGGCAGGGCAAGACCGCCAAGCCGGTTCTGGGCGACGGAGCGGCTGCCGGCTCCTGGAGGGCCGCGTGGCAGGTAGGCGGGGCAGAGCAGGGAGTGACCCAATGAAGACCATCGCCATTGTGGCGGCTACCGCGCTGGTCATGCTTGTGGGCCTCGTAAGCTTCATCTCCTACCGGGTGGGCCACATCGGTGCGCTCCCGCCGATCATTCGACAGGACCAACCGTTCGCCGGCCCGCGCGACGACCGCCTGCAGAAGGAGGCTTACCGGTCGGCTAGATCCGCGCTGGGCCCGCGCGGTGACGAGCGCCCCGACGACGCAGCCCAGCCGGTGGCCCGCGTCACAGTCGTAGCACGGGTGACCGGAGATGCCGACCTACCGGCGCCTGTCGTGCCGGACTGGGCTGTCACCGGCTGGGACGCGATCTGGTCTCCGGCACGGTATGCGGACGGCCGGAGCGGTACCTACGTCTACTCAGTCCAGTGCGTCCCCGGCCGGGAGGCCGCGCAGCGCCCCGACCGCCTACGCGTCAGTCTAATTGCACCGGAGCGGACCGAGGTGCTCTGGGCCGTACCCGAGGCGCCTCTCTACCCGGAGGACAAACCGCGCCGAACGCGCTACTCGAACCACTGGGAAGGAGGCCCAACCGTAACGCCTGCGGGTGACCCCGTTTCCGGCATCGGCGAACCCGCATCATGGACCTGGCTCACGCTGCGTACATCAAAGCCCGCGCCCGGCCTGGCCGGGCTCGTGATAAGGCCGCGCCCTGATGTCGTGCAGACGCTCCTGCCGAGGCGAGCCGACGACGGCGCGGTTGTCGTGGCAGGCTGGACCACGGGGCGCGCCAAGCGATCCGCCACGGAGGTCACGACCCTCACGACGAAGGGCAAGGCCGCCAAGGCGCTCCTGGGCGATGACATGGCGGCCGGCACCTGGAAGGCCACGTGGAGGGTCGGGAGAGCCCCGGGCGCCGCGAACCCGCGCTAAGCGGTACACCCGCGTGCGCTTGGCGCGTATCGCCGCCGAATGGGCCCGAGCGGTGGCGCGGTCTGCAAACTGCCAGGCCGCGCCACCGCCGACCTGCAATGTGGGGAACGCCGAACAGAGACCGACCTGGGAGCTACCCAGGTCGTTGTCTCTGTCGTGCACAGGAACTCTAGGGCCTGTGGGCGCCTGCCCGGAGCCGGAGGCGGCTGAACCGGGCCTTCAGGTACTCGTTCCCCGAGTAGCGCGGGTTGGCGCCGAGCGCCGCCTCGGTGCTGGAGGTGTAGAGGAGGCCGGGCACCGTCACCGGGTCGCCAGGCACGCCGTTGACGAAGAGGGTCAGCTGCGGGCCGTCCTTCACTACCGTCAGGGCCATCCACTTGCCGGGCTCCACGGGCACGCCTGCGGTGGAGAAGCCGTTACCGGCCTCGATGCGTGCGTAGAGCTTGCCCTCGGCCACGCAGAGGCGAAGCGGGTCATCCATGGGCACGACCCAGGCGCTGAAGAGCTGGCCGATGCGCCCCTGCGGGAGCTCGTCGATGCAGGCCTCCAGGGAGAGCGTGAAGCTCTCGCCGGGGAACTCAGCGAACCGGTAGGTCACCTTGCCGTCGGTCCCGTTGGTCTGCACGGCCTCGCGGAAGCGGCCCTGCCGGCCTCGCGCGGCCTCGCTGCCGGGCGCCCCTGCTGCCTGCCCGGCCTCGGGCTTGGGCTCGCCCGCGAGATCATCGAAGAGGATGTAGCCCTCCGCCTCGCGGGGCGTAACGGCCGTGGTTCGAGCCGGCTCCGACTTGAGCGCAGGGTTCAGGACGAACCAGCGGTCCGGTCCCAAGCTCCAGGTTGCGCCGTGCTCGTTCGTGGCTTCCACGGCCCAGTAGAGCGGCCGACCGGCGGGCAGACCGGAGGCCTCTGCCTCGGTGAAGGTCAGCATGTTGGCAGCCTCCGCCACCTTGGAGAGCAGCGGTACGCCGCGCGGCTGCAGCGAGACCACCACGCGCAGGGCTCTGGGGCGCTCCGGCTGCGTGACAGCCCAACGGAAGGTGAGCGGGCCCACGGCGACCTGCGAGGCGTCCAGCGGCTTCTCGGGCAGGCACGGCGCAGGCGGCGCCTGAAGGGCCTTGAGCCAGGTCCTGTAGCGGGAGCCGGTCTGGCCTGCGGTTGCGAAGTCGCAGAGACGGATGCGCCGGCCGCCCTCGCCCTGGATATCCACCAGCACCCAGGGATCGAGCGACGGCGGGTAGGCCGCAGCGTCCGCATGCGCGGCGGCCACGGAGGCCTTGAGGCGGCCCACCGGCAGCGCGGGCAGGTCGGCCTCGTCCAGCGCATTGAACCGCTGGTCGTAGGCGAGCAGGAGCGGTCCGCGATAGAGCGACACAGACCCCGCTGCTGAGCGCCCACCAGGCACGACGCGCAAGGCCATGTCGAGCTTGAGGACGACCGTGTCGCCGTCCTTCCAGACCCTGTCGACCAGGGCATAGGAGCCGGGCGCCACGCCCTTGCGGGCCTTGCCGTTCACCGTCACGGCGGCGGCGCGCGCCCAGCCGGGGATGCGCAGGCGCAGGGCCGCCTTGCGGGGCCCATCGAGCTTCACCTGCATCTCCACCAACCCATCGGCGGGGTAACGGGTGCGCGTGCGGAGGCGCAGGGCGGAGCCGTCCGGCAGCCGCCCGATCATGGTCCCGGCGCCCAACCAGTTGACCGTGAGGCCGCCGGCATCCTCCACGAGCGCCCACTCGGCAAGCAGGCTCAGGCCGCGAGGGCCGTTGACTGAGCAGCAGTTCAGCTCCGGTGTCCCCGGACGAGCCTGGAAGACGATGGTGTGCGCCGAGGCCTCGCGGGCGCCGTCCATGGGTGTATTGTAGGTGCACCAGCGTCCGCTGGGATGCTGCGAGCCGGGCACCGCGTTGAGGGCAGCCAGCTCCAGCATGTCGGCCACCGCCGGGTCGCCTGTGGCGCGGAGGATGTCCACCGAGTAGGCCACCCAGGCGGTGGTGCAGCAGGTCTCGACGGCGCCGGGCGCCCAGGGGTCACCTGTGGCCTGCTCGCCCGCCGAGAACGATCCCGAGTTGTGGATGTCGCGCCGCGCGATGGAGCGCCAGTGGTGGAGAGCGGACCGCAGGTAGCGATCCTCTCCGGTGATGGTGTGCAGGTCGAGCAGCGCCTGCAGGTCGGGCAGGCTCTCCCACCTGGGTCGGGGCGTTCGCCAGAACTCCACGCCGTCGGCGCCGGTGCGAAGGTAGTCACCAGCGCGCTCCCAGTCCTTCTCGATCTCGCGGGCCATGGTCAGGTAGCGCGGCCACCGGGTGACCCGGTAGAGCTGCGTGAAGGCGTGGATGACGGCCATGTTCATCTCGTGGCTGCCGGCATCAAAGACACGCTTGTCGCCGTTAAGGAAGGTGGCGCAGATGAGGTCGGCGGCGCGGCGGCAGCAGGCCAGAGACCGGGCGTCGCCGGTGCGCAGCCGAAGTTGCGTACAAGCAGGCGCTCGAGCTCGATCCCGAAAACGCTACTGCGACGGCTGGTCTCGGTACTGCGCGCTGATGCCCGGGTCAGTTCGGGTGCTGCATGAATGCATGGCCGCCCC
>CAJBBX010000089.1 GCA_903951425.1 uncultured Chthonomonas sp.
CCGGGTGGTGGCCAACAAGAGCCAGGACATGATGGGCCAGCCCTGCTACCAGACGGCGGAGTACACCGCTGACCGTAACGGCTCGGGTTACACCCACGGCCGGCTCGTCACCGTTCTGAACACCTACAAGCGGGGTCTGCTGGACCCGGTGGTCCTGACCCGCAACGACTACACGTACACCTCGCTCGGCCTGCGCGAGACGAACGCGATCTTCGTGAACACGCCGACGCCGGTGTCCCGCACCGAGACGTACAACTATGATCTGCAGAATCGGCTGGTGTACGCCAACTACGGCGACGCGCACTGGCAGAACTACGCGTTCGACGCCATGGGTAACCGGACGTCCCTGCAGCATGATGGGCTGACGCGTGAGCTCTCGTTCTACAACGAGGCGAACATGCTTCTCACCCGAGGCGCGAACACCTACACCAACGACGAAAACGGCAACCAGCTCACGGGCGGCGGCAGGGCGAACACGTGGGACAGCCAGAACAGGCTCCGAACCTGCGTCACCGCGCAGCACACCAGCGCCTTCACGTACGCCGCTGACGGCCTCCGGCGTCAGACGGTGCTGGACGGCCAGGCCACCACGCAGTACACCCTCGACAGCTCCATGGTGATCCGGGAGAACACCGTCGGTGGCGTGAACGCCGGCCAGGTGACGTACCTCTGCGGCCCGCGCGGACCCGAGTACCGCCGGACGGCGGGCGAGAACGCCCAGGTGCGGTGGTACTGCTACGATGGTCTGGGCTCCGTGTTGGCCGAGGTGGACACCAGCGGCAACATAACGGGCGCGCGACAGGCGGATGTCTACGGCGCGCCAAGAGCGACGCAAGGCTCGCCGACAAGCAAGCACGCGTATGTCGGAGGGCTGGGGCATCCGACGGAGGACGACACCGGCCTGATCTACATGCGGGCGAGGTGGATGGATCCGGTGACCGGGACGTTCGTCAGTGAGGACCCGGCGCAGGATGGGGAGAACTGGTTCGCGTACTGCGGCAGCAACCCAATCAACAGCCATGATCGCACTGGCCTGTGCATGCTTGGCGGCGCCATCGCGGCACTGACGGGCGCGTTCAACGACCTGGCAAGTGGTAGTGCGGATACTGCTGCTGGCGCCGCAGGCCGCGCGACGCTCAACAGGGCGATTGCCTACTGGTCGGGGTACATCGCGGGATTCATGCTTGCATGCGAGACCGACACTATAACCGGTCACGCCACCAACGTAGGCTTCTCGGTGTCCGGTGGCAATATACAGGTGCACTTCCACTATGGCGAACCGAACTGGCATGGTGGGCCGCACGCCGACTTCCAGGGCGCGCTGGAATCGTTCTTTACGAGGACGTTTGGCAAGGGCTCCACACGAGTGGCACTCACCGGCGAGTTCATGGGTGGGTTCACAGACGGCTTCCTTGCCGGTCTGTGATAGAAGTACGGCACGGCACGGGGCATCTGAATGGCCAGTCAGCGCATACTGATCGAGCTGGCGATCCGCGGGCTAAGGGCGCAGGTCTGCGACGTGGACGACATCCTCCAATGCAGCCCGCGGGTGGGTCAGGAGCGGGACTTCGTAGCCTTCCTTGTGGCGGAGGCGTACTCCGCCGGCGAGTCCCTCGCGCAGATGTGCAGTAACCCGTACCGGGTTACCTTTGAGAGCGAACATGCCGTCTCGGAGATGATCTGGCGCTTGGCGCGCAGCCAGACGCACCTGAAGTACTGGATGTCTGCGTGCGTTTGGGATGCGCGTCCACTGGTTGCGACCGGGCAGCTCGGACCTGAGGAGGCAGAATGGGGCCGCCTAGCTCCAGGAACGAACGTGGTGACCTTTCTGCGGGAGTACAACGAGGGCCAGCCGTTGCCCATCAGCCGTCGTACGGTCGGGCCAGGCTGGCCTTCGTTCCACTTCTTCGCCGTCGAGGCGGGCGGTCCGACGGACAGGCTGTTCTCTGCAGTACGGGCAGCACAGCCTGCGTTCGCAGATGCGGTGCGCTGGTTCTCGCAGCAGTGTGCGCACCGCCCGCTCTCGGTGGCCGATTCGCATTTCGAGGTGTTTCCGCTCGGGTACGACCACCAGCGCGAACAGGTCGCGATATGCCTCTCGGAGCATCTGTCTGAGCACGCCGCCCGGGGCTTCGTGAGGAGCACGTTCCCGCACCCTCTTGTCGTCCTGCCCCTAAGTCGTGATGAGTTCGAGCGATGGGAGCAGGGCGAACTGGAGTCGGTGAGACCGCACATGCCTGACGGCTCCGGTGCCGCTTGGCCGTAGTGTTCGGCTTCGCGCTCGTCGCGTATAGCTTCGAGAGTGCCACGCCCGGTACCGGTCACTTTTTTCCCTGCGTTGCCGGCCAGACCAGCAGCCAGTTCGCCTACGGCCTGGACGGCCTGCGCAAGCAGTCGACCGTGAACGGCACAGTGACCCGCTACATCCTGGACAGCAGCATGGTGTTCCGGGAGACCAACGGGCAGAACGTGCCGCAAGTGACGTACCTGATCGGTCCACGCGGACCCGAGTACCGGCGCACGGGCTCAGGCGAGAACGCCCAGGTGCGGTGGTACTGCGGAGCCTGCCCTGAGGAACGAAGGGACGTCCTCGGCTCCGTTCTAGCGGAGGTAGACCCCGCCGGCTACATAACCGGCGCGCGCCAGATGGACGTCTACGGCGCGCCAAGAGCCACACAGGGCTCGCCCACCAGCAAGCACGCGTATGTCGGCGCGCTCGGCCATCCGACGGAGGACGACACGGGCCTCATCTACATGCGGGCGAGGTGGATGGATCCGGTGACCGGGACGTTTGTCAGCGAGGATCCGGCGCAGGATGGGGCGAACTGGTTTGGGTACTGCCCGACCAACCCTATCACATTCTACGACCCGTCCGGTTGCGGCGAAACGCTGGGCTCCATCTCGGTGGGGACAGGCGGCAGCCTCACCATCGGTACAGGAGGAACGGTAAGTGTCGAGGCGGCCGTGGTCTCGGCGACGAGCGATACACTGGCGGTCGAGGTTTGTCTTGTGCAGTCCGCGAACACGGGCTTCATCCCGCTGCGAACAATGCTGGCCGCCCTGCGGGCATGGGCGACTGGTCAGGGCATCAGCAGCATCTACATGCAAGCGGTAGCGGGATCCGAGAATGGCCAGAAGCTGATGGAAACAGCAGTTCGGGTCATCAACGCGATGGGAGACAAGGGCGGCCTGCAGGCCAATGACCCATTTACTTTGCTTTATTGGCTGATTCAGTGATATCCGCATGAGCCAACCGTTTCCATGTCGCGCGAATGTGAGCGATCGGTGTGACGCCCCTGTATGCTCTCCTTACTCGTTCGCCAGCCTTGGCATGATGGCGCGCGCCGCACCGATCTACTGGTATGACCCGTATGCGAATGAGCCGCTGGTAGCCTTTGAAGCGGCCGTCCAGAACTACTCGAGCCTGCCAAGTGACGTCCAACACAACGCGAGGGAGATGGTTCTGGGGTTTCTTGCATGCCCTGAGGCCGCAGCCATATCGGAGGCGCTGACTCGCGCTGGCGTGCCGACGCGCGTTGGCGCGCTCACTCTCCCTTTGTATGTGTCTACCCCGTCGCGCGGGGTGTCCTATAGCCCTACGGCCTTCCGCCTTCGGGCAGCGAATGGAGCATACGTGATCAGTCTCAGCGACATTGCTCCGGATTGGCGGGGCCGCCCCATCTGGGGCCTGCCGGCAGGAGTGGCGCAGGAATGACAATCTCGGCGGCGCACATGGCGCGTGGCGACAACTCGCCGACCAACCCGCTCGTTCCGAAGGTCACTTACCTCTGCGGCCCGCGCGGCCCCGAGTACCGGCGCGCGGGCGTGGGTCAGACCACGCAGGTCTGGTGGTACTGTGGAGCCCGCCCTGAGGAACGAAGGGACGGCCTCGGCTCCGTACTCGCCGAAGTGAGCCCGACCGGCACCATAACCGGCGCGCGCCAGGCGGACGTCTACGGCGCGCCGAGGGCGACGCAGGGCACGCCGACGAGCAAGCACGCGTATGTCGGCGCGCTCGGCCATCCGACCGAGGACGACAGCGGACTGATCTACATGCGGGCCAGATGGATGGATCCGGTGACGGGGACGTTTGTCAGCGAGGATCCTGGCAAGGCAGGGGACCAGCTGGTACGCGTACTGCGCTGGCAACCCGGTCAACGCCGTGGACCCGACAGGGCGCACCGGAGAGGGGCTAGCGGCGTTCTGGGCGGCGTTCGCCGCGCAGCTCGAGAAGGGTGGGTTGGTCGCGTTCGCAGGCATCGGTGCCGTGTACCTTCTGATCTCCGCCGTGAAGGCGGGACTGCAGGTTGCGGGGTACGAGGAGCCTGGCGCAGCTTTGGGTGTCGTCTCGGCGCTGACTGTTGTTGTTCTGGCAGCGGCTGGCCTGCTACTGCTGCCGGGTGGCGCGGCCATGGCGACCGTGCTGGGTGCCATCGCTTCCTTAGCCCTGGCGTGCATCCTTCTGATGGGTGAGATAAAAGGCGCGATGGACGCCTTCGAACCTGAAGGTGGATGGCAACCCAGGGGGGCTTTATAGCATGCAGCGCGGTGTTGCGGCGTCGGCCACAGCCGGATTCGCTGTGATCGTGAGCGTGGTCGTCGGTGGCGCGAGGATGCCCGGTGCGTTCCGCGTGAGTGTCGTGATCGGCGCCACGATCGCACTCATACTGCTGGTCGTGGGCGGCCGATGCAAGCCCCGGCGGCCACGGGGCGATAGATGACAGCCGGTGGAGTGCGACGGCTCCGGGCAATCGCTCTGCTGGCGGCGATAGCCCTCGCGGCGCCAATTGCCGTCAGGTTTCTCACCGGCCGGCGCGAGGGTGACCTGAGTGCCGAACCGGCGGAGGGAGCGCAGTGCGCGACCATTGTCCTTGTGCTCTCTGTGGGGTTGGCACTTTGGCGCCGCACTCGCCTTCGGCCCTAAGGCCGCGCCCGGAGCCGGGGAGGAGAGCGCTCGGCGTCTGGCCGCACAAACGCTTGTGCGGCTGCGCAATGGTACGCCTGCGTGTGCCATTGCGCAGCGCTTGGTGCATGGGCACGCCCAGCCTGCGGGGCAGTAGGAGCTGTCACGGGGACTGCTATCTACTCGTGTGTGTGGCAGCGTGGCTATCCAGTGGTCCCGGCGGAGGCAACAGTTGGCGCCAATGAGCAGGCAACTTGTGGTCGGATCTGCCGTACTGAGCCTGGCCACCATTGGTGGCATCTTCTGGCTCGCTGTCCGCGCCGCTGTACCGCGACTGGTCTATACCGGCCAGGGCTTCGGCGCGATGGTGCCCGCCTCCGCCGCGAACCGCGCGGCCCTCGCGCCGCCGCCTGACCCGCTGCACGCTGCCGTTGACGCGTTCAACGCCGGGCGCTTCACTGAAGCTGAGACGAAGGCTGCTGAGGCCGTGCGTGCCGGTTCCACGCGGCCTGACGCTTTGGTGCCGGTCACACGCGCCCGCATACTCATGGCCTATTCGGCCGCTAGGCGCAGGGAGTACCCGCTGGCCCGCGAGCGTTTCGCGGCCGCGGTCGCGGGCACGAAGGCGGGTCTGGCAGCGCCCGCGCAGGGCGGCCCCATCAGCCGAGAGGCGCTTCGGTCTGCAGAGTCAGATGCGGCCTACCAGCATGCCGTCTGCACCCTCGCCATGGGCAACCGGAAGGGCGGCGAGACGGAGCTGCGCGGCGTGATACGCAACTACCCGGAGAGCGCCGAGGTGCATGGCGCGGTCCGGCGCATCGCCCGTCTGCATGGCGGCGATGTGCCCAGGGACGTTCAGGCGCTGCAGCGGCGGGCTCGAGCGATCTCGCTGGCTGCCGACCGGGCGCGGCGGCGCAGCGGGTCGATGTGCGGGCCGGAGTGCCTCGCGGAGCTGTTGCACCGAGAAGGCAAACCCGCCGATTTGGCCCTCCTAGCGCGGGAGGCGGCGACCAGCCATGAGGGCACCACGCTGCTGGCCCTGGCCCGGACCGCCGGCCGCCACGGAATCCCGCTGAAGGGCATGCAGCTCACAGATGCCGACTTCCGGAAGCAGGCGCTGCCGTTGTTGGCACTGGTGGCGCCGGGCCACATCGTGGTTGTGGACAAGATAGACCGCGCCTGCGTCACGGTCTGGGATCCG
>CAJBBX010000090.1 GCA_903951425.1 uncultured Chthonomonas sp.
GGCCCAAGCCGACACGAGCGCCACGGTCGTGGCGCCGTGATGTAGATTCGGTCAGCCGAGCCACCGTGCGCGGACAGCCGATGCGCCCGGTGGCTCGGCGCGGTAGTGTCCGGGGGGTCAGGCCGACCGCCTGTTTGCAGGGACTGCACCGCCACCGCGCCTTGCACCGGAGTTGGTCCTGTACCTGGCGATCTGGGGGACGCTTCGGCGGTTTGGGCGCCGGCGCAGCATTGCCCACGGGATGCTGCACCACGTTTGGGGCATGTCGCAGCGGTAACAAACCCAAGCAGCTAGACCGACTTAACCGGCTACACGGCCTGAAACCTTTTGTGCTCTGTTATCGTCTTTACAATGGTGTGTAAACCGGCTGGTTGGTGGTGTCGCTCAGCCAAACAGACGGTGGGGACGCGCGGAGCGGCGAGCCCGCGAGGCGCTTGGCGCGCGCAACCAGCATGGGCCACTGCATGTAGAGTGGCTCATATACTGCGATATACTGGATTCTATAACATATCACGACTTTCATTGTTAGCACCGCCAGCCCGGTCGACGGGACGACGGTAGACACGCAGGCAGGATATAGCGCCATGTCGCGACAGATGCAGGAGATGTTGGACCGGCTGGAGACAACAGATGTAGTCCGGGCCATGGCCCAGCTGCAGGCGGACGCGTATGACCAGGAGATTCGCACGCTGACCGGTGGCGACTGGGACCCGCTGACCGCGATCCCGGATGCCCGAATCTGGCGCGCAGACGTGGATGCGTATACGGATGCGGCGTTCACCACAGCGGCGGGCACCGGCGATACTGTCCTGGGACTCAAGGACCAGAGCGCCAACGCCGATCACCTAACCACAACCAGCGGCCCGGTCCTCCGGGCAGGCGTGTTTTTGCCGCGGTGCCAGGGCCTTCCCCGGAGTGGCGGATCGGTTCTTCATGCGCGAGAACTCAAGATGCACGGCTGCCGTCAGGATGGGTGCGGGGAGACGCCACACCATCATCATCTGGGTGTACCTGGAGTCCAAGGCACACGACATGGTTGCGTTTGCGCGCTGGGACGACACAAACCACAACAATGGTTACAGGGTCCGGTATCGGGCCGATACGGCGCGGTTTGAGTACGGAATCGGCAACGAAGATGGTGACGCCGAGATACCCGTGAGCGCCACCACGTTTGGCGAGCCGAGTCTCCGCGTATAGTATTGCCTCGCATGCCGTTACAACGGTTCGAACATAGCGATCAGTGTGAATGGTGGTGCGCTGAACACGGCAGCGACCTCGACTGACATGTACGAGAGCAATCAGCATCTAGGTATCGGCGGCGACGGCACGTCGCCGGCGGAGCCATGGAACGGCCGCATCTCCCAAGCCTACTACTTCAACGCAGCTCTCAGCGATGCCGAGATCAGCTCTATAGCCGGTGCGGCGCACCCAATCCGGTTTGATGACCTTGACACGGATCTCCGTGATGACGGGCGGCTGGAGTCATGTTGGGCGCTGGACGAACCATCGTGTGCCATGGCGCGTGACCGGATGGGGAACAACAATCTTGACTGGGGATTCTGGTGGCTCGGCTGCGCGCCGGGCCAGGAGACAGCCGGATTCCCTGGTCTCGAGTTTGTGTCTACCAGCAACAACGTGCTGAAGGCCAGCAGCACGCTTGCCGGACAGTTCTCAGGCGTTAACATGCCCCTAACCATGTTGGTCCTGAGCAGGACGAACGATCCGAACGTGTATGGGTCAAGCGACGCCTACCTCGGGTTGGGGCTGTCAACGGACAGCGTGCCGTACCGGTGCTGGCACACGCGGGCTGCGTACCAGCAATACGCGCAGGGCGTGGACGGCAATGCCTCGTTGTACCTGGGCTATGTGTTCACGCCGATTGATGCCGTTGACCACACGATAGGCACGCCAGACACCGCGGCACATGTCCAGTGCCTGACCTGGACCGGCCCGAACTCGCCATCCGAGGCAATGCTCCATGTCGACGATCCCGTACTTCCGGCAACGCCGGCGTCGAGCGCCGCACTCACGCAGTCGCTGACGTTCAACCGACTCAGCATCGGCGCCATTGCCCGCGCAGACGGCTCGGCACTCGTGTATCCGTTTGGCGGCCACATCGGCATGGTGATCCTGGTGCCAGCTGTGCTGAGCCAGCCGGAGCGCATACTCGCGATGCATTGGCTGCGTGCGCAGGCGGGGCTCTACGTGTAGCCCCGCACCGATTACTGGTGGCTAAGGCTGGCGCCGCATCGCCGAGCGTTGCCCGGCGCCAGCCCCATTTGAAGATGGAGAACAAAGTGACACTCAGATACACTTCGCAGGCCATTGTGGCTATTCTGGCCACGTCAGGCGCATTCTGCCTCGCCCAGGGCCGCCCGGACATCGCATGGATGGCCGGGGGGCACAGCGAGCAGGTCGACGCCGTCGCCTACTCACCGGACGGCCTGTTTGTGGCATCGTGCAGCGGGCAAAGCATGGATGCTACGACCAAGCTTTGGCGCACCAGTGATGGGGCGCTGGTCCGAACACTCACGGTTCCCGGCCTGCTCCCAAGGTCCCTCGCGTTCTCGCCGGATGGCTCGAAGCTCGCAGCGGCAGGGGCGGGCGTCGCGATGTGGCGGATGGCGGATGGAGCCCCGGCCTGGACCGTCGCCGAACCGGAGACCACGTGCGTTGCCTTCTCGCCGGACGGCGCATCTCTGGCGACAGGGAGCCAGGACTACTCCGTGAAGATATGGCGTGCCTCGGACGGCCTGCTCGTGCGTACGCTAAGCAGGCACACAGGTCGCGTCAGCGCTGTGGCATTCACGCCAGACGGATCGACCGTGACCAGCGCCGGCTTCGATCGGACGATCCGCGCCTGGAGCACCGCGGACGGTGAGTACCTCGGTGCGATGACGGGCCACACCGACGCGGTGACATGCATCGCGGTGTCACCGGACGGTGCGACGCTGGCGTCCGGGAGCCTCGATGGTACGGCCAGGCTCTGGCGACTCGCCGACCGCATGCCGATAAGGACGCTGACCGGGCACACCGGCAGCGTCTGGTCTGTCGCCTTTGCGCCCGACGGTTCGACCCTCGCATCGGGGAGTTCGGACGCCTCGGTGAAGCTCTGGCGCACCTTGGACGGGACGCTCCTTCGTGCGATCTCCTATCCCGTGGACTCCTACATACTCGCCGTCGGGTTCGCCCCAGACGGCGCAACGCTTGCGGCCGGCGGTTACCGCCGTTCCCTCCGGATCTGGAGCGTGGCCGACGGCGCGCTCGTGCGCGAACTCATACTCAACCGCAGCCCGATGCTGTCGGTGGCCTACTCGCCGGATGGCGGCACTCTGGCCACCGGCGCCGGGACGGGCACCAACGAGGCCGCCATCCGCGACTGCACGGTCCGGCTCTGGCGGGCCTCGGACGGCGCCCTCCTTCACGCGCTGGAGGGCCACACATCGCCCGTGGAGCAGGTGGCATTCACGCCGGACGGTATGACGGTGGGCTCGGCCGGCGGCGATGACGGCACCGTCAAGCTCTGGCGCGTCTCCGATGGGCTGGTGCTCGGGTCGCTGGCCCATCCGGTCTCGGCGCACACGGTTGCGTTCTCGCCAGACGGCACGACGATGGCGACTGGCGGTGGCGACAAGTCCGTGAAGCTGTGGAGAGTCGCCGACGGAGCGCCGCTCAACACGCTCACAGGGCACACCGGCTCGGTTGAATGGGTGGAGTTCTCACCGGACGGCTCTTTGGTCGCGTCGGCGAGCAGCGACAGGACCGTCAAGCTGTGGCGCATATCGGACGGCATGTGTCTTCGTACCCTGACCGGCCACACGAACTACGTCTGGACGGCCCGCTTCTCGCCCGACGGAGCCACGCTGCTCTCCTCAAGCATGGATCGAACGATGCGCCTGTGGCGCGTATCCGACGGGGCGCATCTGCGAACGCTCACGTGGCAGGGCATCGCCTACCACAAGGGCGGGTTCACGCCGAATGGCGCGTTCGTTGTGGCGGGCGGGACGCTCGGTGGCGTGGCCCTGTGGCGGGTATCCGACGGAGCCCAACTCCTGGTATACGACCAGGAGACGGGCCGGGGCGTGAACGGCGTGGATGTCTCGCCGGACGGGCTGCACCTGGCCTATGTCCGCCCGGACGCCACGCTGGTGGTTGCCCGCATGCCGGCGGAAGACTACCGGCCGACCACCGGCGCATGGGTTCCGGACCGTGTGAGCGCCGCAGCCCAAACCGTCATCCTGAAGGCGTATCTCTGGCGCAACACCGACAGGCAATTCCTGGCCGGAAAGCCGATGGCGCTCACCATCGACGGCACGCTAGTGGGCACCCCGACCACGAACGGAGCCGGGGAAGCGGCTCTGGCCTGGACCGTGACGGATGGGCCGGCCACGCGCACCATCGGGGCGGCATTCGCCGGCGACGCCGAGTACCGCGCCTGCGCGACAACCGGCACCCTCACCGTGAACCGGACGCAGACCGGCATCTATCTGATCGATCGAAGCGGAAGCGCCACCGACGTGGTTGCGCTGAGAGGCTGGCTCCGGCGCTCGGACACCTCGGCGTTCCTGGCGGGCAAACTGCTCACCTTCTCGGTGGACGGCACGGCCGTGGCCCCCGGCGTGACCGACGCGGGCGGGCAGGCGGCGGTGAACTGGCGCATCGCCGGCTGGGTGACGCCGGGAGCGCACGCCCTGACCTGCGCGTTCGCAGGCGATGCCGCCCTCGCGCCGAGCTCGGCCGCGGCCACGCTGACCGCTACACAGACCGCCACCAAGATGTACATGCCGGACCGGGCGGGCAGACCCTACCAGGTCGGCAACCGGGCCTACCTGACCGCCTACCTCTACCGGATGGACAACAGCCCGGTCGGCAACAAGACGCTCCGGTTCCAGGTTGACGGCACGACCGTGGGCTCCGGCGTCACCAACGATCCCGAGGTGGGCGGGAACGGCCGTGCCATGTACCTTTGGGATATCCCGGTCACCTTCGCGGCCGGCGCCCACGCTATGCGGGCCGACTTCGCCGGGGACAACGGATACACGGCCTCGCACACACTCGCCTCGCTGACCCTGGACATGGGTGCGCTCTACATCTGGCCCTACGTCCGCTCTGTCGTTCAGGGCGACGCGTGGCCGCTTCGGGCCTTCGTTCGGACCGTGCCGGACTACACCTGGCAGCCCGGCCTGACCATCGAGTTCACGCTCGATCCCGGCCCCAGCCAGGTCTCGCTAGGCACGGCGGTCACCGACGCCGCCGGCATCGCCACGCTCCAAGCCTCGTCAGCCGGCGTCGCCGTCGGGCCGCACACCATCCGCGCCTCCTACGCCGGCAGCCCGGCCGTAGCCCCGGCCCAGGCCGACACGACCGCGACGGTCGTTGCGCCGTGACACAGATGCGGTCAGCCGAGCCACCGTGCGCAAACAGCCGATGCGCACGGTGGCTCGGCGCGGTATAGTCCGGGAGCGGCGCCGGGGTTCCGCCGCACTTGCTCCCGGAGGATGGCCGACATTGCAGATCTGTCGCCCGCGGGCTTCCGATCGCTACCGGACCAGTTGAACCCCCACCGGCA
>CAJBBX010000091.1 GCA_903951425.1 uncultured Chthonomonas sp.
AGGAACCCCCACCCCAACCCTCCCCCTCCCGCTGCGCGGCAAGGGGAGGGAGCGGGGGGCGCCCGCCGTGCTCCTTCCCCTTGCGAGGCACAGCCTCGGAGGGGGAAGGCCGGGATGGGGGTTGCCGTAAGAGTATTGTAATCGCTGAAGTACTGCAAAACGGCAGGAACCCCCACCCCAACCCTCCCTCTCCCGCTGCGCGGCAAGGGGAGGGAGCGGGGGGCGCCCGCCGTGTTCCTTCCCCTTGCGGGGCGCAGCCTCGGAGAGGGAAGGCCGGGATGGGGGTTGCCGGTGAGCCAGGTCATGACCATTCCATTGCATCGTAATACCGACCACGCTGCCGTCAACAACGCTCGCAGGCTACGGCGCGAGATGACGATGCCGGAACGCGTGCTCTGGGCGCGCCTTCGGGCCGGCGCCGTCGGCCATCGCTTCCGCCGCCAGCATCCCTTCGGACCCTACGTTCTGGACTTCTACAGCCCAAGCCTACGCCTATGTGTTGAGGTCGATGGCGATGATCACTCCGACAGAGCCGAGCGCGACGCGGCTCGTGACGAGGCGTTGGCGGCGGCCGGAGTGCGCACCATCAGGATCGCCGCCGGTGACCTGATGCGCGACACGGACGCACGGTTGCAGTGGCTTTGGGAGGAGTGCCAAGGGCTGAGCGAGGCCCCGTAGCAGTCGGCCCGCCTGCTCGTTCCCCTTGCGCGACGCAGTCGCGGAGGGGGAAGGCCGGGATGGGGGGTTGCCGTAAGGCCGATAAATCGGAAGATGGTTGATCTAAAGGCGAAACCCCCACCCCAGCCCTCCCCCTCCCGCTTCGCGGCAAGGGGAGGGAGCGGGGTTCCTGCCTACCCGGCCTGAACCAGCACGACCCTCTCCACACAGATCGCGTCCTTGTCGCCGGGCTTGCCGTGCGGGAACCGAGGCCCTTCGAACTTGACGCGGGCCCATACCTCGAACTCCCGGTCAGGCGCGGAGGGCTCCAGGGCATTGCCGATGTCGAGCTGGATGATCCAGCTCCAGAAGAACCAGACATAGGCGCTCGGAGCCACCGGATAGGCGCCCAGCTTGTACCAGTGGTACCCGGCGCCGGGGACATCCTCGGCACGGATCGGCTCGGCCGGCGAGGTCTTCTGGTCCGCTGAGACGTAGAGGCCCCAGGGCATGGGCATCACGTACCGCTCGGGATGCTCCACGTCCGGCGCGGTGAGGTCCAGGCGGTTCGTGATGCCCGTCTCGGCCTCCGGGTCCCGCACCACCTTGACCACGCTGTTCCAGTTCCGCGTCATGACGGCCGTGTAGTCGATCACGGAGCCTTTGGGCCGGTCCCTGAACTGAGCGGGCAGGCCGGTCTTCGCGGGGGCCAGCGTCAAGCGCTGGATCTCGCCCTCGGCGGCCAAGCGCTCTGCGGCCTGCCGGCCGGGTTCGATGCGTCGGTCGATCTCGTCGAACCATGCCGCCATGGCGCGGCGCCCCACCGCGTCTCGGTCCATGCCGGGCTTGCCCGCGGCCTGCCACGCTGCCGCCAGGTTGGGGTAGAGCGCCAGCGTGGCCCGGTCCAGCGGAAGCCGGGCGTGGCCCACACGCGAACGGAGGACCGGGTCCGAAGCGACCGCCCGGTCTGCGCGATCGAAGAGGCGCTGCGCCCTGACGATGAACTGCGGCGTCAGGTAGGAGAGCTGCGTCGCTGAGCCCTGCCAGCAGGTGCTTCGGCTCTTCCGCAGGGCGGCTTCGGATGCCAACTCCCGCACATACTGCGCCACCCACCTGCCGGCTGGGCCGTAGAACCCGCGCATGAAGGTGTCGGTGAGCTTCGTGAGATCGGCGGACGGCTCCTCCAGTGTCTTCATCATGGTCCAGATCTTGTAGTCGCGCATGTCGGCCAGAAGTTCATACTCCAGCTCGGTGAAGACGCCTTCCACGTTGTGCGCCAGGTAGAACCGGTAGTCCGGGCCGAAGGTGTGGGCCGTGGGCAGGGGCATGCCGAGCGTGCCGTAGGTCACCGCATAGTCCCAGATCCGCAGGTTCCGGGCGATGCGGGCCCAGGAGAGGATATGCTCACGGAACGCCCGGTTCTCCGGCGCGGTGATCGGCTTGAGCATGTCGGCCTCGGTGTCGCAGAGGCGGATAATGACGTTGTCGCGGCACCGCAGGGTCTTCGGCGCCTTCTGGGTGTACTGGTAGGCCAGCGTGTCGATGAAGACCTCGGGGAACTCGGCCTTCACCGCATCGGCCATCAGGTTCACGAAGTCCAGCAGCGGTGCGGCTTCGGACCCCTCGGCGTCGGACCGCGCCTTGCAGGCCGGGCACTGGCACGCGCCGTAGCAGTCGTTCTGCGAGATGCTGAAGACCAGCGGCGGGGGCTCGCCCGCGGCGCGAGCGGCCGCCCACGAGGAGCGGATCGTCGACAGGAGCTTCTCGCGGAAGGCCGCCCGCAACTCCGGGTCTGTCCAGCAGAGCTGCGCGTTCTCCGTGGTGCGGCGGCCGTTGATCAACGAGTACCACTCGGGATGCGGGCCGAAGTACTCGGACGGCGGGAAGTAGGAGTAGGCCGTGTGGACGTGGTAGGGCGGACCGTAGGCCAG
>CAJBBX010000092.1 GCA_903951425.1 uncultured Chthonomonas sp.
CCCGGCACATGGCATCACCTGTCCATCCCGATCAGTTCCCTGACCGAGGATCTGTTCGAGGACGGGATCGGCTTCGACGGTTCGTCCATTCGTGGCTTCCAGGCCATCAACGAGTCCGACATGCTGCTGGTGCCGGATCCGTCGACGGCGTTCGTGGACCCCTTCACCGAGGAACCCACCATCGTCATCATCGCCGATGTTGAGGATCCCATCACCCGCGAGCGCTACTCCCGCGACCCGCGTAACGTGGCCAAGAAGGCCGAGGCCTACCTCAAGTCCACCGGCATCGCAGATACCGTCTACTTCGGGCCGGAGGCCGAGTTCTTCATCTTCAACGATGTGCGGTACGACACGAACTCCCACTCCGGCTACTACTTCCTGGACAGCGACGAGGGGATTTGGAACAGCGGCCGCGACGAGAAGCCGAACCTGGGCTACAAGGTCCGCTACAAGGGTGGCTACTACCCGGTTCCGCCCACGGACTCGCATCAGGACCTGCGCACCCAGATGATGCTGACCCTGGGCGACGTGGGCATCGAGACCGAAGTACACCATCACGAGGTGGGCACTGCCGGGCAGAGCGAGATCGGCATGAAGTTCGGCCCGCTGCTCGACTGCGCCGATGCGCTGATGAAGTTCAAGTACGTCATCAAGAACGTGGCCGTCCAGAACGGCTACACAGCCACGTTCATGCCGAAGCCCCTGTTCCAGGACAACGGCTCCGGCATGCACTGCCACCAGTCGCTCTGGAAGGCCGGCGTCAACATGATGTACGACGAGCGCGGCTACGCGGGCCTCTCGGAGACCGCCATCTACTACATCGGCGGCATCCTGAAGCACGCCGCGTCGATCCTGGCCCTGGCCGCTCCGACGACCAACTCCTACCGCCGCCTGGTTCCGGGCTACGAGGCCCCGATCAACCTGATCTACTCGCAGCGCAACCGCTCTGCCTGCGTCCGCATCCCCATGTACAGCAAGTCGGCCAAGGCCAAGCGGATCGAGTTCCGCGCCCCGGATCCCACCTGCAACCCGTACCTGGCCTTCCCCGCCATGATGCTGGCCGGCCTCGACGGTATCGAGAACAAGATCCTGCCGCCGGAGCCCATTGACCGCGACCTCTACGAGATGGAACCCGAGGAGCGCCACGGCATCAAGATGACCCCCGGCAGCCTAGCCGAGGCGCTTGACGCGCTCGAGGCGGATCACGAGTACCTGCTGAAGGGCGGCGTCTTCACGCCGGACCTGATCTCCACCTACATCGCCTACAAGCGGCTCAACGAGTGCGACGCCGTGGCCCTGAGGCCGCACCCGCACGAGTTCCACCTGTACTACGACGCCTAGGCGAACACCGCCGAGACCGATCCGCAAGGCCCGCACCCGGCAACGGTGGCGGGCCTTGCGTGCAAGAGGCCTTCGCGCCGCTCTGCACCGGCTGTATAATGCAGCGGGGCCAGGAGGCTCCCCGACCATGACCACCGTCATCGACGCAACGAGCGGCATGACCTTTGAGGAGTTCTTGCGCCTGGACGGGCACTACGAGTACGTCAATGGAAAGGCGATCGAAATGTCCCCGATCTCAGAAGAGCACTCCGATATCGGTTGCTTCGTCGGCGCCCTCCTCAGGCTCTTCACCGAACAAGGTGGCGGCGGGCGCGTCCTTGGTCACCCCTATGTAATGAGGCCCGTTGCGGGCGAGACGGGACGCGCTCCCGACGTCATGTTCGTCAGTTCCGAGCATCTGGACCGCATCAAGCCCACCCACCTGGAGGGGCCCGCCGATCTGGTGGTGGAGGTCGTGAGCCCCGAGAGCCGCGTCCGCGACCGGGGCGACAAGTTCTACGAGTACGAGCAGGCCGGCGTGCGGGAGTACTGGATCATCGACTCGGACCACAAGCGCGCCGAGTTCTACCGATTGGGCAGCGACGGCGCCTACGAGCCGGCTCCTCGCGCCGCGGACGGCCGCTACGAGAGCGCCATTACGCGGGGCTCTGGATCGGCGTCGGATGGTTCTGGGACCGCCCGCCCGTCCTCTCGGTCCTGCGCGAATGGGGGATCATTGCCTGAATGAAGCAGATTGAGTGCATCATCCGGCCCTACAAGCTCGACGAGGTGAAGATCGCCCTCAGCGAGATCGGCGTCACGGGGATGACCATCAGCGACGTGCGCGGCTTCGGCCGCCAGCGGGGCCACACCGAGCGGTTCCGAGGGGCGGAATACGCCATCGAGATGCCGCCGAAGGTCAAGATCGAGATGATGGTCCGTGACGAGGACGCCGAGGAGATCATTGAGACGCTGGTGCGCCATGCACGGACCGGCGAACCGGGCGACGGCAAGATCTTCGTCCTGCCACTGGAGGAGGCCGTCCGAATCCGCACCGAGGAGAGCGGCGACGAGGTGCTGTAGTCCCCGCCGCCGCACAGGCTCGCCCGCAGGCTATCGGACGGTGCGCCAGTCTCCGTTGTCGTCCATGTACTCCACCAGCGTTACGGGGCTGATGACACCCTTGCCGGCGGCTTGCCCGGTCACCCGGAGCTTCGGCATCGTGTCGTTGAGCTTCTTCTGGGCCTTCGCCGCTCCGGTGAACATGATGAACCGCTGCACGCCCCGGCGGGTCCAGGCGAAGCCCGGCCTGCGGGCCAGCGCCGGCGGAACCGTGGCGTGGCACGCGGTGCGGGCGGTGGCATCGGCCTCCTTGGCTGTGAGGACCTTGTCGGTCGAGTCGGTCAGGTCGAGGCGGATGCCCGCGCCGGCCTTCACGCCGACGACTACGTAGCCCTCGACGGAGGCCAGGGTCTTGGCCGGCAGCTTGGTGCGAACGTACTCGTCGACGGTGACATACTGGTGCTGAGGCTTGGGCGCTCGGGCGGCCCCGGTCTGCGCTGAAGCGGGCATCAGGAGAGCGGCCAGGGCCAGGGCGGCCAGCCCGCCCTTGATGGGCGAAGACATCGTGCTATCCTCCTTCGGTCGGTGGGCGGCCGGCCCAGAGACCCCGAGTTGGTACCGATACGATACCGCGAAGCCCCGCCCGACGTATGCCATAATGGGCCTCTCTCCCGCACTTCGGAGCCTATGATCACCTCGCCCCTTCGCCGGTTGCGCCGTCGTCTGCGCTGGGCGTCGGCCGCGCTGTCGGCGCTGTCGGCTCTGGCGGCCCTTTCCACGGCTTCCGCCCAGACTCCCGAAGGACACACCAGCCCGGCTATGGGCCCCTTCCCGCGGGCCGCTGCAGTCGACTTCCGGTACCTTCTCGACGCCCCGGCCGGCAAGCACGGCTTCGTGGGCGCCGGTAAGCCCGGCAAGGGCTTCACCTTCGCCGACGGCCGCCGCGCCCGGTTCTGGGGCGTGAACATCAGCGGCAAGAGCGTCTTCGTGCCCGACGCCACCATAGCGCGGGTGGTCGATGTGCTGGCCCGCGCAGGATGCAATATGGTGCGCCTCGAGGCCATCGACTCCGTGGGCGGCCTCCTCGACTCGCCCAGCGCCACCGCATCGCGCCGGCTGGACGAAGCGCGCCTGGCCCACATCGACACATGGACGCACGAGCTGCGGCAGCGCGGCATCTACTACTACTTCGACCTGCTCGACTTCCGGCAGTTCCGCGCCGCCGACGGCGTGGCCTCGGTGGCTGAAGTGGGCCGGGCTGCGCGCCCCTATGCCTGCTTCGACCGGCGGCTCATCGCCCTGCAGAAGGAGTATGCCACCCAGCTCCTGAGGCATCGCAACCCGAGGACCGGCCTGCGGTATGTCGATGACCCGGCGCTGGCCCTGGTGGAGATCTGCAACGAGCACGGCCTCCTCATCCGTCCCCGGGCGCTGGGCGCCCTGGCCGATCCCTACGCGGAGGCGCTGCAGCGCCAATGGAACGCCTGGTTGCTGGCGCGCTATGGCTCTAGGGCCCGAATGGCCTCGGCCTGGGCTGCCGACGACTCCTCACCGTCGCCCGCCGGCGAGGACCCGGCGCTGGGCACGGTGGGGCTTCCCGACCTGTCCGGCGCAGCCCGAGCCCGCGTGGCCGACGGCGTACGGTTCTGCACCGCGACGCAGTCCGCCTACTTCGCCGAGATGCGCGCCCACCTGCGATCCATCGGCCTGCGCGTGCCCGTCACGGCTACGGTCTCGTCAGACAGCATGGCCGACGTGGCATCGACCAGCGGCATGGACTTCACAGCCGGCAACATCTACGCCGACCACCCGGTCTTCGCGGGACGCGACTGGCAGGGCGCATTCCTATTCAATGACGTCAACCCGCTCCGCGGCGCCTCTGCGTGGCACGCAGGGGCAGCGCTGGCCTCGCTAAGGTGGCGCGGCAAGCCTGTTGTGGTGCGCGAATGGGCGACGGTCTGGCCCAACCGCTACCGCTGCACCGCCGTGCCCGAGATGGCCGCCTATGCCGCCCTACAGGACGTGGATGCCGTGCTGCTCTTCGGGTACCAGATCGCAACCAAGCCGGAAGAGCTCTCCGACTTCGACCATCAGGCCGACCCTACCGTCTGGGGCCTCTTCGGCCACGGCGCGGCGGCCTTTCTGCGGCCCGGCGCACCGGCGGCCGACCGTGTCCGGGTCGCCCACTCCCCCGAGCGGCTGGCCGCGTGGCCCTGCACCGTCAGCGATGTGCATCGGGCGGGCTGGTTCTGCGGAGTGGACAACCTCGTGGGCCCGGCGCCGGCCACAACGCGCCGCGTCGACGTGCGCGCCGAGGCGGGGATGCGCGGCGCCGTGAAGGTCATGATCCCCGGCTACGCGCCTGACCGGCTCGCCACGGCCTCCGAAGGCGTCTACATCGCGCTGGGCGGGCGCGTGGTGCGCAACACGGCGGCGGGCCGGATGCGAACGCAGACGCCCCACTCCGCCTCGCTGGCGGGCGAGATGACCCCCGGCGCCGGGCACCCCTTCGGCCCATGGCGCCTGAAGACCGCCAGCCCCATAGCGGCCCTGATGGCAACCAGCCTGGACGGCAGGCCTTTCGCCACATCGCGCCACTACTCGGTGAAGATGGTCACCCAGGCCGTCAACACCGGCCAACGCATGGAGCCCGCCGAGGCAGGCGCGCCGGCCCGGTTCCGCATCGCCGATTGGGGCACGCCGCCGGTGGTCACGATGGGCCGCGCCTCTGCGACGGCAACTGTCCTTACGCTGCATGGCCGGCCCCTGCTCAGCCTGGGAATGGTGGACGGCACGTGGGAGCTGGTCGTACGCGACGGTTGCGCCAGCCTGCTCTGCGACACCGGCGGCATCAAGGGCACGCTCTTCGGGCGCCGGATCACGACGGTGGCCGACCGCGTCGTGATGTCGCCCGCCACAGCCGCGCCACGAAAGGGAAGCCCATGAGACGCAGCCATCGTTTGATCCCATTCACCAAGATGCAGGGGGCCGGTAACGACTTCGTGGTGGTGGATGGACGCGGCGTGCGCGACATGGACTGGTCGGGCTTCGCGCTGGAGGCCTGCGACCGGCACACGGGCATCGGCTCCGACGGGCTGCTTGTGGTGGACCGGGCGCGCCGGGCCGACGCCGCCATGCGCATGTTCAACCCGGACGGCACGCCCGATGTCTGCGGCAACGGGCTCCGGTGCATCGCCCGTTTCATCGCCGAGCGCGATCCGGCGGCCATGGAGCGCGCACGCCTGGGCGAGCTTAGCATCTGCACCCTGGCCGGAGTGCGGCAGGCCCGAATCCTCGAGACAACTGCGGGCATCCGCGTAGCCGTGACCATGGGGCCACCCGCCTTCGATCCTGCGCGTGTGCCGGTGCTGGCGCCGGGCCCACAGGTCCTCGACTACCCGCTGGAGACTGCCGCGGGCCCCATCATCGTCAGCGCGCTCTCCACGGGCTCGACCCACGCCGTCACGTTCGTCGAGCGCTTGCCCGACGACGCCCGGTTCGGCGCCGTGAGCCCGCTGGTGGAGCGCCACGCCGTCTTCCCTGCCCGCACCAGCGTCATGTGGGCGCAGGTGATGGACCGGTCCACCATCCATGTCCGGATCTGGGAGCGGGGCGTCGGCGAGACGCTGGCCTGCGGAACGGGCGCCTGCGCCGTGGGCGTGGCGGCGATCCTGCGCGGCGAGGCGGACGGCGCGGTAGATGTGGTGAGCCGCGGCGGCGTCATCCACGTGGAGTGGGAGCCCGGCGGCTCGATCCGGCAGACCGGCGCCGCGGAGACCGTATACGAGGGCGTCTACACCACCTGACAGCCGCTCAGAGGACCCTCACGTAGGTGTTGCCGGGGAGGCGACGTACGTGGCCCGATAGCTCCAGCATCGTCAGCTCCACGGCCAGCTCCGAGGAGGGCAGCGCCAGCTCGGCCGCCAGGCCGTCCACGTGCTGCGGGCTCAGGCTCAGGGCCTCCAGCACGCGCCTCCGGGAGGGATCCATCTGCGTCGTGGGCACGGTGGCCCTCTGCCCGGGCCCATGGGTGCGAATATTGAGCGCCAGCAGTACGTCATCCGCCGACTGGATGAGCAGTGCGCCGTCGCGGATCAGGTCGTTGGTCCCGCGCGAGAAGGGCCTGTCCACGTTGCCCGGTATGGCCATGACGGTCTTGCCCTGCTCCGCGGCCTGCTGGGCGGTGATGAGGGCCCCGCTCTGCAGCCCGGCCTCCACCACCAGCAGGCCCATGCCCAGTGCGCTGATGATCCGGTTGCGCTGGGGGAAGTGCCACGGCTCCGGCCCCGAACCCAGCGGGAACTCGGTGAGCAACGCCCCTTTGCCCTCGCGGACGATCCGCTCGAACATCGGCATGTTGTCCTGCGGGTAGCACTTGTCCAGCCCGCACCCCAGCACCGCGAGCGTCCGGCCTCCTGCGTCCAGCGCGGCCCGGTGTGCGGCGGCATCAATGCCTATGGCCCCGCCGCTGACAACGGTGAGGCCCGCCGCGGCCACGTCACCGACGATGGTCTTGGTGACGGCCCGGCCGTAGGGGCTGGCATGCCGCGAACCGACCACGGCCACTGCGAAGCGGTCGCGCTCGTCCAGCTCGCCGCGCATGAAGAGGATGGGCGGGGCGTCCTCCAGCTCGCGGAGCGCCTCCGGGTAGGCGGCGTCGTGGATCGTGAGCAGGCTTGCACCGAGCGCACGGAACCGGTTCATGTCGGAGTCGGTGGGCGCGTGGCGGGGATCGCGGAGCTTGGCCAGCGTGGCCGATTGTATTCCGGAGAGCTCGGACATCTCGTCGGTGTCTGCTGCCAGGATGGCTTCCGGGGAGCCCACTTCGTCCAGCAGGTGGCGCAGGCGCCGGGCGGGAAGCTGCACGTTGGCCAGGTTGATCCAGTGCTCAAGCGCCATTAATGTGCCGATCAGGCTTCTGATGTGCCGACAGGCGTGAGATCGCTCTCACGCCTGTCGAGTTCGAACGGGTTCAGGCCGTGCGGTTAGCCGCCGCCCATCCCCATGTTGCGTCCGCCGCCGCCCCGGCCCGAGCCGCGGCCGCTGCCCCTGCCGCCGCTTCCGGAGCCGGAGCCCATGCCGGGCATCCCCGAGCCGCCGCCGCCGGGGCCGCCGCGAAGGCCGCCCATGCCGCCCGGCCCCATGTTGTTCATCTGGTCGGTGGGCTTCTTGCGGGGCCGCTTGGCCACGGAGTTGTCCACCGTGAACGACCAGGTCTTGTTCACCATGTTGCCGGCCCAATCCGCGGCCGAGATGGTCACGGTGTGGCGGCCGTCGGGCAGCGGGCGAACCAGGGCTGCCGTGGTGGGCTCGGGCGTGTCATAGGTGACGGTGGCGTAGCGCAGGTCGAAGTAGTAACCGGGCTTGTCGTCGTTGTCTTTGCCGTCGGGCCGCCGGACGATGCCGTCGCCGTCGATCAGGACGCGGACCGTGGCGGGGTTCACGCCGGAACCGACATCGGCGATCTTGGCCTCGAATCGGATCGGCGGGTTGCCGTTCATGACGATGCCCATCTCGGGCTCCAGGATCGTCACGTCCGGGGGTAGCGAATCGAGCGCACCCGTCCGGAAGCAGGCCAGCGAGCCGTCGTCCGAGAGCACCAGCAACCGGTCATCGGCGACCACCGGCGTGGCTGCGACGTTGGTCCAGGTGGGCAACGCCTCGGGGTCTGTGGAAGCCGGCTGCGTGGTGTAGAGCCACTTGCTGGCGCCGGTGTTGCCGTCAATGACGTAGACCGCGCCCAGCACGGTGCCTACGACGAGCATGTCGCCCACGGCGGCCGGGGCGGCCAGGACGTCGTATTCCAGCTTCGGTGCGGTCTTCCAGCGGGGCCGGCCCAGCCGCGACTCAAAGCTGTAGAGGCGGCTATCGCGGGTGACCACATAGGCGCCAAACTCGTTGACCACGGGGCTGCAGGCGATGTCGTTGGGCAGCATCTGCGTCCAGCGCAACGAGAGGTTGCGGCTGGAGAAGCAGTAGAGCGTGGCGCCGGCGGCTACGTAGACGTTGTCTCCGTAGACGACCGGGGCCATGCCGAGGACGCTGCCTCCGAGGCGCACGGTGGCCCGTTGCTTGCCGCTGGACGCGCCGACGGCGTGAAGCACCTGGTCCAGCGAGAGCACAAAGACGAGGCCGTTGGCCACTGCCGGCGCCGCGGCCACCTCGTCGCCGGCCTTGTAGCCGCCGCGCCAGGTGGGTACCTCGTTGCCGGTTCGCGTGTCGATAGCCCAGACCCGACCGTCGGCGGAGCCAAAGTACAGCACGCCGTCAGCCGCTACGGGCGACGAGCCGACCTGGCTGCGAGTGTCAAAGAGCCACTTGCCGTGCCCGTTGGCCGTCTGGAGCGCGTAGAGCTTGCCGTCTTCGGCGCCGGCGTAGAGCATATCGCCGACGATGACGGGCGTCGTGCGGACCCGGGTGCTGAGGGGCTGGTCCTCCGGGTATCGCCACTTCATTGCGCCGGACGCGATGTCGACGGCGTACATGCGGTCGCCTGAGGCGAAGTAGACCGTGTCGGCGTCGGCCACAGGCGAGGCCGGGTTGTTGCCGTCACGGTTTGCGGTGTACTTCCAGTCCAGTGCCAGGGGCAGGGCCAGCTTGCCCGCGGCGTAGGCCGAGTTCGCAGATGCCGTCAGGGCCAGAAGACCGGCGGCGGCAAGTAGGACCCGGGGCACCCTGGCGCTCGGCATACGTCGGCTGCGCGCGTGGAGCATAGCTATCGCACCCCCTGTTTCGTTCGAGAAAGTGTCTGGGCAGGGACGGCTCGTTCACTCTACACGGGGTTGGACGTGCGCAATCCCGGGACAGTGACCCAATCATCGGCAAGTATAGCGGACAGGTGGGGACGTGTCAAGCTTGAGGGCGGCTTCCGGGCCGAACGGCTCGAAGGCCACGCTTAACGGCGGAGCCCGCATGAAGGATTCCGTTCTTGCAGAGACCCAGCGCGATGACGCCCAGGACCGCCGCCGCGGCCACCGGCCCGCCCGTTTTGCGGTAGTAGAGGAGCTGGCTCTTGAGCAGTTGCTCGGTCATCCGCCGGCTCGACTGCCGCACGCTCCCCATCCAGTGGTGTACCACCTGGACGTCGGGCAGGTACCGCACCGACCAGCCGGCCCGCCGCAAGCGCCGGCACCACTCCACGTCCTCGTAGAACATGAAGAAGCGGTCGTCGAGGAGGCCCACCTGTTTCGCCGCCTCGGCCCGCACAAGGAGGCAGGCGCCGGAGACCTGGTCGACCTCCGCCTCCGCGCTGAAGTCCTCGCGCCCGTGTTCCATGGCCAGCTCATAACGCCTGGGCGCCAGCCGCCAGAGGCCAGTGACGTGGAGAAGCTCGCGGAAAGGCGTGGGGAAGCGGCCGCCGTTGCGCTGCAGCGATCCGTCGGTGTTCAGCAGCATGGGGCCGCAGGCGCCCATTCGCGGGTCGGCGTCCATGTGCGCGACCGCCAGCGCCAGCGAGCCGGGCCGTGCCTCGGTGTCGGGGTTGAGCAGCAACAGGTACCGTGCGTCGGCCTGCTCCAGCGCCTGGTTGTTGGCCCGTGCGAAGCCCACGTTACGGTCGTTGGCCATCACGCGGGTCTCCGGGAACTCCCGTGCTGCCATCTCGGGGCTACCGTCCGTGGAGGCGTTGTCGATCAGCCAGACGGAGGTCCGCAGGCCTGCCGTCGCCGCCGACAGCGCCCGTAGGCAGTCGCGCAGCATATCCCGCGTGTTGTAGCTCACGATCACAATGCAGAGGTCGTCCATGGCGCCGATCGCGGGCCCGGCTTCCGGGCGTGTGGAGATGGGCGAAGCATACCCCAGAGCGCCCGAAGCCTGCGGCCACGGGCCTCCGCTGGGGTAGTCTGAGGGCGATGGAGACCGGCTGGGAGCGAGCGTGGGGCCAATGAGCGAACTGAAAGACGGCGGCGTGCTGCGGGTGGCGGGCCACGAGTATCTGGTGCGGATCGCCTCGTCGACGGGCCGCAAGGCGACTGCGCGGGTCCGGGGCGCCCAGATATCGGTCCGTGTGCCGTCCGCCGCCGAGCCGAACCTGCGTCGGACCATGCTGTCTGAACTGGAGGCGAAGCTCCGCTCCATGCTGGCAGGCGGCCCGCCCGCGGAGACCGGCGTGCAGCCGCTGCGGTTCTCTGACGGCGACACGGTGGCGATCCTGGGGCGACGCTACGTCGTGGACGTGGAGCAGGGCCATGCAGCCTCCAGCAGCGGACGCAGGGAGGACCGGACCCTCCGCGTGTCGCTGGCGGCGGGGCTCACGGCCGCGGAGCGCATCGAGCACATCAGCAACCTGGTCCGGAGGCTCATCTCCTCCGAGGCCCTGCCGGGCGTGACCAAGCGCGTGGCGGAGCTGAATGGGAGGCATTTCGGTGTGCAGGTGCGACGGGTCATGCTGCGCGACCAGTACTCACGATGGGGCAGCTGCTCAGCCACCGGGACGATCAGTCTGAACTTCCGCCTGCTCATGGCCCCGCCCGGCGTGCTGGATTCGGTGATTATCCACGAGTTGGCGCACCTAAAGCATATGGACCACAGCCCGGAGTTCTGGGCCCTGGTTCGGCAGGCCATGCCCGACTACGACGCCGCGCGGAGCTGGCTCCGCGCCAACGCGGCTCGGCTGGGCGTGCGCCGAGCCGACGGTACCGAGGGATGAGGACGGACCGCCTCCGGCTGGTCTGGAGGCGGTTCAGTGACGCCATACGCAAGAGGAGAGCAACGATGAAGCGAGTCGTCATCGAGGCGGGCCGACACGCCCGCGCGGCGTGCCCAGTGGTGGCGCCATGGGATGGCCCGGCGCCGGAGGGCCTGGCCGCCGAGGGAGCGCTGACCGCCGCACAGGCTCACGACCAGGGCCTCGCCTTCGTCCTGCCCGCGCTGGCAGCGGAGGGCCGCACGGCCCTGGAGGCCGCGTCTGCCGCCCCGCCCGGTCCGGGCGTCTCGTTGCGCGACAACGGCAAGCAGGTCCACGTGGAGATCGGCGGCAGGCTCTTCACGGCCTACCGCTACGCCGACGTGCCGTCAAGGCCCTACCTTTGGCCCGTGATCGCCCCTGGCGAGGTCCAGGCCACACGCGCCTACCCGATGATCCCGGACGTCGCCGGTGAGACTCACGACCACAAGCACCACCGATCCATGTACTTCGCCTACGGTGACGTGAACGGCGTCGACAACTGGAGCGAGGAGCCCGGCCACGGCCGCACCGAGCACCGGACCATCGACCGCATGGTCTCCGGCCCGGTATACGGCCTGTTGGAGACCACCTCGGACTGGCTGAGCGCCGCCGGCGAACACGTCCTCCAGCAGAAGTTGGCGCTCACCTTCTGGAACACCGGGGCAGATCTGCGGATGGTCGACGTCGACCTGCGGCTCACAGCCGACACCGGCAACGTGCGCTTCGGCGACACGAAAGAGGGCGGCCTCATCAGCTTCCGCGTCGCCTCGTCCATGGACGTGCCCCGCGGCGGCAAGATCGAGAACTCGTGGGGCGGCATCAACGAGCCCGAGAACTGGGGCCTCGCCGCCCACTGGTGCGACTATAGCGGTGCGGCCGAGGGCAAGGCCATCGGCATCTGCGTCATGGACCACCCCGACAGCTTCCGCTACCCCACCTACTGGCATGTGCGCGACTACGGGCTGTTCACCGCCAACCCCTTCGCCCTGCACGACTACACCCAGGGTCGTAAGGAAGGTAGCCACCTGCTGAAGCAGGGCGAGACGCTCCGCTTCCGCTACCGAGTCCTCATCCACGCAGGCGATGCCGGGGCGGTGGACGCCCGGGCGCGCTACCTGGACTTCGTGGCCCCGCCGCGGGCCGCAGGGGAGTAGGCGAGTGAGAGTCCGCGTACTGCTCCGGGCCAAGGAGCAGACCCTGGAGGGCACCTTCAGCGGGGCCAACGCCGAGCAGGTGGTGGGGGCGATCCAGCGCGAGGCGGCAAGCCGGGCCGGGTTGCTCGTGCGCATGGCGATCATAGCCCTCTCGCCTCTCGCCTTCGCCCGCGAGGCCGTCCGGCTCCACAACGAGCAGTCCGGCGCGCGTCACCCGCTCCCCAACTCCTGCGCCGAGTTCTTGCAGGCGGCCATCGGCGCCGGCCTGGCCGAGATGCTGGAACCATGATCCTGCGCGCCGCCGCCTTGCTGGGCCTCATGGCCGTCGTTGCCGCGCCCTGCGCCGGTATGACCGAACTGGCCATGGGACTGACGCCGGGTACGCCGGCCGAGCAGGCGGCGCTGATGCTGAACAACGGCTCGGCCGTCTCCGGCGGCGTGCGGCGGGCCGAGGTCGGCGGCGGCTGGATCTACGCCCTCACCATGCCGCCCGGCGCCCACGTCGAACTGCGCATGGTGCGCGAAGGGCGCGCCCAGATCACGCTGGCCGACAGCGCCGCCAAGAAGGTGCCCTGTGCCGTCACCGTGGGCGGACAGACCGTCTACGTGCGCTTCACGGTCCCCGCGGCGCACCCCGTGGGCGGCCGCATCCGCGTGAAGGTCAAGGCGGCGGCCGTGCCGCTCGCCATGAGCGGCTTGGAGGTTCGGGCAGCCCTTCCGGACAACGACGGCGACGGCGTCTCCGACCTCGTTGAGCGCCTTCTCGGCGATCCCAGCGGCGAGCGCGTGGCCCCCGCGCCCGTGCGCGATGTGCCCACGATCCTGGACATCGATGCCGCCGGACAGCCCACCACCGCCTGGACCCCGCCGGCCAAAGGCGAGCGGACTGTGCGCCTGACGCTGGCCGACGTGGCTGCTCCGGTCCGCGCCATGGGCATCCGCAAGCCCCGTGCCTACGCCGAGGCCTGCCTTCGGGCCGCACTCCATGCCGCTGCCGCGCGCCAGGCGGGCCAGCCCATGCGGCTGGAGCTTCCGGCGTCGGCGCCGACCGACGCGGCCACCACCCTCGCGGCCGACGCGCTGGCGGGGGCGCTGGCAGGGGCGCAGACAGACATCTTCGCCGAGCAGGGCTCCGTGCCGGGCGCCGCGCTCCCTGCGGGCCTGAGAGCGGCGCTGGCCGGCCTCTGGCTCACGCCTTCCGTGGAGCCCGCGGCGGGCCGCCTCGGGTTGCTGGTGGGCGATCCGCTCTCCGCGCCCAACAGCTCACCGCTGGAGGCGCTCCGGGCGCTCTACATTCCGCTGGCCGAGCATGGCGCGGCGCCGGCGCTGATCCGGTCCGACATGCTGCAGGATGCCTCGGCCCTGCGCGGCATCTCGGCGCTCATCGTCTCCTTCGCCGTGGAGGCGCCGAAGGACGCGGCGGCCGTGCACTCGCTGGCCGAATGGGCGCGGGCAGGCGGCGTGCTCCTGGTGATCGGCGCCGACGCCGACGCCGCGCCCGACGCCGGCACATGGTGGCAGGCCGCCGGGCAGGCCGGCGCCACGGCCGCCCTCTTCGCGCAGGCGGGCCTGCCGGGCGCCGTCCCCCGCAAGGCAGCCCCGACAGCGCTGGACCTCCCCATCCCCTGGGTAGAGGCCGGTGCGCTGGCCGAGGCCGCACAGGCAGGGCAGTGGGCGCTGGACCTGGCCCCGCCGGTCCTCCGCGGCGGCGATTGGTTGCTGCGCCTGGAGCCGGGCGCGGCGGGACTGCCGTTGCCTGCCGTGGAGTCGATCGACCTTCGTGTGGCCGGCAGGCCCGCGGTGGCCTTCCGCTGCGGCACGGAGACCGAGACCCGTTTCTTGTGGGACGATGACGGCACTATCATCACCGGCAATGCCCGCACTCCCGCCGCCGAGGGCGCCTGGACCTATCGGTTCGCTCCACTGCCCGGCGTGGGCCCCGCACGGCTGACGCTGCGCCTGCGCGGGGCCTGCCGCGTCTCGATCGCCGCCGCGCCGCCGGCCGGTCCGCTCCTGGAGGCGCAGGGCGCGGGCCTTGGATCCCTCTTCGCTACCGTGCGGGCGGCGCGTCCCGAGTATGTCACCCCCTGCGGCGCGCCGCCCGGCGCCACGCTCCTGCTGAAGGTGCGCCAGGGAGGTGAGCCGGCCGCGTGGGAGGCGCCCTGCGGCAAGGGGCGCGTGGCCTATGCGGGCCTCGACCCGCTTCATTTCGGCTCCTCCGTGCGGGCGGCGAGGCTGCTCCGCGCACTGGTCCGCCGGGCGTTCGACCGGACCGATGGCCAGTACAGCGAAACAGGGCTGGTGGTCTGGCGGCGGGGATCGCTGGTCACGGCCCACGCGGCGCTCAGGCCGCAGCAACTGGACGGCGCCTATGTGGACCTGCTCGACGCCGACCTGTCGGAGACACTGGATCCCAGCCTGCAGCCCGACGCCTCCGTCGTGCTGGCCGAGGTGCCTTCCGGCAGGCGCCCGCGAGTGGTGGCCTCCGACCGACCGCTTCCGGCCGTCTCCGAGGGACTGCAGTCCACGGGCTACGCTGTGGCGGCAGGACCCGAGGGGCGCGTCACCACACGCATCTCCCGGGGCCGGAGCCGTCCTACCGGCGCCAAGGCCTTCAGCCTCTGGGGCGAGCCACTGGCCGTGCAGGTGCAGGAGGGTAGCCGGACCGTGGCCGTGCGTATCGCGGCCCCTGCGGACGGCGCGGTGGTGCGGCTGGGCTGGAAGCGGTAGCCTGCCGCCTCAGCCCGACGCCGAGACCGTAGGCAGTTCCGTCATGCGGAGGCGGGTGGCGCCATACGGCACGAGCGTCACCGCCTCCTTCTCGCCCGAGCCGGGGCAGGGGCTCTCGGGCGTGGGGCCCGCCGAGTTCATCACCAGTCCCCACTCCGGCACGCGGCGCGCGAGGGCCGAGGCCCGGAGCGGGTTGTGGGCGTCGGTGAAGGGCGACACATCGTCGCGCACGTCGCGCCAATCGACGGCCACATGCGGCGTGTCGTCGGAGCCCAGTTCCAGCGTGTAGGCCCACTCGCCGGTTGGCAGTAGCTCGTAGTCGGCGCTGCGCTGCCCCGGCTCCGGGTTCGGGTTGCCTGCGATGAGCCGGTACTCCGCGGGCACCTGCAGCGAGAGGACCAACGGGCCGTAGTGTAGCGCCGCCGCGCCCCGGTAGCGCCGCTCGCACCGGACGCGCATTGGGAGGTGGAGGTGGAGTTCGTCGCCGGCGCTCCAGACGCGGCGCACGGTGTGCCAGCCGGGCTCCAGGTCGTCCGAGCCGTCGGGGCTCGTCAGTTCGGCCCCTTCGCACCAACCCGGCACGCGAACCGTCAGGCCGAAGGGCTCCGCCGCGCCGCTGACCACCCGGTAGGTGACGTCCATGTCGAACGGGTAGCCGGTGCGCTCCTCGATCACCACGTCGGCGCCGCCGACCCGGGTGCGGACCACCGACGGCGCCAGCACGGTCGACACGAGGCCGCCGTCGGGCGCCTGCATCCAGAGGCTCCGAACCAGCTTGGGCCACCCCTGGTGCAGGTTGGCGGTGCAGCAGCCATAGTTGGGCTCCAGCCCGAAGGTGTTCGAGGTGTCGTCGTTGTTGGTCCAGTGGCGCGGCGCCACGGTACAGAGCGCCTGGTTGGCCTGCTGGTCGTACTGGTGGCCCCACATGTCCTCGGTGAAGGCCCCGGGCAACGCGTTATAGGCGATGCGCTCCAGGCGGTCGGCCAGTTCGTGCACGCCGGAGAGGGGCAGCAGTTCCTCGAGTGAGTACATGTACTCGACCACGGCGCAAAGCTCCGTGCCCTGCGTGGGGTCAAGGCCGGCGTAGTGCTCGTCGCCGGTGAAGATGCCCGAGGCCTGCCCGTGCCGGCTGTCCAACGCTTCCATGGCCTGTCGCGGCCCATCCGCGTCGGCCGGATCGCCGCTCTGCCGCCACCAGACGCCGGCGGTCTTCACGGCCATGGCGTTGTTGACGACGTGCGTGTGCAATACGCAGGCCTCACGCGGGGTCTTGGCAGTGTGGACGAAATCGGCGAAGTGGGCGCGCCAGTCGTAGCCCTGTTCGGCCAGCCGCGCGGCGACGTCGAGCAGCCAGGCCTCGCCGGTCCGCTGGTAGAGCCAGTGGATGGAAAGCACGCCGTCGGCCCAGCGGTGCTTGCCCCAGTCCCGGAGCGGCACGGCGGCCAGGTTGTCGCGAAGCCAGCGGCAGAAGCCCGTGACGGCAGGCACGACGCGCGGGTCGCCGGTGGCCTCGGCGTGCTGCACCAGCACCTTCAGGACCAGGAAGACGGGCCAGTGGTCGTAGGCCTGCCGGTCCGGAGCCTGCACGGGGCCGATCCAGCCGTCAGGCCGCACCATGCCCAGGATGCTGTCGATCCAGCGCTGGGCCTTCGCCTTCAGGCGCGGGTCATCCAGCACGTGGGCCAGCGGGGTCAGGCCGTCCAGGTAGTAGGGGCCGCGCTCCCACCCCTCCGCGCCGCCGCCCAGCCACATGTTGCCTGGCCCCAGGTCGGGCCAGAACTCCTCGATGCGCCCGGTGATCGTGGCGGCCTGCAGACGGCATTGGGCATCCAGCCAGCCCAGCGGACGCACGGAGCCCAGCGGCAGGGGCGCGAAGGCGGTGGGCTGAAGTCCGGGCCGGTCGGCGGCAGGCGTGGCAGGCATGGCGTTCTCCAGGGGCGGCATTCGGTGTGCGCGGATTCTACCCGGCGGCCATGCACGGTACCATAAGAGCCGCATGGGGCCGCGGACGCCACGGTGACGGCGACGGGCCCCGGGGGGGAGCCAGATGAGGCATCGAAAAGCACGGACGGTGGGCATTCTCACTTCGGGCGGCGACTGCCCGGGCCTCAACGCGGCCATCCGCGGCGTAGCCAAGGCCTGCATGGGCACCTACGGCATGGATGTCATCGGCATCCTGGACGGCTTCACGGGGCTGGTCGAGAACCGCGTCATGCACCTCACCGAGCGTGACATGATCGGCCTGCTGACGCTGGGAGGCACCATCCTGGGCACCAGCCGCAACAAGCCGCACAAGATGCCGCGGGCCGACGGCACCACACGAGACATGACCGGCGCCGCCGTCGACACCTACCACCGGCTGGATCTGGACTGCGTGATCTGCATCGGAGGCGGCGGCACGGCCAAGAACGCCATCCGCCTCGCCAACGAGGGCCTGAACGTCATCACGCTACCCAAGACGATCGACAATGATGTGGCGGGCACGGACCTGACCTTCGGTTACGACAGCGCCATGTTCATCGCCGCCGAGGCCATCGACCGACTGCACACCACAGCCTCCAGCCACCAGCGCGTGATCCTGGTGGACATCATGGGCCACAACGCAGGCTGGCTCGCCCTGGGCGCCACGCTGGCCGGCGGCGCCGACGTCTGCCTGATCCCGGAGATCCCGTACAACAAGGAGGCCGTGCTGAAGGCCGTGGAGAACCGGCGCACCAAGGGCCGAAGGTTCAGCCTCGTCTCCGTGGCGGAGGGCGCCCGCCCGGCCGTCCCCGAGCGCGAAATCCCGGTGGGCGACGGACCCGCGGACCAAGCCACCGAGGAGCCGCTGGAGACCGTCACCAGCCTGAGCTTGGCCATGGAGATGGAGGCAGCGCTGGGCATCGAGACGCGGGTCACAACGCTGGGCCACGTCCAGCGCGGCGGCACCCCGACGCCCACCGACAGGCTTCTCGCCACGCAGCTTGGATGCACCGCCGCCCGGCTCATCCACGAGAACGTCTTCGGCGTCATGGTGGCGGTGCGTGGCTCGCGGTTCGAGCCCGTGCCGCTGGACCAGGTGGCGGGCCTGAAGAAGACCATCCCGCTGGACCATCCCATGGTGGAGACCGCAAGGATGATCGGGGTCTGCCTGGGCGACTGACAGGGACGAACACGGACCTGCACGGAATGCCTTGGCCTTTGGCGGTGTCCGTGCAGGTCCGTGTGCCGTTCACTTGATCGGCGAGTAGTCCGTCGGCGTCATGTAGATCGACTCCGCCTTGTCCACCAGGCGCCCGTCACGCTCGGACTCGGTGCGGACGCGCGTCCACTCGGGATCCTGGCCGAACTCGCGCCACGACTTGTCGGCGGCCTCGCGGCTCTTGTGGGCCAGCAGGTAGATCAGCGTGTCGTTCATCCCCTGCTCCTGGCCCGTGGGGGTCCAGTAGCCGATGGATGTCATCCCGTGCTTGCGGAAGAGGCGCACGGTGTTGTCGCGGAAGCGGGCGTTGAGGGCGTCGAGCTTGCCCGGCGCCGCAGTGTAGATGCGCATCTCGAAGAGCCGGTCGCCGCGCGCGGACGAGCGGCGGATGGCCGGCGAGTAGTCCGTGGCCGTGAGGAACTGTGACGTGATGCGCGTCACCAGCTTGCCGTTGGCCTCGGACTCGCGGGCGGCCTTCTGCCAGTCCGGGTCCTTCACGAACGCCGCGAACGAGGCGTCGCGGGCCTCCTGGGAGGGGCAGGCGATGACGTAGACCAGCTTGTTCTGCGCGTTGTCGACAGGCATCCAGTAGCCGATGTTCTCGATGCCGTGCTTGCGGAAGAGGCGCACGGTGGCGGTGCGGAAGCGCGCATTCAGGCCGTCCAGCTTGCCGGGCTCGGCGTAGTAGGTGCGAATCTCAAAGCAGCGTGGATCGCGGGCGGACTCGGCCGGCGGCAGGGCCGCGATGGCGCACAGGGCGACGAGCTGGACCATGGTGGGCTCCCCTCCGAGGCTGGCTACTCGGTGTCCGGCGTGATGTGCCGGGCGATGAAGTCGGTGGCGACCTCGCCGCGCCGGTAGGCCGGGGTGGCGATGATGCGCTTCTGCAAGCTGATGTTCGTCGGAAGCCCCACGATGCGGATTTCGTCCAGCGCGCCGGCCATCCGCGCAATCGCCTCGGGCCGCGTCGGCGCCCAGACGATCAGCTTGGCCAGCATCGGGTCGTAGTAGGGCGGCACGTCGTAGCCGGGGTAGATGTAGCTGTCCACGCGGACGCCGGGCCCGCCCGGGAAGTGGAGCGACTCGATGCGCCCCGCCGACGGCGCGTAGCCCCGGTCGGGGTCCTCGGCCGTGATGCGGCACTCGATGGCGTGTCCGTTGATCTGCACGGACTTCTGGGCGATGGATAGCGGCTCTCCGGCCGCGATACGGATTTGCTCATGGACGATGTCGAAGCCAGTGACCAACTCCGTCACCGGGTGCTCAACCTGCAGCCGCGTGTTCATCTCCAGGAAGTAGAAATCGCCCTTCTTGTCGACCAGGAACTCCACCGTGCCGGCGTTGCGGTAGCCCACGCTCTTGGCCAGGCGCACAGCAGATTCAGCGATGCGCGTGCGGAGCGAACCGGGCAACTCGCCGGCGGGGGCCTCCTCCACTAGCTTCTTGTGGCGCAGGTTCTGCAGCGAGCACTCGCGCAACCCTAGGTGGATGGCGTGGCCGCGGCCGTCGCCCATGATCTGGGCCTCGATGTGCCTGGGCGCCTCGATGAGCTTCTCCAGGTAGACCTCGGGGTTCCCGAAGGCGCCCTCGGCCTCGGACCGGGCCATCTGCAGGGCGCGAGGCAGCTGGTCGGGTTCATCGACGCGCCGGATGCCCGTGCCGCCACCGCCGGCCACGGCCTTGATGTAGACGGGGTAGCCGATCTTGCCGGCCACGCGCAACGCGTCGGACTCGCCGGCTATCTCGCCGCCGGAGCCGGGGATCACGGGGACGCGGGCCGCACGGGCGATCTCGCGGGCCTGCGCCTTGTCGCCCATCTGCTCGATCACAGCCGCCGGCGGGCCGATGAAGGCCAGTTTGCAGGCCTCGCACGCCTCGGCGAAGCCCGCCTGCTCACTCAGGTAGCCGTAGCCCGGGTGGACCGCCTCGGCTCCGGTGATATGGGCAGCGCCGATGATGTTGGGCGCATGGAGGTAGCTGTCCTTGTTGGGCGGCGGACCGATGCAGACCGCCTCGTCGGCGAGCTTCACGTGCAGCGACTCGGCGTCGGCCTGGGAGTAGACCGCCACGGACTGGATCCGCATCTCGCGGCAGGCGCGGATGATGCGGACGGCAATCTCACCCCGATTGGCTATGAGGATCTTCTTAAACATGCGCTCCATTCACTTGCAGGCCGCAGGCGGCCGGAGTGTGCGGGGTCGACCCGGCTGTGGTCTCAGAACCCCTCGTGCCCGGGGTGCGGGCAGGAGATGCGGCCTGTGGCCGGGTCATAGCGGTAAGGCTCGCCGCCCACGGCGCACTTGCGTAGGTCCCCCGTGATCTCGCGGACCTGCGAGAGGTCTGCCGGGTAGCCGCCGTCGGGGTCCGAGGCTTGCGCGGCCTCGATGCACTGCCGGTCCGAACGGAGGTTCTGGACGCAGACGCTATCCTTCGCGTAGGTGATGACGCCCTTGGCCTTCCTGCCGTCCGGCGTCTTGCCCCCCGTGAGGCGCGGGATAAGGACCGCTGCCAGGATGACCAGCACGACCACCACGACCAGGATTTCGATGAGCCCGAACGCGCGGCGCATGGCGTTCAGTCCTCGTCCGCCGCGCTGATGGCGAAGAGCGGCTGACCGTACTCGACCGAGGCGCCGTCCTCCACCAGCACATCGCGTACCACGCCGGTCGTCTCGCTACGGACCTCCGACATGAGCTTCATCGACTCGACGCCGCCCACGACCTGCCCTTCGGATACCACGTCGCCCACAGCGATTGGCCTCTCCAGATGGTGGAACACCCCCACCAGCGAAGCGGTCACCTGCTCAGCTTCCGGCTCGGAGCTCACCGGCGCAGGCGCGTGCCCCGGGGCCGGATGGTCGGCGGACGACGCCGGCGCCTCGTGCTCCGGGCGACCTGCTGCGCTCGGCTCACGTCGGAGAACGATGCGGCGGTCGCCGGCGCGGAGCGAGACCTCGCGCACGGTGGAGCCGGCCAGGAGGCTCACGATGGCCTCGACCTCTCGGATCAGATCTTCCATTGAAATATGCAGTGCTCCGTGAAGTGCAGGGCCCAGGTGAGGACCATGAGGATGAGGCTGCCAAGCAGCACAATGTTGGCGATCTCGTTGCTCGAGGCCAGCTGTCCGATATCGATGCCGCGGGCCGTCTGCTCCAGCGACAGGCGGGACATCACCGTATCGGCCGATCGAAGGGCGACCTCCATGGCGGACTTCATGGTGCTGAACTGCGAGACGGCGAGGGCCGGGATCGCCAGGACGACTAGCGGGGAGACAAGCTGGTACTTCAGCCGCTGGTGCTCGTTGTAGATGATGCAGTTGCGGCAGCGCTCGCGCTTCTGCGCCGGGCTGACGGAGTTGTTCTGCGGGATCTTGACCTCGGCGCCCACGACCTTGGGCGGCGGGGTGGCGACGAGCGGCTTGAAGGGAGAGACGGGCTTTGCGGCCCCCAGCGGGTCGTCCAGGTTGTACCGATTGGCGTTATCGACCGGCTCATTGTCCTCGGGAACCATGGAACGCGCTCGCGCCGCCTCGTGGGCCATGCCGACCATGGCCGTACGGATCACCTGCTCCTCACACATGCAGCCCACGCGCACGCGCCAACACCGCTTCTGCAGGTGGAAGACGGGGCAGTGGCTGCGGACGAACTCACGGCAGAAGGGGAGATGGTAGCACTTGGCCATGGCGCCGATGAGGGGCGGCCGGATCGGCTCCTCCTCCTCAACCTCGGCGCCAAACTGCATGGCCGAGCGCTGGATCTTCTTGTGCGAGGATCCGTAGCGGACGCGGTTCACCAGGTCGATGATGACCAGGATGATGCCGGGGATGGCCAGAACCAGCCCCGCGATCCGCGCTTCGTTGTAGACGGCCAGCGCAGCGGTGTTGCGGCCGGTCAGCCAGTTGGTGACGAGGCCCGGCGCCCCCATTTCGACGCCAAGCGGCACGCCGTAGTAGAGGCCCGCGGCGAGGAGGACCAGGGCATAGCCGAGCCCCTCCTCAGCCCAGTAGAGGATCGATGACGTGAGGAGGAGCACCGCCAGCGAGATGTTCAGGTATGAGATAGCGCCCTGGATGTTGCCGATGATCCGAACGCGCGCGTCGTGGTTGAGCGATTCCCACTGCCCGAGTCCGCCGCTCGTGAAGCCGTAGACCATGTAGCCCACCAGCACCAGCACGGCCAGCCCTGACAGGAACATCAGCTTGCGCGACGCGTCCAGAAGCCACTGCGTGACCTTTTCGGCGCCGCCGGAGGTTCTGGGCCTATTCCTTCTCACCGGGCGCATCCCCCGATCGGCGCGGCCGCCAAGGCTACTTGGCCCGCTCCAGGTAGTTGTCGGTGCGGGTGTCGATCTTGATCCGGTCGCCGACATTGATGAAGAACGGCACATTGATGACGGCGCCGGTCTCGACGGTGGCGGGCTTGCTGCCGCCCGAGGCCGTGTCGCCTCGGACGCCCGGGTCCGTCTCCGTCACCTCAAGCTCCACGAAGAAGGGCACTTCGACGCCGATGATGACGCCGGCGTGGTCCACGACCTGGACCTCCATGCCGTCCTTCAGGTACTTCACCGGATCGCCTATGGCCGCCTTGGTGACCGAGACCTGCTCGTAGGTCTGGCCGTCCATCAGGAAGTACTCGTCCTCCTGGTTGTAGAGGTACTGCATGGGCTTGCGCTCGATGTGCGCCTGCTCCATCTTCTCTCCGGCTCGGAACGTCTTCTCGATGGTGGCCCCGGTCCGCAGGTTTCGAATCCGCGTGCGAACGAAGGCGCCGCCCTTGCCCGGCTTGACGTGCTGGAACTCCACGATAGTGAAGATATCGTTGTCCTGTATGATAGACAGGCCGTTCCTGAAATCACTGGTATCGATCAACTGACGCAATCCTCCTGTGGCCCAGGGGCGTGCGCCCCCACCTAGCAGACGGATAGTTTACCATAGGCCCGCCGACGCCCTCCCGAGGCCGGCCGCGCGGTATCACTCCTCGTCGGTGTCCCACCAGAAGAACCAGAAGTCCGACGCCATCAGCGACGCAGCCAACTCGGAGAGCGTATCCTGGAAATCGAGCAGGTCCGGGCAGTAGGCGACCATCTCGTGAGCGAGAGCCAGGGCCTCGCTCTCATCAGCGGGCCGCCGGGTCACGCTGCACTCGATGCAACTGCCGGTTATGGCGATCACCTCGGCGCCGTAGCGGAGTTGCCAGTCGCGCAGGAGTACCACGTGCTGCTCCGGCGGCGGGCACGCGAACCAGTCGCCGAAACGTACATGGGCCGGGACCTGCCAGCCGCTCGCGCATGGGATCCGGGCAATGGCAACTTCAGCAAACGGCTTTCGGGTGCGTGCATCCACGTGCGCCGTCGGTGCGATGGGCTCGATGTCGTCGTCGTCGGGCCACTCACCGACCTCCACAGGACCAGGGCCATCGGGACCCTCGTCATCGCTCTCGTCGAGCGCCTCCTGCAGGGTCTGCAGGACGGCCTCGGCAGTCCAGTTGCGGGACGCGAAGAGGATATCCTCAGGTGCTTGGTCGCCCTGCCGGTAGACATCCAGCAGATCTGCGACATCGTCCGGGCTTCCCAAGATGACCGGCACGAAGCGCCCTTCGGCCTCGTCCGCCATCCGGGCGCGCCGTTCCAGCGCCTCGACGCCGGGCACGGTAATCGTCTCGAACGGGAAGCCTTGCGGAACCGGCGCGGCCTCGGTCTTCTCCTTGCCGACGCCCAGAAGTCGCCCCAACCAACCCATGCCGCACCTCCCTCGGAGTGATACCGGCATGGTACCCATTGGCGTACGGGCGTAGCGCATAATGGCCTATGGCCGATCCCGCACTGCCGCGTTCGCGTTGGCGCGGTCGGCGGAAGGCGGCTCCCATGAGGCTCCTACGATCGGCGGCGCTCGGCGCGGCCGCACTGGCCTGCGTCGCGCTGACGGCGGCGTTTGCACGTCAGCCCCAGCGGCTGACGGCCCGGTTCGCCGAGGGGCAGGATGGCTGGCTCGCCGTGCCCCCGCCCACGGCGCCGCCCACGCAGATCGGCCTGACCGAGGGCCCCGCGGCGAGCCGCTCATTGCGCCTCCGCTACACGGTGACGGCCAAGAAGCTGGCCGGCATCATCCACCCGGTCGACGGCCTCCTGGGCGGCGGCATCCGCCTGCGCGCAAGGACTGACACGCCCACGACGCTGGTGGTCGGGTGCATTGAGCGGGACGGTTCCTCCTACATGCGCACGCTGCAGACCCGGGCGGGCGAATGGGTCCGCTTCGAGGCGGCCTTCAGCTCCCTGACGCTGAGCGACGACTCCAAGGACGAGAACGGCGCGCTGGACCTGGCGCAGGTGGCCAACGTGGTCATCGCCGACGCGGGCGGCTTCATGCCCACCACGGGCATGGATCGGACGCTCTGGCTGGATGACATCGAGGTCGGCGCCAATGTGGCGAGCGCCGGCGCGGGCCCCTACATTCCGCTGTTGCCCGTTGGTCCCTCCTCGGCATCGGGCAGCCGTGCCACGCACGGCGTCCGGTACATGCCGGGCAGGTTCGGCCGGGCCATGGTGGCCGACCGGCCGGGCGCCCAGGGGCTCGTGCCGGTGCGCGTTGCCGCGGACGACTCCGGGTGGCGCTGGCAGCAGGGCGCTATCGAAATGTGGCTCTGCCCCACGGTGGACGTTGCCGCCATCCCGGACTTCAGCGGCGTTGTCTCGCTGCAGCAGGAGCCCTTCATGCCGGGCTTCAAGGGGAGCCTCCAACTCTTCATGACCGGCTCGCACCAATTGGCGTTCATGCTCAACGGCTCCATGGAGAACCTGGCCGCGTCGTTGCCCCTGCAGTGGAAGGCCGGCCGTTGGCGCCATGTGGCCGTCAGCTGGGGCCCGGCGGGCATGAGGATCTACCTGGACGGCGTCGCGGCGGGCTCCGGGCGCATCATGGGCGGCCCGTCGGCTCCGGCCGGCGACCTGGTGGTGGGCAGCCACGCATGGACCATCGTCTCGTCGCGCCCATCGATGATGGCCTTCGACGACCTGCGCGTCTCCTCGCGGCAGCGGTCCGACGCCGAGATCATGGCGTCGGCACTCCGCACCGAGCCGATCGCACGTGAAGCGGACACCGTTGCGCTGGAGCGGTTCGACGGCTCCCCCGCGGCGCCGGCCCCGCTAACGGGCGGTTCGTGGCCCTGGCACAGCTTCCGACCGGGACAGCCCATTGCCCTGAGGGTTCCGGGGAAAGCACCTGTCGGGGGGCGCATCGCCGAGGCCGGCGGGCGCGCCGCAGCGACCCTGACCCCCTCCGCGGGAAGTCTCCGATCCGCGGCACTGGCGCAACCGGGCCTATACCGCGTGACGGCTGGAACGGCCGACGAGTGGCTGCGGGTGACGCCCAGGGCCGCCATCCTGCGCGACCCGTTCTTCGGCGCCTCGGCTTGCTACGCGCAGCTGCCCGACGGCGAGCGCTTCTTCCAGCTTGCACGGGAGGCCGGCGTCCAGACGCTGCGCATGCCCTTCGAGTGGTTCGAGATCGAGCCGCAGGAGGGCCGGTTCGTCTGGGACAAGTACGACAGCATCGCGGCGTGGGCCGCCAGCCATGGCGTGGAGCTCATCCCCACGTTCATCTGGGAGAAGCCGCAACCGGCGTGGGCTGGGCCCGGCGAGGCCAAGGCGGGCCTCGACAGCCAGGAGCGCTACCCGCCCACCGACATGGTCCGGTGGCGCCGGTTCGTGGGCGCCGTGGTGGCGCGGTACAAGGGGACGGTCCACTGGTGGATCCCCGCCAACGAGCCGAACCTGGCGCGCTACTGGCACCCGAAGCCCGACGCCCGCGCCTACACGGAGTTGCTCCGGCATACCCGCGAGGCCGCACGCCTGGCCGATCCGAGCGCCCGCATGCTGGGATTGAGCGCGTCGGGGATCGACCTCCGGTTCATGGAGGAGTGCTTCAAGGCGGGCGCGCTGAAGTACTGCGACGCCGTGGGCGTCCACCCGTACAACTGCCCGCGCGACCCCGACGAGGCGGCGCCGATCAACATCATGGACCCGGCGTCTCGGAGCGGCACGTGGCGCGAAGGCCTTCGTGCGGCCGGCGCGCTGATCCGCCGCTACGGGGGCGCCCAGAAGCTCTGGCTGGATGAAGCCGGGCAGCCCTACCGCAACGACTTCCTGGCGCCGGACTGGGGCCGCCCCGAGCCCGAGGCGGCGCGCATCCTGGCCAAGGAGCTGGTGGAGGCGCGGGCAAGCGGCTGCGTCGATCGCGTCCTCTGGTTCTCGTTCTACGGCGGCGACTACGGCTCGTTCGCGCTGGTGCGGCCCGACGGCAGCCCGTCGCTACCGCTGGCGGCCTTCTGCGCCACGCGGGCCATGCTGGCGGGCTCCACCTATCTCGGTGACGGTAAGCGCGGTCTGGGAGTGGCCTCGCGGCGCTTCAGGACTGCCGGCGGCGACGTCGAGGTCGTGTGGAGCAGAGCCGGCGCGGCGACGGTGCGGCTACCGCGCGGGTCAGCCGCCTACGACCTCTACGGCTTCCCGGTAGCCGTCGGCGGCGCCGAGCGGACGCTGAAGCTGACGGCGTCGCCGGTCACCCTCTTGGGGCGCTGAGGGCCTGCCGATGGCTATGGCGCGGCGCGGCCGCCAAGGGCGTCCTCCTCCTCCAGCAGGTGGGACTGGGCCTCGCGGCCGGACGCGGAGCCGAGGATGCCGCCGGCTACCTCGCCCGTGGCGCCCGGGCGCACGGCTGTGGCGGGGCGCGGAGCCGATGGGCGGACACCGTTGGCGACATCGGGCTTGGCGGCCCCCGGCCGCCGCCCGTTGGTGACGAGGACCATCAGCGCCAGGGCCAGGACCAGCGCTCCGAGCCAGACGACGAGGTCATGGCCCATTCGGTGATGCGGCTCGTGCGTGCCGTGGCTGTGGATCGGCGGGACGCCGTGCGACCCGCTGTGGTCAATATGGACGACTCGCTGCATGGCGCACACTCCCAGCGACGGGATCACCCGAACCCGCATGGGACACCGAGGCGATCAAGAGGATTCGAGCGCCGCGCGTCGTGCTAACCATGTATACGCAGGGCGGCGGCCGAGGGGTTCACCTGGAGCCGCCGCCGTGCACCAAAGATGTTACTGCGCCGCCTCCACGGTGTAGGTGTGCGGAACCGGACGGGCAGCCTGCCGCTGCTGCCGCGCGATGTCGGCGTCCCAGGCGTCCATGGCCGCCAGCGCGGCGTCGCTCTTGGGCGACTTGCACCAGTCCAGCGGCAGCTGCACCTGGCGCCACCGGGTGAAGTGGACCTGGTTGTGCGAGAGCGTCAAGGCGTGGACTCGGGCGGACTGCTGCGCCATGGGCGTGGCTGCCAACGCCAGGTTGACGCCCCGGGCAAGGTCGGAGGCGGGATAGACGCCCACTTCCTGGCCGTCGATGCTCAGCCGGTAGCTGCCACCGGAGAGGCTCGTCACGCGGACGATCTGGCGGTTGAGGGTCTCCTGGAAATCCGACGAGGCCAGCACCAGCGCGAAGGTCGGCTCCTTCGCGTCCACGGGCATAGGGAGCGCCTTGTCCAGCTGCGTCCAGGTGAGCTTGGCGCCGGGCGTGACGCCGCTGACGGTGCAGTTCTGGGTGCTGGTCGCCTTGCCCGCTCGGGCGTCGATCTCCACCGAGGAGACCAGCGCCGGGGCCTTCCAAGCCTTCAGGAGGCACGCGGCCATGGTCAGCTGCCCTGCCGGGCCGGGATGCACGCGGTCGGCGATGATCTTCTGCGCCAGCGCCGGGTCGGTGGAGTTGGCCTTCTTCAGCATGGCGACCACGTCCGCGCAGAGGTCGGCGACGCCCAGCTTCTTCTCGCCCGCAAGCTGCTGCACGAAGTCGCCGTAGCGAACGAGCACGCTGTTGTAGCCGCCGGGGAACGAGGGTGCACGGGTCACGTCGTCGAACGGCGAGGGGCGGATCAGCGTCATGCGCAGGCTCGGCAGGGCGCCCTTCATGGTGCTGACGATATTGCGATAGCCGTCGGCGTAGGTCTTAAAGATGCCCTCGTCGAACGCGCGGTACGAGCCGTCGTTCATGCCGAGCATCACGGTCATGACGGTGGGCTTGTAGGCGATCACGTCGCGCTTCAGGCGCACGTCGACGGGTCCGCCGCCGCCGCCCGTCACGCGGTCGCCGCCCCAGCCCGAGTGGGTAAACGTGACGTTCAGTCCGGGGAAGCGGGTGACCACGAAGGTCTCCACGAACGTCGTATAGAGCCTCTGGTCGGTGATGCTGTCACCGTAGAAGACGACCCGGTCGCCCTTCTTGAGCGCGAACTGGGCCTGGCAGGCCCCGCTCGCCAGCGTCAGCGCCAGTAGCGCCACCACCGTCGTCATGATCCTTCGCAGCATAGTGCTCCCTCCCGCGGCCGGTTCCGTAGCGCCGGCTCCCTGCCGATCGCCGCGCCGCGTACCCCGTATTATGCACGTCAGGAGTATCGCGCCGCCGCGTCCTGCCGCCGGTAGCGCTGTAACCACACTTGCCGTATAATGCCATGGAAGGGTTGCGGACGGAGGAGCCCATGAGCGTCGTCATCGAACCGATCGCCCGGATGGTGAAGTGGGACGAGCCTATTGATGCGCTGGTGCGGATGCGTACGCGCGAGCGGGCCCGCCGCCGCCGCTTCATCGACGCCGTGCGCGAAGACCAGAAAGCAGAGTTCATCTACGGGGAGGTCGTCGTGCATTCGCCTGTCACGCTACGTCACAACGAAGTCTCATCGCGGCTCGCCACGCTGCTCCGCGCCCACTGCCAGCGCAAGTCCCTGGGGAAGGTGGGCATCGAGAAGGTGATGATCTCGCTCTCCCGGAACGACTACGAGCCCGACGTCTGCTGGTTCGGCCCCGCCAAAGCGGTCGACCTGCGGCCCGAGCAGCGCCGCTTCCCGGCGCCGGACTTCGTGGCGGAGGTGCTGTCGCCGTCGACCGAGGCCAACGACCGTGGCGTGAAGCGGGTCGACTACGCCGCCCACGGCGTGGCCGAGTACTGGATCATCGATCCCGAGGCCGAGACGGTGGAGCCCCTTTCGCTGCAAGGCGCGGCCTACCCCAGCGTGGCCCCTGTGCGCCACAGGCCAACTTAACGTCGGCTGCGATCCCCGGCTTTCGCATCGCTGTGCAGGGCCTGTTCGATGACCAAGCGTGCCACGCCGCCCTGGCCGCGCTCTTCTGCGAGCCCTGAGGGAATGGAGGCCCACGGCGGGGCAGGGCAGCCGTGGGCTCCTCCGAACGCGGACCGGGCCCTATTTACCCTTGATGTCGTAACAGAGCAGCACGTCCTGATCGCGGATGTAGAGCTTGCCGTTCGCGATCACGGGGTGCGGCCAGCTGTTCTTGGTGCTACGCGACGGCTGGTCGAAGCGGCTGACCTCCTGGTACCCGGCGGGCGTGGCCTTCACCAGGGCGATGGTCCCAGGTCCGCCCTCCTGCCGGAGGATCAGCATACCGTCGGCCGCGACGATGGCGCCCTTGCCCGGCGCGTTGGTTCGCTCAGCCCACGCCACGTTGCCCGTGGCCATCTCCATGCAGACCCAGCCGCGCGTGTCTGAGTGGCCGTAGACGTGGCTACCGATCAGGACTACGCCGCCGTGGTGGTCCGCCATGGCCGTGTTCGCGTAGACCTGCTCCGCGGCGAAGGCGCCGCCAGAACTCGTCACCTTGATCAGGTTGCAGCCCACGCCGTAGCCCGAGGTGACGAAGAACATGCCGTCCTTGTGGACGGGCGTGGGGATCACGGCTACTCGGCCGGGTCGGTCGGCGCGCCAGAGCACGCTGCCGTCGGCCGGGGCGATGCCCGCCAGGCTCCGGTCCGTGAGGACGACGTACTGCTTCACGCCGCCGATGGTCACGGTGATGAGCGACGAGTAGGCCGCCGAGTCCGTGAGGCCCTTGCTCTGCCAGATGGTGGCGCCGGTGGTCCTGTTCAGAGCCGCCACGGTTCCGCCCGGGCCGCCGGGAGTGCAGACAAGCTTGTCGCCATCCACCAGCGGCGATTCCGAGTAACCCCAGCCGGACATCATCTTGCCGCCGAGTTCGCTCATCTGCCGGCGCCAGGCTTCCGCACCTGTGGCGGCCTTGACGCAGACGACGTCGCCGTGCTGGTTGATGCCGTAGACCATGCCGCCGTCCACGGTGGGCGTGCAGCGCGTGCCCGCGTAGCCGCCGCCGCCGCCGGGCTGGCCCATCTTTGCGGTCCAGAGGACCTTGCCGTTGGCGGCGTTGAGGGCCAGCAGGCAGCTCGAGCCGGCCACGTCGCCCATGGTGTAGACCTTGGCGTCGACGACCGCCGGGCCCGAATAGCCCTCGCCGATCCCGGTAGCCGTCCAGACCAATGCCGGGCCGCCGGCGGGCCACTGCTTCAGCAGGCCGGTCTCGGCGGAAATGCCGTCGCGGCTCTTGCCGCGCCACTGCGGCCAGTCATCGGCGCGTGCCGCAAGGGGCCGGCCCAGTGTGACGGCGGCTAACGCAGCCAGTGCGAGGGTCTTGCGCATTCTATGACACTCCTTCGGTCAGGTGGGGCAGGATGCACGCGAACACAACCGTCCGCAGTCGAGGGCGCGCACTCTGAGTCCATGATACGTTCGACTGCCGGCCGGAAGTACCGGTAACGTTGCCGCAACCGGCAGCGAAGTTGCGGATTCGGCGGCAGGAACACGCTACGGCGACGGTGAATACCATTAGCAGGTGCGCCCAGTTGCCCGGCGAGGCCGGCATCGGTGCGGGACGGCGCCTGAACCGCGTGAAAGGGGGGCGAGTTGAGCACAGACGCAACGCATCATACCGATCACACTGGTGTGACCTACGCCAGGGGGAAGCTGTTCCTTCTGAGCGTTATCGCACTGGTGACGGCAGGCATGGTCTTCAGTATTCGAGCCAGTAGCCTGAAGGAGATGGAGGACATCTTCTTCAAGGCCAGCGATCCCACGCACTCCGCCGCCCTCATCGGAGCGGTGGCCGGGGCGGCATTCCTGGGCTTCGCCATCTCCATCTTCGTCGGCAGCCCGCTCTGCGACTTCATGGGCATGGGGCGCCTTCTTGGCCTGTCGTGCCTCTGCTTCGTCGGCGGCACCGCGATCGCCATCACCACCAAGCCCGGCGGCTCCGCTTACGGGCTTCTGTGGGCCGGCATGTTCACCATGGGGCTGGGCCACGGACTGGTGGAGGCGGTGATCAACCCGCTGATCGCCACCATCTACCCTGACGACAAGACGCACCGCATGAACGTGCTGCACGCCTGGTGGCCCGGCGGCATCATCTTCGGCGGCCTCATCGGCTTCGGCATGGGCGCCGCGGGCCTCGCCTGGCAGTACAAGATGGCCGTCGTCCTGATCCCGGCCATCGCCTTCGGGATCATGCTCCTCACGACCAAGTTCCCCGCCACCGAGCGCATGGCCGCCGGCGTTTCGAACGCCGATATGCTGAAGGAGGCGTTCCGCCCGGCCTTCATCGTCCTCCTCCTCGCAATGCTGCTGACGGCCTCCGCCGAGCTGGCTCCCGGCCAGTGGGTGGACTCGGCCCTGACGCGCCTGGTGGGCTTCCAGGGCATCCTGCTGCTGGTCTACGTCAGCGGCCTGATGTTCGTGATGCGCCACTTCGCCGGCTCGCTGGCGCACAAGCTCTCGCCCATCGGCCTCATGTGGGTCTCGTGCCTGCTGGCGGCCCTGGGCCTTGTGGCGCTGGCCAAGGCCTCGTCGCCGGTCACCGGCCTCCTGGCCGCGACCGTCTGGGGCGTCGGCGTCTGCTACATGTGGCCGACCATGCTCGGCATCACCTCCGAGCGCTTCCCCAGGGGCGGCGCCCTGGCGCTGGGCCTCATGGGTTGCTCCGGCAATATCGCGATCTACTACATGCTGCCCACAATCGGCAAGTGGTTTGACGCCGCCAAGGTCGCCTCGTCCAAAGCCCTGGCGGGCTGCACGTTCGACGAGCTGCAGAAGCAGGCCGCCGACGCCGCCGCAAGCCCGGCCATCAAGGCGCAGTTGGACAAGGTCCTTGCCGAGGCGTCCAGTGATGCGTTCATGAAGGTGGCCGCACTGCCGGCCGTGTTGTTGGTGGTCTTCGGCATCTGGTGGATCATCGACAAGTCCAAGGGCGGCTACCAGGCCATCAAGCTGGAGGCCGGCGAGTAGGGTCTCCTTCCGCAGGCTGTCCATTCGTCCATCGCAAGCCGGGCGCTCCCTCGCGGGACGCCCGGCTTGCTTGTTCCGTGGAGCCTATCGGCGCCGCTCAGGGAGTGCTGGGCCGGGCCGCGTCGTACGGGGAGGAGGAACAGCGCCGCAGATGGGCGGCGCTCTGCTGGCGCGTCCGCTCCGGCCGCGCGGGAGAACCTTACAGATGCGTAGCATTTCAGCGATAGCGGCAGCAGCGGCGCTGGCGGCCGCACCGACCTGGGCACTGCCAGGCGGCACGCCGACCGGCAAGACACGGTACGGCTCGCTTCCGTTGCAGTTTGTCCAGACCGGCCAGCCCGGGTCCTACCTTGCGCGAGGGAAGGGCTACGGCCTCGCCGTCTCGCAGCGAGGCGCCGTGTTGACCCTCGTGCGGGGCGATGGCAAGGCGGGCCCCAAAGCCGTCTCCTTCGGCATGCGCACGGTGGGAGGCAATCCCGACGCGGTGATGACCGCCTCGGGCAAGCTGCCCGGCGCCGTCTCCAGCTTCGTGGGCGATCGGTCCCAGTGGCGCGTGGGAATGCCCGCCTACGCCACCGTCCGCGTGGGACAGGTCTACCCCGGCATCGACCTCGTCTACACCGGCAACCAGAGGCAGGTCGAGTACGACTTCGTGGTGGCGCCCGGCGCCGATCCGTCGCGCATCCGGATGGCCTTCGAGGGGTTGCAGGGCTCCTCGCTGGATGCCGACGGCGGCCTGCGCATGGCCACGCGGCTGGGCGACCTGCGCAAGTCGCGCCCGACGCTCTACCAGGTCGTCGGCGGCAAGCGCGTGCAGGTGGCCGGCGGCTTCCGACCGATCCCGGGCCGCGCCGGCGAGTACGGGTTCCGGGTCGGGAGCTATGACCGCTCCCGGCGGCTCGTCATCGACCCCGTCTTCGAGTATTCCACCTTCTCCGGCGCTGGCGGAGCCGATGTGGGCGGCGGGATCGCGGTCAACGCCGCCGGCGAGGCCTACTTCACTGGTAACACCGCCTCGGGGGGCTATCCCGTCACCGTAGGCGCCTTCGACGTCACCTACAACCTCAACACCGACGCGTTCGTCACCAAGCTCAATGCCGCCGGATCGGCGCAGGTCTACTCGGCGTTCCTGGGCGGCGCAGGTCCCGATGACGGCGTGGGGATCACGCTGGACGACACCGGCGCCGCCTACGTTGTGGGCCGCACAGCGTCGCCCAACTTCCCAACCAACGCCGGTGCGGTGCAATCGGTCTTCGCCGGAGGGCTGACGGATGGCTTCATCACCAAGGTCGACCCCTCAGGCGCCTCACTCGCGTTCTCGACCTACCTGGGCGGCAGCGGCGATGACGGCTGCACGGCCGTCGCCGTCAGCATGAACCACGCGCCGTACGTCACCGGCTACGCGCGCTCCGCAAACTTCCCGATCACGGCCGGGGCCTTCGATACGTCGTGGAACGGCCACTACGACGCCTTCGTGGCCGTGCTGACGCCCAACGGCGGCTCCCTCGTCGGCTCCACCTACCTTGGCGGCAACGCCGAGGACTCGGGCATGGGCATCGGCCTGATCGATAACGTGCCCATCATCTCCGGCTACACCGAGTCGCCCCAGTTCCCGACCTCGCAAGGGGCCTTCCAGACCGCCAGGCTCGGGCCGTCGGACGCCTTCTGTGCGCGCTTCACGGCCGACCTCACCGGTGCGCAGTACATCACGCTGGTGGGCGGGTCTGGGGCCGACATTGGCGCGGGCATGGCCATCAACAGCAAGCAGGAGGCAGCCTTCACCGGGTACACCGAGTCGGCCGACTTCCCCGTGCAGGCGGGCTCGTACCAGACCACGCTCAAGGGCGTCCGCGATGCCATTGTGGTGCAGGTCGGCAGCACCGGTACCACCCTCATGGGCAGCAGCTACCTGGGTGGCGATGCCGCTGACGAGGGGCACGCCATCGTGCTCGACTCGCAGGCCTACGTGGTCGCCGGCACCACCGGCTCGTCGAACTTTCCCACCACCCTGGGCGCCGCGCAACCCGCCTTCAAGGGCGGCAGCGATGCCTTTGTCACGCGCATCTGGGCGCCCTGCACCGGCGTGCCCTACTCCACCTATGTGGGCGGCGCCCAGCAGGACGAGGGCAACGGCCTGGCCATCGACACGACCGGCGCCGTCTACCTCTCCGGCACCACGATCTCGGCCGGGTTCCCGGTGACCGTCGGCGCATTCCAGACGACGATCGGCGGCTCAAGCGACGCCTATGTGGTGAAGCTCCGCACCTTCGGCCTGGCCGTGGTCACCGTCCTGCCGGCTCTGGGCAAGCCTGGCGCGGCCTCAGCGCTGCAAGCCTCGCTCAACCGAGCATCCGACGGAGCGGCGATCGTGGGCGCGATTCTTGGCTACACACTGGACGGCTCCTCGATCGGCTCGGCGACCACGACCGCCACCGGCCTTGCGTCGCTGTCGGTTCTCGTCACCGACGCGATGGCCGTTGGCGTGCACCCGATCGGCGTCTCCTTCGCCGGTGACGCCGACTTCGGCCCGACCGCCTCCAACGGCGTCCTAACCGTCTCGCAGGCCGCGACGGCGCTCTACGTTCCCGACCGGACCCAGATCATCACGCTACCCGTGGCCCTGAAGGCGTGGCTGAAGCGCACCACCGACGGCGGCTGGCTCGTGGGCCGCTCGGTGGCATTCGCCGTCGACGGGACTTCCGTCGGCTCGGCGACCACCGATGCCGGCGGACAGGCCGTGCTGACGTGGGTGGTCACCGGCGGGCCCGCCACTCGGACGATCAAGGCCGAGTTCGCCGGGGAGGTGCACTACCTCGCCTCTGCCGGCACGGCCACTCTCACGGCCCAGACCGTCGCGACTAAGGTCTACGTCGTGGATCGCCTGAACGTCAAGATCAAGACCTACACGGTTCTGAAGGCCTACCTCTACACGCTCGCCAGCGCCATCATCCCGGGCAAGTCGATGACGATGGAGGTCGACGGCACGAGCCTTGGCTCGCAGGTCACCAACTCCGGAGGCTATATCAGCTTCGGCTACACAGTGCCCGAAGGCGTGGGGGCAGGCAACCGCGTGGTCAAGGCAATCTGGGCCGGCGACGGCGGATACCTGGCGTCGAGCAACACCGGCAAGCTGGGCGTGGTGCAGGGCAACCTCTACGTCTGGCCCTACGTCCGCTCCGGCAAGCGCGGCACGGTCCACCCGCTGAAGGCCTACGTGCGAAGCCTGCCGGATTACGTGATCCAACCCGGCAAGAGCATCACATTCAAGGTGAACGGCTCCGTTATCGGCTCCGCCAACGTGGCCGCCGACGGCTGGGCCACGGTGAACTGGTCCATCCCGGCCGGCGAGCCCACGGGCGCCCACACGGCCTCCGCCGAGTTCGCGGGCGACGCCTGGTACGCCGCGGTGAGCGCGAGCACCACCTTCAACGTGGTGCCGTAGCCCGCAGTCGGCGGCGAGACGCTTCATACGGCCCCGGGGCATGGCGCTCCGGGGCCGTATGCACGTGCGGAGGCGGTGGGAACCGCGACTGCACGGCGGGACCGTGCTGACACCACTGACCGGACTGACGGCGGGACGCCGGCGCGGCGGCGTGGCACGCAGCACAAAGCCCCGGGGCGGACGCCATGCGGCGCCATCCCCAGGGCTCTTGTACATGCGGCGGGCCTACTTCTTCTTGCTGACGCCGATACCCACGTCGATGAACTGGCCGCCGGTGGTCTGGCGGCAGTGGACCGCCAGCACGTGGCGGCCGGGGGTCAGCGCGGCTTGCGCGGCTTTGGCGACGGGCACGGTGACGTAGTCCGAGACGTAGCCGGTGAGCGCCGCCGCCTTGACGCCGTCGATGCTGATCTCGGCATCCTCGTCGTGATGCACCAGCAGCCCCAACGCGCCCGAAACGCCGGCGGGCCACTCGATCTCGCGGCGGAGCCAGATGTCGCCCGTGGACCACTCGGTGCCGATGACGGCGCCGGGGGTGCCCTGGGTTCCGAAGCCGCCGTTGCCCGTCTGCCACGCCTCATCGGCGAAGCGGGGTTGCTGCCACCCTGCGGCGGGCTGCTGCGTGGTGTAGCGCCAGGTGGCCTCGCGGCCCGTGGGGATCACCACGGAGAGCTCGAGCCGCTCGGGAAGCGGGGCATAACCGGTGGGTCGGGAGGGGTTGCGCGAGGCCCACTTCTTCCAGAGCGCCTCGTCGTAGAGCAGCGGCAGGAGCGCTCCGCCCACCACCGGACGGGCCTGGAAGCCCACCTTCTTGGCGTTCTGGGTCCAGTACCAGTCGGTCATAGGCACGCGGTCTGTCGTATCCTGCAGCATGCCGGCCAGGGGTTTGACGAGCGCGTCGAAGTCCTCGCGGTTGCCCGTAAGCGTGGCGCTCCAGATCGTCCAATCCAGCTTGGTATAGGGCTGGCGGTTGTCCAGGGGCAAGCCGTAGCGGTTCAGGATGGAGCGGTAGTAGGCCACCTCGGTACGGCCCACCTCGGCGGGGAAGAGGCCCAGGCCGAGGATGCGGTCCCAGACGATGTTGTACTTCTGGCTCCAGGTGCCGGGCTTGTCGAAGGCGAGGCGCGTGTGGCCGCCGTCGTCGGCCATCTGCTGCCAGCGGGAGGCGAAACCCTTGGCCATGTCGGTGTACCGGGTGGCCGTGGCCGCGTCGCCGCGCATCTTGGCCAGCATACCGTAGGCCCCCAGCGCCACGATGGCCTTGGCGGAGAGGTTCACGTTGTGGGCCAGGTGGCCGGCGAAGTCATCGGTGCAGAGCTGGTTCTCGGGATCGAGGCCCTTGTCGCGGAGGTACTCGGCCCACTTGGTGAGCGTCGGCCAATAGTGGGTCGCGTAGTCGGCGTTGCCCTCCATCTTGGCCAGGCCGGCCATGAGGATGAGCAGGTTGCCCGTCTCCTCGACCGGCATCTGGTTCTCCTCGGTCCGCTCGCCGCCGCCATAGACCTGCGCGGTGGCGTGGGGGTAGGTGCCCAGGTCGTGGGGCGCGAAGGGCCACTTCCACCGGTCCGACGCGCTGTAGTCCATGACGGGCTGGAGCATGGCGCGGGCCGTGGCAGGGCCGAAGAGGAGGAACTGCGGGCCCATGGGATAGATCACATCCACGGTGGCAATGCAGCCGTTGCTGAAGTTCTCCTTGGGGAAGAAGAGGGGTTGCCCGGCGGGGTCGGCGGCGAGCTTGTTGCCCGCGAAGGCCTGGCGGTAGGCCAGCGTGGCAATCCACGCGAAGTCCGCGCCGCCCACGCGCTTGAGGTCCGCGGTGAGCTCGCGGTCCAGTGCGGCGCACCGCTTCTCCAGCGCGGGTAGGTCGGCCATGGCAGACTTGATCAGCTGCGCAGCGCCGGCGCCGTTGCGCGCCCAGTAGGGCTTCAGGTCGTTCTCGAAGTAGCGGATGCAGAGGCCGTCATCATACGCCACCAGCACGGTGCGGCTCACCGGCGCGGAGGTCACAGTGCCGAGCGGGATGGCGATGGCCAGCGCGACGCCGCCCTCCTTCACGGGGCGCGGGGAGGCCGCATCGTCGGCCGGCAGGGCGCCCGAGCCGGCGAAGCTTCGGCGCATGAGGTCGCCGGACGCCGCGCACAGCTTGGCCGACTGGCCCGGCAGCGGCGCAAGGTAGAGCCGGCCCCAGTCGATGCGCAGGTTGTCGCCACGCTTGGCCAGCACGGGCTGCTCGACGGTGCCGACGCAGAGGGCGGGAACGCCTCCGGGGCGCACGCGCTGCCACCGCACGGGTTGGTCCGGCGTGTTGACGGCGAGCTCCGCGCCGGCGTCGAAGTAGACCGCCACGGCGTGCTTCTTGCCGTCGGTGGCGTTCACCTTCCAGGTGATGTAGCCCAGCGAGCGCGAAAGCTGGTCCAGGTCATCGGGCAGCATGGGCGTCAGGAAGGAGAGCTCCACGGCCACGCCCGCGCCGGCGAAGCGGTAGGTGCTGCGCGTGGGCGTGACGACGCAGGCGGTCTGCCGCATAGCGGGCAGGTCGGCGGTCTCGGAACCCATGAGGCGGTACGCGGCGCCGTCCACCCGGATGAGGGAGTGGAGGGGCTGCGTGGCGCCGGTCCAGTGGCTGGTCTCGCCGCCGGTGAGGGCGTCGGTGCAGGACCAGACGCTGAAGTAGGGATCAGTGGCCAGAAGCGGCACCGCGGGCGCGCGTCGGGCGCCCTCCGGCGCAGCCGAGGCGGCCGCGCACCAGAGGGCAAGGAGAGGGGCGGCCAGCAAGGCCGCACGAATCAGGGACATACCAGACTCCTGCAAAGGGATGCCCCCAAGTTCGTCACCCCGCCTGGCAAGTCCTGCCCGCGCGGGAGGTGAGACCGCGAGCCTACAGCGAGGTGACGCCGTAGACCGTCAGGACGCCCAAAATCTCGTCCGCATGAGCGTAGATATCATCGAGCCCAATGATGTCGTGCCACTGCTCAACCTTGTTGGCCCCAAACACCACCAGCTGCTTGCGGCGCTCCGTGAACTTGAACCGGCAGATTGGCTTGCGGTTGCTATCGTCAAGGATCACCGAGCAGTAGCTGAGGGCATCACGCAGGCAAATGCGGCTCTGGTCAACTCGCTGCCTCAGGATCGCCTTGACGATGTAGAACGCCTCCCACTCCTCCGGCGTCGTAACAACATCCTTGCTGGACGGCGGCGGCACTTCCGCGGCTGGTGGATCGGTGTCGCTTCGCAAAGGCAGGTCAGATGTTTCGTCGGCCAGAGCCTGCTTCAGGCGGTCGCTGATGCGGTCGCTCACTAGTTGGTTTACAGCCCGACGCACGATGTCCGTGAACTGGGCGAGCACCGCCTGCGTCTTGTTGCCGCTGTAGACGCGGGCGACCAAGAACCTGACAAACTCCTGTGAGGGCGCCTGAAACTCCTCATTCAGAATCCGGCGCACTTCTTTGGTGTACTTAAGCTCGCTGGCCGTCGCGAGGATCGTGTCCAGGTCGAAGGTCGACTTGGTGAACTTCCGGAGCTCGTCGACGAGGGGTTCGCGGATGTCAAGCAGGTTGAACTCGAGGAACGGCTTCTGGTCCATCTTGTTGGTCTCGTCCAGGTCGGTGAAGAACCGGTAGAGGAGGCCGTTGGTCAGGATCGCGAATCGCGCCTTGGTGACGGTGAAGTACCGGAACAGCTGCGAGGCGTGCTCAGTGTCCAGGTCTGCCCCAGACCACTTGCATTCAATGAGAATGGCCGGCGTCCCATCACGGAAGATGGCGTAGTCGACTTTCTCGCCCTTCTTCGTGCCGACATCAGTGGTGAACTCGGGCACGACCTCGGTCGGGTCAAAGACATCGTAGCCAAGGGCCGCCAGGAACGGCAGAACGAGCGCATGCTTGGTGGCTTCCTCTGTCTGGAGGTTCGGCAGCTGCCGCTGCGCAGTGGCGTTCAGAGCGCGTATCTTGTCGATGAAATCCATGGTCGTATTCCCCTTGTCATGAACGCCGAAGTTCGGGGCAGCGGACTGCCGATGAGCATCATATTCCGGAACCGTTGTCGGTGGCTACATGCCTATTTCGTCGCGCAGCCCCGATTGTCCTGCCGCTGGTCACCGATGGGGTATCCGTCCAGCTCCGCCGCAGTCCTCCTCACTCAGCCTTCAGCACGAAGTCCCTTACCATGAGCCAGTTTGTGCCCTGGTCGGCGGTGGCGCGGATGCGGACCGCGCGGATTGGACGGCCCTGCAGCGCGGCGCGGGCCACTCCGTCGTCGGCGATGGTCGCCACGGTATCGAAGGTCTGGCCGTCTTCGGAGACCTCCAGCACGCCGTGGTGCATCCGCGCGATCTCCACGCCGGGGCGGCCGGTATGGACCTCGGCGAGGCGCAGCCGCGTGGGTTGCTGGAGCGTGACGGTGACAGTATCGCCGGTGCGGATGGGACGGTCGTTCCAGTAGTAGGTGGCCAGATTGCCGTCGAAGGCGAAGGCGGGGGTGTAGGTCGTCCAGACGCCGGAGCTGGAGCTAACCGCGGCGGGCAGCGGCGGCTTCGCGGCGGGCCACTCGGAGGGGCCGCCCTCAACGGTCTGGTACGGCACGCGCAGGGCGGTCAGACGGCGCTTCTGCACCGCGAGCCGCCGGCTGAAGTCGGGCCAGGCCTTGCGGGCGCGGGGCGTCCAGGTGGCTTCGGCCAGGGCCAGCAGCCGGGGATAGAGCTGGCGGTCCACCTCCGGCTCGGTGCGGGCGATGTGGGTCCACATGTTGGCCTGTGCGCCGAGAACCAGCCTGCCCTGCGCCGGCGTGAGTTCCTTCGGCACGGGCTCATAGGCGTAGGCCGTGCGGGTGGAGATGGCGTCGTAGCCGTAGTCGAAGTAGCAGTGGCTGGTGGGCGACATGACGACCGTGTGGCCCATGCGCGCGGCCGCCACGCCCCCGGCCACGCCGCGCCAGGACATCACCGCCGCGCCGGGCGCCAGCCCGCCCTCCAGTATCTCGTCCCAGCCGATCATGCGCCGCCCGCGGGAGGCGATGAAGCGCCCGATGCGCCGGACGAAGTAGCTCTGCAGCTCCTCCTCGCTTTTCAGGCCCTCGGTTCGCATGCGGGCCTGGCAGCGCAGGCAGGCCTTCCAGCGGTCCTTGGGGCACTCGTCGCCGCCGATGTGGATGAACTTCGATGGGAAGAGGCGGATCACCTCATCCAGCGCGTCCTCCATCACCGCGAAGGCGCGGTCATTGCCGGGGCAGAAGACATCGGTCTGGATGCCGGGACCGGTGAAGTAGGGGTAGACCTCGTACTTGCCGCCGGTGCAGGAGAGGTCGGGGTAGGCCACCAGCGCGGCATTGCAGTGGCCAGGCATCTCCAGCTCGGGCACGAGGGTGACGTGCCGCCGCTCGGCGTAGCGCACCAGCGCCCGGATATCATCCTGCGTGTAGTAGCCCTGACGCTCGGCGGGCTCGTGGAACCTCTCCGCGAACCGGGCGCCCGCCCGCGTCAGCCTCGGGTGGCTCTTGATCTCCACGCGCCAGCCCTGGTCGTCCGTCAGGTGGAGGTGGAGGACGTTCATCTTGTAGCACGCCAGCCGGTCGATCGTCCGCTCGAGGTAGGCCCTGCGCCAGAAGGTGCGGCTGCAGTCGACCATGAGGCCGCGCCAGCCGAAGCTGGGACGGTCGACGATACGCACGGACTGCAGCGCGGATTGCGCGGGCGCGCCCTCCAGCATCTGCCCCAGCGTCTGCCCGGCGTAGAAGAAGCCCGCCGCTCCCCGCGCACGGATGACCACCCCGCCGGGGCCCGCCACGAGGGAGTAGCCCTCCGACCCGAGGTCGGCGAGCGCGCCCCGGGAGGTGAGCAGCACGGAGCCGGGCCGAGCCGAGCCGCCGCCGACGAGCCTCACAGAGGCCCGGGGCCGACCGGCCGCTCGGAGCGTCTGCGCCACGCCCTCGGCCTCGCCGCGAGCCGCCGCCGAGCCCCGGTCGACCAGCACGCGAACGTCGGCGCCCAGCCGGAAGCTCCCGGCGCGCGGCTCCAGCAGGGCGGGTCGGGGGACGATGGGCGGCTCCGAGGCGGCGGCGCGCAGGGCGCACGCGACGAGCAGGAGCGGCCAGGCGGAGCGGCTTGCGGCGATCATAGGGCGGCGGCCTCCCGGTTCACTTCGTCCACGGCCTGCACGAACGCGGTCAGGTTCTCCGGCGGGGTGTCGGGCTCCACCGTGTGTGCCGGCGCGACGATGAGCCCCGTGCCCGGGCCGAAGAGGCCCGTGAGGCGGCGCACCGCCGCCCGAACGTCGTCGGCCGATCCGCGGGCCATATCGCTCTGGGCGCCGATGCCGCCCCAGAAGGCCAGCCGGTCGCCGTAGAGGCGCACCAAGCAGGCCACGTCGTTGCACTCGGGCTGGATGGGCTCCAGGATATCGATGCCCACGTCGATGAGGTGCGGGACCAACGGCTCGATGTGGCCGCAGCTGTGGTATGCGATGGCCGCGCCCGGCGACGCGGAGCGGACCGCGCCGACGATGCGCTCCAGCGGCGGACGGAAGAAGGCGTGCCATGCCTCCTCGCGCACCAGCAGTGAACGCTGGGAGCCCATGTCGTCGCCGATGAAGACGATGTCGACCCCGGCTCGGGCGTAACCCGCGGCGATACGGGCCTTGTTGACGGCGATACGCTCCAAGAAGCTCCGCGTCTCGGCTGGATCGGTCATCAGGTCGAGCAGCAGGCCCTCCAAGCCGCGCACCTCGTGGGCCTGCTCGAACGTGCCGCACTCGTAGGAGGAGACGGCGGCGAGGCCCTGGGCGCGGACCAGGTCGGCCTGCCGCGCCACTCCTTCGAAGTCGAACAGGCGGTCGAACTCGGCCTGGCTGATCTCGGCGGCGAAGTCGAACTCCGCCGGGCGGCCGCCGGGCAGCCACTTCAGGTCGAGGCCGAAGAGCGCGTCGAGGTCGTCCTGGCCGGACGTCCGCATGAAGTGCTCCGCCAGCGCCGGGCAGGGACGCAGATGGCGCGGGAAGGGCGAAGGCCCCTGCCGCCGAGCCGCCCGAAGGACCCGCTCGCGTCCCGTATACGTCGCGCTCATGTCGCCTCCTTGGCCGGGCCCTAGCCGGCCACCTTCATCCCCTCGTCCAGCATGGTCAGGTAGTTCGCTACGGGCATGTAGTCGGTCAGCGAGTTGCCGGTGCCCAGAGCCCAATAGCCGTCGGCATAGCACTGCTCGATCTTGGAGCGGGTGGCGGCGCGGATCTCGGCCTCGGCGCCGCGACAGATGAGGTCGACGTCGAGCCCGCCCAGGGGCGTACAGCGGGCGCCGTACTGCCGCTTGAAGTCCTCAACGGGCATGATGGCCTCCTCGAAGGAGTGCTTGGCGTCGATGCCGCAGTCTTCGATCAGGTCATCATACACCGTGGCCAGGTTGCCGCAGGAGTGGAGTACGAAGGGCTTGCCGCGCTGGTGCGCCTCGTTGACGATGGCCTTGTAGATCGGGAAGACGTGGCGGCGCAGGTCGGCGGGCTTGAGGAAGGTGGCGGTCTTGAAGCCCAGGTCGTCGCCCTGGCGCGTGGCCACGACGTCCGGCATGGAGGCGATGCGCCGGTGCGCCGCCTGGTAGAGGCCTCCGAGTTTGCCGAAGACGAGGCCCACCAACTCCGGGTCGTCGAAGAGGGCCAGCGAGAGCCCCACAACGCCCATTAGAACAGTGGCCCACTCGTAGGGGCCGCCGCCGACGCCTCCCACGATCTTGACGCCGTCGGGCAGCAGCTTGGCCACGGTCTCGAAGTGGCGGTAGTCAATGTAGCCGTCGGCCTCGGGCCAAGGGTAGCGCTCGAACTCGTCCAGAGTGCGGATGCAGGCGTGGGCCTCGCTCTCGCGGCTGACGGAGCCTGAAGTGGAGTGTGCCGGCGGGAGCCACATGTTAGGACCCACCTCCAGCGGCACCACGTCGAAGCCCATGTCGAGCCAGAAGTCGACGTACTTGGGCCAGAACGCGGGGTTGGCCAGTCCGCCGTCGGCGAAGTCGTGCCCGGTGCGCTGCTTGAAGAAGCCCATGCTGTAACCGTGCTCATAGAAGGGCAGGTGCGTGGGCCGCCCCTCGCGGCGCAGGACCTTGAGGAACTGGGTGTAGTCGGGCCGACGGCGGCGCAGGTTGGTCATGGTCATCGTTTGCCTCTCTTCGGGGATGTCGCGGGAGCCGGCGCGGGCTTGGCGGGAGCCGGGCGGCCGGCGACGGCGTTCAGCTCTTCCTGCCAAACGGCGTACCAGAAGGGCCCGCCGGCGCCGTAGATCTCCTGGCCGATCTGCCCCAGCTTGGAGTTGGCCTGGAACCACTCCATGTCTGTGCCCCAGCCGCCGTGGAAGTCCTCCAGCGGCACCATCTGGTCCGGCGCGACGCGGCCGCAGTCGCTCTCGGAGCCGTCGGCCGGGGCCATGTACTTGCCGGCCCCGGCGGCCGCGATGGTGGGCGGCAGGGCGAACCAGCTCTGGGTGGGGCCGCGCTGCCAGCAGTCGTCGAGCATGCGGCGGACGTCGGGGGCCAGCCGGGCGGACCCCAGGGCGACGTAGTCCTTCATGAACCGGCGCACCTGGTGGCTCTCGTACTCGCAGGAGTGCGGGTTGGAGGGGGTGCCGCTGAAGCCCCAGAAGGTGGTCAGGCTCTTGCCGATGCCGTAGTATCCCTGCCAGAGCCACGCCCATCGGAGCGTGTTGGCCAGCGGGATGTAGGCCAGGTCGCGGTAGCGGGCCTCACCGGCGGCCTCGGCGAGCCAGGCGCAGGCAGGGGCGCCGATGGCGGTCTGGTTGACCTCCCAGCAGAGGTCCATGCGCCGCCTGGCCAGCGCGTCGGCCGCGCCCCGAGCCGCGGCCAGGACCTCGGCGTCGGATCCGCCGCTCAGCTGGTGTAGACGCATCATGATGTGCAGGTACATGCAGGTGGTGTCGAACTGATAGAGCACCTTCTGGGTGCGGAGGTCGCTGGTGGAGACGTCGGCGAAGACGTAGCCGCAGTTGCGGCCCAGCTCCAGCAGCTTGGGACGGTAGCCGAGAAGCATGCGCCGGGCGTCGGCGTTGCCCGCGGCGGCGATGTCGGCCACCATGTAGACCGGGTTGAGCAGGTAAACGCCGGTGTAGTGCAGGTCCTGCGTGGGCGGCAGGTTGTTGGTGAAGCCCTGCCACTTCTCGTCCCAGAAGGCGGGTAGCGAGCGGGCCAGGTCGTCGCGCAGAGAGGCGGCCTCCTTCTGCGCTGGGTGCTTGCGGCAGTACTCTATGAGGGGTAGCAGGAGTTGCGATACGGTCCAGAGCTGGATGTCCTTGTGCTCATAGCCCACGTAGGCGCGGGGCCACCAGAGGCCGTTAGTGGTGTGCGTGTTCTCAGGCCGCCGCAGGTCTTTCACGAGTTGAGGGGCCACCCGGCCCGCCCAGTCGACGGCCACCAGCGGCGGCTTGGCCAGCCTGCGGTAGATGGGCGCGAGCATCTCGACGAAGGCCTTGCAGACGGCCACGTTGTCGTCGGGCAGGGCAGGCCGGAGCGCGAGGTAGGTGTCAGCGATGGTCAGCCGCTCGCCCTTCGGGATGCGGAAGCCCTCGGGCCGCAGGTAGCCGAAGCGCTCGTGGACCTCGACCTTCTCGGCGTAGGGAGCCGGCGGTTGCTGCTTGCCGCCCACCTCGGCGGGCTGGAACTCGCTGACGGCCGGGCCCATGCGCACAGCGCCCCGCTGCTCGCCGTCGGTGTAGCCCAGCCACGGGTTGGCCGCGCCGGTCAGCTCGTAGAGCCGGCTGAGCGACGTGAACTCCTCAAAGTAGAGCGCCTCGGTGGCCATCTCCAGGTCGCGGAAGTAGGCGATGCCCGAAGCCGGGCCGCGCTGCGACATATGCCGCACCACCTGGTGCCCGCCCCAGCCGCCCTTCACGCGGAACTCGCAGTCGGGCAGCGGCGGCTCGTAGACGGCCTTGTCCTGCCGCGCAGTGACCTTTACGGTCCAGCGCACGAGGCCGGGCGTCGCCTTGTAGGCCAGGAGCGTCCCCTCAAAGTCTGCCCAGGTGCGGCGCGACCGAATGACCGCCACCACGGCGTCGGGCGTCTCCTTGCAGTCAAGCGAGCGGAAGGTGCTGAAGTCCTTCTTCGGCGTCTTGTGCTCGTAGCCGATGAAGGTGCCGTAGTCCGTGACGTTGAAACTGGGGCCGTGGGCCATGCGCGTGAAGATGGCCGCGTCGGGCATCGAGCGCCGCGTGATGCTGATGCCCGCGCCCAGCTTGCGCCCAGCCTCGGGGCCGTACTCAAGCCGGTACTCGCCGGTATCGATGGTGAAGGTGCGTGCGCCGGAGGCCGTCAAACGGACGTCGCCGGGCTGGGCCACCGCCGCGCCGCCCAGGCAGGCCGCCAGCGCCGCCGTCATCATTGCCGACCAGGTCCTCATCGCTTCACCTCCGTTGGGTCTGCCAGGAACTCGATATCGCCGAAGACCGCCGCGCTGCCTGCCGGGCCAGTCACGCCGAGCTGTAGCATCCAGGGCTGTCCCGGCCTGGCGCGGACGCGACGGTCCAGCGGGACCTCAGCGACCGTAGGCGACGCAGCTCCGCCGAAGAACCAGTTGTCGTTCAAGCCGAAGCCGTCCAGGTCGCCGTAGAGCTTGAAGATCCACTCCACGCCCGTCCCGGAGAGCGACCGGATCGGCACGCGAACCCGCGTAGCGCCCGGCGGCACGAAGACGGCCGGCAGCGCCGCAACGGCCCAGGTCTTCCCCGGAGCGACGGCCACGCGGAGCCCCGCGGACGTGCGCTCGACCCGAGCCTCGTTCAGCCGCTCGCTCCACCGCCCGGCATCGAGCATCAGCCCCGGCGACCAGGCGAGCGGCGCGGGCCGAGGCGCCGGCGGCGGCCCGGCAGATTGCGCCACCTGGCCGGCGAGGTGGAAGAAGGTGCCGCAGTCGACGATCTCGAACCGGGACGGGTCCAGCGCGGCGGCCAGCCTGGCGATCTCGCCCACCAGGTTGGCCTCGACCCCGTAGACATTGGCGAAGGCCGGTAGCGGCCCGGCGCGGTAGAGGCCCTCGAGGTGTTCGACGAACCGGGGCACGTCGATGCGGTACTCCTTCTGCAGGCCGGGGCGCGTCTGCCAGTACCAGAGCGCGATGGAGTAGCGCACCACGGGCACGCGCCGGCTACCTACGGCGAACAACTCGCCGCCGGGCCGCGCCTCATGCGGGGTGATGTCCATGCCCCGCAGGTTGGGCAGCAGCCGGGCGTAGTCGTCAAGCGCCGAGCGCGTGGGGTACCAGAGCCCCACCTCGCGGATGCCCATGGCCGGCATCGCCCGGGCCGTGTGGCGCAGGAAGGCGTCGAGATTCGGGTTGGCCGATGGGCTCAGGTACCCTCCGCCGTTGGGGGCGCCCACGAAGGTATCGAGTGGCGTCCGCGTGGACTGGAAGTACTCGAAGACGGCGGGCCAGAGCGCCACGCTGGCCGGGTTCACCGCCCAGTTGATGGCGACCTTCCCCCGCCCCGGATGGTAGGCCCAGGCGCGATTGTACATGAGGGTCTGCGACTTGATGGCGTCGCCCTCGTTGGCCACGAAGGCCAGGTACACCTTGCGCTCGGGCCGCTGGACGGTCGGCTTGCCGGGCTGCGTGTAGGGCGGACGCTTGAGCGGCTTCATGGCGGCATGGAAGGAGAGGTCGCAGGCGGCAGCCGTGCAGTTCACGTAGTGGCCGGCCGCCGAGACGCGCTCCACATAGACCGGCTCGGGCTCTGCCCAACCGAAGATAGGCGCCGGCGTTGTGGTCAGGCAGCCGAGAACGCGGTCGAGGATGCCGGCCATCTCGGCGTCGCCGTCGATGACCGACTCGCTATAGCGTGTCGGCGCCCGGATCGGCGAGAGGTTGAAGATAGGGCAGCGCCGGTAGAAGGCGTAGTCCAGTCCGTGCATGAAGCTCCAGTCGTCGCGCTGGCGCAGGTCAGCAAAGCCGGCGCAGAGGCTGTGGGCGGCCGTCCGGTCCATGCGCGGGTAGGCCTCGCGCAGGAGCCAGTCGTAGATGCGCCGCCGGTCCCAGCCCAGCCGCTCGACCCGCGCCACCACAGATAGGCCGCCTAGCGCCTCCCGGTGCTCCTCGTAGAGCCTGCGGCTGATGGGCAGGCACCGGTTGAGGCTGGCCAGGTTCAGCGCCAGCACGATGTTGTCCGACGGCATCGCTCCGCAATCCCAGTCGTAGACCACCAGTCCGTTCAGTGCGGGCGCCACCCGGCGCAGTAGCGCATCGGTCCCGCCGGTCAGCCGCGTAAAGGCCAGCCCCCGCGTCTTAGAGTAGTAGCTCCGCCATTCGAGCTCAGCCGACAGGTTGCTCTCCGGCCCTCCCATGAAGTCGACCATATCGAGCCACAGGAGCGGCCCGTCGCGGTTGACCAGCCCCGCGGCGGCGAGCTTCAGCACGTATTCGTCGAACCGGTGGCCCGTCGGCGCGTACGATGACACCGACGAGAAGGGGACGAGCCAGACCTCGCGCGGGCCGAGGCCGAGCATCTTCCGCGTCACGGTCCGCTTGGGCAGGCGGTAGTCGGCCCGGATGTCCGCGGCCGAGGCTACGCCCGCCGCTGTGGCTGCCGCAACAACGGCCAGCCAGGCGAACGCCGCCGCGCGACGGATCAGCATGGCTCGCCTGCCGTCCTGTACATCGCGATTACCTTCTCCGGCGCCACTTCGGCCAGCAGGTTGTGGATGTTGTTGAAGACGTACCCGCCGTCGCCGCCCAGACAGGCGCAAACCTGCCGGACTTCTTGCTCGACCTCCTCGACGGTCCCGGATGGGAGCGTATGCTGCGTGTCTACGCCGCCTCCCCAGAACGACGCGCGGCCCCGGACCTTCTCCTTCCAGGCCTCATAGCCGTGCCCGCCCGCCGGCCACTGGGCTGGGTTGATGATGTCGAAGCCGCTCTCCACCAGCATCTCCAGCAGGCCGTAGATCGCGCCGCAGGAGTGGAGGAAGGTCTTGAGGCCGGGAGCAAGGCGGTGGACCTCGGCGTTGTGGCGGCGGTAGTAGGGCAGGAACAGCTCGCGGAAGGTGGCAGGCGAGGCGATGAGCGAGCTCTGGGTGCCCCAGTCATCGCCGCAGGTGAGCGCGATGTCGACGTACGGTGCGATCTCGGGGACCAGCTTGCGGGCCTCGCCAGCCATGTGCTCGATGGTGATGCCGTGCAGTTCGTGGACGTAGTCGGGTTCCAGGAGGCAGACGACCGGGAAGACGCCCAGGCCGCCGTGCGCCGTGATGGCGATGCGGGCGTTGAGATGGTCGGCGTAGAAGAGGGCCCGGTCCGTCGTCTCGCGCGCACGGCGGCAGAGATCGACGGCCACCTGAACCTGTTCGTCGGTCAGCGCCCAGGCCTCCAGGTCGCGCTTGTACTGCTTGAGGTCCAGCAGTGGCAGGGGCTGGTCCATACCCAGCACGGGCTGGCCATTGTGCTCCGAGTTGAAGACGAAGGAGGATGCGGGCATCTGGATGTTCCACTGCCGCTGCCAGACCGTGCCGTCGGCGTCGGTGGAGAAGGTCTCCGGATGCTGCACCCGGGCCGGGAGGCGGCCACCGAAGTCGGTGTCGTGCCACTTCTCGGGCTCCTCAAAGGCGTTGGTGACGCCGCCATCGATGGTCACCACGTCGCAGCCCAGGGCATCCAGCACGTCCAGGTCGGGCAGGGCCAACATCTGGTGCGTGTCATGCACCCTCGGACGCCGATAGGGCAGGCCCAGCGCCGCCACCAGCTTCGGGTAGGCGAAGGCGCTGATGCCCGTGGAGCGCATGGCGCCCAGGTCGCGGGGTAGCCTGTCGGGAGTCTGGAAGCTCAGTGCGCGCAGGACGCGTTCTCGTGATGTCATGGCCGTCCAACCTCCGCCGCCGTGATCAGCGCCTCGCCGCCGGGCTTCAGCTTGCGTACCAGCCGGCCTCGCTGCCACTCCACGACCACCTTGTCGCGGTAGGCGGTGACCTTGAGCCTGCGGCCGCGGAAGACCAGGCCGTCGACTCCTGCGAACTGCAGGCCCCTTGGCAGCCGCGGCCGCACACGGAGGCCGCGCAGGTCGGCGTCGATGCCGACGAAGGCGTAGAGGAAGGCTACCGGCGTGATACCGCTCTCGGGGAACTCGCCCCAGACGCCCACGGAGCCGGGAGGGCCGCCATGGTTGTTGATCTCGCCTCGGTAGAGCGGATTGCCGCCCACGAGATGGTCGGGCTCGGCGAAGCGGCCCAGGATCTTGCCGAAGCGGGCCCAGGCGTCGTCGGCGCCGGGCCAGAGCACCCTCGCCATGATCTCGTAGTAGGCCGTCCAGAGGATGGCGCCGCCGTCCTCGCACCACTCCTCGTACTTGTACCGGTTGTACTGCTCGGCGCAGTGGCTCGTGTTGGAGCGCGGGGCAAAGATCCAGCGGGTGAAGGTGTCTGGCCTGCCGCTTGCGGTAGGCTCCAGCGTCATCCACCGCATCATGCGCTGGACCTGCGGCTTCGTGGCCAGTCCGTGGGCGGCGGCGATGAGGTTCACGTGCGTCATCCCCGGGTCGTGCTTGCCGCCCTTGGCGTCGATCCAACCGATATAGCGCCCGGCCTTGTCGTCCCAGAAGGCGGAGTTGAACTGCTCCCGGGCGCGGTCGGCCAGCCGCACCAGTTCGGGGGCACGGACGGGGTCGCCGGCGGCCCGCTCCAGGTCGGCAGCGGCCCGCAGCGTCGGCGCGTAGAAGGCATTGATGTAGGCCACCCGGTGCCCCGCCGGGATGCAGTCCCAGTAGTCGCTGGGCCAGGGGACGATGCCGCCGATCTCGACACCGGCGTGCTGCTTGCTGTCGATGGTGAGGAGGCCCGTGTCGCCGTGCAGGGCGTTGAGCAGGTAGCCCGTGGCCTTGCGCACCGTGGGCAGACAGTTGGCCAGGAAGGCGCGGTCGCCGGTCCAGCAGTACCAGCGGTGGCAGGCCAGGATCCACTGCGTGTTGCCGTCGTAGTGGCGGCTGTCGAAGGTAGCGCAGTCGCCTCCGTCCCACCCACGGGAGTCGCCGCGGCTCCAGATGAAGCCGTCCGGGTCGATGCGGAAGGTGTAGTGGAGCAGCACGCGCTCCAGCGAGTCGTGGATGGGGCCGCCCACCCAAGCCAGCTTCAGTGTATCGAACTCATAAGTGGAGGGGCACGAGGTATGGCTGGTCAGGTAGGTGAGCAGGAACTCGTTCAGCAACGCGTCGCGGGAGGGGTTCGACGTGAAGAAGCGCGGGAAGTGGAGCGGTAGGGCGGCGCCCGACGGCCTGGCCTCCAGGCTGCCACCCGAGCCGAGCAGGAGGCTGAGCCGATCGGCGTCCATGCGCGGCTGGAGGGCGCCGCGCCCGTGGGTCAGCGTCAGGTCGCAACCGTTGGCGCCCTGCAGGCGGGCCTCGGCGCAGGCGGGCTCCAGCGACCAGTCTGCCTCCAGCCGCTTGAATGCGTGGACCGGCAGCCAGTAGCCCGTGTCGGTGACAATGGATCGGAACGGCGTGGTCGCCGGGTTCGAGGTGTCGTAGCCGTCTCGGCGCCACGGGAACTCCAGGGCCAGGGCCGGGGCGGCAGAGGCCGATGCCGCAGGCGGCGACCCGATGGTCACCACGAGCCTGCGCCCTTCGGGCCGGACGGTCCAATCGGAGACGGTCACCTGCGCCATGGCGAAGCCGAGCCGCCAGTCCCTGCCTGGCTGGGCCACACCGTTGACGTAGGCCTGGCCGCCGGCGAGCTGATCCGTGTTGCAGCCCCACCAGTAGGCGCCGCCATGCTTTGCGCCGATCTCCAGGTAGAAGACGCCCGGTTCGGCCGGTTCCGTCAGCGGCAGGTGGACTTCGGTGTCGTTGGGCAACGGCCGCACGCGTCGAGTGGCCACCACTGGACCCGCGGGGCCGTCGCGGCGGACCGTCATGGTGACCGCCGAGTCTGCCACGCCGCTGCAGGTGAGGAGCGCCCAGACATCGGAGAGCCAGGGGCCGCCCGCCGGGACCGTGAAGCTCTGGCCCAGCGTGCCCGTGGGCGGCAGGTCCTCGCCGTGGTCGAAGGGCCCGCCGTAGCCGCCGCGCGCCACGTTGGGCACAAAGGCGCGCCCGCCGGTGATGCGCAATGCGCCGCCCTCCACCCGCACGTCGGCGGGAACTGATTGGCGGAAGGGCCGCAAGACGGCGCCGCGCGGCAGGTAGCGCCCCTTGCCCGTGGGGTCGAACTCCACGCGGATACACCCGTCGCCGGGCCGCAGGCGGTAGGTCCCGTTGGCCACGACAGCGGCGGGATCTGGAGCGCCGACCGCGGCTGCGGCCAGCGTTGCCAGCGCGGCCAGGCAGCTAAGGAGCATCTTCGAGGCCGCTCTCGATGCGGAGATGGCGGGCCATGTCCTGCCCCATGGGGCGCCGCTCAAGGATGCGCCGCACCTCGTCTCGCACTTGCGCCGGCACACACTCCGACAGCGGACCCGCAGGGGGCTCGGGAGCCGTGCCCGCCGACCAGCCGGCCGTCTGCGTAGTGGCGCCGATCGGCTCGTCGGAGCGGTAAAGGATGCGCTCGGGGCACTCCAGGTCCAGCGCCATGACGCCAAGGGAAGCGACCGTGATGGGCCCGGCGGGGCCGTTCTCCCAGCGCACACCCCGGAAGGGTAGCAGCCAGCCGAGGCCCTCTACACGCTCAGGCGCCTGACCGTCGTAGAAGATGCCGTCGGCATCGAAGAAGCCAGGGCGCCCGGTGACGGGCCGCCGGATCTCCCGTTCGCCCAACCGCCTCACGACGGCCAGTTGCCGTGCGGGACCATCGCCCTCGATTGCCCACTCCCAGCCGCACAGCGGCTCGGGCAGGGCCACCGTCGAGCAGGGCTCACACTCCAGCCGGATAGGCCGCCGGGCGCGCCGAGCCTCGATGTCGGCCAGCACGTGTGGCGGCACGACATCGCGGAGGCGGAACGAGGCGCGTGCCACGGCGGTGTCGCCCACGCCGGTGTAGAAGTGGAAGAGGTCATCGGGGCCGATCTTGCCGGCCTCCGCCTCCACCTGGCCGCCGGCGAACATGACGCCGTCCAGATGCGCCAGGTCGCGGACCCACTCGCCCTCCTCCACGAACTCGCGCCAGGTCTCGTCGGCCATAAGCAACGGCTCGGACGACCAGTAGAGGCACTCGCCCGTGTCGGCATCCACCAGGCGCAGGTAGGGCAGGTAGAAGAGCCGCCAGCCGCTTCCGTCCTCATCGCACAGGGTGCGGTTGTGGACCCCGTGGACGACATCCACGAAGAGCGGTTGCGAACCCACGCCGGCGCGGATGGGCGTACCGTTGCAGCCGATATGCGAGTTGTCGAAGCGGCCCGGCCGGATGCTGCTCTGCACGACGCCGAAGTCGGCGATCCCGGCCTCGCTGGAGGGGCAGTGAGTCCGGCCCCTGGTGTCCACGATCGCCACATCGGGCACCGGACGGTGGAACATGCGCAATGACCCGTCGGTGAGGCGGATGAAGACGATATCGTTCTTGTTCGCCCACGAGGAGTAGATGCGGTTCGTGCCGCCCACGCCCGCGGGCTCCCAGACGCCCGGCGCCCACCAAAGCGCACGCCACTCATCCATGATCTCCTCGACCGGCGACGCGGTCAGCTCGATGCTGCGGTCCACGCGGGCCAAGAAGTCGGCGGCGGGCATCCGCACGATGCAGTCGAAGACCTGGGTGACGGAGCCCTCGTGATAAATCATGTAAAGCCACGGGCCGTCCTCCCAGAAGCGGAAGTCGTGCAGCACGAGGATCTGGTCGCGGTGCGGCCCCTGCTGGTGCGCATCGAACTCCTCTTTGTCCTGCGGGAGCCAGACGGACCGCTCGATGGCGAAGATGGGTAGCGGCAGGCGGTGCGTGACCTGCTCGCCACGGGCGTCCAGTACCGCCAGGCCCAGGTGGCTCGCCCAGACGTCGTGGACATCGACGCGGAAGTAGTCGGCCGTGCCGCCGGCCCTATAGCCCAGGAAGACCCGAGGGTCGAGGCTCAGGCGCATACAGCAGGGATTGGTGGCGTGATGCCCCTCCCAGCCGGCAGTGGGACCGGTTACGAGCGGCTGGATCAGGATCTCGGCGTGCTTGACGGCTCTCAAACTCATGGCGGGGCTCCCTTGGTGGCGGACGTGCGCGCACGCTAAGTACGGCTCGGGACCCCGCGACTCCTGCCCCGCGCGCCTCGGCTACTCGAAGAGGCTACCCATCTGCGGTGGCGGAGTAGGAGGCTTGGCGGCTCCCCTCGGCCTGCGCGGCTTCGCGGCCGGGGCGCCGGGCCGGTTCGTCACCTCGTGGCACGCGCGGCAGCGGGCCTCGTAGCTCTCCTCGGCGCCGATGAGGATGATGGGGTCGTGGTACGAGGCGGGCCGGCCGTCGATGAGCCGCTGGGTGCGGCTGGCGTCGGCTCCGCACTTCTTGCAGATGGCGTGAAGCTTGTAGACATCCTCGGCCAGGGCCAGAAGCCGGGGCATAAACCCGAAAGGCATGCCCCGGAAGTCCTGATCCAGCCCTGCCGCGATGACGGTGACGCCCCGATCGGCCAGCCGGCAGCAGAGGTCCACCACCGGCTCGTCGAAGAACTGCACCTCCTCGATGGCCACCAGGTCGGTGTCCGGCTCGACGAGATCATCCATCTCGGCGGTATCGCGAACGGCCGCGGCACTGAAGACGATGCCGTCGTGGGTGCGAATCAGCTCCGTCTCCGCACGGGTCTCCAGCGCCGACTTGAAGACCTGCACGCGCCTGCGGGCATGCATGGCGCGACGCACGAGCCGTATCAACTCCTCCGTCTTGCCGGCAAACATGCTGCCGGTGATGACGGTGATGGAGCCGGTCCGCTTGTCGGCCACGCGGCGCGTCATGCTTCGCGGCCCAGTTCCAGCTCCTTGCGCAGGAGCCGCTTGAGGACCTTGCCCGTGTCGCTCCGGGGAAGCTGGTCGCGGATGATGACCTTGCGGGGCACCTTGTAGTTGGCCAGCTGCGACCGGCACCAGCCGACGATCTCGCGCTCGGAGAGGACGGCCTCGGGCTTGAGGACCACCACGGCGGTCACCAGGTCGCCGCGCAGGGGGTCGGGCGTGCCGATGACGGCGGCGTCGGCGATGGCGGGGTTGGCGTAGAGCACCTCCTCCACCTCGCGCGGATAGACGTTGATCCCGCCCACGAGCAGCATGTCCTTCTTGCGGTCGACGATGGTGAAGTAGCCGTCCTCATCCATGGTGCCCAGGTCGCCGGTGTGGTACCACCCGCTGGTCATGGCCTCGGCGGTGGCTTCGGGTTGGTTGTGGTAGCCCAGCATGATGTTGTCGCCGCGCACCACGATCTCGCCTACGACGCCTCGCGGGACCTCCTGATCGTTGTCGTCAAAGATGCGCATCTCCACGCCGGGGATCGCCGGGCCGATGGTGCCCGGCTTGCGCGGGCCCTCGGGCGGGTTGACGGCGGTGGCGGGGCTGCACTCCGTGGGTCCGTCGCCCTCCAGCACCACGACGTCAAAGCGCTCCTCGAAGAGGCGCATGACCGCCACCGGCATGGGCGCGCCGCCGGAGATGCAGTAGCGGACCGTGCGGAAGTCCTCGGCGCGGTCGGAGGCATACTGCGTGAGCGCGGCGTACATGGCGGGCACGCCGGGGAAGAGGGTCACCCTGTGCTGCGCCACGGCGTCCATGATCCGCGCGGGCTGGAAGAGCTCCACGATGGTGAAGCGGCAGCCGGAGAGGAGCGCGGCGTTCTGGCAGACCGTACCGGCGAACGAGTGGAAGAGCGGCAGCACACAGAGCAGGTTGTCGGTCCGCTCGAAGAAGAGGACCTGCAGGAACTGGCGGCAATTCGAGATGAGGTTCTTGTGCGACAGCACGGCGCCCTTGGGCTTGCCTGTGGTGCCGGAGGTGTAGATGAAGACGGCCGGGTCGGTCTCGGCGCAGCCATCGGTCGGCAGCGGCTCCGGCAATCCGAGGCCCTCCAGCCCGGCGAACGTCAGGTCGGCGCCATCGGCGGAATCGGTGACGACCAGCGTCGCGAGCTCGGGCAGGCCCTTGCGGGCCTCAACGGAGACGGACAGGCAGTGCGGGAATGTGATGGCCATGCGGGCGCCGGCATCGCCCCAGATATGCACAAGTTCGGGCGCCTTGAGCAGCGGGTTGGCGGGCACCGCGATGGCGCCGATGGCCGTCGCCGCGTAGTAGGCTACGGTGAACTCGGGGCAGTTCGGCAGGAGGATGGCGACACGGTCGCCCTTGCCGATGCCCCGGGCCATCATGCCCCGTGCGGCGCACTGCACGCGGCGGGCCAGTTCGCCGTAGGTGATGGCCTGATCGCGGAAAAGAATCGCAGTATCCTGAGGATACTCCTCAGCCCCTTTGCGTATCACATCGTATAGCAGCATCATTGCCTCCGAAGTGTTAAGGTTTGTCCGGCTTACGCCTGCTACGCCGCGTCCGGCGCGACGCCTTGCACGGCGGGTTCCAGTCCGGCCCGGCGCGCCGCCGCCCGGCGGACCGCGGCGATCTCGGCCTCGACCTCCAGCGCCTCGGGCGAACCCAGAGCCTGCAGCGAGTCCCGTGCCGCCGCCAGCAGCGCCTCGGCGCGCTCGAACTGCTTCCGCGCCATGGCGATGAGGCCCAGGCGGCGCATGGAGGTCGCCACGCCCACCGGGTTGCCGTTGGCCCGGTGCATCTCCATGGCCTGCCGGCAGGCCTCCTCGGCTTCCTCCAGCGCGTGGGCGTCTGTCAGGGCGGCGCTGAGGTTCTGGAGGAACGAGGCCATGGTGGGCGACGTGTTGAGGCGGTCCACCAGCTCCTGGCTCTTGCTGACCGTGGCGCGGGTGAGCATCTCGGCGGCCTGGGCCACCTCCCTGCCCAGGTCGGCGAGACCCACGCCCGCCTGGCCATCGGGACCTCGGAACATCTCTGCCGCCTTCTCCAGCGCGCCGGGCAGGCCGCCCAGCAGGCGCGTGAGGCGTCCGGTGGGCTTGGCGCGCTGCTCGGTGAGGCGGAAGTCCGGGCGGACCTCGGAGACGCGCTCCACGAAGAGGCGGCCGGCCTCGCTCTCCATCACCTCGCGAGCCGTGGGGCTCTCCTCGGGCAGCGAAAGGGGCGGCACCTCGACCTCGGCGGCCTCGGAGACATCCAGCGAGCGACGTGACGTGACTACGCAGCGGAGCGACGGGGCGCCTGAGAGCAGCTCCCGTAGCAGGCGGCCGGCTTCGGGCGCGTTGCCGCAGTCGTCCAGGATCAGCAGGCACTCCCGCCGGGCCAGATGCTCGCGCACGGCGTCCACCGCCGTGGGATGGCCCGACAGGTCGATGCCGACCTCCGCCGCCACGGCGCGGGCGGCCGCCTCGGCATCGGGCAGGTCGCTGAGGCGCACGAGCCAGACGCCGTCGGGGAACCAGTCGATGCGCTCGGCGGCGGCCTGCAGGATGAGCCGCGTCTTGCCGACGCCCTCGGGTCCCGTGACGGCGGTGAGGCGCCCGCCGGCCTCGCCGAGCATCCGGGCGAGTTGCGCCACTTCGCGCTCACGCCCCACGAAGGTGGTGCGCTGTACGGGCAGGTTGTTGGGCCGCCCGTTCAGGGTGCGCGGCGGCAGGTGGCTGCGGGCGTCAAGGTCCGGGTGGCTCACGCTGAAGAGCCGCACGGCGAAACCCAGGTCCTTCAGGCGGTGGTGGCCCATGTCGGCGAAGACAGCGTGGGCGTCCAGGCCCGCCTCGGCCATGGCGGCGGCGTCCTCGGAGACCAGGATCTGCCCGCCGTGGGCGGCTCCGGCGATGCGCGACGCGCGGTTCACCGTGGGGCCGAAGTAGTCGCCGGTCTGGTGGAAAGGATGCCCCGAATGGATGCCCATGCGCACCTCGACGGCGCCGATGTCGTCGGGCCACGGGTAGCGCTGCAGGGCGGCCTGGGCCTCTACGGCGCAGTTGATGGCATCGGCGGCGTTGGCAAAGGCCACCTTGAAGGAATCGCCTTCGGTCTTCACCACATAGCCGCTATGCTTGGCCACGGTCGAGCGCAGCACGGCGTCGTGCGTCTGCAGCACGGGCAGAAAGGCGTCGCCATGCCTCTCCCACATGTCGGTCGATCCGACGATGTCGGTGAAGAGGAAGGTGACGACCCCGGTCGGCGGCGTGCCCGCCTGGGGGGCGGACGAGGGTTCGGGCTGCGGCGCGCTCATGGTTTGCTCCGGCTAGATGATAGCACCGTGACGGCGAGGCAAGGACGGCGGCGGCGCGGCGTTGGGTAACCTGAAGCCATGGAATTGCATGACACGAGCGGCCGCACGGCGGCGGCGCTACGGACGGGAGTAGCCATCACGGCGACGCTGCTGGCTTGCGGCCTGGCTGCGGGCTCGTGGCGCCACGCCACAGCGCTGCTGTACGCCGGCCTGTTCGCCGCGATCCTGACGCCGGTGGCCAGGCTGGCCGTTGCTGCGGACGCCGAGCGGCGCGCCGGCAACCGGGCTTCCGTGGCCGCGACGGCGCTCACGGCGGTCGCGCTGGCGGCGGCGGCGGCCA